>CAZBLR010000019.1:0-10897 GCA_964492895.1 uncultured Zetaproteobacteria bacterium | reverse complement strand
CAGGCGCTGATATCTCGGCAGCAGCCGGGCCTTGATGCCGTCGATGCGTTCCCGCACGCGCGCCATCCGCTTCATCGCCACACCATCCGGAAACTGACCTGCTTGCCCTGGGCCTCCGTATCCTCGATACGCACTTCCCGGGCCCCGCCGGCAGCGAGCGCATCGCGGATGCGGTTCACCATGGCGAAGTCACCGGCCACGCCGAACAGGCGCATACCGTCATCATCGTCATCGATCTCCCGGATGCGCCAGTCCGGCAGCGATGCCTTGGCCTTGGCCACCTGCGAAAGCCGGCGCATGAAATCATCGTTCCCCGAATCGCCGATATTCCCCCGGGCCGCCATGCGCAGCTGCGCCAGCGGATCGAGCATCACCGTTTGACCGGGCAGGCCGCGATGGAAGGCCGAAACGATGTCATGGCGGTATGCATCGGCCTGCCGTTGCAGCGACACCATGCTCCATATGCCGCCCGCAAAGGCCGCGATCACAACCACGCCGAGCAACACGAGTGTATGCCGCCAGCGGCGCAAGGAGGCACCCATCGCCGTCGGCTTGCGCCACCTGCCGTGGCGGAAATTCACATCGATGCGCCGATGCGATGCCGCGGCCTCGAGATTCGCCTGGTGCCGGTCGGGTAAGCCGTACTCGGCTTCCTCGCGGCCGTGCCATGGCTGCAACGGCCCGGACATACGCCGCAGCAGCCCGGCCGACAGCCTGCCGGTCGACCCGTCGGTCCCCGCCTGCCAGCCCATGGCCCCCAGCGTGCGCAACACATCCTCGACCAGGTCCGCATCGGCTTTCCACGGGGCCCGGTTGATCCGGCGCATGCCCCGCCATCCTGCCGGGCCCCGCACGCCGACGAACAGCCCTTCCCGATCCTCGTCGAGGACGGCCGCGGTCGACGTCGGCGATCCGGCCGGATCCGGCCAGGCGGACAGGCGCACCCAGGCATCCGGCACGATCGCCTCGCACCCCTGCCACCCAGGCTGCGAGGCCAGGGTCTCCTTGGCCCGCTGCGGCAGACCGAACACGACGCCCTCGACCCCGTCATCGCCGTCCCCGGCCTGCCAGGCAGGCCAGTAATCCGATGCGGCATCACCGGCCTGCTCGCACAGCTCCTGCGTCAGGATGTCCGCATCGAGCAGACGCGGATGCGCCAGCGGCAGGGAAAAATGCCGGGTGAGCAGATGCTCGGTCGGCCACAACAGCACCGAAACCGGTATGTCGTGGTGCTGATCGTCGAGAACCGGTGCCCCGCCCTCGGTCTGCACATCGGCCAGCAACAGGTACCGGGTGGCACCGTCGCCGGATGATGCTCCGCCGGCAAAGGCCAGCGTATGCCCGTCCCAGCTTGCATGCCGGCGTGCCGGCTCGTCTATCCCTGCGCGGTCCATCCCAACCTCTGCCTCGATACGGTATGCATATTCCCGAGCGCATCGCGATAGGCGACGTACTGCTCTCCCCATTGCAGGCCGTGGTAGATGCCCACCGTGCGCACGATGAACGCATCGCTCTGCACCGTCAGCCGTTTCAGCACCTGCGGATGGGCCCAATCGCGTGCGGAGGGCATCTGCGCCAGGGCTTTCAGCTGAGCGGCGGAGTAGGGCGAGGATTGCCGCGACTGGATCAGCGACTCGGCATCGGATGCGCTCATGCCTTCGCACACCGCCATCAGCACCTCCTTCGATGCGGTATTGATGTTGATCCTCGTCGGCTCGCCCATGACCGGCAGCACCGTCGCCACCGAGGCGAGCTTTTGCAGCACCTGCGCATCGAAGCCCTTGACCAGCAGCAACTCCCCGAAGCTGTCGAGCGGGGCGTTCTTGACCCCGTAGGGTCTGTCGAGATAGCCGCTGTCCTCGACACCATCGTAGCCCGTGGGCCGGCCGTCCGCATCCATCCAGTCGGCCAGTGCATCGGCCAGGCCCTGCGGCACGTCCACCGAGGCGAACAGCCGGCGCACGATCCTCAGCTCCTGCTGTTGCACGACACCGTTGCGCACCAGGTCGTTCAGGTTGTAGTAGCGGTTCGCATCCACGATGGACACGGAGACCCGGCCATCGTCCAGCTGATACGGGGAATGCGGCCGGGCCCACGCCTCGTCGAGGTCGTCGATGGCATCGGCCAGCCTGTCCTTCCTGAGCATCAGGCGGGCCAGCGCCCAGCCCGATTCCGATCCCAACATGGCCCGATCGGCGTTCTGCATGTTCTCGATCCGCCTGAGGCTGACCTGGTCCTCGCTGGCTGCGCGCACGGCCCAGGCCGAGATCAGGGCCAGCAGGCCCAGTACCAGGATCAGCGCCACGCCCCGCTCGTTCGCCCGCGCGTTCATCGGGCCGTTCCGGACATGGCGAACTGCCTCTGCAGCGCTGCTGCATCCTGTGCATCGATGGGCAGCACCCATTGCCGCTGTGCATGCGCATCGCGCAGCGTGACCCGGATGGCCCTGGGCAGGCCCTTGCCCGGCCAGCGCTGCAGCCAGCCGCCTCCGGCATCCATCGCCTCCACGCGGAAGGATTTTACCGGGCCGAGATCCCATCGCATGGGCTGCACGCCGTCCCCGGCCCACGGCAGGGAGGATTCGCGCACCAGCATGCTGCGCGACTCATCGACGAAATAATGTACCCGCACCAGCGTCGGCAAGCCGATCTCGTGCGTGATCAGCGTCAGCTGGTCGAGGGCCGCCGCCCCACGCCGGTCCGCCTGCAGGGAGAACGGCACGACTCGCTGGTCCTGCGATGCCATGGCATAGGCGGCGTCCATGCGCAGCTGGCTTCCGATCAGCTCCGTACGACCCAGCGCATCCCGCGCCTTGGCCAGATCGCGGAACCCGTCCGCCGCCGGCCCCAGGGCGGTGTAGCAGATGGCGACGAGCATGGCGAACAGCGCTACAGCCACCAGCATCTCGATCAGCGTGAACCCCGACTCCGATGCCATGGAGAGCGGAGATGCGCGCGTCCGTCTCGTCATTTCGCGAGCCGGTAGCGGAACAGGCGCAACTGCGGCTCCCCCGGCAGGGAGACCTCGACGTTCTGGCGAACCATCCCCGGCTGGACCGTGGGCACGAAGGTGCTCTTCCAGGACACCGTCAGTCCGTCCGCCCGCACCCGGCCGTCCGTTTCCCGGAATGCGCCGCCGCTGTCCTGGGCGAGACGGCTGCGATCGAGCACATCGATTGCCGTATCCAGCATCAGCGCCTGCGCCGACAGGGTCCGTTGCACATCGGCCGAGGCCCCGAGGCGGCCCACCATTACCATCAGCGCCGTCGCGGCGATCGCCAGCGCCACCAGCACCTCGAGCAGCGTGAACCCCTGCTGCCGCATCGCACCCCCGCCGTTCATCCGCCGGCATCGGCCAGGCGGATGCCGCCAAGCCCCGGTCGCAGGTGCAGCCGCCTCGAATCCGACGGCGTATGCACACCCGCGCCATCCCGGGCCAGTTCGATATCGGCCATCGTCAGGGAGCCGTCCGGCCAGAACAGCACCTGTCCGACCGCACGCTCACCGTCGACCCTGGGCGCATCCGTCGCATCCATCGGTGGCATCATCAGGATCATGGAGGGCCCCTGCGCCTGCTTGACGCCGGCGATGCCGATACCGGCGGGCAGGGCATACGGCCGCAGCGGCCCGTGGTCCACGACATCCCATGTCCCCGCCGTATCCCATTTCTCGAAACGGTAGGCATGCACGGTCGCAGCCCAGCGGACGGGCACCCCGTATACCTGCGCATCCTCCGCCGCAAGGCGCATCGCCATCTGCAGCCTGCGCGCCTCGTCGTTCAGCGAGGTGCTGCGGCCGGAGAAGAACTCGGGCACCACCATGGCCACGGCGACGGCCATGATGGCCAGCACCAGCATGATCTCCAGCAGGGTGAAGCCCCCGCATTCCGCGGACACCGCCGCGCGTGCCGGCATGCCCCTATTGCCAGTTGCCGATATCGGCATCGTTGCCGCTGCCCCCGAGCTTGCCGTCGGCCCCGTAGGAGAGCAGATCGAAGTCACCGTGCACGCCGGGGCACAGGTAAACGAAATCATGGCCCCAGGCATCCTTGGGCACCTTGTCCATATAACGCTTCCCGTCCCCGGACGGCTGTACCAGGGCCTGAAGCCCCTGTGCCGAGGTGGGATAATGGTTCTGCTGCAGGCGGAACAGCTTCAGCGCCTGGGAGATGCTTTCCATCTGGGCGCGCGTGGCCTTGACCTTGGCCTCATCGGCCTGCTCCATGAACCGGGGTGCGATCAAGGCGGCCAGGATGCCGATGATGGTCACGACGACCATGATCTCGAGCAGCGTGAATCCACGCTCGTTGTTCCTTTTCATCGTCCCTCCCGATTCGCCCAGGTTGTATTCCTTGCCAGTGGGTCGTACAGGCGCCGCTCTCCCTGCCAGACGATCCACGGGCCCCGGCGCAGGTCGTCCGACTCGTGGATCAGCCGGTCGAGCATCAGCCACGAGCCCAGCACCAGGCCATAGCGGCCCATGGCCTCCCTCGCATATAGCGAGCACACCGGATAGGACGGGCAGCTGCGCCCGTCGAGCTCACCCCACAGCCGTTGGTAGCTCAGGATTTCGAAGGTCTGCGGCGGACAGGCCGGAAAACCGAGACCACGCCACAGCCCCGCAGCGGCAAGGCTGGCGACGAGCAGCAACCCGTACAGGCGCAGGCCGGCTACCATGGCCTTCCCGGCAACGCGGAGGCCTGCCACAGTCCCTGCCACCACGCCATGTACGACTCGAAGTCGCCGCGCTCGGCCAGCGACCAGGCGGAAAAGACCGTGCCCGACCACAGCCAGACCGTGACCAGCGCGAAGAAGACCGTCACCGGCCCCATGCCGCGCCGGTATGCCCACAGCGTCAACAGCAGCATCGGCCACACCATCACCGCCGCCACCCAGGCATCGTGCGGCCGGCCCAGCCACAGGTGGCCGCTGCCCGGCAGCAGCGCCCCCAGCAAGGCCGGGATCCACGGCGAGCGACGGGCCGGCACCGCTTCGTGCCGCAGGTAGGCCCGGATCAGCTGCACATAGGCATCGTTGCCGCCGATCGGTAGCGCCTCGGCATGCTGCCGGCGCATGGCGATCAGCGCCTCGGCGGCCGCCATCCTGTCGTGCCAGATATCGGTAGCGGGGAGCACCGCCAGCGCACCCTGCAGCATGGCCACGGCCTCCGCTGCATGGTCCCGCGCCGCCAGGTCGATCGCCTGCCGGTAGACCTCGGCGGGCTCCGCCGCGTGGGCAGCGGCTGCGAACCACGGCAGCGCGCAGGCAAGGACGAACGCATAGCGGATCGTGAGCGGCCAGCGCATCATCGGATCAGGTCGTTCATCTGCACGATCGGCAGCAGGATGGCCATGGCCAGCGCCCCGACCATCAGCGCCATCAGCAGGATCAGCAGCGGCTCGAGCAGGGTGACGGTCCGCTTCAGATGGCGCGAGGCCTCCTGCTCGTAATTGCCGGCCACGCGCAGCAGCATCTCACCCAGCCTGCCGCTCTGCTCGCCGACCTGGATCATCTGCACGGCCAACGATGGGATCGCCCGGCTCTGGCGCAGGCTGCCGGCCAGGCTGCCACCCTCGCGCAGCGCCTCGCCGGCACCGGTCACGGCCTCCCTGACCGGTGCCAGGCGCAGGCTCTCGAGGGCGATCTGCACGGCCGGAAGGATGGGCACGCCGCCCGACAGCAGCATGCCCAGGGTATGCGCGAAGCGCGAAGTCTCGATCTTGGCCAGCAGGTTGCCGGCGCCCGGCAGGTGCAGCAGCGCCGCATCCCGGCGGCGCCGGAATTCCGGCATGCGCATCGCCAGGCGATAACCGATACCGGCGAGGACCAGCAGCCCCAGCATGTGAAGGCCGTAGTGCCGGAACAGCGAGGAGGCCGTGATGACCCAGACCGTCACCCGGGGCAGGGCGCTGCCGGCGCGGTCGAACACGGTCATGATCTGCGGCACGACGTACGCCAGCAGGAACATCAGCACCAGCATGCCGAACCCCATGATGATGGCCGGGTACAGGGTTGCCGACAGCAGCTCCTGCCTGAGCCGCTGCCGGTGCTCCAAGAGATCGGCCAGGCGGTTGGCCACCGCCTCCAGCTGGCCGGTCTCTTCGCCGGCCGCCACCATATTGCATACCACCTCGTCCAGTCCCTGCCGGCGCAAGGCCTGGGCCAGGGAGCCCCCCTCGAGCACATGCTGCCGCATCGCCATCACCGACCGGCGGGCCCGGCCCGATTCCATGCCCTCGGCGATCGAGCCCAGGGCATCGGCCAGCGGCACCCCGGCACCGAACAATGCCGCCAGCTGCTGCAGGAAGGTCATGGTGTCCTCGCCGCTCAGATGCCTGCGTCCGCCCGGCACGGCCGGCTGTGCAGCCGGCGCCGGCCTGATCCGGCGCGGCACCAGCCTCCGGCCCTTCAGCAACCGGCGTGCGGCGCGCTCCGAGTCGGCCTCGACCTCGCCGCTCAAGGACCGGCCGCGCGCGTCGACCGCCTCGTACAGAAACAGGCTCACGCCGGCACCACCACGTCGTCCGCCCGCGTGACGCGCAGCACCTCATCGACCGAGGTGATGCCCGCCGCCACGTGGCGGGCGCCATCCTGGCGCAGGCCGACCATGCCCTCGCTCCGGGCCAGGCGCCTGAGGTCGGGCAATCCCTTTCCCTCGTGCACGGCCGTACGCATGGCCTCGGAGACCGCCGCCATCTCGTAGATGCCGATGCGGCCGTGGAACCCGGTGTGCATGCAGCGCTCGCATCCCACGGCATCGAATACCGGCGCGTCGCCGAAGACGGCGGCATCCACCCCCAGCGCTTGCAGGTCGTCCGCATGGACCGCCCTTTCCCGTCGACAATGCGTGCAGAGCACGCGCACCAGGCGCTGCGCCTGCACCATGATCAGCGACGACGCCACCAGGTACGGCTCCACGCCCATGTCCCGCAGGCGCACGATGGCGGACAGGGCGTCGTTGGTGTGCAACGTGGAGAGCACCAGATGCCCGGTCAGGCTCGCCTGCACGGCGATCTCGGCCGTCTCCAGATCACGGATCTCCCCGATCATCACGATGTCCGGATCCTGGCGCAGGATGGAACGCAGCCCGGCGGCGAACGTGACGCCGATCCGGCCCTGCACCTGCATCTGGCCGACACCCTCCAATTGGTATTCGATCGGATCCTCGATGGTCAGCACGTTGCGTTGCGAACGATCCAGGGACATCAGCCCGGCATACAGGGTCGTGCTCTTGCCGGAGCCGGTCGGTCCGGTCACCAGCACGATGCCGTGCGGCGAATCGAGCGTCTGGCGCATCAGCTGCAGCTGGCCGTCGCTCATGCCGAGCTCCTTCAGGGTCAGCAACCGGCTGCTGCGGTCGAGCAGGCGCATCACGACCCGCTCCCCAAAGGTCGTGGGCAAGGCGGATACGCGCACGTCCACCTCCCGCCCGGCGACCCTGACCCGGAAGCGGCCGTCCTGGGGCTGGCGCTTCTCCGCGATGTCCATGCCGGACATGACCTTGATACGGCTGGTCACGGCCGCCTGGACCCCCTTCGGCGGCTGGATCACGGTATGCAGCACGCCGTCGACCCGGAAGCGCACCAGCACGTGATCCTGGAAGGGCTCGATATGGATGTCGCTGGCGCGTTCCTTCAGCGCCTGGCCGATCAGGGTGTTGACCAGCCGGATCGCCGGCGCCGCATCCTCGGATTCGAGCAGGTCGCCCACCTGTTCGAACTCCTGCGCCAGATCGGCCTGGTCCCCGAAATCCTCGAGCATCTGCTCGGCCGAGGCCGAGGCCATGTCGAACACCCGGTTCAGCGCCGTCAGGATGGCATCGGCCGGAACCAGCACCGGCTCGACCTCCATGCCGAATTCGCGACGCACATCGTCGAGCAGCATCCACGGCCACGCGCCCTGCGCCGGCACCGCCACCGGCAGCCGGTCCCCGGCCCCGTCCTCCGGCCTCAACGGAAGCAACGGTCCCTGGCGCAACACCGCCATCGGAAAGCGGGTCGCCCTTTCCGCATCCACCCGGCCGTCATCGATCCGCTGCATTTCGCGCATGACGCGTCCCGTTAAGGCGCCGGCGCCGGCAAGGCGGCCTTATGCCCGGGAGGCGTCAACCCCGGCGCCATGTCCCCCGGCAGGCGTTTTTTCTGGCGCGGGAAGAAGATCGTGCCTTTGGGGGCGGGGTGCTCGTAGAGATCCTTCATATCCCGGTATTTCTCTTCGGTGATGGCCTGGATGTCGTTGTCGCTGCGCACGATGGTGGGGCGCAGGAAGATCATCAGGTTGGTTTTGACGCGCGTGTTCGAGGTGTACTGGAACGGCTCGCCCACGATCGGAACGGCACCGATGCAGGGCACGCGATTGACGGTGCTGCTGGTGTCCTCCCGCATCAGGCCGCCGAGCACCAGCATCTGCTGGTTCTGGGCCAGGGCCACCGTCTTCAGCGAGCGCTTGTTGGTGATGATGTCCGCGGCACCGGTGGTGTTGCTGATGCTCGACACCTCCTGGTAGATGTTCAGGCGTACCGTGTTGCCCTCGGAGATCTGCGGCGTGACCTTCAGCGTCAGGCCGATGTCCTTGCGCTGGATGGTCTGGAACGGCACGGCCGTGCCGCCCTGGGTCGCGTTCTGGCCGGTCACGAACGGAACATTCTGGCCGACGATGATCTCCGCCGGTTCGTTATCCATGGTCAGGATGTCGGGCGTGGACAGGATGTCGGCATTCGTCGTGGCCTGCAGGGCATGGACCAGGGCCCCCATGGTCACGCTGCCTCCCAGCAGGGAGCCCCTGAGCACCCCGACCGTGACGCCGGTGGGCAGTGCCGCGGCGACGGCGGCCGCGTTGGACGCCTGCCCCGCATTGTTCTGGATGGCCCCGGCCACCGATCCGATCGTGCCGAAGTTCTGGGCCCCGGCCACCGTCAGGCGGTTGTTGTTGATCGACTGCCCGGACATCCACTCGATGCCCAGCTGCTGGGCATCGTCGCCGCTGACCTCGACGATCAGCGCCTCGATCAGCACCTGCAGGCGGCGGATATCGAGCTTGTCGATGATGTGATTGACCGCCCGCATATCGGTCGGATCGGCCGTGATCAGCAGGGCATTGGTCGCGGAATCCGCCACGACCTTCACATCGCCCTCGAAAAGCGGCTTGGCATTTGCCCGGGGCGGGCCCATCCCCTGGCCGCTGACCAGCTGATTGATCACCTTGGCCACATCCTTGGCATCGGCATTCTTCAGATAGCGCACCTGCACGCTCCCGGTCTCGTGCTCGGGCTTCACGTCCAGGCGGCCGATGACGTTGGCGATCTCGGACCCGAGTTCGGACGGAGCCACCACGATCAGGATGTTGCCGGGCTGGTGGGCCAGCACCTTGACCCGGCCCGGCTGGCCGGCGCCGGTGCCGGTGCCGCCATACAGGCTCGTCAGGGTTTGCGCCATCTTGTCGGCCGAGGCGTATTGCAGCCTGTACAGCTTGACGCTGGCGGCGTTCGCACGGTCCACCATGTCCAGGATCTCGTGCATGCGGGCGATATTGCTGGCGCTGTCGGTCAGGATCAGCATGTTCCCCGGCGGGTAGGCGACCAGCTGGCTGTTCGGCGAGATCAGCGGGCTGAGGATGCCGACCAACTGCTGGGCATCGGCATGCTCGAGCCGGATGACCTGCGTGACGATCCGGTCGCTGCGCGGTACGCGGCCCTTCTCGACCGGAATCCCTTCCTGCTTGCTCTCGGCCCGCGGCATGATCTTGACCACCGAACCGCTGGGGATCGCCGCGTAGCCGTTCGCCTCGAGCACGGAGAGGAAGACGTCGTAGACATGCTGCTCGGGGATCGGCTTGGGGGAGATGATGGTCACCGTGCCCTTGACGCGGTTGTCGACCAGGAAATTCTTGCCCGTGATCCCGGCGACGTATTCGATCACCGCCCGGATGTCGGCGCCCTTGAAGTTCAGTGTGACGTCCTTGGCCAGCGCCGGCGGTGACCATGCCATGAAGGCCGCCAGCAAGACGACCACTGCCCGCACATTCCATCTCACGTTCTTCCCCCTCCCCAGCATCCGCACCTAAGGTGCTTCCGGCTTGTAATGCAGCTGCAGACGCTTGCCGCCGCGTTCCAGGCCGATATCGACGGGCCGGGCCTCGATGAGGGCCCGGTACAGACCCGTGATCCGTTGCGGCGTATGGATCGGCTTCTTGTCCAGGGAGCGGATCACGTCGCCGCTGCGCAGCCCCACGGCCGCGAACACGGAGCCGGGCTGCACGCCCGCAACCAGGATGCCGTCGACCTCCCCCCGATCGAAATGCGGCACCAGCCGCGCCTGGCGCATCATCCCGGACATGCCCGTGACCGCCGGTCCTACAGCCGCGGCCCGGGGAACCGGAACCGGGATGGCGTTCCCGGCCGTGGCCTGTGTCAGGGTCGATTTGGGCAGGTTGATGCGCTCCAGCCGCCCCTGATGCGCCACCTCGATGGCGTCCGTCGATATCCGCTTCAGCACCACGCCGGGCATCAGTGCATCCCCGACCATGGCCACCTTCTGCTTGTTGCCGGCACCCTGGACGATGGCGACCGAGCCGTGGTCGGTCACTGCAGTGCCCACCAGCTTCAGGTTCAGGGTGCTGGGCACGACCGGCATCGGTTTCGATGCGGCCTTCTTTTCGGCCTGACCGAACAACGGCATGGCCGCCAGGGTGGCGATATCCACGGGGGTCCCGGGAGATGGGGCAGACTGCCGGGCAGGGGAGAGTGACGGCAACGCCGGGTGCTGCAACCATCCGGAAGCCATCCAGGCCAGCGCCCCGACGAGGGCCAGATCCGCCAGCCAGGGCAGCCCCTGCTTCGCGTGATGTATGCCGATCAGTGCCTTCACGTTCCCCGTCACCCCACCGGACGGAACGGCGATT
>CAZBLR010000018.1:1867-40294 GCA_964492895.1 uncultured Zetaproteobacteria bacterium | reverse complement strand
GCGTATTGCTGGTTTCCATGCCCGTGCGCAGATCCTTGATGCGGGACTGGTCGAGAACATAGGAACGGATCTGGTGGCCCCAGCCGATATCGGTCTTGGTGTCCTCCAGCGCCTGCTTCTCGGCATTGCGCTTCTCCAGTTCATGCTCGTACAGGCGTGCCTGCAGCATCTTCCAGGCCGTGGCCCGGTTCTTATGCTGCGAACGGTCGTTCTGGCACTGCACGACGATGCCGGTCGGCAGATGCGTCAGGCGGATGGCCGAATCGGTCTTGTTGACGTGCTGGCCGCCGGCGCCCGAGGCGCGGTAGGTGTCGGTACGCACGTCCGACTCGTTGATGTCGATCTCGATCTCGCGCTCGATGTCGGGATAGACGAACACCGAGGCGAACGAGGTGTGGCGTCGGTTGCCGGAGTCGAACGGCGACTTGCGCACCAGGCGGTGCACGCCGATCTCGGCCTTCAGGTAACCGTAGGCATACTCGCCCTTGACCGAAACCGTCGCCGACTTGATGCCCGCCTCCTCGCCGGCGGTGCATTCCATCAGCTCGGTCTTGAATCCGTGCTTCTCGGCCCAGCGCAGGTACATGCGCAGCAGCATCTCGGCCCAGTCCTGGGCCTCGGTGCCGCCGGAGCCGGCATTGATGTCGAGAAAGGCCGACTCGGCGTCGTTCTCGCCGCCGAGCATCTGCGCCAGTTCCAGCTTCTCGATGACCGTCTCGACCTCGGCCAGGCCCTGCACCGCCTCGACCTGCGAATCCCGGTCCCCCTCATCGGCCCCGAGCTCGAACAGCGTGGCCTGGTCGTCGAGCTTGTCCTTCGCATCGTTGAACGTCTTGAGCAGGCGCTCCAGACGCGTGCGTTCCTGCATCAGCTTCTGGGCTTGTTCGGGATTGTTCCAGAGATCGGGATCCTCGATGCGCGCGTTCAGCTCGCGCAGGTCCTCTTGTTTGACCTCGACGTCAAAGAGACCTCCGCAGCGCTTCGATCCGGTCCGAGAAATCCTCGGCCCGTGTGCGGAAACCTGCAATCTGATCTTCGATACCCATCGTTCACTCCAGCCATGGCACCCCGATCCGGGGGAACAGCAAGGTACATATCCGGCCGTGCAAATCAAGCCACATCCCGCCTGCGGCAGGGCGGCCGTATGGATGCCCTCAATGCCTCGGGCTGAACCTCGCCACGAACAATTGGTGATCGGCGGCGCGCAGACGGCGGCTGATCTCGCGGCCGACATTCATCTGCAGGATGGCGAACTGCTCGATGTCATGCTGGCAGAGATTCAGCAGCGCCTCCCGGCCGAGTTCGATCGCATCGCACGGCGCTTCCGCGATCACCGATGCACTGCGGGGATACAGGTCGAGCAGGGCCATCTCGCCGAAGCAGTCGCCCTGCACGAGATGCTTGATCGGGTGCGGCTTGCCCTCCCACAACTTGCTGACAACGACCCGGCCGCGCTCGATGACGAACATCGAGGTGGCGTCCTCGCCCTCATGGAAAAAGTATTCGCCCACCCCGGCATGGCGCATCGAGGCCAGGTCGATCAGAAACGCCAGGGCCTGGCTGCTGATACCGCCGAAGACCGGCATGGACTGCAACAGTTCGACACGGGCCTGTCTCATGCCCGGCCCCGCATGGCGCCGTGATCAGGTGATATCGATCCCATCGTCCTTCCCCCCAACGAAGGTGGACCCTGCCGCGCATGGTGTCAAACGAGGTTTCAGCCACCGGGCGCACCATGGCATGGTGAATGCCGGTAGGACTTTCTGCACTGGCTACCGCGGAAGAATTGCAACAGGATAACGGCCCATCACCACTCACCCGGGAGAACGAACATGGGAGACATCCTCCATACCCCCTACCGCCTCGGCGGCATCGAGCTGCAGAACCACCTGGTCATGTCGCCGATGACCCGCAATCGGGCGATCGGCAATATCCCCAACGACCTGATGGTCGCGTACTACGGGCAGCGGGCCTCCGCCGGTCTCATCGTCACCGAGGGCACTTCTCCGTCGCCGAACGGACTGGGGTATCCGCGCATTCCCGGCATCTTCTCCGAAGCGCAGACCGAGGCGTGGGCGCCCATCGCCGATGCCGTGCACGCCGGCGGCGCCAAGATTTTCATGCAGCTGATGCACACGGGACGGATCGGCCATGCGCTGAACCTGCCGGCCGGGGCACGCGTGCTGGCGCCGTCGGCGGTCGCCGCCGCCGGCGAGATGTATACGGATGCCGAGGGGCCGCAGCCCCACCCGGTGCCGACGGCCATGAGTGCAGCGGATATCGAGGACGCCAAGCAGGAATACGTGCAGGCGGCCAGGAACGCCATCGCCGCGGGCTTCGACGGCATCGAATTGCACGCGGCCAACGGCTATCTGCTCGAGCAGTTCATCCGTCCCAACACCAATCTGCGCACCGACGCCTACGGCGGCGCCATCGAGAACCGGGCCCGCTTCGTGCTGGAGGTCGCCGCCGCCACCTGTGATGCGATCGGCAGGGACAGGGTCGGCATCCGCCTGTCGCCCTTCGGCGTGTTCAACGACATGCCGCTCTACGACGCCATGGAAGCCGACTACGCTTACCTGACGGAAAAACTCGATGCGCTGGGGCTGATGTACCTGCACATCGTCGACCATTCCTCGATGGGCGCGCCTGTGGTGCCGGACGGCATGAAGGCGACCATGCGGCGTCTGTTCAGGCGCACGCTGATCCTTTCCGGGGGTTACGACGCCGCGCGGGCCGAGCAGGATCTCGCGGCCGGCAAGGGCGATCTGATCGCCGTCGGGCGCCCGTTCCTGGCCAATCCGGATCTTCCTGCCCGCTGGAAGGCGTCCGCGCCCCTGAACGAAGCGGACTTCGATACCTTCTACACGCCGGGAGAAAAGGGATATACGGACTACCCGGCACGATGAAGCGCGTACGCTCAGTCCCCGCCTAGCGCATCCTCGACGACGAACTGCACGGCACCGTTGCCGCGCCAGTCGTCGAGCTGCAGCTGGCCCACGACCGACAGCGTGCCGCCCGGCCGCAGGGCCTCGCCCAGCACACCCGCCCCGAACACGACGGCATCCAGCGTACCGCTGCGGCTGGCCGGCTGCTGCAGCCTGAGGCGCACCACCCCACCCTTCATATCGCGCCGGTCCACGATCTGCACAGCCTGCAGCAGCCACTGGCAGGGCGGATTGCCCTGCCCCAGCGGCTCGAAGCGGGACAGGCGCTCGGCCAGCCCCGCATGCAGCGCGTCCAGGCCCAGCACACCGTCGATGGCGAGCTCCGGATGCCGGGCGGACTCACCCCCCTGCGCATCGACCGCCTTGCCGAAGGCCATGACGAAATCCGGCCATGCCCCCGGGCGCACGGTGCCGCCGCCGGCTCCGGCATGACCGCCGAAGCCATCGAGGCTGGCGGCGCATGCGTTCAGCAGATCGCCGATGTGATAGCCCGGCCTGCCGCGCAGCGACACGCGGATACGGCCATCCGGGGTCACGAAGCCGACGGCGGCCGGACGGTTGTGCTTGCGCGCCAGGCGTCCGGCCGCCAGCCCCACGACGCCGGCATGCCAGGCCTCGTCATAGACCGCCAGCACCTCGGAGCCATTCAGCCTCGCCTCGGCCTGTTTGAACACCTCGGCCTCCACCTGCCGGCGCTGCCGGTTGCTGTCGTCCAGCACCGTCGCCAGCCTCGCCGCCTCGGCCGCATCGGTGGATGTCAGCAGGTGCATCGCCTCCTCGCCGTGGCGCATGCGTCCGGCGGCGTTGATGCGCGGCGCGATATGGAAGCCGATGGTCTCGGTGGTCACCGCCGATTTGACGCGGGCGACGGCCAGCAGCGCCGCCATGCCGGGCGACGGCGATGTGTTCAGCTGCAGCAGGCCGTGATGCACGAGGATGCGGTTGACGCCGGCAAGCCGCATCACGTCGGCGACCGTGGCCACGGCCACGCGATCGAGCAGGCGGCGCAGATCGAAGGCCGGCGCATGCCCGGCCTCCTTCAAGCGCTTCCACGTCGCCACGAGCAGGAAAAAGGCCACGCCGGTGCCGCACAGCAGCCGCTCCGCGAACCCGCAATCCGTGCGCGCGGGGTTCAGCAGCGCGAAGGCCTCGGGCAACGCGCTTTCGGGCAGGTGATGGTCGGTGACGATCAGGTCGAACCCGAGCCGAGTGGCCTCGCGGCAGGCCTCGAAACAGGTGGTGCCGGTATCGACGCTGATGCCGAGCGTGGCGCCGGCCTCCACGGCCTGTGCGACCGGCTCCACGCCGATGCCGTGGCCGTCGTCGGCCCGGTGCGGGATCGACGCGCTCACCTGCGCGCCGGCGGCCCGCAAGGCCTCCACCAGGATGGCCGTGCCGGACACGCCGTCGCAATCGAAATCACCGAAGATATGGATGTGCTCCGCATTCGTGATGGCCGCCGCCAGCCGCTCCGCCGCCCTTGGCATGTCCTGCATGCCGTCAGGATCCGGCAGATCGGCCAGCCGGGGGGAGAAATAGGCATCGCTCTCGTTCAGGCCACGGTTGGCCAGCAGCCCCTGCCAGGCGGCCAGCGGATCATCGGCATGCAGCGGTTGGTGGCGCCAGGCCAGGCGCCGCCCCCGGAGGCTGGTCCCTTCGGGAAGCCCGTCGTGGCTCATGCCGCCCGAACCCCGGGACTGCAGATCCTGTTCAGGCGTTGCACCAGGGCCTCGTGTGCCACCGGTCCACGCGGCCGCCACGGCCGACGGGAAAAGCGCGGCAGGCTGCGTGTATCGAGCAACACCGCGTGGCGATCCCCGCCGAGCAACCAGTAACGCGGCAATCGTCCGTGCCCCGACTGCGTCTCGATCTGCGCCTCGACCTGGCTCGCCCGCAGGATGGCCGCCGGCCATGTGCCCGCGTCATCATCCGTACAGGCCCGGACCAGTGCGTCATCACAGATCAGCCTTGGCCGCGTCACCGGACCGGCCGGAAGCTCGGACGGGCCCCACAGCCACACGCCCATGACATCGGGCAGGCCTGCGGCCCGCCGGCGCTCCGACGGCCGGGACGCCAGCAGCATCTGCATCTCGGCGCACAGGCGCATCAGCCGGCCCCCGTCCGCACCGGGCGGATGGCGGTCGGGCAGCACATGACCCGCGACCCGGGCGAAGCTCACGGGCCATGCATCCCATGGTTTGCCGGAAACGGCCAGAAGACAGCCATCGCGGCTCAGCAGCGTCAGGCCGTCCCCGGACAGCAGCGGCTGCAGCAGCCCTGCCAGCCACGCCGCATCGGTGCTGTCCCAGGCGAAGGCCTCATCGGGCATGATGTGCACGGTGTCCCGGCCGAGCCTGCCCGCGAACGGCGAGACCAGCCAGCACTGGCGGGCCTCGAGCGGCACCATCTCACCCATGGCCGCAGCCAGCAGCCTGGAGGCGCCCTGCCCCGTGCCGAGCAGGGCCGCATACCACTCGATCGGGGCCAGTACGGACGATTCCGCCCACTGCCTGGCGGCCCGGCGCAACCGCGAGGCGGCGAACCGCAGGGCCGGATGCGGCACATAGGCACCGTGTTCGTCGGGAATCAATCCATCCGGAATCAGGATCAGGCTGGGGGATACCGTCAGGCGCATCGCCCCGTCGGCGGCAGGCATCAGTCGCCGAGCAGCCTGCGCACCGCACGCTCGGTGGCATCGATCGTCACCGGCTGCGTCACGTTCTTCATCGCCGTGTCCGGGTCCTTGAGGCCGTTGCCGGTCAGGGTGCAGACGATGCGCGCGCCCGGCTTGAAGTAGCCTTTGGCGTTGAGCTTGATGACGCCGGCCACCGAGGCGGCCGAGGCCGGTTCGCAGAACACGCCTTCCATGCGCGCCAGCATATCGTAGGCCTCGAGGATTTCCTCGTCGGTGACGGCGTCGATCAGCCCGCCGGACTCGTCGCGCGCGGCGATGGCCTGCTGCCACGAGGCCGGTTTGCCGATGCGGATGGCCGTGGCGATGGTCTCCGGGTTCTCGACCGGCACGCCCGACACCAGCGGCGCGGCGCCGGCCGCCTGGAAGCCCAGCATCTTCGGCAGGTTCCGGCTGATGCGGCGCTCGTGGTATTCCTGGTAGCCCATCCAGTAGGCCGTGATGTTGCCGGCATTGCCGACCGGCAGCGCATGGAAGTCCGGCGCGAAGCCCAGCTCGTCGACGATCTCGAACGCGGCCGTCTTCTGGCCCTGCAGGCGATACGGGTTGACGCTGTTGACCAGCGAGATGGCGCCGTCGGCAGCGACGTCGCGTACGATCTGCAGCGCCTGGTCGAAGTTGCCGCGGATCTGGATGACCCGGGCGCCGTAGCGCATGCCCTGGCTCATCTTGCCCAGCGCGATCTTGCCCTCCGGAATCAGCACGTAGGCCTCCATGCCGCAGTTGGCGGCATAGGCGGCGGCCGAGGCCGAGGTATTGCCGGTGGAGGCGCAGATGACCTTGCGGCTACCGGCGTTGTAGGCCTGGGTCACGGCCATGGTCATGCCGCGGTCCTTGAACGATCCCGTCGGGTTCAGGCCCTCGAACTTCAGGTAGATGTTCAGTTCCGGGTTGATGGCGTTGCGCAGGTTCAGCGATTCATGCAACGGCGTATCGCCCTCGTACAGCGTGATGATCGCATCGTCCTTGCCGATCGGCAGGAAGGCGCGATAACGGTCGATGATACCTTCGTAGCGAGCCATGTTTCCGTCCTATGCCCCGAATTCTTCCTTGCGCAGCAATAACACGTGCCGGTCATCGACCGTATCCAGGGCCAGGATGCGGGCGAGCGCGGCCTGCATGTTCCCCTCGGTCGTTCCGTGGGTCAGCATGATCACCGGCACCTCGCGCGTGGCATGCCGCTCCTTCTGCAGCACCGCCTCCAGGCTGATGCGGTGATCGGCCAGGATCGAGGTCACGGCGGCGATGACGCCCGGCTGGTCTTTCACCATCAGGCGCAGGTAGTACTCGCAGACGGTATCGGCCATCGGCAGCGTCGGGACATCGCGGCGCGCCTCCTGCACGAAGCCCATCGGCGGTGCCAGGTGGCGCACCCCTTCCGGGAAGCCGCTGGCGATGTCGACGATGTCGGCCACGACCGCCGACGCCGTCGGGCGTTCGCCGGCGCCACGGCCGAAAAACATGGTCTGGCCGACGAAATCGCCGGTGATCTGCACCGCGTTGTACGAATCGGACACCTGCGCCAGCTGGGAATCCAGCGGCACCAGCGTCGGATGCACGCGCATCTCGATGCGCTGGGCATCATGGCTCCCGTGCGGCTTGGCGATGCCGAGCAGCTTGATGCGGTAGCCGAGCTCGTGCGCCGAGGCGATATCCGCCGGCGTGATGCGCGAGATGCCCTCGGTATAGATGTCGTCGAACTTGATCTTCGAGCCGAAGGCCATGGCGGCCAGGATGGAGAGCTTGTGCGCCGTGTCGATGCCCTCGACGTCGAAGGTCGGATCGGCCTCGGCATAGCCCAGTTCCTGGGCCTGGGCCAGCACATCGGCGAAATCCGCACCCTCGGTCTCCATCTTGGACAGGATGTAGTTGCAGGTACCGTTCAGGATGCCGTAGATCGATTCGATCGCGTTGGCGGCGAGGCCCTCGCGCAGCGCCTTCATGCATGGGATGCCGCCGCCGACCGCCGCCTCGAAGCCGATCTGCAGGCCCTTTTCGGCTGCCAGTGGGAACAGTTCCTCGCCGTGCTTGGCGATCAGGGCCTTGTTGGCGGTCACCACATGCTTGCCGTGCGCCAGCGCTGCCTTCGCGAAGCTGCGCGCCGGCTCCAGCCCGCCCATCAGCTCGATGACCAGGTCGATATCGTCGGCCTCGGTGATGCGCGCGGCCTCGGTGGTCAGATCCACCGTGCTCAGATCGACGCCGCGATCGCGCGCGATGTCGAGATCGCAGATGCGCACCAGCTGCACGGTCTTGCCCAGCCGCTGCGACAGCAGGTCACGATGGGTCAGCAGCAGCTGCGCCACACCTGTACCGATGGTGCCCAGGCCGATCAGTCCGACGCGCAGGGTGGTCATCACTGGGCTCCTGCGGCCAGGAACTGGCGCATGCCGCGCACGGCCTGGCGGATACGGTGCTCGTTCTCGATCAGGGCGATGCGCACATGCGTATCGCCGTAGCTGCCGAAGCCGATGCCCGGGCTGACCGCCACCTTGGCGTAGGACAACAGGCGCGTGGAGAACTCCAGCGATCCCATGTCCTTGAACTCGTCCGGGATCTCCGCCCACACGAACATCGAGGCCTTCGGGTTCTCGGCCATCCAGCCCATCTTGTGCAGGCCGGAGATCAGCACGTCGCGGCGCGACTGGTACATGCTGCGGATCTCCTCCACGCAGTCCTGCGGTCCGTTCAGGGCCGCGCAGGCCGCGATCTGCAGCGGCTGGAAGGTGCCGTAGTCGAGGTAGGACTTGATCTTGGCCAGGGCCGCCACGATGTCGCGGTTACCGACCATGAAGCCGATGCGCCAGCCGGCCATGTTGTAGCTCTTGGACAGCGAATAGAACTCGACGGCCACGTCCTTGGCGCCCTTGACCTGCATGATCGACGGACACTGGTAGTCGTCGAAGGTGATCTCGGCATAGGCGATGTCCGAGATCACGATCAGGTCGTTGTCGCGGGCGAAGTCGACGACCTTCTCGTAGAACGACAGGTCCACGACCTGCGCCGTCGGGTTGGACGGGAAGTTGACCAGCAGGATCTTCGGCCGCGGCCAGGAATCGCGTACCGCCTTCGTCAGCTCCTCGAAATAGTCGATGCCCGGCCCCATCGGCACATGCCGGATGTCGGTACCGGCGATGATGAAGCCGTAGGGATGGATCGGGTAGGCCGGGTTGGGAGCCAGGATCAGATCGCCCGGACTGGTGATGGCCACGGCCAGGTGCGCCAGACCCTCCTTGGAACCGATGGTGGCGATGGCCTCGGTCTCCGGGTCCAGGTCGACGTCGAACTTGCGCTTGTACCAGGCACAGACGGCCTTGCGCAGGCCAGGGATGCCGCGCGACATCGAATAGCGATGGTTGCGGCCGTCCTGGGCGGCCTCGACCAGCTTGTCGACGATATGCTTCGGCGTCGGCTGGTCCGGGTTGCCCATGCCCAGGTCGATGATGTCATGCCCCTCATGGCGAAGATCCATCTTGAGCTTGTTGACAACACCGAACACATAGGGCGGCAGGCGTTTGATCCGCTCAAACTCGCGCATGAAGCATGATTCTCCCTGATGTACCGTGTGAAGCGCCTCCCGCCAACTGAGCATAGGCGTTTGACCGACCCGCAAAGGTGGCTCGGAGTTTAGGGTTGGGCCGTTTGGGGGTCAAGGCGCCCCGGGCGGCGCTCAGGCCGTCAGTGCTTGACGTCCTTCCAGATCTCGCGCTTCAGCAGCCACAGCACGATGGTCAGCAGCACCAGGAAGCCGATGACATAATAACCGATCGTCTCACGCTGAAGTTGGTGCGGCTCGCCGATGAAGGCCAGGAACGACGCGACGCTGCGTGCCTGTTCCTCGATATGGTCCGTGTCCTTCGGATCATGATGGAACCACGTCAGCGGGTCCGGCATGGCGATGTGGTTTCCGGGAAAATAGACGTTGTAGAACCCGTCCGGGATGCGCCCCGAGGGATCATGCTCGAAACCGGTCAGGATCGAATACACGTAATCGGGCCCCTGGCGCGAGCGCGTGATCACGGACAGGTCCGGCGGCACCTTGCCGTAGGACATCTTCGCGTCGGCCGGCGTCAGGTCGGTCGTCAGCCCGGCCAGCAGCGACTTGCTGCCGCGCAGCGCATCGACCTGTTTGCGGGTCAGGCCGAGTTCGGGGTAGCGCATCAGATCGCCGTAGGTCACGTATTTGGCCGAGTGGCAACCCATGCAGATGTTGGTGAACACCTGCAGGCCCTCCTGCAGCGTCTTCCTGTCCATGGTGATGTGCGGGTGCTTCAGCGGCGGGGGACCTCCCTCCTCGGCCTGCACCGCCATCGGGGCACAGGCGATGACGAGGCCGAAGGCAATGCCGAGGACGGCGGTGGTCCGGTGCGATCGTTTCATATCAGACATCCTGGGGAACCGGGCGTGTTTTCTCGTGCTTGGTGACGATCGGCAGGAACAGGAAAAAGCCGAAGTACACGGCCGTGGCGATCCTGCCGATCGTTTTCAGCAGCTCGGTCGGTTCCGAATGGCCGCAGTAGCCGAGCACCACCACCGAGGCGAAGAACAGCAGCACCATCTGGCGGAACACCGGCCGGTAGCGGGCGGAACGCACCCGGCCCTTGTCCAGCCACGGGATGAAGAACAGCAGCACCATGGACAGGGCCATGGCCACCACGCCCAGCAGCTTGTCCGGGAACGAGCGCAGGATCGAATACCACGGCGTCAGGTACCAGACCGGCGCGATATGCGCGGGCGTCTGGAAGTTGTTGGCCGGCGAGAAGTTGTCCGGCTCGAGAAACAACCCCCAGCCGGTCGGGTTGAAGAACACGAAATAGCAGAACACGATCAGGAACACGCCCACCCCGAACAGGTCCTTGACCGTGTAGTAGGGATGGAAGGGGATCAGGCCCTTCTTGCTGGGCTCGACTCCGGTCGGATTGTTGGAATGCACGACGTGCAGCGCATGCAGGTGTGCCACGACGATGGCGACCAGGATCATCGGAAACAGGTAATGCAGCGAGAAGAAGCGGTTCAGCGTCGGATCGCCGATGCTGAATCCGCCGCGCAGCAGCTCGTTGATGAAGTCCCCCACCACCGGCACGGCACCGAACAGGTTCGTGATGACCGTGGCGCCCCAGTACGACATCTGCCCCCACGGCAGCAGATAGCCGAAGAATGCGGTCGCCTGCATCACCAGCAGGATGATCACACCCACGATCCACAACAACTCGCGCGGCTTCTTGTACGAGCCGTAATACAGGCCGCGCCCCAGATGCATGTAGATGATGAAGAAGAACGCCGAGGCGCCGACGGCATGGATGTAGCGGATCAGCCAGCCGTAGTTGACGTCGCGCATGATGCGTTCGATCGAATCGAAGGCCACGGTATAGCCGCCGGCCGTCGCCATGGCGTCCGGCTTGTAGAACATGGCCAGGAAGATGCCGGACAGGATCTGCAGCAGCAGCACCAGCATGGCCAGCGAACCGAAATTCCACATGTAGTTCAGGTTCTTCGGCGTCGGGTAATCGAGCAGGTGCTTGCGCACCATGCCCACGATGCCGGAACGCTCGTCGAGCCACTGGGCAACGGATGAATTCAGCATGCGTTCAATCATGGCTCACCCCTGTCAGCCGATCAGAATCTTGGTATCGGCCGTGTACTTGTACGGCACGAGGTACAGGTTGTAGGGCGCCGGCGAGCCGTCGAAGACCCGCCCGGCCAGATCATACAACGAGCCGTGACACGGGCAGTGAAACCCGCCCGGCCACCATTCGGGCACCGAGTTCCCCCACTCCGCCTGTCCGGGCGACGGCTTGTACAGGGGGATGCATCCGAGATGGGTGCAGTGGGCGTTGGTCACGAGATATTCCGGCTTGATGGACCTGGTCAGGCGTTGCTCCATGGTCTTCATCCAGGTCGCGCCGACATGTGGGTAATCGGCGCGCGATTCCGGGTCCTTGAGACGGAAGTCGTGGCCTTTCAGCCGCTCCAGCATCTTCCCGGTGCGATGCACGACGAATACCGGGATGCCCTGCCAGGCGATCACCACCATCTGGCCTTCCACGAGCGTGGACAGGTCGAACTCGGTCGTGGATGCCGCCAGCGTGTCCGCCGCGGGCAGCATGCTTTTGACGAAGGGAACCGCCATGCCGGCGATACCGGCGGCGCCCAGCCCTGAGGCCAGCCCCCACAGGAAATTCCTGCGTTTCTGATCGGTCGGTTCCGACATCTGTCCCTCCTGAGATGGGTGTTCGCCGCTATTGCTTCTTTTCTTTCTTGTTCGGTATTTCGCTGGTCACCTTGATGAACGAGATGATTTCGTCCTCATCGGCGCCCATCCGGTGCTGCGGCGGCATCAGCGTGGTGGCATCCGGGTTGCCGGTGAACTTCTTGATCGCCTTCTCGCTGTTGTTATCCCACTCGCGGATCTTCTCCTCGGTCCATATCCAGGGCTTGCCCTTGATGTACTTGGTGAACGTGTACTTGTAGCCGGGATAGGTGCCGGCCGGGCGCCCGAGAATGCCTTTCAGGCTCGGACCGATGCCGTTCCTGCCCGTCGTGAAGTCGTGGCACATCTTGCACGGTACGCTGGCGAAAGCCTTGTCCGACACCGGAAGGCCTGAACTGGCCATCTTGATGTAGGTGATGACATTGTCCTCTTCCAGGCCGGTGAAGGCCTGTCGCGGCATCTTGGTCTTGGCATCGGGATTTTCGGTGAACTCCTTGACTGCCGTCTGGCTGTCTTTGTCCCATTCGCGCAGCTTCGCCTCGGTCCATACCCAGGGCTTGCCCTTGATGTACTTGGTGAACGTGTACTTGTAGCCGGGATAGGTACCGGCCACGCGCCCAAGAATGCCCTTCAGGCTCGGACCGATGCCATTCTTGCCCGTCGTAAAATCATGGCAGAGCTGACAGCGCTGCTCGGCGCCGGCATGGGCCGCAGGCCCGTATGCGGTGACGGCAGCCAGGAAGAGCCCGGTTACAACGATGCCGTGAAATCTGTTCATCCTCACCTCGCTTCCCACCCGTTTGCCACCCGAGACCGATCGACAGGCTCATGCCCCGCGGCAAGTCGCCAACCACGATAGCTAACCTGATGCAGGCTGCTGATCAAGCGGTGCTTGTGCACACCCCCCCGAACGTGCCGGTTCGCCGCACACATCGACACGGACTTCCCGATTTGTGGACCAAATCGAAGGCCAATGCACGCAACCGCCGTCCGACCGGCCGGCACATCCTGATCATGGCATTTTTCCCGATGATGCGGGTAAATAATTCGCCTGTGGGCGTTGGCGCCGTGGCCGAGCTTGTGGCAATCTTGCTCATATGCTCGGCAACCCGCTTATCAGCCAAACCGATTGCATGAACCACGCGTGGGGAACTGCGCAGCACGCCTGCACCCGATGCCGCGACGCCTGCCCGGCCGATGCCATCGAGATGCACGGCCATCTTCCCGGCATCGACGGGAAACGCTGCACATCCTGTACGGCGTGCGTTGCCGCCTGCCCGACCGGCGCCATCACCCATGAACAGCTTCACATCGACACCCTTGTCGAGCGCGCACGCACGCACGTGCTGCACGGCAGGCAAACGCTGCGTGCGGCCTGCAGCGCCGTTTCCGACCCGTCCGCGGAGCTCAGTGTACCCTGCCATGCGGCCTGGACCCCCCTGCTGCTGGCCTGCCTCGCGGGCGAGGGCGTGCATGTGCTCGAGCTCGACGGGCTCAACCAATGTGACGCCTGCCCCGCCCGTCACGGTAGCCGCGTGATGGCCGGAACCGAGCGTGACTACGCTACGCTGAACAAGGCGCTGGGCGGACGTCTGGTCCTGAGCCGGGATGTCACCCGCCGGGTGGCGGAACAACGGGACAAACGGGAACCGGAACCGGAACGCCGGGCCTTCTTTCGCAAACTGATCCCGAGCCTGGCCCAGGGCGCAGCCATGACCATGGCCCAGATCAGCGATGTCATGCGCGAGCAGGATCAGACCGGTGATGAGGAGACCCCGACGCCGGGCCTGCCCGAGGTACTGCAGCGCTTCGCGAGGCTTCTGCCGCGCCTGCAGCCCAATTTCACCCCGGTCCCCCGCCTCGCCTCGATTCCGCTCGGCGCCATCCAGGCCGACGAGCGCTGCACCGCCTGCAGCCAATGCGCCGAGCATTGCCCGACGAATGCGCTGGAGTTGAGGGCGTTCGGGAGCAACCACATCCTCGAATTCAGGCCCGACGCCTGCATCGGCTGCGACCACTGCGCCGACATATGCCCGGAACACGCCATCACCCCGCTGCCCAGCCTGTCGCTGCCCGCCATCGCCGCCCGGCGCAGCAGGCCGCTGGTCATGGTCAGCGCCGACAAGGGCAGCAAACACAGCGCTGTTTCCTGATCAGCACAACGACAACCGAGAAAAGGATCCACGATGCCACAATCCATCACCCGCACCATCCAGCTGAAAAGCCAGGCCGGCGATACCTCCCGGGCCGAGATGACGCTGCAGGCGTATTCCAATGCCGAGAGAAAGAAGCGCGCCATCCTGACCCTGCTCAGTTTCTGGGCCCTGGCAGCATTGAGCATCCCCATCCTGATCGCACATTTCATCCTCGTGCCGGGTTTTTTCATCGGCGGCATCGTGCTGTCCTCGAAACGATGGCGAACCGGTGAGGAGGCGGAAAGCGTCAGCGGCACCTGCCCCGCCTGCCATAACGAGATCACCATCAATCTCGAGAAGAAGGGCGAACTGCCCCAGTGGCAGTATTGCCCGTCATGCTCCGACTCGCTGGAGCTGGACGCACTGCCCGGAGAGGCGGCCCAGCCCGCGCAGGCATGATCTAGCCTTCCGGTTCCGCTTCAGGCAGAATACCATGTTCGTGCGCACGCCATCGGCGCGCGCCGACATCAGGAGGCATGCATGTTCGGCTTAGGATTCGGGGAACTGATCGTCATTCTGTTGATTGTACTCGTGCTGTTCGGTGCCAAGCGTCTGCCGGAGCTGGGTGACGGCCTTGGACGCTTCGTGCGCGGACTGCGCACCGGTCTGCAGGAAGACCCCGCGAACAAGACCCTGGACAACAACGAAAAGAAAACCTGAAGCCCATCTCCCTTCCTCACACATAAGCGACCATGGAGCTTTTCGGCATCGGATGGACGGAGATGCTCGTCATCGGGATTGTGGCCCTGATCGTCGTGGGTCCCGACCGCTTGCCGGTCGTGGCACGCAGCATCGGCCGCCTCATCGGCTATCTTTCGCAGCAATGGCGCCACATCCAGCAGCAGATCCGCGAGCCCATCGAGGGTGAGGTCAGGGACATCAAGGAAGGTATCCAGGACGTCAAGAACGAGGTCAGCGGCATGCGCCCGGCCGCCAAGAAGCCGCCTGAGGAACAGGAGTCGACACGGCGTTGATCCCGCATCTGATTGAACTTCGCAGGCGCCTGCTGCGCTACATCCTGATCCTGTTCCTCGCCTTCGGCCTGTGCACCTGGCAGTCCGACCTGCTGTTCTCCATTCTGTCGGCCCCCCTGGTCCATGCCCTGGGGCCGCACCCGATGATGGTGTTCACGGCCCCGCACGAGGCCTTCGTGACCTACTTGCGCGTCGGCATCTTCTTCTCCTTCTTCCTGACCTTTCCATGGCTGCTGACGGAGCTGTGGGGCTTCATCGTCCCGGGACTGTACGAACATGAACGCCGGGTGTTCACGCCGCTGCTGCTGATCGGCGGGCTGCTGTTCTACGGCGGCGGCCTGTTCGCCTATTTCGGGGTGTTCCCCTTCGCCTTCAAGTTCTTTTTCAGCTTCGCATCGGGCGATATCACGGCCCTGCCGTCGCTGAAGGAATCGCTGACCCTGTTCATGCGCATGCTGTTCGCGTTCGGTGTGGCCTTCGAGCTGCCGATGGTGCTGCTGCTGCTGATGCGCTTCGGCGTCATGACCCCGGAGAAACTGAGCGCCAACCGCGGATACGTCGTCCTGATCATCTTCATCGCCGGGGCCATCCTGACGCCCCCCGACGTGCTGACGCAGCTGATGCTGTCGCTGCCGATGTGGCTGCTGTTCGAGCTGACGCTGATCGGCAACCGTTTCCTCGATCGCTGGATGAAGAAACAGGCCGTGGCGGAAGGGATCGAACCCGAACCACCAGCCGACCCGGACGCGCCGTCGTAAAACCCCCTCACGCAAAAACAGGGCAAGGCCCCGCTAGCGGAAAACCCGCCTGAGCAGCGCGGTGGTGCGGGCGGCGGGGTGATGCCGGATATCCGCCTCCTCCCTGGCCAGCATGGCGAACATGGCCTTCAGCGTCTGACGCGTCACGTAGTCATCGAGGTTGTCCTTGATGCGGTCGCCGACGAGCGGCAACGCGGCATATCGGGCGGCGAACTGCCGGTAGCTCCTGACGGCCCCCGATCGGTTCAGTTCGCGATGTACCAACGGCGTAAAGGCATGCACGAGTTGCGCCGTGGTATTGCGCTCGAAATAGCGCGTCGCGGCATCGTCCGGGCCCTGCAGGATGCGGCGGGCATCCGCGAAGCTGATCGAGGCGATGGCATCGCGGAAAATCGGGCGCGCCACGGGCACCGCCGTCTCGGCGGCACGGTTGATGCGCTCGTGCAGATCCTCGGCATAACGGCCGAGCCCGACACGGTGCAGCAGGGCCGCCGGCCTTTGCAGGTTATCCGGCAACGGAATCTCGACGCCCGGCCGATGCCAGAAGCCGTTGACCCGGCCCAGTTCCGACACGGCCCGATGCACGCCTTTCGTCAATGCCTGCCTGAGCCCTTTCGCGACCTCGCGCTCGGACAGGCCGGCCTGCCCGGCATACCCCGTTTCCTTGTGAATGGTCGACAGGACATCATCCATCCAGGGCGCCCCCGAGGCGCCGATGGGAAGTGCGACGAGGACGGCCAGGGCGAGCATGGGCGCGCGCAGGCGCATCTCAGTAGCTCTTGCGGAACTCCGTGGCATGGCATTTCGGACAGGGCGGGATCCTCCCCGTCTTCTTGAAATGCATCTCGTGGCCGCAGGCGTTACAGGTCAGCGTGCCGGCACTGGTGATCTCGCCGGAGCGGTAATCGAGAACCTTGCCCGCCCGATGCGCCAGCGCCGAAAGGGCGGAACCGGCGGATTCGAGCAGCGAGGTCAGCGAGGCCAGCGCCCCGGCCCCGATACGGCCCGGATCAAGACGGCGACGGGCCTCGCCACCCAGGTTGCGGAATGCATCGGCGGTAAACCCGAGGTCCCGCTCCATGAACGTCTTCAGCCGCTGGCCCTGCGATTCGGAAAACTTGCCGGCCGCGGTCAATTGCACCCGTGCCTTCTCCAGGGCCTCGCGGGCGAATTCGGCACTGCGCTCGGCACCGCTCTCGAACAGCTCCTTGAAACGGGCGGCCAGCGCATCGTACTGATCCGCCTCCACGTGTTCTTCGGTTTTGGATGTTTGCTTCTTGTCGTTGTCCATGTGGTCGATTATAGCATCTCCGAACTGACTGGTGGAAAGCTTCGTGGCGCCGTCCATCAGGCGCTCGAAATCGTAGGTCACCGTCTTGGCGGCGATGGCGCCGTTGATGCCGCAGAGGATCATGTCGGCGGCCTCGGTCCAGCCCATGTAGCGCAGCATCATCTCGCCGGACAGGATCACCGAGCACGGATTGACCATATCCTTGTCGGCGTATTTCGGTGCCGTGCCGTGCGTGGCCTCGAAGATGGCATGGCCGGACATGTAGTTGATATTGGCTCCCGGCGCGATGCCGATACCGCCGACCTGGGCGGCCAGGGCATCGGAGATGTAGTCGCCGTTCAGATTCAGCGTGGCGATGACGTCGAACTCCTGGGGCCGGGTCAGCACCTGCTGCAGGGCGATATCGGCGATGGCGTCCTTGACGACGATGCCGTTCGGCAGCTTGCACCACGGGCCGCCGTCGATCTCCACGGCACCGAACTCGCGCTTGGCCAGCTCGTAGCCCCAGTTCCGGAAGGCACCTTCCGTGAACTTCATGATGTTGCCCTTGTGCACCAGGGTCACGGACTTGCGGCCGTTGTCGATGGCGTACTGGATGGCGGCGCGCACCAGCCGCTCGGTCCCCTCGCGCGACACCGGCTTGATGCCGATGCCGCTGGAATCGGGGAAGCGGATCTTCTTCACGCCCATCTGCCGCTGCAGATAGCCGATCAGCTTCCTGACCTCGGGCGTGCCCTCGGCCCATTCGATGCCGGCATAGATATCCTCCGAGTTCTCCCGGAAGATCACCATGTCCACATGCTCGGGATGCTTGACCGGGCTCGGCACCCCGTCGAAATACTTCACGGGCCGCAGGCAGACATAGAGATCGAGTTCCTGACGCAGCGCCACGTTCAGCGAGCGGATGCCGCCGCCGATCGGCGTCGTCAGCGGTCCCTTCAGGCCGATCAGATACTCCCGGAAGGCATCCAGCGTCTCGGCGGGCAGCCAGGCCTCGTCGCTCTGGCCGTACATGTTCCAGGCCTTCTCCCCCGCGTACACCTCCATCCAGGCGATCTTGCGCTCGCCCTGGTAGGCACGTTCCACCGCCGCATCCAGCACCCGCTTGGAGGCGCGCCAGATGTCACGGCCGGTGCCGTCGCCCTCGATGAAGGTGACGATCGGATGATCGGAAACAACCAGATGCCCGTCGTCTCCCATGCGGATCTTGTCGCCGGACTTCGGCACCTCGATGTTGTGGAACGTCATGTTGTCTCCCGGAACGAACGCGGATTTGGCTGATTTCTTTACTGGTTACTACGGTACTGTGCCGCCCGCTGGGCCTTGCGCTTGGCTTCGATCGCCTTGCGGCGGGCACGTTCATACTGCTCGCGATCCAGCGCATCGGCGGCCTGCTTCAGGGACTGTTCGGCACTCTTCAGTTCCTGCTGGGCTTCCGGCTGCGTCGGGCTCAGTTGCTTGGCCGACTCGATGGCCGAACGTGCCTCGGCCATCTCCTGCACCGGGGGCTTGACGGCGCATGCCGCCAGGGCCGCCGCCAGCAGCAGAAAAAGGACTGTCCGATGCCATTTTCTTCCCATCAATCAAGCCTCAACCATGGGGCCAACCTTGTCAAACGCCCCCCGTCAGGCGCCGACGCAGGCCCAGTTCCCGAAGCTGCTCCTCCGACACCTCGCTCGGCGATTCGCACATCGGATCGGCCGCCTTTTGCGTTTTCGGGAAGGCGATCACGTCCCGGATGGATTCCGCCCCGACCATCAGCGCCAGCACCCGGTCCAGACCGAAGGCCAGACCCCCGTGCGGCGGCGCCCCGAAGCGCAGCGCCTGCAGCAGGAAGCCGAACTTGCTCGCCGCCTCCTCGTCGGAGATGCCCAGCGCCGAGAACACCGCGGCCTGCGTATCCGGATCGTGGATACGGATGGAGCCGCCGCCGATCTCGGTGCCGTTCCACACCAGGTCGTAGGCCTGGGCGCGCATCTGAAGCGGCTGGCTATCGATCATCGCCATGTCCTCGGCCAACGGCGAGGTGAACGGGTGATGCATGGCCTCCAGGCGCTTCTCGTCGGCGTTCCAGCCGAACATCGGAAAATCCACCACCCACACGAAGCGGTGATCCCCCGGCCGCACCAGGCCCAGATCGTGACCGATCCTCACGCGCAGATGCCCCAGCGCATCGTTGACGACCTTCGCATCGCCGGCCCCGAAGAACAGGATGTCGCCCGTCTCGGCATCGCAGGCATCGAGCAGGCCGCGCAACACGTCCTCCGGCAGGAACTTGACGATCGGCGACTGCAGCCCGTTCGGGACATCGCCGATGTCGTTGACCTTGATCCAGGCCAGGCCCTTGGCCCCGTAGATGCCGACATAATCGGTGTAGTCGTCGATCTGCTTGCGCGAAAGCTCGCCGCCACCCGGCACGCGCAACACCTTGACCAGCCCGCCCTTGTCGGCCGGCTCGCGGAACACCTTGAACTCCACCGCGCGCATCAGCGCCGTGACGTCGACATGTTCGAGGCCGAAGCGCATGTCCGGCCTGTCCAGGCCGTAGCGGGAGATCGCCTCGGCATAGGCGATGCGCGGGAAATAGTCCGGCACCTCGATGCCGCCGGCCCGGAACATCGACGCGATCAGGCCCTCGGCCACGGCCATCACGTCATCCTGGGCCACGAATGACATCTCGAGATCCACCTGGGTGAACTCGGGCTGGCGATCGGCACGGAGATCCTCGTCGCGGAAACAGCGGGCGATCTGGTAGTAGCGGTCCATGCCCGAGACCATCAACAGCTGCTTGAAGATCTGCGGGCTCTGCGGCAGGGCATAGAACGAGCCCGGATAGATGCGCGAGGGCACCAGATAATCGCGCGCACCCTCCGGCGTGGACTTGTTCAGGATCGGCGTCTCGATCTCCAGGAAGCCCTGTTCATCCAGATAGTTGCGCGCGGCGTGCACCACCTTGTGGCGCAGCATCATGTTCGCCTGCATCACCGGCCGGCGCAGGTCCAGATAGCGGTACTCCAGGCGCAGCTGTTCGCCGGCGCCGCTGAAATCATCGATCTGGAACGGCGGCGTCTCGGAACGGCTGAGGATATGGATGCGCACCGCCTTCACCTCGACGGCACCGGTCGGCAGCTTGGCGTTGACGGTCTCGGACGAGCGTGCGATGACCTCGCCCACGACCTCGACGACGTCCTGGGGACGCAGCGAATGGGCCAGTGCATGCACCTCGGGCGCGTCCGGATGCGCCACCACCTGCACCTTGCCCGAACGGTCGCGCACATCGAGGAAGATGACGCCGCCGTGGTCGCGGTTGGTCTGCACCCAGCCGTTCAGGCGCACGTGCTGGCCAATGTGTTCGGCACGAAAATCGCCGCAATAGGTACGCTGCGTCATGGTCGTTCGATCCTCCAGTCAGGCGGCGCGCAGCCTACCTGCCGGGGCCCGAACTGAAAAGCGGGAGTGCGCATGCGTCAGCCCGCACTGCGGGCCAGCTCCAGGGCCAGGCGAAGCGCCTCGTCGATGATATCCGTGCCGGTATGAAAATGGGGGGAGTAACGGATGCCGCCGCCGCGGTGCGCGCACATGACGCCATGCTCCATCAGCTGCCGGTAAAGCTGCGCATGGAAATCCCCGTCCCTGCCGCGAAACCGGAAGGTGACGATGCCCGCCCGTCGCGCGGGCTCGCGCGGCGTCACCAGTTCCAGGGCCGGCTCGGCCAGGATCGCCTCGATCAGGCGGGACGTGCGCGCCAGCACCCCGGCCTCGACGTTCTCCATGCCCGCCTCCTCCAGCAGCGACAGGCTGGCCTCCATGGCATGGATGCCGAGCATGTTCGGACTGCCGGGCTCGAAGCGGCGGGCGGATGCCGCCGGCCGCCATTCGGCGCGCTCAAAGTCCCCGGCATGCTCGACCATATGCCAGCCGTACTGGGTCAGCCCCAGCTGCGCCCGCGCCTGGGGGCGGCTGAAGAACAGGGCCACGCCCTCCGGCCCCAGCATCCATTTGTGCGCATCGGCGACGACGAAATCGGCATGGCAGGCCTGGGCATCGAAGCGCAGCGCCCCCAGCGACTGGATGGCGTCGACGCAGAACAGGATGCCGCGCTCGCGGCAGGCCGTGCCCAGGCGCACCAGGTCCAGGCGCAGCCCCGTGGCATACTGCACGGAGGACACACTCACCAGGCGCGTGCGGGCATCCATGGCGGCGATGATCGCCCCTTCCGGATCATCCCCGGACAGGTCCGCACAGCGCAGTGCCACGCCGCGACCCTGCAGGGATTCCCAGACGATGCGGTTGGACGGGAACTCCTGATTCGTGGACACGATATGGTCGCCGTCGTGCCAGTCCAGGCCGTAGGCGACCAGCGACAGGCCCTCCGAGGTGTTCTTGACCAGGGCGATATCGTCGGCGCTGCCGGCGTTGACGAGCCGCTGCGCCCTGTGGCGCAGGGCGCGCTCCGTCTTCAGCCACTGGGCGTAATCGACCGAACCCCGCCGCACGTTCTGTTCGGCGAAGGTCCTGACGGCCGCCGCCGTCCGTCTGGGCCACGGGGCCACCGCGGCATGGTTCAGGTACAGAACGTCCGAATCGAGTGCAAACTCCCCATCCATGGCGCCAGTGAAAGACCAATGACGTCCGGCGTCAACCTCCGGTCACGCCTCCTTCCCCGTCTCCCCGGCTTCGGGCTTCGGCTTGGGGGTTCGGCGCCTGGCCGTACTGCGCTTCGGCCTGGCCGCCTCGGCGTGCTCGACCAGCGGCCGGTCGGACGGCCAGTCGGCGAACGGAAACGGCCGCTGATCGCTGTTGTAGGTCAGGTAGCGGAAGACCTGGTAGGCATAGGCGGAAAGGCTGGCGCCCAGCGACAGCACCTTGGCGTTCCTGCTGCCGGTGAACAGCACGACCAGGAACTGGAAGACCACCACCGCGCTCAGCACGATCTCGGCCACGCTGTACAGCACGGCGAACACCAGCATGAACAGCAGCCGCATCCAGACCCCGCTGTCACCCACATGTCGCTTCAGTTCGTCGTCCATGTCCGCCTCCTCAGTGCAGCAATGGTGCGATCACCAGGCTGACGATCGCCATCACATTGATCAGGATATTCATCGACGGCCCCGACGTATCCTTGAACGGATCGCCGACCGTGTCCCCGACCACCACGGCCTTGTGCACCTCCGAGCCCTTGCCGCCATGGTGCCCCTTCTCGACGTGTTTCTTGGCGTTGTCCCAGGCCCCTCCCGCATTGGCCATGGTCAGCGCCAGCAGCACGCAGCCGACCAGGGCCCCGCCCAGCAGGCCGCCGAGCGCCTCGGCGCCGAGGCCGAAGCCGACCACGACCGGTGCCGCCACGGCCAGGATGCCGGGCAACACCATGCGCTTGAGTGCGGCCGTGGTGGCGATGTCGACACAGCGCGCCGTGTCCGGCTGCGCCGTGCCCTCCATCAGGCCGGGAATCTCGCGGAACTGACGGCGGATCTCGCGGATCATGTCGAAGGCGGCGTCGCCGACCGCCGTCATGGTGATGGCGGCGATCAGGAAGGGAAAAAGCCCGCCGAGGAACATGCCGATCAGCACGATCGGATCGTTCAGGCGCAGCAGGAATCCGGCCTCGTGCTGGGCGACCGTCTGCACATAGGCGGTGATGATGGCCAGCGCCGCCAGGGCCGCCGCGCCGATCGCAAAGCCCTTGCCGATCGCCGCCGTGGTGTTGCCCATCTCGTCCAGCGAATCGGTCACGGCCCTCGCCTCCTCGCCGAAGCCCGCCATCTCGGCGATGCCGCCGGCATTGTCGGCCACCGGCCCATAGGCATCGATGGACATGGTGATGCCGACCGTGGCCAGCATGCCGACCGCCGCGATGCCGACGCCGTACAGGCCGCACAGCTGGGTGGCGGCATAGATGATGGCGCAGATCGTCAGCATCGGCACCACCACCGACTGCATACCGATGGCCAGGCCGGCGATCAGCACCGTGGCCGGGCCGGTTTCGCCGGCGGCCGCGATGTGCCGCACCGGCTTGCCGCCGGTGTAATACTCGGTGACCAGACCGATCAGGATGCCGCCGATGGCGCCGGCCATCACCGCGCCCCAGACCCGCGGGGTCACGCCGGCACCGGCGATCACCGCGTAGGCGGCGGCGATGAACAGCAGCGCTGCCCCGATGGTGCCGATGCGCAGCGCCACATCCAGCGGCCTGGAGGAGAAGGTGCGTACCAGGCCGATGCCGACGATCGAGCTGACCAGGCCGGCCGAGGACAGGGCCAGTGGCAGGAACATCAGGGCCTGACGCGTACCCAGCGGATCGAGGACATCGGATGCCAGTGTCGAGGCGATGGCGATGGTGGCGATCATGGCGCCGCAATACGACTCGAAGATGTCCGAGCCCATGCCGGCCACGTCGCCGACGTTGTCGCCGACGTTGTCGGCGATCACGCCCGGGTTGCGCGGGTCGTCCTCCGGAATGCCCTCCTCGATCTTGCCCACCAGGTCCGCACCGACATCGGCGCTTTTGGTGAAGATGCCGCCGCCGACGCGCGAGAACAGCGCCACGCTGGAGGCACCCATGCCGAAGCCGTGGATGGCATGCGCCGTTTGCGGATCGCCGCCGAAGAACAGGTACAGTGTGCCCAGCCCGAGCAGGCCGAGGGCGGCGATGGTCAGGCCCATGACCGAACCGCCGAAGAAGGCGATGGACAGCGCTTTTGCCGGACCATGTTCATGCGCGGCGATGGCCGTGCGCACATTGGCGCGGGTGGCCGCAACCATGCCGATGTAGCCGGCCAGGGCCGAGCTTAGCGAACCCGCAACAAACGCGGTCGCCGTATGCCCCCCCAGCGGCGATAGCCACAGGGCGGCCCCGACCACGGCGACAAACACGGCCAGGATCTGGTATTCGCGTCTGAGGAACACCATGGCCCCGAGATGGATGGCCTCGGCGATCTCGGCCACCCGGCCCTCACCTGCCGGAGCCGCCCGTACGATGCGGTAGATCAGGTATGCGACCAACAGCCCGCCCAGGCCCAACGACATCGGGACCAGCGCCGCTTCATCCATCTTGCGCCCCCCTTCACCCGCCCTCACCGCTGCCGGATATCCGCACATGCAGCGTGTCCAACCATGTTAGGTTAGCAGATCATGGCGCTCAGCCTGTGGGGGCAGGGAAAGGCGGTGCCCGCAGGGCGTCATTGATCTCCGGCGTAGCGGGCGATGCTGTCCACGATCTCGCGCTTGGCCTCATCGACGCCGGCCCAGCCGGTGACCTTGACCCACTTGCCCTTCTCGAGATCCTTGTAATGCTCGAAGAAGTGCTTGATCTGATCCAGCAGGAACTGGGAAAGGTCGTCCGGCCCCTTCACATGGTCGTAGGCCGGATTGAGCTTGGACACCGGCACGGCCAGCAGCTTGGCATCCATGCCCGCCTCGTCCTCCATCTGCAGCACGCCGACGGGACGGCAGGTCACCACACAGCCGGACATCAGCGCAAAGCTGGAAACCACCAGCACGTCCACCGGGTCGCCATCCTCGGACAGGGTGTTGGGCACGAAGCCGTAATTGCAGGGATAATGCATGGCCGTGTGCATGAACCGGTCGACGAAGATGGCCCCCGAATCCTTGTCCAGTTCGTACTTGATCGGATCGGCGTGCTGAGGCACCTCGATCACGACGTTGATATCCTCCGGCGGATTGTTGCCAACGGGGATCTTCTTGATGTCCATCCTCTCCTCCTGCTTGGGTTCGATATGGGGCCGCATTGTAGGCGTGACCGTGCACGGCACAAGCCGCGGGCGCCAAAATGCGCTAGCCTCGGCGCATGATCATCGTGTCCGTGCGCGAACAGATGCTGCACCATCGCCGCCCGAGCGGTGTATGGCATTCCTATCCCGTATCCACGTCCGCCAACGGCACCGGCAACCAGCGCGACAGCTTCCGCACCCCGCTGGGCAAGCACCGCATCCTGCGCAAGATCGGCGAAGGGACGCCGATGCATACGGCCTTCATCGGCCGCCGGCCCGTCGGCATCTATATCCCCGGGGCGGAGGACGCCTACCGGGACTGGATCCTCACGCGCATCCTGTGGCTGGATGGGCTGGAAACCGGCCGCAACCGGCGTGGCAAGGTGGACACCCGCTCCCGCTACATCTACATCCACGGCACGCACGACGAGGACAGCATCGGCAGGCCGGTCTCGCACGGCTGCATCCGCATGCGCAACACAGACATCCTGGAGCTTTTTTCACATTGCCGCGAAGGCGAACGCGTCCTGATCCGCGACTGATCCCCGTCAGGCCGCCGCAGCCCCGGCCTCGGCGTATGCCGGCAACTGGATCGACACCTGCAACCCATGCGGCGTCCGGTTGGACAGGGCCAGCGTGCCGTGGCGCGTTTCGGTCAACTCCCGCACGATGGCCAGGCCGAGACCATGGCCGCCGCGACTGCGGGCGCGGTCCACGCGATAGAAACGTTCCGTCACATGCGGCAGGTCCGACTCGGGGATGCCGGGCCCCTCGTCGCTGACCTGGATCTGCACCTGCCGGCCCCGTGGCGTCACCTCGAGGGTGATCTTGCCGGACTCGGGACTGAAACGGACGGCGTTCTCGACCACGTTGGACAGGATGCGCATCAACTCGTCCTCGGCAATCGCCAGGGGCGGGACGCCGAGTTCGGGTACATGGGCGGAAAGTTTGACCTTCTTGGCCTCCGCGGCACTGCCCAGGCTGCCCTGCACCCGTTCCATGACCTCGGTGATATCGCAGTGCGCCTCCGCATCTACGGGGGCGAAGCGGATCTGATCCAGCGTCAGCAGCGCATCGAGCAATTCGTTGACGCGTTTGGCCTCGGTGGCGATGACCTCGCCGGCCATGCGCCGGAATTCGGCGTCCTCGCCGAAGCTGGCCAGGCTGCGGGCATAGCCGAGCATCGAGGTCAGGGGCGTCTTCAGGTCGTGCATCAGGTTGGCCAGGAAGTCGTCACGCTGCCGGGCCAGCTTCGAACGCTCGGTCACATCCAGGCAGACCAGCAGCGCCTGATCCGTTCCGATCGGCGCCAGCCTCGGCGCCAGCACATGATCATCCAGAATCATATCCGGAAGGTTCTGCGCCTCCATGGTGCCGGACATGGCCCTGGCCAGATTCTGGTTCCAGTCGGGATCGCGATAGAACCAGACCATGGGGCGGGGACGGCTCCCCTCCACATCGGACATGCCGAGCATCGTCCTGGCCACCGGATTGGCGACAATGACCCGGCAGTCGCGATCGACCAGCAGTACGGCCTCGCTGATCGTGGACAACAGGATATCCAGGCGCCGCATGCGCCTGGCCAGGCGATCCTCGAGTTCCTGCCTAGCCTGCTCGCTGTCCCGCAATTGCAGCTCCCGCAGGTGCACGCGCCGGCGCAGGGCCGCGGTGTGGGCGTACCAGAGTACGCCTCCCAGAATCAGCACCAGCCACAGCATCCACATATCACTCAATCCGAAGCATCCTTTGCGATAAAACGGTAACCCATGCCGCGCACGGTATCAACGCAATCCTCGCATCCGAACTCGGCCAGAGCCTTGCGCAGGCGCTTGATGGTGACGTCGACGGTGCGGGGCTCGACATAGGTGCCGCTACCCCAGACATGATCGAGCAGGTAATCCCGCGAGCGCACCTTGCCCGGCTTCTTCATCAGTTCCAGCAGCAGCAGGAACTCCAGCCGGCGCAGGCCCACGATGGCCCCGCCGATGCGCACCTCGGCTGCCTCGGCGTCCACCTCGATCTGTCCGAAACGCAGCACCTGTCCCGGTTCGTGGGCACTGCGACGCATCAGGGCATTGACGCGGGCGACCAGCTCCTCGGGCTCGAACGGCTTGGCCAGATAGTCATCGGCCCCCTCATTGAGCCCCTGCACCGTATCTGCCGTACTGCCGAGCGCCGTGACCATCAGCACGGGAATGCGCCCCTCCTGGTCCGGACGGTGCAGCCAGCGCAGCACCTGCATGCCGCTCTTGCCCGGCAGCATGCGGTCCAGCAGCACCAGTTTCCAGTTGCCCTGCTGCAGCGCCTCCAGGGCATCGTTGCCATTCTCGACATGGTGGGTGCGCCAGCCGGCCGCCCTGAGATGCATCTGCATCAGGCGGGCGATGATCTCGTCGTCCTCGACGATCAGGATTTCCGCATGCGCACCTTCCATCGTTTGCATGCTGCGTCCGCCACTGGGCGAATACAAGTTGGGCGCCATGGCTCAGACCCTCCGTGCCGTCGCGTAGCCGTGCATCGCGGCGTATTCGGTCTCCAGGCGCAGGGCCTGGCGGGAGAGCAGCCGGAACATGAAACGCAACAGCTGGTTGCCGAGGTTCGGGTCCTCCAGCGTCACCAGGTCGAAGTAGGAACGCTCCAGCGTCAGCAGCGTCAGGTCCCGGCTGGCGGTGATGGTGGCCGAATGCAGGCGGTTGCTGTCCAGGAACGTGAACAGCCCGAACACATCCCCGGCCTGCAGCGATTCATAGACATGACCGTTGCGGTCGGCCACGTCGACCGAACCGTTCAGGATCATGTACATGGTGCCGTCGGATTCGCCATCCGCGCGGTAGATCGTCGTGCCGGCCGGCACATGGCGCTCGATGAAGCAGGAGAACAGCAGCATTGACTCCATACCTCCGAGTTCCTGCCCGACGGGCAGGGAGCGGAAGCGCATGAAATGCGGATTGGCGGCCACCGCCGCTTCATAACCGGGATTACTACTCGTCGTACTCATAGGCACACCACCTCCATGGTCTGTGCGCAAGGTGCTGGGGCCAGATGACAGGTTGATGACATCAAAGGGGTGTCACATCCGTGACATATACCCCCCCTAGTGTCCGCCGCACCTTGAACCTGAGGAGGTTTCATTCAATGCGTAAGATGACGAAAAACATGACGATCGCAGCCGCTGTGGCTTCGACGCTGGCCTTCGCGGCCCCGGCCTTCGCTGCCGGCGTTGCGCTGACCGGCAACGGCGACAGCAAGCTGAAGGTCGAAGGCCTGTTCTACCTGAACACCTTCGCCGAAAGCAAGGACTCCACCACGCTTCCGACTACCAAGACCAAGACCTTCGGTCTGAACACCCAGCGTGCCTACATCACCATCAAGTACATCTTCAACGATAACTGGTATGCCCGCTTCACCACCGACATGGCTGGCGAGAGCACACTCGGCCACAAGCAGAACGTGTACGTGAAGTACGCCTACCTCGATGGCAAGCTGGCCGGCAAGCAGGCCGTGCTGCGCATCGGCCAGTCGCACACGCCGTGGATTGACCATGAAGAAAGCCTGATGAAGTACCGCTTCATCGAGAACACCATGGTCGACAAGGCCAACTTCGACTCCTCCGCCGACCTGGGCCTGGGCCTGTACGGCGACCTGGCCGACAACATGGTCAGCTACTTCGTGACCGAGACCAACGGCCACGGCTACGGCAACGGCAGCCCGTCCAACGCCATGGACTTCGACGGCCGCATCACCATCCGCCCGATCAAGGGCCTGGAGCTCGACGGCCAGTTCCGCGACGGCTACCGTGGCACCAAGACCTCGACGGTTGCCGGCATCAAGTCGACCTTCTACCAGGTCATGCTCGCCTACGGCATGGACAATTTCCGTATCGGCGCCAACTACCTGAACAACAAGGATGATGCCAAGGCTACCGGCGTGGCATGGACCAACCATAACGGCAACCTGGGCAGCGGTTTCCTGACCGGCACCTCCGTTGCCGGCCAGCAGGTCAAGAGCACCGGCTGGGACGTCTGGGGCTGGTACGATGTCCCGGGCACCGACTTCGGTCTGTTCGGCCGCTACGAGAACCAGGAGAACAAGGCCAACTTCCTGGCTGCTGGTACTCTGTACAAGGAAAAGGTTCAGCACTACGTGGCTGCTGCCGCTTACCGTCCGACCAAGGGCGTGACCCTCGCCCTGGCTCTCGACAACACCGAGGTCAAGGACTTCGGCGGTCTGTCTGGTCATACGGTGAAGGATGCCCGCTACGGCCTGTACACGCAGGTGGCGTTCTGATCTAGTCCGCAACAAGATGCCCGGGGCTCCGGCTCCGGGCATTCTTGTTACTGCCTTCGGGAGGCTAGCCAACCATGGCCGGGAACACGCAGTCGACCGGAAGCAGTAACAAGAATGGACTTCACAACTTCTCCTCCAAGAGAATAGCCGGCCGGGTTTTCCCGGCCGGTTTTTGTTGTGACCATTGACACCCGGGATGTGCATGGCATCACACAAAAGGGCTTACGAACGGCTATATTGCGAGTAGGTTTCGGGGCATAAGGAGCACCCATGACAGCGGCACCGCATACGATGAAGAAATACGAAGAGGAGCTGGACCAGCTGAAGCAGCAGGTGCTGCAGATGGGCGGGCTCGTCGAACGTGCCATCGATCAGGCGATCCGCTGTACCATGGAACAGGACTCCGACCTGGCCCAAACCACCATCGAGGGGGATGCCGCCATCAATGCCATCGAGGTGCAGAGCGATGAGCTGATGAAGGCCATGCTGGTGCGCCGCCAGCCCGCAGCCGGCGATTTGCGGCTGATCGTGGCCTCGATCAAGGTCGTCACCGATCTGGAACGCATGGGGGATCTGGCCGCCGGCATCGCCGAGGGCATGCTGCGCTCGCTGGAACACCCGCCCAAGAACGTCTCGAGCTTCGCGCTGATGGGCGAAAAGGTGAAGCGCCAGGTCAACAAGGCACTGGACGCCTTTTCGCGCGGCGACATCGAACTGGCGATGGAGGTCATCGAGAACGACGAGCACATCGACCAGCTGCACAAGTCCATGTACCGGGAAACCCTGACCTACATGATGGAGGATCCCCGCCAGATCAGTTCATCGATCGTGCTGTCCAACATGGCCAAGAATCTCGAGCGCATCGCCGACCACGCCACGAATATCGCCGAGATGGTGGTCTACATGATCCGCGGCCACGACATCCGTCATGTGGACCATGCCGCAGCCGCCCGCATGATCCGCGAGGAAAAGCGCGGCCACTGACGCAGGGCCTACCCGCCCTGGCTAGCTGAACACCAATGCCACGTCCGCGGGCTGCAGCAGCCCCTGCTCCTGTTCCAGGTCGGCCCGGGTCAGCGGATGCGCATCCAGCCATCCGGCCGGGAAGCGCAGCTCGATGCGCCCGTTGACGGCGCTCGCGGAGAATTCGGGCAGGTAGTTCGGGATGCGGTTGCGCGTCAACAGCACCGCCAGACGCAGCAGCACGCACAGGCGCAGCGCCGGCTGCCGCTCGGGCTCGGACAGGGCCTGCAGATCATTCAGGTTCAGCTTGCGGCGGTGATTGCCGACCATGAAGGCCAGCAGCTGCTGCTCCTGCTGCGAGAAGCCGGACATGTCGCTGTTGGCCAGCAGATAGGCGCCGTGCTTGTGGTACTTGCTGTGCGATACCGCCAGCCCGACCTCATGCAGCGTCGCCGCCCACGACAGGTACAGCCCCCACTCCCCGTCCTCCAGCGACCATGCGCCGTCCGAAACCTGCCGGAACATGCCGGAGGCGATGGCGTCCACCTGCCCGGCATGATTGTCGTCGACCAGGAAACGGCCCTTCATGCTGCGCACCGTCTGATCGCGCATATCCTCGTGCTTGATGCGCCCGATCAGGTCGTACAGCACGCCTTCGCGCAGGCCGCCATCGGCCACGGTCATGCGCTCGATGCCCAGCGCCTTGAAGGCGGCGCGCAGCACGGCCAGGCCGCCCGGGAAGACCAGCTTGCGCTCGCTGCTCAGGCCCGGGATGTCCAGGTCCTCGATGCGGTCGAACTCGAGCATGCGCTTGCGCAGCTGGTCGACGGCCTCGCGCGTGATCACGCCCTCGGAGCTCCAGCCGCACTGGCCGGCGATATTGGCCACGGCGCGGATGGTGCCGGCCGCGCCCACCACCGCCTGCCAGCCCAGGGCCGTAAAGCGCCGGCTGATCTCCTGCAGTTCGCGCAGGGCGGCGATCTCCGCCTCCTTGTAGGCCTTTTTCTGGATATTGCCGTTGCCGAAGAACAATTGCGTATAGCCGACACAGCCCATGGCCAGGCTTTCGCGGTCGCGTGTCTCCAGTCCCTGGCCGATGATGCATTCGGTGCTGCCGCCGCCGATGTCGATGATCAGGCGCTTCTGGTCATCGAAGCCGAGGGCCCGGGCCACGCCCAGGTAGATCAGGCGCGCCTCCTCGTCGCCGGAGATGACCCGGATCGGATGCCCGAGCGCCGCCTCCGCCGCCTGCAGAAAGCCGTGCGCCTTGTCGGCATGGCGCAGGGTATTGGTGCCGACCACACGCACGTGGGAGGACGGCAGCCCCTTCAGGCGCTGGCCGAAGCGCTGCAGGCAGGCCAGGGCCCGTTCCTGGACCTCGGGCGTGATATTGTGGTCCTCATCCAGCCCCTCGCGCAGGCGCACCATCTCGCGCAGGCGGTCCAGGATCAGCAGCGGCTGCCCCTCCTGGATGCGGGCGACGATCATATGGAAGCTGCTCGATCCGAGATCGACCGCGGCGACCTCGCCCGTCAGCTTGTCATGATTCCAGAAAGCCATGGCCACCCCATCCGTCCGTCGACGCTATCATGGATCATCCGCTGCCGCGAAGACAGTCCGGGGTAAGGCCTAGTCCGTCAATTCCCCGATCAGCACGTCCTGGACCGACACCGGCCTGGCCCGGGAGCGCACCACCGCCCGGCGGTGGCTGCCGTCCTGCTGCAAAAACCAGGTATGCGTATTGTCCAGCAGGTAGGTCTTCAGGCCCTGGCGCACGAGCTGGCGTCGGATGCGGGCATCCTCGATGGGGAAACAGACCTCCACGCGCCGGAGCAGGTTGCGCTCCATCCAGTCGGCGCTGGAGCAGTACAGCTCGGCTTCGCCGCCGTTGGCAAAATAGACGATGCGGGTATGCTCGAGAAAGCGGCCGAGCACCGAGCGCACGCGGATGTTCTCCGACAGTCCCTTGACCCCCGGCCTGAGGCAGCAGATGCCGCGCACGATCAGTTCGATCTTGACGCCGGCCTGCGAGGCCCGGTACAGCGCCAGGATGACCTCCTTCTCCTCCAGGCCGTTCATCTTGGCCAGGATGCGCGCCGCTCTTCCCTGGCGCGCGTGCTCCGCCTCGCGGTCGATCCATTCGATGATGCGCTTCTTCATCTCGAACGGCGCCTGGACGATCTTCTTCAGCTTGCTGGTGCGTCCCAGCCCTGTCAGCTGCTGGAACACGCGGTGCACGTCCTCGCCGGTCTGGGGATCGGTCGTCAGTAGCCCGATGTCGGTATAGAAGCGGGTGGTCACCGGATGGTAATTGCCGGTGCCCAGATGCACATAACGGCGGAAATTCCTGCCCTCGCGCCGCACGATCATCAGCATCTTCGCGTGCGTCTTGTAACCGACGACCCCGTAGACCACGTGGGCACCGGCCTGCTGCAGCCGCTCGGACAGATGGATGTTGTCCTCCTCGTCGAAGCGGGCGCGCAGCTCGACGACGACCGTCACCTCCTTGCCCTTGCGGGCGGCCCGGAGCAGGGCCTGCACGACGGGGGAATCCTCGCCGGTCCGGTACACGGTCTGCTTGATCGCCAGCACGTCCGGATCGTCGGCGGCCTGGTTCAGCAGCGCCAGCACCGGCGAAAAGGCGTGGTAGGGATGGTGCAGCACCATGTCGCCGCGACGCAGGGTCGCGAACATGTCCGTCTCGTCCAGCAGCGCGGCCGGCAGCGATGGCCTGAATCCCGGGAACTTCAGGTCGGGCCGCTCGACGCGCTCGTGCACGGACACCAGCCGGTGCAGGTTGACCAGGCCGTCGACCTGGTACAGGTCGGACTCGCCCAGGTCGAACTTGTTCAGCAGAAAATCGACGACATCCCGCGGGCAGTTGTCGGCCACCTCCAGGCGCACCTCGCGCCCGAAGCGGCGGTCCTCCTGCAGCCCCCCCTCCAGGGCCAGCTTGATGTCCTCCATCTCCTCCTCGTCCAGGTACAGCTCGGTGTCGCGCGTGACCCGGAACTGGTAGCAGCCGGTCACCTGCATGCCCTGGAACATGTCCTCGACGAAGGCATGGATGATCGACGACAGGAACACGAAGCCGTCCGGCACGCCGGCCACCTCCGCCGGCAGGCGGATCAGGCGCGGCAGCGAACGCGGCGCCGGCACGATGGCCAGCTTGTGCGCCCGGCCGAAGGCATCCCTGCCCTCCAGCGACACGATGAAGTGGAGCACCTTGTTGCCGATGCGCGGGAACGGGTGCGACGGATCGATGCCCAGCGGGCTGATCATCGGCATGATGTTGCTGTTGAAGAAGTCGCGCAGCCACAGGCGCTGGGCGTCGGTCCAGTGGTTGCGCCGGATGAAATGGATGCCCTGGGCGGCCAGGGCCGGGATCAGCACGTCGTTCATCAGCGCGTACTGGCGGCCAACCATCTCCACCACCTGCTCGCGGATCTCGCGCAGCAGGCTGGCCGGACTGCTCTGGTCGGCGCCGATCCGCTGCTTGCCCACATTCAGCAAGTGGCGCACCGCGGCCACCCGTACCTCGAAGAACTCGTCCAGGTTGGCGCTGGAGATGCAAAGGAAACGCAGCCGCTCCAGCAGGGGCAGCGACTCGTCCTGCGCCATGGCCAGCACGCGCTTGTGGAAGGCGAGCAGGCTCAACTCCCTGTTCAGGAAGTTTTCCGGCGCGTCCATCTCCATCTGATCCAAGGTCAGCCCCCCCTTCCTTTGCATTCGATTGCATATGAACGGAACATGCTGGCCATGCTTTGTGACACCAGCATGAACCGGCAGCCATTGTAGACCGAAACGGCGGACGCTTGCATCCCGCGCCCCTGTCACGCCGGTGCCATAGGCCTGACATATTCGATGGTTATTCTGACCGGCACCTTATCGGCGGAGGTGCCCGAGATGCACGCGAACAGCGGATTGATCCTGACCCGTAACATCGTGCCGGCCTGCCAGATTCGCAGCCTGATCGAAGGCGATGCCAAGGCCGCGGATCTCGTGCTCTCCGACCTGGACGCCTACACCTGCCTGAACCACCAGCGCTACCACTTCCTGATCTGCGATATCGACGACACCGATGTGCAGGGCATGGCCGTGGCCGAATGGTTTCGCGACCGCTTCCGCGGCGCACCATGGTATGCGATCTGCCGGCACGGCAACAGCCGGAACATGCGCCTGGCCCGGGAGCACGGTGCCGACGGCTACTTCTTCCTGAACAACGCGGGCCTGGCCCTGGACCCGCAGACCGGCATGACCCGGACCCTGTTGCGCCAACGGCGGCAGCAGGTGAAGCCGGCGATGCACCGTCCGGCCATCGCCACCGAGCTCCGTCCCGGCTACTGACACAAGGCCGGCCGACGGCCGGCTTGACCGATATGCCGGGACGGGCAGCATGACCCGATGGAACCGGCAGAAGCCAACCGCGCCGCGCTGAGCGTCACCGAACTGACCGCCGGCATCCGGCAGCTGTTGGAACAGAACTTCGCGCATGTGCGCGTCGCTGGCGAGGTGTCGCGCCTGACCCGCCATGCCTCCGGGCATATCTATTTCACCATCAAGGACCGGCACGCCGCGATCTCGGCGGTGATCTGGAAATCGAGCGCCGTCCGGCTGAAGGTGCTGCCGCAGGAAGGCGGCGAATTCATCTTCGACGGCCATCTGAGCGTCTACGAACCACGCGGCACCTACCAGCTGATCGTGCGCGGCGTCGAGGAGGCCGGCAGCGGCCGCCTGGCGGCGGAGTTCGAGCGGCGCAAGCAGCTGTTCGCCGAACGCGGCTGGTTCGATCCGGCGCGCAAACGTCCCCTGCCTTCCCTGCCCGCGCACATCGGCATCATCACCTCCGCGTCCACGGCCGCCATCGAGGACGTCAGGAAGGTGCTGGCCACCCGCCCGGCGTGGCTGCGCCTGACCCTGTCGCCATGCCTGGTGCAGGGTGACGGTGCCCCCGCCTCCATCGTCAAAGCCTTTGCCCGCATCGCCGGCATGGACCCGCTTCCCGACGTCATCCTGCTCGTGCGCGGCGGCGGCAGCGTCGAGGACCTGTGGTGCTTCAACGACGAGCAGGTGGTCCGGGCCATCGTCGAAGCCCCGGTGCCGGTGATCACCGGCATCGGCCACGAGATCGACGTCACGCTGGCCGATTTCGCCGCCGATGCCCGTGCCGCCACCCCGTCCAATGCCGCCGAGATCGCCTGCCCGGCGCGCGAGGAGCTGCGACGCCAGCTGCCGCGGCTGCCGCTGCTGCGCGGCCTGATCGGCAAGACCCTGTCGCACGCCGGGGAGGCCCATGCCGGCCTGCAGGCACGCATGCGCCACGCGGTGCGCCTGGCCCTCGATGGCCGGCACCTGCATGTCGAACGCCAGCTGACCCGCAGCGAATCCGTCCTGCACCAGTGCATCCGCAGGGACCGGGGACGCCTGGTCCAGGCGCAGCGCCGACTGGAACCGCTGGAGCCGAGGCTGCAGATGCGCCGCCAGCGCCAGGCACTGGCGCGTATGCAGCATCGTCTGGCCCAGGGCCTGGGAACGGCAATCGCAGTGGCGCGCCAGCGGGTGCAGCAGCAGAGGCTTCCCGCCTCGCTGGCCGGCTCGCGGGCCGCGAGCGCATGCCGACGCCGTCTGGATCGGCTACGCCAATCCCTGCGCTCCCTGGCCCCGGCGCAGATCGAACGGCGCAATCAGCTGCTGCGACGCCGATACGACAAGATGCTGGCGCTGGATCCCATGCATGTGCTGCAGCGGGGCTTTACGCTTGCCACCACTCCCGACGGCCTTATCCTCCGTTCCATATCCCAGGTCGGGGTGGGTACGCAGATCGCCGTTCGCTTCCATGACGGAACGGCCGACGCCCACGTCACCCGCACGGAGGAAAAGCCATGATGCAGCATATCCGATTCCTGGCCGGCATGCTGGTGCTGATGCTCGCCCTGCCACTGTCGGCACAGGCCGGTCCGGAAACAACCGCCTGGACCGCCGTACAGGGCCAGGTCATCGAGATCCGCACCGATGCCCTGCCGCCCGGCCCCGTGCGCCTGAAAGCCCTCGGCCGCGAATGGCCGGTCAAGCGCGGGTCCGACGGTACGATCCGGGCCTGGATCGGCGTCGATCTGGCCCAGCGTCCCGGCCGTTATCGGTTGGTCTGGACGATCGCCAACGGCAAGCACCGGACGGACCACCTGACCGTCAGCAAGGGCAGCTTCCGCATCTCGCGCATCACGGTGGCCAACAAGATGGCCGAGTTCGATGCCGCCACCCTGGCCCGCATCCATTCCGATCAGCATGCCCTGATGCGCACCTACAGCATGCCGGTCAAGGCCACGCCGGACATCCAGATGATGGCATGGCCGGTGACCGGCGTGATCTCCACCCCCTTCGGTGCCCGCCGCTATGTCAACGGCGAACCGCGCTCGCCCCATTCCGGCATCGATATCGCCGTCCCCACGGGCACGCCGGTCCACGCCCCCCTGGCCGGGCGCGTGCTGCTGGTCTCCAAGATGTATCTCGACGGCACCACGGTGGTCCTGGGGCACGGCAACGGGCTGGTCTCCCTCTATTGCCACCTGAGCCATACGGACGTCAGAAAGGGGGACTGGGTGAAGACCGGCGACGTCATCGGCGAGTCGGGCATGAGCGGCCGGGCCACCGGACCGCACCTGCACTGGGGCGTGCGCTTCGAGAAGGCCCGCGTGGACCCCGCATCGCTGCTTCCGCCTGCGGATACGGCCTCCGCCGTCGGTTTGCGATAGACCCTGCTTCTGCTATAAGTACACAGATCAGGAGGGCCGTGTTGGAAGCGCCAGGAGAACGTCTTTTTCAGGCCACACCCAGGCAGCGCCCCGCTGAGATCTACCTCGGTGAATACCCATGCGACATCCCCTTCGGCGGCGGCGGGGTCGAGAAGGTCGCCATCAGCCTGACCACGGATTCCCCGCATGCCCAGCACGGCATCCCGGTGCTGCGCCTTCATGCCGGCCACCAGATGGATTTTTCCGCCTTCGAACAGACACCTGCCGGCCATGCGGCGAAGCTGGTGGCGGACTGGCTCCATGCGCACGATCCGGACATCAGCGACGAAGTCCGCTACGTGGCCGAGCTGTTTTTATGGCAATGGCCGGGCATCCGCCAGACGCCGGACGGGGGCTGGCGACTGGCCGACCATGAGGAGCGCCAGCGCCGCTTTGAGGGACCGCTCTACGACTGCGAGGGCAACCTGGTCGTCCGCGACGCGCGACACTCGGATCTGCCGGTGGAAACGATCCTGGACTGCGGCAATCTGCAGGCATCACCCTACGGCTACTGCAACAAGGGCTCACCCTGTTTCCTGCTCGATGCCTGCCTGCTCTGCCCATTCTTCCTTACCAACAGCCATTTCCTGCCCGCCCTGGAACAGCGCATTCCCGAACTGGAGCAGCGGCAAAGCGATGCCGCGTCCGGCAACAACCGCAAGCTCTCCGAACACCTGCATCTTGCGCTGGAGCATATCGAATCCATTATCATGGCCATCCGACCGATGGATGCGATCCAATGAGGTGATCCATGACCGATGACAGTCATACCATCCACGCCCTTGTCGTCGACGATGAGGATACCGTCCAGAGCATTCTGGCCGCGTTCCTGAACCGCTATGCCCAGCAGAGATCGCGCGAGATCCAGATCCGCACGCTGAGCGATCCGGTACAGGGGCTGTTCGAACTGACGACCAACGGCGAGCGCTACAATCTGATCCTGCTGGACGTCCGGCTTCCCAAGCTGACCGGCGACGACATCTACAACAGCCTGGAACAGATCAACCCGGATCTGCTGCACCGCGTGCTCTTCGTCACCGGTTATCCGGAGGATCTGGCCGAGCGTTTCCCCGGGCGTGAGCTGCTCATCCTGCAGAAGCCGTTCCGTTACCAGGCTTTCACCGAAAAACTCGATATCCTGCTCAATCCGGAGACACAGACATAACGGAGCCCGTATGAACAAGGACGCTTACAAAGACATCTTCCAGGGATGGATCGCCAAGGCCGGCGAGTACAAGATGGCCATCGGCATCGCCGCGGCCTGCACCGTCATCGTGCTGGTCAGCCTGGTGTGGCCGAAGCCCAAGCCCGCGCCGACCATCAGCAGCATCAACGCCACGCCACCCGCATCCCACCCGTTCAGTTCGCCGCCACCCGCGCCGGCCGCACCGGAACAAAAGCCGGCCGCCCCGGCACCCGCCCCGGCCACGGCGGCGCCAAGCCCGATGCAGCAGGAGCTGGCCGCCAAACCGCTGTTCCCGCCTGCGTCGAAGACGGAGCCGAAGCCCGCACCGGCGGCACCCGCCCCGGCACCGGCCCCCAAACCGGCCGCACCGGCGTCCACACAGTCGCTGCCGGCCGGCTATT
>CAZBLR010000018.1:0-1767 GCA_964492895.1 uncultured Zetaproteobacteria bacterium | reverse complement strand
CCGGCCCCCAAACCGGCCGCACCGGCGTCCACACAGTCGCTGCCGGCCGGCTATTACGTCCAGGTCGGTTCCTTCCAGGACAAGCAGCATGCGATCGCGCTGGCCGCCAAGGTCGAGGACAAGCACTGGCAGTCCCGTATCGCCACCCGGCCGGGTGGCCTGCATGCGGTCTGGGTCGGCCCCTACCCGACCCGGGATGCGGTCGACAAGGCCAAGCAGGCCCTGAAGAAGGACACCGGCCTCTCCGGTTTCGTCGTCAAGTTCCCGTGACGGCGCGCCGCGGGGATGCCGGCACCGGCTCAACCCGGGCATCATGATCACGGCGTTCATCGCCTTCGGCGGCAACCTCGGGGATGTGCGTGAAGCCTTCCGGGGCGCCCGCGACGAGCTGGCCGCGCTGCCGGGCAGCGGGGCCGTCGCATCGTCGCTGCTGTATACCTCCGCAGCGATCGGCCCGCCCGGGCAGCCGGACTACCTCAACGCCGTGGTCGGCCTCGGCACCGAGCTGATGCCGCGCACCCTGCTGCACGAGATGCAGCGCATCGAGGAGCGGCACGGCCGGGTTCGCGATCTGCGCTGGGGCCCGCGCACCCTCGACCTCGATCTGGTCGCCATGGACGACACGATCTCGGATGCGGCCGATCTGACGCTGCCGCACCCCGAGATGCACGCGCGCATGTTCGTGCTGCAGCCTCTATGCGACCTGGCACCGGAATGGCACCATCCACGCATGGGACAGACGGCGCGCGAACTGCTCGAATCCTGCATCCGCGCAGGCCAGTCCCCGCTGGACGACGGGATCCCCTGGTGAACCTGCCGCTGGAGCGCTGCCACATCGCCGTCGAGGGCGCCATCGGCGTCGGCAAGACGACGCTGGCGCAGAAGCTGGCCGACCGGCTCGCCTCGGCCACGCTGTTCGAGAGCACCGACGACAATCCGTTCATCGAACTGTTCTACCAGGATCCGAGACGCCACGCCCTGGCCGTGCAGCTGTCGTTCCTGTTCTCGCGGCTGAAGCAGTGGCAGGGCATCCATCAGCAGGAGCTGTTCACCGCCGGGCTGGTCAGCGACTACCTGTTCGCCAAGGACCGGCTGTTCGCCACGCTGACCCTGTCCGACGAGGAGCTGGCGCTGTACGAACAGGTGGCCCGGCTGGTGTCGGCCGAGGTGCCGCGGCCGGACCTGGTGATCTACCTGCAGTCCGACCCGGACCTGATCATGGAACGCATCCGCAAGCGCAACCGCCCGATGGAACGCGGCATGACCACCGCCTACCTGCGCGAGGTCATCGCCGCCTACGACCGCTTCTTCTTCCGCTATCAGGACACGCCGCTGCTGGTCGTGCAGACCGACCGCATGAACTTCGCCGAGGACGCCGACGCCGTCGATGCCCTGATCCGGCGCATCCGCACCATGCGCTCGCGCACCGAGTTCTGGGCGGACCACACCTGACGCGGCGCCAGGGCCATGGAATTCGCAGGCCTGATCATCGGTGCGGTCCTCTCGATCTACTGCGGCAAGGAATGGCAGGCCAAGCGCTACCTTTACGTCGTCCCCGGCATCTACGCGGTGCTGCAGGAGCTCGTGCTGCTGTGGGCCAATCAGGCCGAGTTCAGCATCCTGTTCGTGCTGACCTACGCCTTCGTCTACTACCTGTTCGCCTTCATCGGCGGAAAACTGTAGATGCCGGGATGTCCGATACTTTCGGTAGGAGAAGCAACGGCCGCCAATTCACCCTATATCAATCGAGTCTGACCCTATTGATCC
>CAZBLR010000017.1:0-40412 GCA_964492895.1 uncultured Zetaproteobacteria bacterium | reverse complement strand
CATCGGTCGCCTCGCAATGGGCCGCGCCCGCATCCGCCGGCTTGAGATCGATGAGTTGGTGGTGCGTCGTCACCGATCCGGTGGAGACCCCGGGCACACTACGGACTGAGCGCGATCAAGCGCCCTAACCCTTTGATGCACCGCCTCACCACAGAAAAAGGGGACGTTACCCTTTTACCCGGTCAGCGGGCGGTGAACAGCGGGTACTTGAAGCGCACCTCGTTCGGGCGGCGCTTGCCGAGGGTGGAGGCCTGCGCCGAGGTTACGGTGTGGTGGCCGAAGCGGCGGTTGATCTCGTTCATCGCCAGCATCAGCTGCTTCTGTTTGCAATCCGCCGCCATGCCGCCGAACAGGTCCATGGTGGCGCTACCCTCCGCCACCAGGTGCGTGGCCACGATGCCGGTGGCCCGGTAGCGCACACCCGGCTCGTCCAGGGCCCGGCAGGCCTGGGCGGCGGCCTCCATGATGCGGCGGATGCTGTTGGTCGGGTGCGGCAGGCGGATCTCCATGCCCGTGCGCTCGAACGAGTCCAGCGTCAGGAACACGTGCACGCGCTGGGCCAGCATGCCCTTGGCCACGAGCTCGGCCGCCAGCCGCTGCGCATGGTGGGACAGGAAGGCCATGATCCTTCCCCGGTCGCACGTGACCTCCCCCATCGACGAGGTGCGCGCCACGCTCTTCGGCGCCGCCGGCGTCGTGGCGATGGCCTGCACCGGCCGGCCGTTCAGCTCCTGCCACAGGCCGGTGCCGGCGCGGCCCATCAGACGGGCGATCTCACGCTCCTCGCGATCGGCGAAATCCAGCGCCGTGGCGATGGCGAACTTTTTGAGCAGGGCGGCGCGGTTGCGGCCGATGCCGGGGATGTCGGCGACCGGCACATCGGCGAGGAAGCGGGCGATGCGCCGGCCGGGGATCACTGTGCTGCCGTCCGGCTTGTTCGATTCCGAGGCGATCTTGGCCAGGGTCCTGGTGCACGAGACGCCGACCGACACCGTGATGCCGACCTCGCGCTGTACTGTATGACGAATGTCGTCGGCGATCTGGCGGAAGCCCTTGCGGTACAGCCCGCGCAGGCCGTTCATGTCCATGAAGCCCTCGTCGATGGAGCTTTCCTCGACGCCGGGGCTGAAGCGGCGGAGCACGGCGAACATGCGCGCCGAGAGCTGGCCGTAGTAGCGGAAGTCCGGCGGCAGGAAGGCGGCATCGGGCACGAGCTTCCTGGCCTCGTGCACGGCCATGCCGGTGGTCACGCCCTTCGCCTTGGCATCGTAGGTCTTGGCCACGACGAAGGCGTTCTGGTTCGACAGCACGCACAGCGGCCGCCCCGCCAGCTCCGGGTGCCTGAGCTGCTCGCAGGCGGCGAAGAAGCTGTCGGCGTCGATGTGGGCGACGGCGTGGTGCCAGTCGGTGATGGGTCTCATCTCTTAGGGGACCTCATGCCTTGCGGAACATGCCGACCATGACCCCGAACAGCGCCAGTTCCCCTCGCGGGCGGAGCACCGGGTAGTTCGGGTTGGCCGGCTGCAGCAGCCAGCCCTCGCCGTCCCGCTGCAGGTACTTGATCGTGAACTCGCCGTCGACGATGGCCACGACGATGCTGCCGGGCGCGGCCTCGGCACGGCGCTCGACCACCAGGTAATCGCCATCAAAGATGCCGGCGCCGATCATCGAGTCGCCCTGCACCCGGATCAGCACCGTCGAGGCCGGGTGCGCGACCAGGAAATCGTCGATGCTGATGGCGTCGCCCAGCACCTCGGTGGCGGGGCTGGCGAAGCCCGCCGGCGCCTTGCCGACCAGCGGCCGCTCGAAGAAGCGGGCCGTCGGCATCAAATGCCCGTCGGGGCTCTTGTCCAGGTAGCCCCGCCCTTTCAGGCGATCGACCAGCCGGGCCACGCCCTGCTTCGAGCGCATGCCGATCAGCGCGCCAATGCGGGCATAGGACGGGATCACGCGGTGTTCGGCGTAGTAGGCCTGCAGCCGGCCCAGGCGCTGGCGGTCGTCGTCGCTGCCCATGCCGGCATTCTAGTGAACGATCGTTCACATGGGAATATCGGACACGCGGGGCGGGCGGTCAGGCCTTGGGCAGATCCTCGGCATCCCCGGAAAGCGGGTTGCTGCTGCACGCGTCGCAGATGGGGCAGCCCTTGATCTTGCAGGGCGCGCTCCAGTTCTGCGAGAAACAGGGCAGCTCCCCTTCCTGGAGCCGGATGAACCGGATCAGCTCCGGGGCCTTCATGCGATGGGCGTCGCCGATACCCAGGGCGAGGCCCAGCCGCTGCATCTCCTTCTCGACCATGCGCCCTCCTTGCATGGGACGGATAACAAAGCAGCCCCCGGCGGGGGCATGCATCATGACTATGGACCAGCGGATTCGCGGTCCGCAAGGCCATGCCGCGCCGGCAGCGGCCGCCGTACGCAATCCCGCGTACGTACACGGTCCAATTTTATTGGTGACCGGCATCACGTTCAATAGGGATGCCGCACCCCGCCGCGCGCGGGCCATGCGGGAAACCACAGGAACGGACCGGGAGCATGGACATCAAGCACGCCGAACGCATCAACGGACAGCTGCCGTCCCGGGAGGGCCGGAGCGCGGAAGGAAGGCCGCCGTGCTTCGACCGGCCGCGCTGCCGGCCGAGGCAGTATTACGGCTGCGAGTGGAAGCGGGAATGCGGGGCGCATCTCGAGGCGGCCCGCGGCCTGGTGCTGAGCGGCAACGTCATCCTCGGACACCAGGTGGCCACCCTGTTCGCGTCGACGTACGGATGGCGCATGCAGGTGCTGCAGCAGGACAAGCAGGCCTGCGACCTGATCCTGCAGGGAAGCGTGGATGCGGTCGTCGCCGACATCGACGAGGTCGATCTCGGCGGCCTGGCGGTGCTGGCCTATGCCAAGCACCACTGGCCGACCATCATGACCTACGCCATCACCGAGGACCGGAACCCGTACCTGAAGCGTCTGGCACTCGAGCTCGGCGGCTGTCTCGGGTTCATCTACCGCATCAAGGGAAGGATGGAGCTCGATGCCCGCACCGGCCTGCTGTCGCGGATGATGCCGCGCCTGGGCCGGGACGGGCCCGTGCCCGTCTCCACGACGAAGTAGGCCGGCCATGCGCAGGGAAGCGGCGTTCGTGCACCAACACCACCGGACCTCAGGGAAGAGCCATGCATCGCATCGCCGATCCAGCTCCGCGGGCTGAGCCGTGAGGGAGGCCACGCTGGCTATCCTGATCGGAATGGCCCAAGGCTGGGTGCTGATCCCCCTGGCACTCTATGTGGGGTTATTGGTCAGCCGCGATCTATCCCAGAGACATGTGCATCCACACGTGCTTTCCGGCTTCATCGCACCGCTGGCCGTGACCGTCCTGTGGCTGACCATGGGCTATGTCACCGCCGAGCGTGTCCTGGACATCATCACCGACTCCCGAAGCATCCGACAGCTATGGGTCGTCGGTGGATTCTTCGGCCTGATGGGCTATGCCATCACCATGGTCATGATCAAGAAACCCGGCCGCCCGAAAAACACGATCTGAGCAGATGGCGTCCCCAGCGGGATTCGAACCCGCGTTGCCGCCGTGAAAGGGCGGTGTCCTAGGCCTCTAGACGATGGGGACCAACGGAGCGGCGAAGGTTATGGATACATGACGCGGCGTCAATCCAATTATTGGGCGCCCTTCGCCGCCCCCATCCCCTACTGCCGACAGCGATAGACGTCGAAGGTCTGGTTGCCGTTCTTCGGCGGGCTGGTGGCGACGATGGTATCGCCGTGCATGTCGACGGCGCTGTTCCGGGCCATCGTCAGCAGATCGGTCGTCACCGAACCCGACGAGCGTGGGATGAAGCCGAGCTTGTACGGCACGGTGACCGCGGTGTTGCCGATCTTCTTGCAAGCGGCCACATCGCTCTGCTGGGCCAGGCTGACATCCGCACTCTGGGCGTCGGGCTTCACGAAGGTGCAGGCCGAGGTGGCCAGGGCCAGGGTGCAGGCGGTTGCGATCCATACCGAGTTGCGCATTCCATGCTCCTTGTCGTCGAATCTCTCCCCACCCGCCGGGCGAGCCTAGACCATGCGCACCGCCGCTGCACATGACAACGCTGCTCGGACGTAAGGATCGGCGGCCGGCTGCGACCCATGGGCTGTTGCGACACGCAACCCAAGGAGGAACACGAGATGAACAAACTGATCAACGGGATGCTGGCGGGACTGGCCGCCACCGTCCTACTGTCCATGCTGATGGTGATGAAGGCGAAGATGGGGCTGATGCCGGACGTCAACGTCATCGCCATGCTCGCGGCCAGGATGGGCGGCAACATCATGTTGGGGTGGGCGGCCCACGTCATGATCGGCGTCATCGGCTACGGCCTGACCTACGCGCTCATCTTCAGCGGGCTGCCCTTCGGCAACCACGCCGTGCGCGGCATCGCCCTGGGCATGGCGGGCTGGCTGGTGATGATGGTGGCGGTGATGCCGATGATGGGTGCCGGCCTGTTCGGCCTGGCGATGCCCAGCGGCATCATGGTGCCGGTGGCCACGCTGATGCTGCATGCCGTCTTCGGCGCCGTGCTGGGATACGTCTACGGCATCACGCAGCGCTCCGGCGGGCAGGTCGCCGCCGCCGGCTGAGCATTGCCGGAACACACAAAGGCGGGGGAGGCATAGGCCTCCCTTTCCTTTTCCGGGATCAGTACGAAAAAGGGGCCGGCGCGAACGGCCGGCCCCGGCACGTGGTGAGCCGTGTTGGGCTCGAACCAACGACCCGCAGATTAAAAGTCTGCTGCTCTACCAACTGAGCTAACGGCCCTCGTGACGGCGGCGAAGTTTGGGGATTCGCCCCGGGGTGTCAAACCATTTTGGCATAAAAGCGGCCGGCCGTCTTCACCCCGGCGGGTCGTGGGTGGTACAATCGCCCTATGCGTTTCGCACCGGTCCCCGACTACCACATGCACACGCCGCGCTGCCACCACGCCACCGGCAGCGTGCGGGACTATGCCGAGGCGGCGCTGCGCATCGGCCTGACCGAGATCGGCATGTCCGACCACTCGCCGATGCCGGGCGGTTTCGACAAGCAGTGGCGCATGGACCGCGCCGAGCTGCCCGACTACCTGGGCGAGGTCGAGGCCGTGCGCGATGCCTTCGCCGGCCGCCTGACCGTGCGCATCGGCCTGGAGGCCGACTTCCACCCGGGCAGCGAATCCTATGTGCAGGACATGATCGACGGCTACGCCTGGGACTACGTGATCGGCTCCGTGCACTATCTCGGCGACTGGGGCTTCGACAACCCGGACAACCTCGACGACTGGAACGGACGCGACGTCGAGCAGGCCTACTGCGACTATTTCGCCGCCGTGGCCGCTTCGGCCGCCACCGGCATGTTCGACATCATCGGCCACCCGGACCTGATCAAGAAGTTCGGCCACCGCCCGCCGCCCGGAAGCCGCCGCGTGCTGGCGGCCGAGACGGCCATGCTCGACGCGGTGCTGGCCTCGGGGACGGCACTGGAGATCAGTTCCGCCGGCCTGCGCAAGCCGGTCGGCGAGGTCTACCCGCACGGGCGCATGCTGGCGCTGGCCGCCGAGCGCGGCATCCCCTTCGCCTTCGGCTCCGACGCCCACACCCCCGGCGAGGTCGGGCACGCCATGGACACCTGCCTGGGCATGCTCGCCGCCTGCGGCATCCACGAGGTGGTGCGCTTCGAGAAGCGCCGGCGTTCCCCGGTGCCCATCCGGCAGGCCCCGTGAAGAGCATCCTGATCACCGGCGCCTCCGGCGGCTTCGGCTGCGAGTTCGCCTGCCAGCTGGAGGCCGAGGGCCACCGGCTGCTGCTGCACGGGCGCGACCTGGCGCGCCTGAAGCTGACGCTGGGGCGCCTGTTCCACCCGGAGCGCCACCGCTGCCTGCAGGCCGACCTGTCCACGCCCGAGGGCGTGGAGCACCTGTGCGCCGCGATCAAGGACGAGGAGCTGGTGGGGCTGATCAACAACGCCGGCTTCGGCGTCTGGGGCAGCTTCGAGCGCACCGAATCGGTGCCGCAGATCGACGTGCTGCGCACCGACCTGGTGGCACCGGTGGAACTGACGCACGCGCTGCTGCCGTACCTGATCCGCAACCGCGGCTTCATCATCAACGTCTCCTCGCTGGCCGGCGAGACGCCGCTGCCGCATATGAGTACCTACGCCGCCGCCAAGGCCGGCCTGACCTTCTGGAGCGAGGCCCTGCGCAGCGAGCTGGCCGGACGCGTGCGCGTCGTGACGCTGGCGCCGGGGCCCTCGCCGACCGGCTTCCGCGACGTCTCGGGCATGCCGATGGGCAAGGGCAACACCTTCCGCGCCCCGGCCAGGCTCGTGGTGCGCGCCTCGCTGCACACGCTGGAGAAAGGCGGCGGCTACTGCGTGCCGGGTATGCGCCACCGGATGCTGTGGCTGCTGCAGAAATCGGTGCCGCGGTGGCTGGTGCTGCCGATCATGGAACGGCACCTGCGCCCGTGACCATCGGCTTGAACGCCTCCGGGAACAGCGGGCTGCCGGCCTACGGCATCCGCGTCTCCGCCCGGGCCCGGCATCCGCAGGTGCGCATCCTGCCCCCGGACCGCGTCGAGGTGGTGCTGCCGCAAGGCGCTCCCGAATCCCTGGCCGCCCGGCTCATCACCGCCAAGCAGGCCTGGATCCGGCGCAAGCTCGCGCAACTGGCCCGCCTGCAGGCCGCCCATGCCCCCGTGCCCGGCACGGATGCGCCGACGCATCCGGCGCACATCCACCTGACGGCGATCGACCGCCGGCTCAGCGTGGCCTACCGGCCGACCCGGGCCGCCGGCGTGCGCGCCATCCATGGCGAGGACATGCTGACCCTGGCCGGCGCCGTCGACGACGCACCGCGGGTGCGGGCGGCACTGCGACGCTGGCTGTTGGCCACCGCCAAGGCCGAGCTGCCGCCGCTGCTGCACCGGCTGGCGGCCGGACACGGCATGTCGTTCCGCCACGTCGGCGTGCGCATGCAGAAAAGCCGCTGGGGCAGCTGCTCGGCCAGGCGCCATATCATGCTGAACGCCAAGCTGCTGTGCCTGCCGGCCGAGCTGGCGCGCCACGTGATGCTGCACGAGCTGGCGCACCTGAGGCATCTGGATCATTCGCGCTCGTTCTGGAGCCTGTTGCACGATCTCGACCCGGACACGGCGCGCCATCACGCGACGCTGCGCACGGCCTGGCTGCACATGCCGGCCTGGCTCGAGGCTTAGGGCCGGTTCACGCAAATCCCGTTGTTGCCGATACGGCCCTATTCGCCGAGCGAATCCACCCAGCGGCGCAGGGATGCGGCATCGGCCGGCGCCAGGATGCGCCCGTCCAGGCTCGCCGACGGCGCCTCGGTACAGCGGCCGAGGCAGTGACCGGCGACCACGGATAGCCCGGGCCGGTCCGCGAACGCCCGGCGCATCCCGGCGAGCAGTTCGCCCCCGCCCTTGCCGATGCACACGGCCCCCTGGCAGATGCGCAGCTCGTGCGCCGCGCTCTTCCCGACGAACTGCGCCGAATCCCGCATCAGCCCTTCCACGGCGGCGGCCGTCATGCCCATGCGTTCGGCGATGACCGCCGCCGCCCCGGGCGGCACCTGCCCGAATGCCGCGCGCACGTCCTGCAGCGCGGCCAGGGCGTAATGGGCGTTCTTGGGGTAGGCGGCCTGATCGAGCAGTCTGGCAACCGCATCCTGATACCGGGGTCTGTCCATGGTGCGAGCCTAAAGCCCCGCGGATGCCCTGACGAGACCGCACTTTTTTCAGGCTAGCGATTACATGGGGGTTTGGTTATATTCGGTGCCCTTTGTCCGATCGCGGACAGTCGCCCCTGCGGCGGGGCTCCCCAGCGCATGACAAAGGCGCAAAATGCATTGGTATAGGATGAGGTTGCAGCATGACACGGCTTCCTGAACGGCAAGGATTGTATGATCCGAGGAATGAACACGACGCCTGCGGCGTCGGTTTCGTCGCCCATATCAAGAACCGCAAAAGCCACCAGATCGTCGAACAGGGCCTGGAGATCCTGCTGCGCCTGACCCATCGCGGCGCCGTCGGCGCCGATCCGCGCGAAGGCGACGGTGCCGGCATCCTGCTGCAGATCCCCGACGCCTTCTTCCGCGCCGTGACCTCCGATCTCGGCTTTGCGCTGCCGGCCGAGGGCGAGTACGGCGTCGGCATGATGTTCCTGCCCCAGGGCGACGAGGCCCGCCGCCGGTGCGAGGCCATCGTCGAGCAGGCGATCGCCGACGAGGGCCAGGTGCTGCTGGGCTGGCGCGACGTGCCGACCGATGCGGTCAGCGCCGACCTGCCGGAGAGCGTGACCTGCTGCGAGCCGGTCATCCGCCAGGTATTCGTCGGCAAGAGCGCCGGCATCGCCGACCCGGACGCCTTCGAGCGCAAGCTGTTCGTGCTCAGGCGCGTGGCCAAGAACCGCATCGACGCCCTGGGCATTGCGGACCCTGCCAACTTCTATTTCGCCTCGTTCTCGAGCCGCACCATCGTCTACAAGGGCATGTTCCTGTCCCACCAGGTCGGCGCCTACTACGAGGATCTGGCCGACGCGCGCCTGACCTCGGCGCTGGCGCTGGTGCACCAGCGCTTCTCGACCAACACCTTCCCGGCCTGGGAACTGGCGCACCCGTTCCGCATGGTCGCGCACAACGGCGAGATCAACACCGTGCGCGGCAACCTGAACTGGATGAACGCCCGCCGCCATTCGATGAAATCGGCGCTCTTGGGCGACGACCTCGACAAGGTCTGGCCGATCAGCGCCGAGGGACAAAGCGACACCGCCTGCTTCGACAACGCCATCGAGCTGTTGACCATGGGCGGCTATCCGCTGGCGCATGCGGCGATGCTGCTGATCCCCGAGGCCTGGGCCGGCAATGCCCTGATGGACGACGAGCGGCGCGCCTTCTACGAGCATCATGCGGCGCTGATGGAGCCGTGGGACGGCCCGGCGGCCGTGGCCTTCACCGACGGCCGCCAGATCGGCGCCACGCTCGACCGCAACGGCCTGAGGCCCGCGCGCTACCTGATCACCAGCGACGATCTCGTCGTCATGGCCTCCGAGATGGGCGTGCTGGACATCCCCGAGGAGAAGATCGTCAAGAAGTGGCGCCTGCAGCCGGGCAAGATGTTCCTGATCGACCTCGAGAAGGGCTGCATCATCGACGACGAACAGCTCAAGCGCGAGCTGGCCACCGCCCACCCGTACCGCGAATGGCTGGCCAAGACCCAGGTCCAGCTCGAGGAGCTGCCGGACGAGGTGGCACCGCAGACCCCGGACCATGCCACGCTGCTCGACCGCCAGCAGGCCTTCGGCTATTCCCAGGAGGATCTGAAGTTCCTGATGGCGCCGATGGCCATCACCGGCCAGGAGGCCACGGGTTCGATGGGCAACGACAGCCCGCTGGCCGTGCTGTCCAATCGTGCCAAGCCGATCGACAACTACTTCCGCCAGCTGTTCGCGCAGGTGACGAACCCGCCGATCGACCCGATCCGCGAGGAGATGGTGATGAGCCTGACCTCGATCATCGGCCCGCGCCCGAACCTGCTCGGCTTCGACGCCGAGCCGCTGATGCGCCTGGAGGTGCACCAGCCGATCCTGACCAATGCGGACCTGGAGAAGATCCGACACATCGACCAGCTGACCGGCGACAGCTTCCGCACCATCACGCTGTCGATGTGCTATCCGGCCGCCGACGGCGCCGCCGGCATGGGCGATGCCATCGAGGCGCTGTGCGCCGCCGCCGAGAAGGCGGTGCGCGAGCACCACAACATCCTGATCCTGTCCGACCGCGCCATGGATGCCGACCACATCGCCATCCCGTCGCTGCTGGCCACCAGCGCCGTGCACCAGCACCTGATCCGCGAGGGGCTGCGTACCGAGGCGGGCCTCGTCGTCGAGACCGGCAGCGCCCGCGAGGTGCACCATTTCTGCACCCTGGCCGGCTTCGGTGCCGAGGCCATCAATCCGTATCTCGCCTTCGAGACCCTGGTCGACATGCAGCGCCAGGGCTGGCTGCCCGCCGACCTGTCGGTCGCCGACATGGAGAAGAAGTTCATCAAGGCCGTCGACAAGGGCATCCTGAAGGTGATGTCCAAGATGGGCATCTCCACCTACCAGTCCTACTGCGGCGCCCAGATCTTCGAGGCCGTGGGCCTGGCATCGGGCTTCGTCGATCGCTACTTCACCGGCACCGCCACCCAGATCGAGGGCGTGGGCCTGCGCGAAGTGGCCGACGAGGCCGTGCGCCGGCACCGCGACGCCTATGGCGAGGCCATGATCTACCGCGACGCGCTCGACGTCGGCGGCGAATACGCCTGGCGCGTGCGCGGCGAGGCGCATACGCTGACGCCCGAGGTCATCGGCAAGCTGCACCACGCCATCCGTAGCGGCGACTACGGCATGTACAAGCAGTACGCGATGATGATCAACGAGCAGGAAGGCAACCTGAGGACGCTGCGCGGCCTGTTCCGCTTCAGGCCCGGCACACCCGTGCCGATCGACGAGGTGGAGCCGGCCTCCGCCATCGTCAGGCGCTTCGCCACCGGCGCCATGTCCTTCGGCTCGATCTCGCACGAGGCGCACTCGACGCTCGCCATCGCCATGAACCGCCTCGGCGGCAAGTCGAATACCGGCGAGGGCGGCGAGGAGCCGGAGCGCTTCACGCCGCTGGCCAACGGCGACTCGATGCGTTCGGCCATCAAGCAGGTCGCCTCCGGCCGCTTCGGCGTCACCACCGAGTACCTGGCCAACTCCGACCAGATCCAGATCAAGATCGCCCAGGGCGCCAAGCCGGGCGAGGGCGGCCAGCTGCCGGGCCACAAGGTCGACAAGCGCATCGCCAAGGTGCGCCACTCGACCCCGGGCGTGGGCCTGATCTCGCCGCCGCCGCACCACGACATCTACTCGATCGAGGACCTGGCGCAGCTGATCTTCGACCTGAAGAACACCAACCCGGCCGCGGACATCTCGGTCAAGCTGGTCTCCGAGATCGGCGTCGGCACCGTGGCGGCGGGCGTGGTCAAGGCGCATGCCGACCACGTGGTGATCGCCGGCCACGACGGCGGCACCGGCGCCTCCCCGCTGACCTCGATCAAGCATGCCGGCACCCCGTGGGAGCTGGGCCTGGCCGAGACGCAGCAGACGCTGGTGCTGAACCGGTTGCGCGGCCGCACGCGCGTGCAGGCCGACGGCCAGATGCGCACCGGCCGCGACGTCGTCATCGCCGCGCTGCTGGGCGCCGACGAGGTGGCCTTCGGCACCATCGCCCTGGTCGCCACCGGCTGCATCATGATGCGCAAGTGCCACCTGAACACCTGCCCGGTCGGCGTGGCCACCCAGGACCCGACCCTGCGCGACAAGTTCGTCGGCAAGCCCGAGGACGTCGTCAACTACTTCATGTACGTGGCGGAAGAGGCGCGCGAGATCATGGCCGGGCTCGGATTCCGCAGCTTCGACGAGATGATCGGCAGATCCGACATGCTGGATACCAACGAGGCCGTGCGCCACTGGAAATCGAAAGGCCTGGACCTGTCCCCGATCTTCCACCAGGTGCAGGTGCCGGACACGGCCGTGCGCCACTGCGAGGCCCAGGACCACGGCATCGACACCATCCTCGACCGCATGCTGATCGACAAGGCCCAGCCCGCGCTTACGGCGCGTACGCCGGTGATCATCGACACCGCGATCCGCAACAAGGACCGCAGCTTCGGCACCATGCTGTCCGGCGAGGTGGCCAAGCGCTACGGCCATACGGGCCTGGCCGAGGACACGATCGTCATCAAGGCCAAGGGCACGCCCGGCCAGTCGCTGGGCGCCTGGCTGGCGCGCGGCGTCACCATCGAGCTGGCCGGCGAAGGCAACGACTACGTCGGCAAGGGCCTGTCGGGCGGCCGCATCGTCATCTACCCGCCCGAGGAATCGACCATCGTGGCCGAGGACAACATCATCGTCGGCAACACCGTGCTGTTCGGCGCCATCGAGGGCGAGTGCTACTTCCGCGGCATCGGCGGCGAGCGCTTCGCCGTGCGCAACTCCGGGGCGGTGGCCGTCGTCGAGGGCGTGGGCGACCACGGCTGCGAGTACATGACCGGCGGCACCATCGTCGTGCTCGGCCCCACCGGCCGCAACTTCGCGGCGGGCATGTCCGGCGGCATCGCCTACGTGCTGGACGAGGACGGGACATTCGACAAGCGCTGCAACATGGCGCAGGTCGCACTGGAGCCGGTGGCCTCCGAGGCCGACGCCCTGGAGGCGCTGGATCACCAGGGCCCGGACCTCGAGACGCACGGGCGCGTGGACATCCGCCATTCGCTGGACCAGGACGACAAGCGCATCCTGCGCGAGCTGATCCACCGCCACATCCACTACACGGACTCGGCGGTCGGCAAGCGCATCCTGGACGAATGGGAGCGCTACCTGCCGCGCTTCGTCAAGGTGATGCCGGTCGAGTACCGCCGCGCCCTGACGGAGATGGAGGCCGAGATGCACGCCAAGACGGGCGGACAGGAGGAGCTGGTCCATGGGTAAGCCGACTGGATTCATGGAATATCCGCGCGAGGAGCTGCGCTACGATCCGGTCGCCGACCGCGTCACGCACTTCAAGGAGTTCGCGCGCCTGCCGGAGGACCTGGCCACCCAGGGTGCCCGCTGCATGGACTGCGGCATCCCGTTCTGCCACAACGGCTGCCCGATCAACAACATCATCCCGGACTGGAACGATCTGGTGTACCGCGGACAGTGGAAGGAAGCGATCGACGTGCTGCACTCGACCAACAACTTCCCCGAGTTCACGGGCCGCATCTGCCCCGCCCCGTGCGAGGAGGCCTGCACGGTCAACCTGATCGGCGATGCCGTGTCCATCAAGAACATCGAGCTGGCCATCGCCGAGAAGGCCTGGGAAGAGGGCTGGATCCAGCCGCAGATCGCCCGGCACAAGACCGGCAGGCGCGTGGCCGTCGTCGGCTCGGGCCCGTCGGGGCTCGCCTGCGCCCAGCAGCTGGCACGCGCCGGGCACGACGTCGTCGTGTTCGAGAAGGCCGACCGCATCGGCGGCCTGATGCGCTACGGCATCCCGAACTTCAAGTTCGAGAAGCGCTTCATCGACCGCCGCCTGGCCCAGATGGAGGCCGAGGGCGTGGAATTCCGCGTCAATTCGCACATCGGCGTCGATATCCCGGTGCAGGAGCTCGTCGACGGCTTCGATGCCGTGGTGCTGGCCGGCGGTGCCGAGAAGCCGCGCGACCTGCCGGTGCCGGGCCGCGAGTTGGCCGGCATCCATTTCGCGATGGAGTTCCTGACCAAGAACACCAAGCGCGTGCACGGCGACGCCATCCCCGAGGCCGAGTGGATCTCGGCCGCCGACAAGCACGTGATCGTCATCGGCGGCGGCGACACCGGCTCCGACTGCATCGGCACCTCGAACCGCCACGGCGCGGCCTCCGTGACACAGCTGGAGATCCTGCCGAAGCCGCCGGAAGTGCCGAACAAGCTGCTGACCTGGCCGAACTGGCCGATGAAGCTGCGCACCTCGACCTCCCAGAAGGAAGGCTGCGAGCGCGACTTCGCCGTCAACACCCGCCGCTTCATCGGCGACGAGCAGGGGCGCGTCACCGGCATCGAGTGCGTGCGCATCGAATGGACCGAGGACAACGGCCAGTGGCGCATGAACGAGATCGCCGGCTCCGAGTTCACGCTGAAGGCCGACCTGGTGCTGCTGGCCATGGGCTTCGTGCATCCGGTGCACGAGGGCATGCTCGAGGCGCTGGACGTGGCGAAGGACCCGCGCGGCAACGTACAGGCCAACACCCACGACTACCGCACCAGCATCGACAAGGTGTTCGCGGCCGGCGACATGCGCCGCGGCCAGTCGCTGGTGGTGTGGGCCATCCGCGAGGGCCGGCAGTGCGCCCGTGCCGTCGACGAGTCCCTGATGGGCGCCACGACCCTGCCCCGCTAAACAGGCTGAATGGGTCTTATAAACCGGCGGCGACCCCGCCGGTTTTTTTTATGCCCGGCGCAGAATGCGCGCTTCCGTGTTCCGACCAGGCATGTAGGCTGCCATATCAGGGTCCCGCCGAATTACCCTGCAGCGAGGAGGACACCATGGGCGAGATGATCGACTTCACGCGGCCGGACGGCCGGAGCGCGCAGGCCTACCTGGCCGAACCGGCACAGGGAAGCAGCGCCCCGGGGATCGTGGTGATCCAGGAATGGTGGGGGCTGAACGACCAGATCAAGGGCGTGGCCGACAAGCTGGCGGCGGCCGGCTACCGGGCACTGGTGCCCGACCTGTATCGCGGCAGGCAGACGCTGGAGGCCAAGGAGGCCGAGCACCTGATGCAGGGCCTGGACTTCGCCGACGCCGCGGGCCAGGACATCCGCGGTGCCGTGCAGTACCTGAAGGGCTCGGGCAGCGCCAGGGCCGGCGTGAACGGCTACTGCATGGGCGGGGCGCTGACCGTGCTGGCGGCGGTGTTCGTGCCCGAGAGCGATGCCAATGCGACCTGGTACGGCTATCCGCCGCTCGAGTACGTCGATGCCGCCAAGATCAAGGCGCCGCTGCTGGGGCACTGGGGCCTGCAGGACCAGTTCTTCCCGATCGCCGGCGTCGACGCGCTGGAAGCGAAACTCAAGGAAGCGGGCGTGGGCTTCACGTTCCACCGCTATGACGCCAAGCACGCCTTCGCCAACGAGGAATCCGATGCGCGCAACCTGCCACCGCTCGGCTACAACCCCGAGGCCGCCGGGCTGGCCTGGCAGCGCACCCTGGCCTTCTTCGAAAAGCATCTGCACTGATCGGTCGCGCTGGTCGGCACCGATGGACGAACGCCCCTTCTCCCAGGCCTGCGCCAACAACCAGCAGCCGATCCTCGAGATCATCCGGCCGCTGTTCGCCGAGGTCGACGCGGTGCTGGAGATCGGCAGCGGCACCGGCCAGCATGCGGCCTACTTCGGTGCCGCGATGCCGCATCTGAGCTGGCAGCCCAGCGACCGCCCAGAGAACCACGCCGGCATCGACGCCTGGCGCACATCGGCCCAGCTGCCCAATGTGCCGCCGCCGCTGGCGCTCGACGTCAATGCGCCCTGGCCGATCGACAGTACGCCGGCCGTCTTCTGCGCCAACGTCATCCACATCATCGGCTGGCCCGAGGTCGGGCGGCTGTTTGCCGGCATCGCCCGCCACCTGCGTGCACCCGGCATCGTCTGCTTCTACGGCCCGTACAACTACGGCGGCCGCTTCACCAGCGACAGCAACGCCCGCTTCGACCAGTGGCTGAAGGAGCGCGATCCGCGTAGCGGCATCCGCGATTTCGAGGCCGTCGACGCCCTGGCCCGGGAGGCGGGTCTGTCCCTGCGGGCCGATCACGCGATGCCGGCGAACAACCGCTGCCTGATCTGGTGCCTGGCGCGCTAGCCGCCTCCGCCGCCCTGCCGTCCGTCCGGTTTATCAAGCATAATCAAAGACTTCCACCCCTAGTTGGCTCCGGCGGCCCAGTGATGTCGAATTCATCTTGGAATTGACATAAGGCATCCGTATCATCGCAGCCGGAGATCGACCATAGGAGACGAACATGCGCGGTGGCGTGCGCTTGGAAAAGCCGGTGCAATGAGATTCAACCTGGATACCCGCCGTGGCCGGGCATGGGCATGGCTGTACGCCATGTTCCAGGAACACAATTTCACCAACCTGTTCCGCTTCAACTTCCATCGCATCTCGGACAACACCTACCGCTCCTCCCAGCCGACGATGTGGCAGTTGCGCCGCGTGGTGAAGAAATACGGCATCAGGACCATCATCAACCTCAAGGGCGCCAATCCCGGTTCGGCCTACTGGGCCTTCGAACGGGAACAGTGCGAGAAGCTCGGCATCACGCTGATCGACGTCGAGATCAAGTCGCGCGGGACGCCGGGGGCCGAGGACCTGCGCCGCGCCAAGGACCTGTTCGCATCGATCGAATACCCGATGTGGATGCACTGCAAGGCGGGCGCGGACCGTACCGGCATCTACGCCACGCTGTTCCAGCATTTCCACCAGAACATCCCCATCGAGCAGACCAACCAGCTCAGGCTCTGGCCCTTCGGCCATATCCGGCAATCCAAGGCCGGCAAGATCGACAACTATCTGAACATCTACATGGCCTACCGGAAGAAGAACCCGGATGTCAGCCTGCTGGAATGGGCCGAGCAAATCGCGGACCGCGACCGCATCGACCGCGAATTCCGTCCCTTCGCGCTGGCCGGCTTCATCAACGACAGCCTGCTGCGCCGCGAGTAGGCCCACCGCAAGATCCGGGTCGCGGAAACGCGCATGCATCTCCATCATCCCTGCATCACATGCATGAGGAGACCGATGCACAAAACCATCGCGCCATCGATCCTGTACCTCGGAACGCCCGTCGTTCTGGTCAGCACCTTAAACGAGGACGGGACGTATAACCTCGCGCCCATGTCTTCAGCCTTCTGGCTTGGATGGCGTTGCATCCTCGGCCTGGCCTCGAGTTCAAAGACCACGCAGAACATGCTGCGTTCGGGCGAAGGCGTCCTCAACCTCCCTTCCGCAAAGGAGGTATCCGCCGTGAACCGGCTCGCGCTGACGACGGGTTCCGATCCTGTCCCGGAGAGGAAGAAGCGCCGGGGATACAGATTCGAGCCCGACAAATTCGGCGTTGCGGGACTGAACCCGGCCGCTTCGGAGACGGTCGCCGCACCGCGAGTGAGGGAATGCCCCGTCCAACTGGAGGCGTGCGTTGAAGCCGTCCACGGTATCGCCGAGGATGATCCGGCACAACGCGGCAACCTCGTTTGTATCGAGGTGCGCATCCAGCGCGTGCATGTGGAGGAATCGATATTGATCGATGGTGAAACGGCCCGCATCGATCCGGACAAGTGGCGACCGCTGATCATGAGTTTTCAGCGCTTCTACGGGCTCGGACCGCAGTTGCATGACTCCACCCTGGCGACGATACCGGAAGCCATGTACCGGAGTCCGGACGTCGATCGGGCGCATCCCGCGAGGGAATCATGAACACCATGATTGATGGAATACCCCATGTCGGACTATGAGCGCATCGCCGAGGCGATCGCCTTCATCGTCGAGCGGGCGGAGCAGCAGCCGAGGCTGGACGAGATCGCCGCCCACCTGCATCTGAGCCCCTTCCACTGCCAGCGCCTGTTCAGCCGCTGGGCCGGCATCACCCCCAAGCGCTTCCTGCAGGTACTGACGCTGGAGCGCGCCAAGTCCCTGCTGGATGCATCTCGGCCCCTGCTCGACGTCTCCTACGCCGTGGGGCTGAGCAGCGGCTCGCGCCTGCACGACCATTTCGTGCAGCTCGAGGCGGTGACGCCGGGTGAATACAAGGCCGGCGGCGCCGGCCTCGTCATCGAACATGCGGTGCACGCCACCCCGTTCGGCCGGGCCTTCATCGCCGTCACCCCCCGGGGCATCTGCCATTTCGCCTTCCTGGACGATGCGGATGACGGCTCCCAACTGGCCGGCCTGGCCGACCAATGGCCCCGGGCGACGTTCCGTGAAAACCGCCGGCGCACGGGCGCCATGGTCCGCGCCATGTTCGACGGCAAGCCCCCGCCCGACCGCCCGCTGTCCCTGCACGTGCACGGCACGAATTTCCAGATCAGCGTGTGGAAGGCGTTGTTGCGGATCCCGCCGGGGACGGTGGCGAGCTATGCCCAGGTGGCGGCGGCCATCGGCCAACCCCGCGCGGCCCGCGCCGTGGGCCTCGCCGCGGCCGGCAATCCGGTCGCCTTCCTGATCCCCTGCCACCGCGTCATCCGGGGCAGCGGCCACATCGGCGGCTACCACTGGGGCGCGGTCAGGAAGCACGCGATCCATGCCTGGGAGACGGCCAGGAGCGCATAGGCATCTCCCCCATGACAGGCCCCCGGAAATACGGCTTAATAGGCGCATGGGGGTGCGCCTATGGATTACGATGTCCTGATCGTCGGTTCCGGCCCCGCCGGGCAGCATGCGGCCTGGCAGGCGGCGCGCATGGGCAGGAAGGCCGCCATCATCGAGCGCAAGCCCTCGATCGGCGGTGCCGGCCTGCAGACCGGCACCATCCCGAGCAAGGCGCTGCGCGAGGCGGCCTATCTGGTGTCGCGCTCCGGGGCGCACGGCATGCGCGGCATCTTCGCGCAGAACGCCCAGTCGCGGCACGGCCTGCTGGCCGATGCCGTGCGGCGCAAGGACGCCGTGATCGCCATGCAGGAATCGGTGATCGTCAAGCGGCTGCTTAGCTCCGGCGTGGCCCTGATCCCGGGCGAGGCCTCGCTGGTCGACGCCCACACGCTGGAGATCGTCGATGCGTCCGGGCAGTCGCGGCGCCTCTGTGCCGACATCATCGTGCTGGCCACCGGCTCGCGCCCCCGCCGCCCTTCCGACGTGCCGTTCGACAAACAGACGGTGCTGGATTCCACCTCGATCCTGAAGCTCAAGCGATTGCCGAAGAGCCTCTTGGTGGTCGGCGGCGGCGTCATCGCCTGCGAATTCGTATCCATCTTCGCCTCGCTCGGCGTCGAGGTCACCGTCGTCGACTCCCACGCGCAGCTGTTGGCCTATCTGAGCAAGGATGTCGTCGGCGTGCTCGCCGATGCCTTCGCCGGCATGGGCGTCACCCTGCACATGCAGGAGCGCCCCGTGTCCATCCGCCGCGAGGACGGCGGCACCGAGACGGTGCTCGAAAGCGGCAAACGGCTGCAGGCCGAGGCGGTGCTCTATGCCCTGGGCCGGGAACCGAACGCCGCCAGCCTCAACATCCCCAAGGTCGGACTCGAACTCGACCAGGGCTGGATCCGGGTCAATGCGAACTTCCAGACCAGCGTGCCGAACATCTACGCCGTCGGCGACCTGATCGGCCGCCCGGCCCTGGCCTCCACCGGCATGGCCCAGGGGCGCGCCGCCGTGATCCACGCCTTCTCCGGCGAGGCGCATGCGATGGCCGACCACCTGCCGATGGCCATCTACACCATCCCGGAGATCTCGTGGGTCGGCAGGACCGAGCGTGAGGCGAGCCGGGACGGGCTCGACTACGTCGTGGGCCGCAGCCGTTTCGCGGACAGCGCCCGCGGCCAGATCATCGGCGAGGCGAACGGCCTGCTGAAGCTGATCGCCGATGCAGGGACGGGCCGACTGATCGGCGTGCACATCGTCGGCGAGCAGGCCAGTGAGCTGATCCACATCGGCCAGCTGGTGATGCACTACGGCGGCACGGTGCGCGATCTGGTGTCCAATGTGTTCAACTACCCGACGCTGGCCGAGTGCTACAGGCTGGCGGCGCTCGACTGCCTGCAGCAGCTGAAATAGCGTCCCGGACGCTCATCGCCCGCGAATTTGGCCTACAATATCCCTTCATAACCCGGCGAGCAGGATCCATAGCCTGCACGCCGCGTTTCCATGGAGGTTACGATATGTCCCAGATAGGTACCTGGTGCGCCGGGTGGGCGCCGCAGCTTCTCAGCGTGCTGCGCATCATCACGGCATTCCTGTTCATGCAACACGGCGGCGAGAAGCTGTTCAGCTTTCCGGCGCCGTTTCAGTTCCACCTTCAGGCGTTCTCGCTGATCTGGTTCGCCGGCGTGCTCGAGGTGTTCGGCGGCGGGCTGGTCCTGCTCGGCCTGTTCACCCGCCCGGTGGCCTTCCTGCTGTCGGGAGAGATGGCGATCGCCTACTTCATGATGCACGCGCCGCACGGCTTCTGGCCCTTGCTGAACCATGGCGAGGCGGCGGTGTTCTACTGCTTCACCTTCCTGTACCTGGCCTCGGCCGGCGGCGGTGCCTGGAGCCTGGATCGCCTGTTCTGCGGGCACAAGGAAACGGCCGCGCCCGGCGCCTGATCCGGGCTGACACCACAGGGTTCAGACGCCGCCGCCAGGCGGCGTCTTCCTTTGTGCGGGGCATGTCCTGCCCATAATCGGCGCATGGTCTTTGCGACCTTGTTCCGGTGAAACCCATTCGATAGTTTCAAATCCATGGAACGCTTGAAAACTGAAGCCATTTTCAGTGCCTCCGGAGCCGCCGCCTATGACGAGGCCTTCGAGGCATCCGGAAAAGGCCGGTCGCTGTACGGGCCGGCATTCGAGCATTTCCAGGGACTCGGCCCGGACGGCATCGAGAGCCTGCAGCACTCCGCCGACCTGTCGATGCTCAACCAGGGCGTCACCTTCACCGTCTATTCCGACGCGCGCGGCACCGAGAAGATTTTCCCGTTCGACCTGATGCCGCGCATCCTCACCGATCCAGAATGGTCGGTGATCGAGGCGGGTGTGGCCCAGCGCATGACGGCGCTGAACCTGTTCCTCGAGGACATCTACCACGACCAGAAGATCATGAAGGACGGCATCGTCCCAAGCTCGCAGGTGATGAAATCGACGTTGTTCTGCCGCGAGATGACCGGCCTGAATCCGCCCGGCGGCCAGCATGTGCACATCGGCGGCATCGACCTGATCCGCAACGAGAGCGGCGCCTTCCATGTGCTCGAGGACAACCTGCGCGTACCGTCCGGCGTCTCCTACGTCATCGAGAACCGCTGGGTCATGGGGCGGGTGCAGCCGGAGCTGCTGAACCAGTACAAGGTCCGCCCCGTCGACCATTACCCGCAGATGCTGTTCGAGAGCCTGGCCTCGCTGTCGGCGAGCGACAACCCGACGGTGGCGGTGCTGACGCCCGGCATCTTCAACTCCGCCTATTTCGAGCATTCCTTCCTGGCCAACCAGATGGGGGCCGAGCTGGTCGAGGGCCAGGACCTGCTGGTGGACCGCGACGTGCTGTACATGAAGACGACGCGCGGCCTGCAGCGGGTGGACGTGCTGTACCTGCGCATGGACACCGACTTCCTCGACCCGCTGGTGTTCCGCCCCGATTCGATACTCGGCGTTCCGGGCCTGATGAACGCCTACCGCGCCGGCAACGTGGCCCTGGCCAACGCCCCGGGCAACGGCGTGGCCGACGACAAGGCGATGTACGCCTATACCCCCGAGGTCATCCGTTACTATCTGGACGAGGATCCGATCCTGCCCATCGTGCCCACGTATCTGGGTGCGCGCGATACCGACCTGAAGTACATGCTCGAGCACATGACCGAGATCGTCATCAAGCCGACCGATGCCTCCGGCGGCTACGGCATCCTGGTCGGCAGCCAGGCCAGCAAGCGGGAGATCGGGGAGTTCCGCGCCATGCTGGCCGCCAATCCGGCCCATTACATCGCCCAGCCGATCCAGCAGCTGTCCACGCATCCGACCTGGGTGGAACAACAGGACGGCGGCAAGGGCTTCTTCCCGCGCCACGTGGACCTGCGCCCGTACGCCGTCTGTGACGTCGACGGCAGGGTGCGGGTGCTGCCGGGCGGCCTGACGCGCGTGGCCCTCCGCCAGGGCTCGCTCGTCGTCAACTCGTCGCAGGGCGGCGGCAGCAAGGACACCTGGGTGCTGTACCCCGAATCCCCGGGAGCCGCCGATGCTTAGCCGCATCGCACGCAACATCTACGAGCTCGGCCAGCAGATCGAGCGGGCCGAGAACATCGCCCGCGTCCTCGACGTCAACCGGCGCATGAGCCTCGAGCAGGGCTACTTCACGGAGCTCGACGTCTGGTCGCCGATGCTGGCCATCACCCACGCGCGCGAGGCCTTCGACGCCAAGCACGACTCGGTCACCCGGCGCCGCGTCATGGCCTTCCTGATCTCCGACACGTCCCATCCCTACTCGATCCGCTCCTGCCTGAACCATGCGCGCGAGATGGCGCGCACCGTGCGCGAGCACATCAGCGAGGAGATGTGGCTGTCGCTGAACAAGATGTACCACGTCATCACCGGCCGCACCGACAACTCGCAGGCATTCCTGGACGAGGTCAGGCAATTCTGCAATGCCTTCCACGGCCTGGTCGACAACACCATGAGCCACGGCGAGACCTGGCAGTTCCTGCGCCTCGGCGTGGCCCTGGAACGCGCCTTCATGACCAGCCGCATCCTGGAGATCAAGTACCACCTGCTGCTGCCCAGCCCCGAGGAAGTGGGCAAGCCCCTGGACCTGCACCAGTGGCAGGCCCTGCTCAGATCCGTTTCCGGCTACGAGGCCTATCGCCGGCAATACAAGGCCCGCATCGACCCGACCAAGGTGCTGCGCCTGCTGAGCCTGGATCCGCGCTTCCCACGCTCCCTGCATTTCAGTATCCGCCAGATCGCGGATGCGCTGAAGGGCATCGGCACGGCCAACGAGACGCAGTACGATCTGCTGATGGAAACGGAGTCCTTCCTCGACGACCTGCGCGGCGGCGCGGCCCGCGACGAGCTGCGCTCGATGCTGCTCAAGGATTACCTGGAATCGGTGCAGCAGCGCTGCGAGCACATCTCCGGGTTGATCAACGAGGCCTTCTTCAACTCGGTGACGGTGACGGTGACCGATGCCCACAAGGGTCTGCTGACCATGCAGATCCCGCAGCAACAGCAATGAACCCGATCCACACCCTGGGCGAAGGGGACCACGTCATCCTCGAGGTCGAGCACCGGACCCGCTTCGACTACAGCGCGCCGGTGTCGCAGTCCCACAACGAGCTACGCGTGTCGCCGGTGGACACCGGCCTGCAACGGGTATTGCAGCACGAGATCGAGATCGCGCCGGAGATCCCGGTATCGCAGCACCACGACCATTTCGGCAACCTCGTGCACCATTTCAACATCCTGGAGCCGCACGGGTTCCTGGAGGTCACCGCCCGCTCCGTGGTCGAAACCACCAACGCCGTCAGCTGTGGCCCCGAGTCGCGCCCCGATCGCCGCCCCTACTACGAGCGCTGGAGCGAATTCCTGTGCTGGTCGCCCGGCGTGCCGCCGCTGGCGGAATACGACAGCGTGCCGCAGGGCCAGGAACTCGACATGGCGATGGACGAGATCGAGTTCGGGCATGCGCTGTACGAGCTGGGCCGCTATTTCTACCGCACCTTCCGCTACGACCCGGACGTCACCCATGTCCATTCCAGCCCGAAGGAGCTGTTCGAGCACGGCGGCGGCGTCTGCCAGGACATGGCCCATGCCATGATCGGCGTGCTGCGCAACGCCGGCATCCCGGCCCGTTACGTCAGCGGCTACATCTTCGACCCGAGCCGGGGCGAGATCGGCCAGCACCTGCGCGGCGCCGCCGCCACCCATGCCTGGGTGCAGGTCTGGCACGACGGCTACGGCTGGATGGGCATCGACCCGACCAACGACAAGCTGGTCGACTGGCAGTACGTGCGCACCGCCTTCGGCCGCGATTATTTCGACGTGCAGCCGCTGAAAGGCGTGTTCGTGGGCCAGGGCGTGGAGCAGCGGCTCGAGGTCGCGGTGCACGTGCGCATCAAGGACCTGCTGTTCGGGCAGGACGACGCCGACGCGGACACTTCCGGATAAGCGCGATTCCCCTGCCGGTGGCGCCGTGCCGGGGCATGCTGCAGGATGGCCGGCGATGAAGGACACGCTGTTCTCCGTGCCGCAGCCCGCCGCCGATTTCGCCTTCAACGCGGCCGTGGCGGCCGTGTTCGACGACATGATCCGCCGCTCGGTGCCGGGCTACGCGCTGACGCTGGCGATGATCGGCCTGATCGCCCGCGAGCATGCCCAGCCCGGCAGCCGCCTCTACGACCTCGGCTGCTCGCTGGGGGCGGCGACGCTGACCATGCGCCATGCCGTCGAAGGGCGGGGCTGCCGCATCATCGGCATCGACAACTCCCCGGCGATGCTGGCGCGCTGCCGCGCCCACCTGGCCGAGGACGATGCCGCCACCCCCGTCGCGCTCGCCTGCGCCGACATCGCCGACGTCGATATCGATGACGCCTCGCTGGCGGTGCTGAACTTCACGCTGCAGTTCATCCCCGCCGAGCGCCGCCCGGCGCTGCTCGCCCGCATCCATGCCGGCCTGCGCCCAGGCGGCGTGCTGCTGCTGTCCGAAAAGATCCGCTTCGACGACGCGCGGGAACAGGCCGTGCTGACGGAGCTGCACCATGGCTTCAAGCGCGCCCAGGGCTACTCGCAGCTCGAGGTCAGCCAGAAACGCACGGCCCTGGAGAACGTGCTGATCCCGGAAACGCTCGCCACGCACCTGGAGCGCCTGCGCACGGCCGGGTTCTCAGAGGCCTACGTGTGGTTCCAGTGCTTCAACTTCGCATCGCTGATCGCGTACAAATAATGGATGGGAACGGGGCGGACGGCATCCCGGACGCGTTGGCGAGCCGCATCGACCGGGCCTGGGCCGAAATCCGCCGGCACGGCGATTACGGGCGCTGGCAGGCTTGCCTCGCCGCCCTTCCCGGGCTGGTGCCGGCACATATCGGGCTGGACGCGGACGCCGTCACCGTCGGCCGCGCCGACGAGATCGCGGACGGACCGCGGCAGGGCATCGAAGCGGCGCTACGCGGGCTGCATCCGTGGCGCAAGGGGCCGTTCGACGTGTTCGGCATCCATATCGACAGCGAATGGCGCTCGGATCTGAAATGGAACCGGCTGAAGGACGCCATCGCACCGCTGGCGGGACGGCGCGTGCTCGATGTCGGCTGCGGCTCCGGCTACCACCTGTGGCGCATGCGCGGCGCCGGCGCCGCCGGGGTCACCGGCATCGATCCGATGCCGCTGTACGCGATGCAGTTCGCCGCCGTCCAGCACTTCGTGCAGGACGAAGGCGTGCGCTACTGGCCCGTCGGCATCGACGATCTGCCGGAAGGCATGCCCGCCTTCGACACGGTGTTCTCGATGGGCGTGCTCTACCACCGGCGTTCGCCGATCGATCATCTGCTGCAATTGAAGGGACTGTTGCGGCCCGGCGGCGAGTTGGTGCTGGAGACCCTCGTCGTCGACGGCGATGCCCGCACCTGCCTGGTGCCGCAGGGCCGCTACGCCAAGATGCGCAACGTGTGGTTCATCCCGTCCGTGCCCATGCTCGAGGGCTGGCTGGCGCGTGCGGGCCTGGTCGGCATCCGCGTCGTCGACGTCGTGCCGACCACCGCGGCCGAGCAGCGCCGCACCGACTGGATGCGCTTCGAATCCCTGCCCGACTTCCTCGATCCGGAAGACGCCGGGCGCACCGTCGAGGGCCATCCGGCCCCCGTGCGCGCCGTGCTGCTGGCGGAGAACCCCGCCTAGCCGCCGGCGAGCAGCTTATCGGACGCGATGTGGTGGCCGATGATATGCATGACGTCCTTGTCGCTCGGCTCGCGGATGGTGATGATCTCGTGCGCATCGCCGCGCGCATAGATCGTGTGGTATTGCAGGATGTAGAAATCGCCGGAGAAGCGCGTGTCGGCCGTCTCGCTTTCCAGGGTGTAGGACTTCAGCGGCCCCAGCACCTGGTTCACATGCTTCAGGTACGACAGCCAGGCCTCCTTGCTGCCGGTGCGGAAGAAGGCCTTGCCGTAGCAGTTGATCACCTTGTCCCAGTCCTGCTGCTTCTCGGCCTCGAACAGTTTCTGGGCCAGTGGCTCGGCATCCTGCACCTTGGGCGTGCGCACCTCGTCGCAGCCGCCGACGAGCACCATGGTGGCCAGCAGCATCGCCAACCAGGCGAATCGCTTCCTGCCTGTTCCGTGATTCGATGTCATGCCTTTCCTCCTAACCCAGTTCGCTCAACAGCTGTTCCATCATGCCCTCGGCCTGGCGGGCATAGCCGCCGCCGAACAGGTTCGCATGGTTCAGGACATGGTACAGCTTGTACAGTGTTTTGCGCTGCCGGTAGCCGACATCCAGCGGCCAGGCCTCCCGGTAAGCCGCTTGGAATTCCTCCGGAAAGCCGCCGAACAACTCGGTCATGGCCAGGTCCGTCTCGCGGTCGCCATAGTACACGGCCGGATCGAAAACCACCGGTGCTCCGCTTCCGTCCACCGCGTAATTTCCGCCCCACAGGTCGCCATGCAGCAGCGATGCACACGGCCGGTAGTCCGTGAACAGGGCCGGCAGGTCCGCCAGCAGGCGCTCGCCCAGGCGCTGCAGCGACCCGCCGAAACCGTTCGCCGCCGCCAGGCGCAGCTGGTGGCCCAGGCGCTGCCGGCGCCAGAAGGAAACCCAGTCCGCATCCCGCGCATTCGGCTGGGGCGTGGAGCCGATGGTGTTGTCGCGCCACCAGCCGAAGGCCTCGCCGGTGACCCGGTGCAGCGCGGCCAGGCCCGTGCCGAGGCGGGCGGCGCTGTCCGCTGCCGGCCGACCGAAAGGGATGTACTCCATGACCAGGAAGGCCGCGTCGCCGGCCTGGCCGGCGCACACGGGCACGGGCACGCGCACGCTGCCGGCGCCGGCCAGCTCCGTCAGGCCGTCCCGCTCGGCCTCGAACATGGGCAGCCCCGCCGCCCGGTTCAGCTTGACGAAATAGGGCCCGCCCCCGCCCTCGAGCCGATAGCAGGCATTGATGCTGCCGCCGCCGACCGGCACGGCGCGCTCCCATGCCGGCTGCTGTGCTCCGGTCCCGGAAACGGCCACCGCGATGGCCTGCAGCGTGGGGTCAGTGATCACGGCCGCTCGCGTGCGGCGCCTCAGTCACGGTTCAGGAAGAGGTGATGCCGGCCAGGCGCTCGTGCCGGCGGCGGCGGTAGCGGTAGACCACGTAGCCGCGCCACAACAGGTGCGAGCCGATATAGCCGGCGACGCCGACGGCGAGGCCGGAGACCAGGCAACCGAGCAGGAACGGCTTCCAGATGGTGGCCAGGCTGTGCAGGAACCATTCGGCCGACACGTGGAAATCCGACACCTTGGTCGGCATGCCGAGAATCCAGGCGCCCACCTTGTAGGCAGCGAAGAATATCGGCGGCATCGTCAGCGGATTGGTCACCCAGACCAGGGCGACCGAGATCGGCAGGTTGGCGTGGATGCCGATGGCCATGGCGGCGGCCAGCAGCATCTGGAACGGCACGGGGATGAAGGCCACGAACAGGCCGGTCAGGCAGGCCAGCGCCACCGAATGACGGTTCAGGCGCCACAGGCAGCTCTTCTCGAGCAGCTTGCCGAGGCATTGCAGGCTCTTGTGCCTGCGGATCGTCTCGGGATCGGGCATCACCCGTTGGATCAGTTGACGGGGCATGGCTTCAGTATGCCATGTGCCGCAGCTCACAGACAAGGGGGCTATTCGAGGCGCGGGAACACCGGGCTGGGCCTGGCGCAGACATGCCCGGCCTTGAGCAGCCCCCAGCCGCCGTGATCGTTCAGGCCGGGCTGCCCCGTCCCGGCATCGCCCATGATCTGGGCCAGCATCGCCGACGCCTTCGTCGGCATGAACGGCAACAGCTGCAGCGCGACCAGGCGCAGCGTCTCGACGAGGTTGTACAGCACCGTATCCAGGCGCGCCGCATCCCCGGCCTTGGCCAGCTGCCACGGGGCGTTGTCCTCGACATAGCGGTTGCCGTGGCGTACCACGGCGCCGATGCGCTCGAGCGCGGTGTGGAACGCCTGAGCCGAGATCGCCGCATCGACGTCGCGCTGCATGGACTCGACGTCGGCGATCAGCGCCCGGTCCGCCTCCTCTTCGCTCGCCACCGTACCCAGGCGGCCGTCGCGATACTTGTGCAGCATGGCCAGCGAGCGGTTCAAGAGGTTGCCGATGTCGTTGGCCAGCTCCGTGTTGTAGCGCTGGCGCAAGGCCGCATGCGAGAAATCGCCGTCCTGGCCGAACGGCACCTCGCGCAGCAGGAAATAGCGCAGCACGTCCGGCGCGTAGTCGGCGAGCAACTCGGCGGGGCGCAGGGCATTGCCCCTGGATTTGCTCATCTTCTCGCCCTCGACCGTCCACCAGCCGTGCGCGAACACGCGCCTGGGCAGCGGCAGCCCCGCCGCCATCAGCATGCACGGCCAGTACACGGCATGGAAACGCAGGATGTCCTTGCCGATCAGGTGCACGTCGGCCGGCCAGTACTTCGGCACCAACGCCTCGGGAAAGCCCAGCGCGCTCAGGTAGTTGGTCAGCGCATCGATCCACACGTAGACCACGTGCCGCTCGTCACCCGGCACCGGCACGCCCCAGGAGAAGGTGGTGCGGGAGACGGACAGGTCGTTCAGGCCCGACTCGACGAAGCGCAGCACCTCGTTGCGCCGGGACTCCGGGGCGATGAACTCGGGATGGGCGCGGATATGCGCCAGCAGCCGGTCCTGGAAGGCGCTGAGGCGGAAGAAATAGGACTCCTCCTGCACCTTCTGCACCGGCCGGCCGCAGTCCGGGCAGGTCTTGTCCTCCAGCCTTCCGGCATCCTTGAGCTGGGTCTCGGTCCAGTAGGTCTCGCAGGGCACGCAGTACCAGTCCTCGTACACGCCCTTGTACAGGTGGCCCGAATCGGCCAGCAGCCGCCACATCGCCTGTACGCCCTGCTTGTGCCGCTCGGAGCTGGTGCGGATGAAATCGTCGTTGCTGATCGACAGCTGCGGCCACAGGTCGCGGTAGCGCGCCACGACGCTGTCCGCGAGCTCGATCGGGCTGACGCCGCGGGCCTCCGCCGCCTGCTGCACCTTCTGGCCGTGCTCGTCGACGCCGGTCAGGAAGAACACGTCCTCGCCCTTGAGCCTGGCATGGCGCGCCAGCACGTCGGCGGCGATGGTCGTGTAGATATGGCCCAGGTGCGGCTCGTCGTTGACATAGTAGATCGGGGTCGTGACGTAGTAGGTCATGGTTCGGGGCCGTCTCCTCGCATCGCTGGCCTCGCATCGCTGGCCTCGCATCGCTGGCCGCAGTCTAGCCGCCCGGCGGGCAAAGGCCACGCCCCGGGCTCAGGCAGCGGCCTTCAGCACCCGGCGCAGCTGCATCATGTGCGCGAACAGGGACGTGGCCGGCCTCAGCGAATGGCGCTGCACCGCCTGCGGCCAGCGGGCCAGCCCCTCGGCCGCATCGAACACGTCGTCCGGATAGCCGTCCCGGCCGCCGGCCAGCAGCGATGCCTGCAATTGATCCTGCAGGTGGTCCAGTACGATGTCGGCTACCAGCGCATGCGGCACGGCATCGAGGTGCCTGCCCATCCAGTCCTGGACGGCGCCGAGATCGGTCGCCGCGATGTCCGCGGTCAGCCGCTGCCAGGCCAGCAGCGCCTCGCCGATGCGCGCGTCGGTCAGGCACTGCACCCGCCCCGGGCAGCCATGGGCCAGATGCAGCACCAGCTCCGAGAACGCGGCGTCGATGTCCATGCCGGCCAGCACGCGGCGCATGTCCGTATCATTCAGCGGCGCACAGTGCTCGAGCATGCAGCGGGAACGGATCGTCGCCGGCAGGCGCATCAGGTCGTTGCAGACGATCAACAGCAGGCTGCCGGGGGCCGGCTCCTCCAGACCCTTCAGCAGGGCGTTGGCCGCCTGCACGTTCAGCTGCTCGGCGTCCTGCAGCACCACGACGCGGCGTATGCTCTCGCTGCCCGACAGCGATAGAAAGGCCAGCAGCTCCCGCACCTGCTCGATGCTGATATCGCGCTTGCCCTCCTCCAGCGCCACCAGGCGCATGTCCGGGTGGGCACCGGCGGCACCGATGCGGCAACCGTGGCATGCGCCGCAGGGGCCGTGCGCCGTCGGTGCATCGCACAGGTAGGTGGCCGCCATGCGGGCCGCCAGCATGGACTTGCCCACGCCGCGCATGCCGTACAGCAGCCAGGCATGGTGCAGCCGCCCCTCGTGCATGGTGCGCATGAAGCGGGCCATCGCCGCATCGTGTCCGACCAGCTCCGGCATCAGCGCGGCCATGCCGTCCCCAGCCGGTCGGCCAGTGCCTGGCGGATGCGCTGCTGCACGGTCCCGATGTCGGCGTCGGCCGCCACGCGCAGCACCCGTCCGGGTTCCTGCCGGCAGATGGCCTCGAACCCCGCCTGCACGCGCCGGTGGAAGGCCAGCGACTCCTCGTCCATGCGCGTGGCCCGCCCTCCGGCGGCGGCCCGGCTGGCCATGCGCGCCAGGGCCTGCTCGACCGGCAGGTCCAGCCACACGGTGCACGTGGGGACCACGCCCGCCTCGGCCGCCGCCAGCAGCGGCCCGAGATCGCCGCCCAGGGCGCGCCCGGCCAGCTGGTAGGCGCGTGTGGAATCGGTATAGCGGTCGCACAGCACCCAATCGCCGCGCCCCAGCGCCGGCCGGATCACCTCGGCCACGTGCTCGGCCCGGTCGGCCAGGAACAGGAACAGCTCGGCCTGGGGCGCCGGCGCGGCACCATGCATCAACAGCTCGCGGATGTGCCGGCCCAGGTCCGTGTCGCCTGGCTCGAAGGTGGTGCACACCCCCTGTCCATGCTGCTTGAGCCAGTCGGCGAGCAGGCCCAGCTGGGTGCTCTTGCCGCAGCCGTCCACGCCCTCGAAGGAGATAAACCGTTCCACGCCTTCCTCCCTAACGGTACGGCCGTTCGCCGACGACATGCACGTCCAGCCCCGGCGGCAGCGAGGCCAGCCAGGCGTACAGCTCCGGCAATTGTGCGGGCACCGTCCACAGCTCGTGCAGGCTGCGGTCACCGGCATCGAGGCTGCGCATCACCGCCAGCCCATCCTCGCCGTTCAGGATGCCCTGGAACAGCACGGCCCGGGCCGGCGGCACCCGCACCGTGACGATGACCGTATCGCGCTCACTCACCCTTGGCGTCCTTTTGCCGCACCTGCTCCTGCTCATGATAGATATGGATCCATCGCTGCACGTTGGCCTCGTGCTGGGCCATCGTCGAGGCGAAGGCGTGGCCGCCGGTGCCGTCGGCCACGAAATACAGGTAATCGACCTCGGCCGGATTGGCCGCGGCCTCGATGCTGGCCTTGCCCGGGTTGCAGACCGGTGTCGGCGGCAGGCCGCGGCGGGTATAGGTGTTCCACGGCGTGTCGCGCTGCATGTCGGCCTTGTGCAGGTTGCCGGAGAAGCTGCCCTCGGTGGCCCAGATGCCGTAGATCACCGTCGGGTCCATCTGCAGCGGCATGTGCTTCTGCAACCGGTTGTAGATCACGGCGGCGATCAGCGGCCGTTCCTTGTCCAGGTGCGTCTCCTTCTCGATGATCGAGGCGATGATGCGGATCTGGTTGGCGGTATCGGTGCCCGGCTCGCTGGCCACGGCGGCGGCCAGCACCTTGTCCTGGGCCTTGATCATGCGCGCCAGCATCGCCCCGGGATCCACCGGTTTCTCGTAATCGTAGGTCTCCGGCAGCAGCCGCCCCTCCTGCTTGCCCTTGGGCAGCAGCTTGTCGAGCGCCTGCTGCCACGCCTGTTCAGGGGTGCCGGTCTCGGACGCCAGCATGGCCAGCACCTCGTCGGTGCGCAGTCCCTCCGGGATGGTCACCGAAAAGCGCATGACGTCGCCGCGCAGCATGCGTTCCATGACGTGCGGGATGCTGGCGGACCCCTCGAAATGGTAATAGCCGCTGCGCAGGCGCCCCGACTGGCCCGTCAGGCGCACCAGGGCATCGAAGGCCCAGGCATGATCGATGACGCCGGCCCGCTTCAGCTGGGCGGCGATGCGCGCACTGCTGGCGCCGCGCTCGATCACCACCGTCACCGGCGCCGCCGGCGCCGTGCTGCGGCCGTAGACCCAGCCCAGGTACGAAACCGCGACCAGCGCCACGCCGATCAATGCGAACAGGCCCAGGCGCCTCATGCCGGCACCCCCGGCTCGCCGCGCAGCGCCTGCCACAGCGGCGCGAAGCGCGCTGCGGCCGTATCGAGCATCCGCCCGTCGACCGATGCCACCGGCCGCACGAAGGATCCGGCATTGACCAGGGCCATCGCAGCGCAATCGGCCAGCCACGATGCCGGGCACGGGCCGGCATGGACGATCCCCGCCTCGAGCAGGGCCTGGCGCACGGTGCCCGGCAGCACGCCCGGGCCGTCATCCGGGGTCCCCCAGCGCCCGTCGCAATACAGCAGCACGTTGGCGGCCAGCGTACCGAGGACGCGCCCGCCCGCACAGACCAGCGGCTCCTCGTCGTCCGCCAGCAGGCCCTGTCGGCGCCAGCCGGTCAGGGCACGCAGGCCCTCGGCGTAATCGCCGGTGAACTTGGCCGGCCGCGGCTTCGGCGGAAACGGCCAGTCCACCGCGCGCAGCACGGCATCGCTCGGCTTGCGCGCATAGGGCATGGCCTGGATATGCACGTTCGGCCGCGCCGCCCGCGCGTGCAGTCCCCACGGCGCCTCGCCGCCGGTCAGGGTGATGCGCACGAGGGCATCGCCCCCGGCCTCCGCCGCCGCGCCGAGGCAGGCCTCGATGAGGGCCGCGTCGGCCGCGAAATCCAGGCCGAAGGCGGCGGCGCCGCACTGCAGGCGTCCGGCGTGTGCCGGCCAGCGGAACACGGCGCCATCGATGACGCGGAAGGTCTCGAAGCAGGCCTCGGCATACGTCAGCCCCCGGTCGGCCCTGTCTCCGGGCATCTGGATTTGATAGGCTCGCCCGGTTTGCATCTACGATCGATCCAGGTGATGAACGCGCATGCCCAAGTTATACCTCGAAGCCATCGAACACGCACGCGTCTACGACGTGGCGCGGGAGACGCCGCTGGAGCTGGCGCCCGGGCTGTCGGCGCGCCTGCACAACGAGATCCTGTTCAAGCGCGAGGACCTGCAGCCGGTATTCTCGTTCAAGCTGCGCGGCGCCTACAACAAGATCGCGCACATGAGCGACGAGGAATGCGCCCGCGGCGTCATCTGCGCCTCGGCCGGCAACCATGCGCAGGGCGTGGCCCTGAGCGCCAGGAAACGCGGCTGCCGGGCCGTCATCGTCATGCCGAGCACGACGCCCGACATCAAGGTGCAGTCGGTGCAGAGCCTCGGCGGCGAGGTGGTGCTGCACGGCGACAGCTACTCGGACGCCAGCGCCCATGCCGCCCTGCTGCAGCAGGAGCAGGGGCTGAGCTACGTGCATCCCTACGACGATCCGTTGGTCATCGCCGGCCAGGGCACCGTCGCCGAGGAGATGCTGCGCCAGACGCCGCGCGATCTGGATGCCGTGTTCGTGCCGATCGGCGGCGGCGGCCTGATCGCCGGCATCGCCGTCTACCTGAAGCAGATGTCGCCGCACACCAAGATCATCGGCGTCGAGCCGGCCGATTCGGCGGCCATGCACGATTCGGTCAAGGCCGGCAAGCGCATCGTGCTCGACCAGGTCGGCATCTTCGCCGACGGCGTGGCGGTCAAGCAGGTCGGCGAGATCACCTTCGATCTGGTGCAGCGCTACGTGGACGAGATCGTGCTCGTCGACACCGACGAGATCTGCGCCGCCATCAAGGACATCTACGAGGATACCCGCTCCATCGTCGAGCCGGCCGGGGCGCTGGGGCTGGCGGGCATGAAGCACTACATCGCCCGGGACGGCGTCCGCGGCCAGACGCTGGCCTGCGTCAACAGCGGCGCCAACATGAACTTCGACCGCCTCAGGCACGTGGCCGAGCGCACCGAGCTCGGCGAGCAGCGCGAGGCGGTGTTCGCCGTGACCATCCCGGAGCGGCCCGGCGCCTTCTTCGATTTCTGCAGGCTGATCGGCCGGCGCGGCATCACCGAGTTCAACTACCGCCTGTCCGGGCGCGACGAGGCCCATATCTTCGTCGGCATCCGCACCTCCGGCCCCAGCGAGGGGGACGGGATCCAGGCCATGCTGGAAGGCCACGGCTATGCGGTGCTGAACCTCAGGAACAACGAGCTGGCCAAGCTGCACCTGTGCCACATGGTCGGCGGGCGCAGCAACCTGGTGCAGCACGAGCGCCTGTACCGCTTCGAATTCCCGGAGCGTCCCGGGGCGCTGCTCGATTTCCTGACCAAGGCGGCCGGGCGCTGGAACATCTCGCTGTTCCACTACCGCAACCACGGCGCCGCCTACGGACGGGTGCTGGTCGGCATGGAGGTCCCGGACGACGATGCCAAGGCCTTCCAGAGCTTCCTCGACGACCTGGACTATCCCTATGTGGACGAATCGGGGAATCCGGCCTACCACCTGTTTCTCTGACGCCGGGGCCTGCCGCCGGACCGGCCATGACGCGATGACGGCAACATCGACCTGGGCCCAATTCCGGCGCGCATGGCTGGCCGCCATCGGCATGGCCGGCGCCTTGTGCGTGACCCCGCCTGCCGCCGGGGCCGACGCCGTTCCCGGCCTGACGCTGGCCGGCGCGTACATCGGCGAATTCGAGCGCAACTACGATCCCGGGCAGGTGTCCCCGCGGCTGAAAACCGCCTACCACGACGTGCTGAACCTGTCGCTCACCGTGGATACCGCCAAGGCCGGCCTGTGGCCGGGCGGCACCCTGTACATTGAGGGCATGCGCATCCACGGCGACCAGTTGTCCCGGCATGTGATCGGCGATCTGCAGGTGGCCAGCAACATCGAGGCTCCCGGGCAGATCCTGCTCGAAGAGGCCTGGTACGAGCAGCAGCTGATGCACGGCAAGCTGTCCCTGCTCGCCGGCCTGCGCGACCTGAACCGGGAATTCCATGTATCCGAATACAGCGGCCTGTTCCTCAATTCGTCGTTTGGCATCGCCCCGGAGATGTCCGCCAACGTGCCCACCTCCGGCTATCCACAGCCGGGATGGGCGGCGCGCATTCGCATCCGTCCCCTTCCCCACTGGTACGTGCAACTCGCCGACTTCGACGGCGATCCGCAGACCCGGAAGCTGTCCGCGCGCGAAGGCCAGATGTGGATGGCGGAAACGGGTTTTATCCACCCGACCGCGCGTTACAGGCTCGGGGCATGGCTGCACACGGCGGCCAAGGCCTACGGCGGCCGCGTCTACCAGGGCGACTACGGGGTCTACGTGCTGGCCGACCAGCAGCTGGCCGCCATCGGCACCACGAGGATCGGCGCCTTCGTGCAATTGGGCTGGGTGCCGCCGGCGCGCAATGCCGTGACGCGTTTCCTGGGCCTGGGACTGCACGTGACGGGCCCGTTGCCGTCACGTGATCAGGACAGGCTGGGCCTGGGACTGGCCAGGGCCGTCACGCATCACGGCGCCGAGAACACGATCGAGCTGACCTACCGCGCCGTGATTTCGTCCTCCATAGCCATCCAGCCCTCGTTCCAGTGGATCAATGATCCCGGCGGCACGGCGGGGGCGCCGCCGGTGCGTGTCGGCCTGCTGCGCTTCGAGCTCTCGTTCTGAACCCGTGCCCGGAAAGGCCCGCGACCGGCCCTCGGGACCCTGTCACATGCGGAACATGTGATGTACGATTGCCGCGTGGCCGCACGGGCCGGGATAAGGGAGCATCATGTCGTTTCACCTGCCATCGCTGAATATCTCGGGCAAGGAGGTTCTGCCGCTGATCGAGGGCGGCAAGGGTGTCGCCGTATCCACCGGCCAGTGCTCCGGCGCCTGGGCCGCCGCCGGCGGCGTCGGCACCTTCTCGGCCGTCAATGCCGACAAGGTCGACGCGCATGGCGAGATCGTGCCGCTGGTGTACAACGGCAAGAGCCGCAAGGTGCGCCACGAGGAGCTGATCGCGTACTCCATCGAGGGCGGCATCAGCCAGGCGAAGATCGCCCACGACCTGTCCGGCGGCGAGGGGCGCATCCACATGAACGTGCTGTGGGAGATGGCCTCCTCGGAGCGGGTGCTGCACGGCGTGCTGTCGGGCGCCAAGGGCCTGATCCATGGCGTCACCTGCGGCGCCGGCATGCCCTTCCGGCTGGCCCCGCTGGCCGCCGAGTACGGCGTGCATTACTACCCGATCGTATCCTCGGCCCGCGCCTTCCGCGCCCTGTGGCTGCGCTCCTACCGCAAGTACCCGGAGCTGTTGGGCGGCGTGGTCTACGAGGACCCGTGGCTGGCCGGCGGGCACAACGGCCTGTCCAATGCCGAGGACCCGGAGAAGCCCGAAGGCCCCTATCCGCGCGTGGCCGAGCTGCGCAGGACGATGAACGAGTTCGGGCTCACCACGGTGCCGGTGATCATGGCCGGCGGCGTCTGGGCCCTGAAGGAATGGGCCGACTGGATCGACAACCCGGAGATCGGTCCGGTCGCCTTCCAGTTCGGCACCCGGCCGCTGTTGACGCAGGAAAGCCCGATCTCGGACGCCTGGAAGCAGCGGCTGCTGAAGCTCAAGCGCGGCGACGTCAAGCTGCACCGCTTCTCGCCGACCGGCTTCTATTCGTCGGCCGTGTACAACCACTTCCTGCACGAGCTGTACGAGCGCTCCGACCGCGAGATCGCCTTCGTCGACCATCCGGCCGGCGACCACGTGATGCCGTTCGTCTACGGCGTGCGCAACCGCACCGTCTACGTCACCAAGCAGGACAAGCGGCGGGCCGAGGGCTGGATCAACGACGGCTTCACCAAGGCGCTGTCCACGCCGGACTCCACCCTGATCTTCGTCACCCCCGAGAAAGCCCAGGAGATCCGCAAGGATCAGCTGGACTGCATGGGCTGCCTGTCGCAGTGTTTGTTCAGCAACTGGGCCACCAACGAGCGGGGCACCACCGGGCGCAAGGCCGATCCGCGCAGCTTCTGCATCCAGAAGACCCTGCAGGAAATCGCGCATGGCGCCGAACCGGACGAGCATCTGATGTTCGCAGGCCACGCGGCCTACCGCTTCGCCGAGGACCCGTTCTACGCCAAGGGATTCATCCCGACGGTGCGCCAACTGGTCGATCGCATCCGCACCGGCGAATAGATTTTGACAGAGCAAGGTGCCATGGGCTATGAGTAAGTGGACTCACGTACAGGAGGGGATTTCATGGGCACTGGCCGGGTGAAATAACGGGCGATGGCCGCGGACAAACCGACATCTACCGACATGCAGCGGCTGTTCGAGTCGGCAGCTTCGCTCGAGCTGGACACCGACCTGCGTCTGCACCCGCAGAAGCTGGAACTCGGCAAGGCCGAGCTGTTGACCGATGCGCTGACCCTGCCCTTCGTCGATATCGAGAACCGGCTGACGAAATACATCGCCGGCGACCCGGACCAGACCGCCGAGCTGCGCCGCAGCATGAAGGCCTACCTGGCGCGCCTGAACTCCAACCCGCTGATCCCGCTGCATTTCCGGCTCAAGGTGCTGAACCGCTTCGAGAAGGAGCTGGAGCTGTTCGATGCCGAGATGACCGCGGCCGTGCTCAATGCGCACAAGATCGGCGTGGACATGGTGCAGAAGGCGGCGCGCACCCAGCCCTCCTATTACCGCATTCTCGTCGACATGGTCGCCAGCGCCATCGACCTGGCCGTCAAGCTGCTGCGCATGTCGCTGGAGCGTTACCAGGCGCCGGCGGTCATCGCCACCCGGCAGGTGTTCGACCTGGCCCGGCTCGGGCTCACCATCGTGCCGCTGCTGACGGACGACGCGCTGGCCGAGCGCGATCGCCTGTACCGCAGCATCTGCACGCACGAGATGCTGCGCATGCTCGATTTCTTCGGCAAATCCCACGCCGACCAGAAGATGACCTGGAAGGAGCTGCAGCACCATATCGTGGTGCTCAAGCCGCTGCTGTGCCGCAAGGACGAGCCGGCCCCGGACATCCCGGACCATACGGTCATGATCATCTCCCTGTCCCGGCCCAACGACCCGGGCAAGGTGGTGTCCAAGGTGCCGTCGCCGGCGAGTTCCGACTGCATCGCCATCCCCATGGACATGTTCATCGACCGGCTGGTCACCGCCGTCAACCGCGTCGAGAACGTCATGCACAGCACCGACTCCCAGAAATCGGACCTGTTCACCGAAGAGGCCCTGCACACCACCATCGTCGGCGGCAACGCCATCCTGGATGCCGTGCGCACCAAACCGCGCGGACCGGACCGCAAGGACTACACGGGCACGCGCGTCGTGCTCGAATGGAACCCGCGCAAATCCTTCGTCGAGGCCTTCACGAACCTGATCGCCAGTGACTACGAATACGCCCCGACGGCGGATCTCGGCGACGATGCATGGATGGTGGCCAATATCAGCAGCAACGGCGTCGGCCTGGAACGCCCGAACGGCAAGCCGATGCCGCTCGGCGTCAACACGATCATCGGCCTGAACTGGGCGCCGCACCGCAACGAGCCGATGCTCGGCTTCATCCGCTGGATCAAGGAGCCCAAGCCCGGCGAGCAGCGCATGGGCATCGAGTTCTTCGGCAAGGAATTCCGGCTGTTCAAGGGCCAGATGCTCGGCGGCAACAGCGATGACCGGGAGATGACCGAAAGCCGTTCCTGGCCGGTGCTGGTCAAGCCGGGCAAGAAGTTCCATACGGTGATCTTCCCGGACAACAAGATCTTCCGCACCATGACCTTCGTGCTGGCGCAGAACGGCAAGAGCAGCTATTTCAAGGTCATCGAGGTGACCAAGACCGGCCCGAACTACAGCCTGTGCAAGGTGGTGCCGGCCAGCATGGAAGCCACCAAGCAGATCGATTTCTCGTCCGGTTCCGGCCAGTTCTCGTAACGGGGCCCGGCCCTAGGACGACAGGCGCGTCAGCATCGCGCGCATCGCATCCATGTGCGTGGCGGCCTCCTCCTTGGCATCGTCGGACTCGGTGTCCCGGTCCACCCAGCTCAGGTTCACGGGATCGATCTCGCCCAGGAACGGCGACGGCGCACACGACTCGTCGGACCCGTAGCGCCGGCGCGAACGGCAGGCGCTCAGCGTCAGGCGGAAACGGGCCCGCGTCATCGCCACGTACATCAGCCGCCGCTCCTCCTCCATGCGGTTCTCCTCGACGGCGTTGCGGTGCGGGAAGCTGCCGTCCTCCATGCCCACGACGTAGACATGCGCGAACTCCAGGCCCTTGGCCGCGTGCACGGTCATCAGCCGCACCTGGTTGCCCGGATCCTCGTCCCTGTCCGACCACAGCTGCAGGCCCTGCAGGAAGGCGTCGAGCTTGCCGCCGCCCTCGGCATGGCGGATCCACCAGCGCTCGAGCTCGGCCACGTTGCCGAGCCGCCGCTCCAGTTCCTTCTCGTCGGCGGCCGCCGCCTCGATCGCCGCCTTCAGGCCGGTGGCGGCCATGAGCGCCGCGAAGGCCTCGTCGGCGTTGCCGTGCAGGAAGGCGTGCTCGATGTCCACGATCGTGCGCCCGAAGGCGCGCAGCGTCTCCACACGATTGCCCGGCAACTCGTCGTCGAGGCAGGCCTCCAGCAGCGAGCATTGCCGGGAATGCGCGAACTCGCCGAGATCGCCCAGCGCCTTGTCGCCGATGCCGCGCCGCGGCCGGGAGACCGCGCGCATGAAGGCCATGTCGTCGCCGAAGTTGGCGACCAGGCGCAGGTAGGCCAGCACGTCCTGGATCTCGGCGCGGTCGAAGAACGACAGCCCGCCGCTGACATGGTACGGGATCTCGGCCTCGCGCAGCGCGATCTCGATCGGACGGGCCTGGTAGGAGGCGCGGTACAGCACCGAGAAATCCCCCCAGCGCTCGGCGCCCGACGCATGGCGGGCGCGGATGTCGGCGGCCACGCGCTCGGCCTCGTCCTCGGGGTTCGCCGATTCCCAGATGCGCACCGGCTTGCCGTGGCCGATGTTCGAGCGCAATTGCTTGCCGAGGCGGCCGCTGTTGTGGGCGATCAGGCTGTTGGCCGCCCCGAGCACGTGGCCGGTGGAGCGGTAGTTCTCCTCCAGGCGGATCACCGTCAATCCGGGATAGTCCCGGTCGAGCAGGAACAGGTTCTGCACCTCGGCCCCGCGCCAGCCGTAGATCGACTGGTCGTCGTCGCCGACCACGGTCAGGTTGCCGTCGGGCGGCACCAAGAGGCGCACCAGCTCGTACTGCACGCGGCTGCTGTCCTGGTATTCGTCGACCAGGAAATGCCGCGCCCGCTCGCGCCAGTAGCTCAGCACGTCGTCGTGCCCGGAGAGCAGCCGGATCGGCAGCACCATCAGGTCGTCGAAGTCCACCGCGTTCATGCGCGTGAGCAGTGCATCGTAGCGCTCGCGGATCGCGGCCAGTGACGCATCGCCGCCGTCCATGCCGTTCTTGGCCGCCGAGATGCGCCTCAGGATGATCTTGACCTGCTCGGCGTCGGCCGGCAGCGCCATGTCCTGCAGCACGCTGCGCAGCGCCGCCGCCTGCTCGGTCTCGGCGAACACCGACAGGTTCGGCCGCCGCCCGACGTGCTCGGCATGGCGGCGGATCATCTGCAGGCCCAGGGCGTGGAAGGTGCAGATGCGCAGTCCATCGGCGCGCTCGCCGAGCCTTTTGGCCAGGCGCTCGCGCATCTCGCGGGCCGCCTTGTTGGTGAAGGTCACCGCCGTCACCGCATCCGGCGGCACGTCGCGCTCGACGAGGGCGGCGATGCGCTCGGTGATCACGCGCGTCTTGCCGCTGCCGGCGCCGGCCAGCACCAGCAGCGGTCCCTTGCGGTGGAACACGGCGGCGTACTGGGCTTCGTTCAGGGAGGAGGTGCTCATCGGGGTCGTTCAGGCTAGCCTCGGTGCCGGCGCAGGCAACAGGCAATTCGTGGCCGCCGCACATTGAGGCGGGACCTGCGAATTGCTAAGTTTGCGCCCCATCCGCAACCGGAGAGTGCCGTCCATGCCCCCAGCCATGCCCCCA
>CAZBLR010000016.1:22375-43327 GCA_964492895.1 uncultured Zetaproteobacteria bacterium | reverse complement strand
GGGTGGCCAGATTGGTCCATAATACGCATCTGGCCGAGCGGCTGCTTTCGGCCATAAGCGGTCATTCAGATAAATCAATCCTCATAGACTATGATGTATCAGAGAAAAGGCACCTAGGCAGGGATATGACTAAACAAAAACGAGCGATTGAAGTAAAGAAAGGCGAAAGGGTTTACTATCTCGTTGATGCAAATTTTCTTGCGAATCGTCATATCAATGAAAGGAAAATATCAGATGCCAAAGAGAAGCAGCGCGTCAAAAGAGCGAAAGAATGGTGGAAGCGAATAAAAGAACAACTGGATAGTGATCGAGCTCGCGTATATATCCTTGATATCTGTATTGCAGAAGCATTCAAGGTCCTTGCGAAGAAGTATTACAATGCAGAAGACATCTTCACTAATGCAAGTTCGTATAGTCATGCTAAGGATGCTTTGGCGAAAGACGTCACATTAAGTGCGAAGGAAGCAAGAAAGAGCATGCGCTCAATAAGATATCACGACATCCAAACTAACAGAGATATTATTATAAGTGTTGACAGATTTTTCGAGAAGAGCTGTAAAAATAAGAAAAAATATGGAGGAGACACAAGTATTGTCGACCTTCTAATTTTAGCTACAGCTAAATATTTAGTAGATTTTTATGGCCTTCCAAAGAACAAGCTATTTATCATCACCCAAGATAACCCTCTATATAGGCTTGCTAAATCCTACGCTGATTTACCTATGGTTTTTAATCCATCAGAAAAACGCGATGCCGCTGAGAAAGTATTTATAGCGACTGTACAAGTATAATTATTATCTTCAGTCAGGTGACTTAATATGAATAGAAACAAAGGTTGGCCCAGAAATTTGAGCACTGGCCCTAATGGCGGGAAATCAACTGGTCCGGGTGGTGGCTTGTCGACAGGTCCCGGTGGAGGAGCTTCAACGGGCCCTGGAGGCGGACTTTCCACTGGTCCTGGGGGTGGCATGTCCACTGGTCCTGGAGGCGGACTTTCCACTGGTCCTGGAGGCGGTTTGTCCACGGGCCCTGGAGGCGGTTTGTCCACGGGCCCTGGAGGCGGTTTGTCCACGGGCCCTGGAGGCGGTTTGTCCACTGGACCAACGCCGTATTATTCAAATATTCCGCCATGGCCAGTTTTCGTGGAAGAGCTCGAAAAAAGAGGGCTTCATCAATATGCAGAACTGATCCGAAGAGTTCGTCCTGATGTCTAGATAATTATCTCTTCTTGAATGACTGCTTTTGGCCGAACAACGACGGTCAGATGTTCCCAAGGAAATCGGGGATGCCTTAATTTTTCAGGTGCACGTCGGCCAGGCCGCGGAGGCTGCCATCGGCATGGAGGCGGAAGCCCGACACGCGCGGGCCGTAGGCCACGATCACCGGGTCGTACCACAGCGGGATATAGACCACGTCCTGCCACATCTTCCGCTCCACCTTGGCGTACAGCGCCGCCCTGGCCTGCCGGTTCTCGGTCTCGGCGGCCTTATCCAGCCAGCGGTCGACCTCGGGGTTGCTGTAGCGGCCGCGGTTGGCGCCCTTGGGCGGCCACATCGAGGAGGAGAGCACCCAGCGGTAGATATCCGGGTCGACGATGCCGACCCAGGACAGCGAGAACACCTGGAAGTTCCCCTGCTTGATGCGGGCGTAGAACCCGCCCCACTCCATGGAGCGGACATGGGTCTCGACGCCGATGCGGCGCCACATGGACGCGATGGCCGTGGCCATGTTCAGGCGGGTCGGGTCGGTGCTGGTGCTGTAGTTCAGGACCAGGCGGATGCCGTCCTTGTTTGGGCGCAGGCCGGCCTCGTCCAGCAGGCGCTCGGCCTCGGCCGGGTCGTAGGGCCGTACCGGCAGCTTGGTGTAGGCCCAGTGCTGCGGCGACAGGATCGTCTCCGCCAGCACCGGCATGCCGGAGAACAGCGCGTCTTTCAGCTTCTCCCGGTCGATGGCCAGGGCCAGGGCGCGGCGCACGCGCACGTCGGAAAGCGCCGGATCCTGCAGGTTCAGCCCCAGGTAGCTGAAGGTCGTGGACGGCGCGCTTTCCAGCGTCACCCGGTTCCTGTGGGCTGCCAGATAGGGCAGCAAGCGGGGCGGCAGGTCGTTCTCGATCAGGTCGATCTCGCCGTTGACCAGCTTCAGGCAACGGGTCACGGGATCCTTGACCTCGACGAAACGGATTTGCCGCACCTGCCCCGGCTCCGAAGATGCATCGACGCGCTCCAGCACCAGGCCGTTCTCGTCCCAGGACCGGAGCATGAACGGGCCGCACCCGACGGTGCGGCGGGCCAGCTGCGGGCCACGGGCCAATGCGGCCGGCAGGATGCCCACCGCCAGGCGCGTCAGCAACGAGGCATCCGGGTGGGCCAGGATGATCTTCAGGGTCAGCGGATCGGTGGGGTCGATGGACTGGATGGCGGAAAAGCCGCTGCGCAAGGGGCTGGCCATGGCCGGGTCCAGGATGGATTCCAGCGTGGCCGCCACATCGCGGGACGTCAGCGGCGTCCCGTCGTGGAAGCGGATGCCGGGACGCAGATGGAAGACCCACAGCAATGGCGTCGGATGCTCCCACGCGCGCGCCAGGTCCGGCTGCGGCATGAAGCGGTCGTCCAGGCGCACCAGGCCGCGATGGACCAGTTCCTGCACCCGGATCGACGCGGCGTCCGTGGCATAGCGCGGATCCAGCGTCATCGGGGCCTGGGCCAGTCCCACCCGGATCTCGCCGGGCTCGGGATGGTGCCGGCTGCAACCGGCAACCAGGACCATCGCCAGCATCAACGCCAGGGTCAGCGTGAGATGGCGCTTCACAGCACCCACAGGCTCATGGCCTCGACGTGGCCGGCGAACGGAAACATGTCCAGCACCCGCACCGCCTCGAGGCGATATCCATGGCGCGCGATCATGGCGGCATCGCGCGCCCCGGCTGCGATGTCGCAGGAGACCAGGACGATCTTCCTGGGCAGCAGGATGGGCAGGGACTGGCAGATCTTTCTCGCGCCCTTGCGCGGCGGGTCGATGATCAGCACGTCCATGCCGGTGAACGGCGACAGATCGAAATGGCCGAACAGGTCCGCCTGCACATAGCGCGCATCCAGTCCCAGCCTGCGTGCGGACTTGTTGGCCGCCGTCACGCTTGCATGCCGGACCTCCGCGCCGATCACGTCCGCCTTGATGGCCGCGGCAAGCGGCAGCGACAGGTTCCCGAAGCCGGCGAACATGTCCCCCACCCGCCTTGCCCCGTCGCTCCAGGCCTGGACCTGGCGGATCATGGCCTCGTTGCCGGCCCGGCTGGCCTGGATGAAGTCGTCCGGGCCGGAGGCCAGGTCGATCCATCCGCCGCCTGCCGGCAGCCGGTCGTGCAGTTCGAGCACCGGCCGGTTCACCGGCGACAGGTCTTTTCCCGAACGCTGCCAGAGCTGCACCGGCAAGCCGTCCATGACCTGCGGCAGGTCATCGGTACCGGGGCATCCGGGCCCTTCCAGGACCACGTGCATGCCGTCCGCCAGTTCGGTCACCTGCACGGATTCGATGCCGGGCAGGGTCAGCCCCTGCAGCACATCGTGCAGCTGCCGGATGCGCGGCGTGACGGCCATGCAGGCGCTGTGGCGCACCACGTCGTGGCTGGCCCGGGCATGGAAGCCCCAGTAGGCCCCCTGTGCATCCTCGCCCCGCCACCAGCGGATGCGCCGGCGGCTGCCGGGGACGGCATCATCGGCCGTGATCCCCTCGAATGATGAATGCGGCCCTAGATACGGCGCGAACGCATCGCGGACCCAGCCGTTCTTGACCTGGGCCTGGTATGCCGGACGGACGTACTGCAGGGCGCAACCACCGCAGGCATGGGCCGCCGGGCAGCGCGGCTCGGCCACGCGCTCCGCGGAGGAAGTCTGCAGGCGCTGGATACGCCCACGACAGGCACCGCGCCTGCGATCCTCGATGCGGATATCCAGGTGATCACCCGGCACGGCATTGGCCACGAGACAGATCCCGGTGGCGGTGCGCACGGCGACCTCCCCGCCGGGGAGGATGCGTTCCGCCAAACCGGATTCAACCAAGGGCTGGTTCACTTATGGCAGCAAATCGATGGGGCCCACGGTCAGTGGCTCGGGGGAGGTAAAGCGCAGCCGCACCCCCTTCACCTGCGCCATGGCGGCCGGGGCGCCATGGATCAGCAACGGGGAGCCGATATCCCTGTTCGTGCGGCGGAACACCACGGTCCAGCGCCCGCGATCGTTCTGCACGGCCAGCTCGATCTTGCCGCCCTTGAAGTCGCCCGAACCGATGCTGAGCCTGTGGATCCTGATCGCGGACAGGTGCACGGGCCGGTCGAAATACAGCCGCACCCAGCCCTTCTTGTATGCGCGGAAGAAGTCCGTCCGGTTATCCTTCAGCGACGGGAAATACAGGCGGCTGCCACCGCGGAATTCGTTCGGCTTGTGGGGATCGATGTCGTCGGCCTCGCTGTTGCGGATCTTGTAGGAAACCTTGTAGGTGACCGAGGCACTGCTGTCGGCCGACGCGACGGGATGGCGCGGCGCCGGCTTACGCTTTCTGACCGTCCTGTGCCGGGGCGCCGGCTTTGGCTTCGGCTTCGGCGCTTCGCGGGCGGCCTCGGCGACCTTCTGCGGCGGCGGTGTGGGCTCGGCCTTCTTCGCCGCCGGAGCGGCGGCCGGTTCGGCGTGGGTCGGAGACGGCTTCTTGTCGGCCTGCGTTTGGGCCACCTGCGTCTTCCGGGGCTTGTCGGCTGAGGATGCGACCGGTGCCTGTTCACCCGGGCGCTCGGCCACATGGATGACGCTGACCAGGACCCAGCCGAGAGCGAACAGGACCACCGCCACCCCGCTCCACACCACCGGCCCCTGCCATTTGACGGCCTTCAAACGCTGCAGGCCGGCGGATAGGCGCGCCGACCATGACGACAGGCGCTGCGACAAGGACGCCATGCCTCCCGACAAGGCCGTGCCTGTCCGTTGCTGGAGCCGCATGCCCCGGAGGTAGGAGACCGGCTTTTCCCAGGCCCAGACGCGAGCCTGCCATGCCGCGTTGACCAGCATGCGCACGAACTGCCGGCTCCAGGCCCGGATCAGGCCACGGGCGATCTCCTTGGCGTTCTCTTCCGGCTTGATGTTGGGGCGTTTGATGATCTGCGAGGAATGACTGCGCAGCCGCTCGGCCTGCTGCAGGATTTCGAGCAGTTTCCTCTGCACGACCTCGCAGTTGCCGGGGCGGCTGTCCTTGTCCTTGGCCAGCAAGCGGATGACCAGCTCCGACAGCTCGGACGGCAGCAGCGGATTGAGCTCGTTCGGCGGTGTCGGATCGTGCCGGACCTGCTTCTCCATGATTTCGAACTCACCGCCGCTGGACGTCGAATCGAAGGGCAGCTTCCCGGTCAGCATCTGGTACAGCAGGATGCCGAAGGCATACAGGTCGGTGCGCACATCGACGGGCTGATTCAGGATCTGCTCGGGTGCCATATAGCGGAAAGATCCGACCGTGGCGCCGCTCTGCGTCAGGTCGTCGTCGCCTTGCTTGGGTTTGGCCAGGCCGAAATCCATCAGCTTGATATCGCCATTGGTCGCCAGCATCACGTTGGCCGGCTTCAGGTCCCGGTGCACCATGCCCTGCCGGTGCGCGGCATCCAGGCCGGAAAGGATGGCCTCGGAGATGCGGACGACATCGCCCAGGTCCGGCCGCGGATGCTCGCGCAGGTACTCCTTCAGGTTCTTGCCATGGATCATCTCCATGACCAGCGCCATATGGTCCCCGTCCTCGAACAGGGACAGCAGCGTGACGATGTTGGGGTGGATGATCTTGGCGTGCATGCGCGCTTCCCGGCGGAAGCGTTCCTTCAGGTTCTCATGCTTGAGCAGGTGCGGATGCAGCACCTTGATCGCCACTTCCCGGCTCAGCTTTTCGTCGATGGCGCGGTAGACCACGCCCATACCGCCCTCTCCGAGTTTGGACTCCAACCGGTAGTGGCCTAAATGGGGCATGTTGTCGTCCCCGAACATGGCCGCACCGCAGTTGACGCAAAAACTCGAATGCCCTGGATTCTGGATACCGCATGAAGGACACTGCATATGTTCAGAGATTGTTGGTTCCAACTCTGACATGTCAAGCTGATGCTGCATTCGGCACGATATCCCTCAACCGGTTAAAACTCCCGAGAAATGGAGGAATGATCGCATCACCTCCGATGCCTTCTGTGCGCTGGATCAACAATTTGAAGAGCTCTCCCATGCCGGAGGGCAGCAGCAGCCTTTTGACGTGGGCCATCTGTTTGATGGCCTCGATGTCCGATGACCCGGCCAGGGAGGCGATGGCTGCCTGGACCGTCGGGCTCTGGGCCAGCCAGGCGCCCTGGCCCATGAATGCCGTCGCCTGCAAGCCGTGCACCATCCCCCAGTGCGCCAGGGCCGTGAAATCGACATGGGCGGTGATGTCGCGGCTGCCGGGATCGGTGAGCACGTCGCCGCTGGCCTGGTGGCGATAATGCGCCATCAGGGTGCCGTCGACCCGGTTCGGCCGATAATATTCCTGCTGGCTGAAACCGTAGTCGAGGCAGAACACCAGGCCGCGTCGCACCACGCGTGCGAGTTCGCGCTGCCACGGCTCGAGGCCGGGGTTCCATTCGCTCGCATAACCCTCGGGCCAGGCCTGCTGCAGGCGGGCATCGATCCAGGGGGGAGCCGCCAGGGGCTCGGCGTCGTTGACGGCCCATTCCAGCGACGAGCCCCCCCAACGGACCCCGCGTTCATGCAGCAGATCCCCCTGCCTGACCAGGCAACGGACCGGAAAAGCATCCGGCAGTTCGTTGCTGAACATGATGCAGGCATCGCACGGCTCCACCTCGTGCAACGCGGATGCCTGTTCCACTCGCACCCGTGCGGCCTGGTAGGCCTGGAGCTGGCGTTCGCGCATGCGGCTGCTTGCCTCGACGGCAACGATGCGGGACGGCATCGGCACGCCCCGCGCGGCAAGCTCCTGCAGCACACCGCACAGCAGCGTCCCGCTGCCCCCGCCCTGCTCCATCAGCGACCACTCGCCCGGCCGGCCCAGCGCCTCCCAGCCCCAGGCGACGAGGTCCGAAAAGCCCCTCGCCAGCCACGGACCGAGATCGGCACCGGTCACGAAGTCGCCAGCGGAGCCGAAGACTTCCGCCGATTCGTAGTATCCGAGACCGGGCTCGTACAGGGCCGCCTGCATGTAGCGGTCAAAGGGAATCCAGCCGCCGGCATCGGCAATCCGTTGCCGCAGAATGCTTAACAATGGGGTGACCTGCTGCATGGTTGACGCTGTTATTTCTCCCGACTACCTTAGGCGTACATTCTGGAAACCACGAGGAACCGATGGCATCTGAACGCATCATCCATGTCACTGACGACAGCTTCGAGGAGGACGTGCTGAAGGCCTCCGGCGCCGTGCTGATCGATTTCTGGGCCCCGTGGTGCGGACCGTGCAAACAGATCGCCCCGATTCTGGATGAAATCGCCGAGGAGAAGCAAGGCGAAATCACCATTGCCAAGATCAACATCGACGACAATCCGAACACCCCCGGCAAGTACGGGGTGCGCGGCATTCCGACGCTGATGCTGTTCCGCGGCGGCAATGTGCAGGGAACCAAGGTCGGTGCCGTCAGCAAGGGCAAGCTGGTGGAATTCATCGACGAACACCTGAGCTGATTCACCTCGAATCCACAAGGCAGGGCAACGTTCCCTGCCTTTTTCAATGATGTCCGTGACCATGGATGCCGCCGATCTTCACATCGTCCTGTACCAGCCCGAGATCCCGCCCAACACCGGCAATATCGCGCGCCTGTGTGCCTGCACCGGCTGCACGCTGCATATGGTGCATCCGCTGGGCTTCGAGGTCTCCGACAGGCAACTGAAGCGCGCCGGGCTCGATTACTGGCAGCATCTGGACGTCCGCCATCATGCCGACTGGCCTTCCATGAAAGCGGCGTTGCCGGCAAGCACCCGCTGGTATGCCCTGAGTACCAAGGGGGATCGAAGCCTCTGGGATGTCACGTTCTCTGCCGGGGATGCCCTGGTCTTCGGTCCGGAGAGCCGCGGCCTTCCCGATGCGATCCTGGCCGAACTGGTACCCGTACGCATCCCGATGCGCGGCGATGCCGAGGTCCGGTCGCTGAACCTGTCATCGGCCTGTGCCGTTGCCGTCTACGAAGCCCTGCGCCAGATCGCGGCGAGGCCATAGATGCCCGCGGCATACGCGTTATTCAAGGCAAATGCATATCATGAAAAAACTTTCACATTTTCTTCGATCACCTGTGTCGGCACATAAAAGAATCATTATAACCCATTGATATTCAATATCTTAATTTAAACGCCAAATTTTAGGCAGGAACGTCCGGTCATGGCCGGAACCATAGAGAGCACCAAGATCGGCTGAATTATCCACTGACTTATCCACAAATTCTGTGGATAGCATCGCCCATCCGCCGGATCGGCCGCTGCGCACGAACATCCCCCCTACCTTGGCCGGTGAATACGCGCTAGATTCCGCCCCATCATGCAGTGGACGCTTTCCAATCGCCTGACCATGGCCCGGGTCGTTGTGATCCCCCTGTTCGTCGGCGTCTGCTATCTGCCCGGCAACGGCGGCAACATCCTGTCCTCGTTGCTGTTCGTCGTGGCGGCCTTCACGGATTGGCTGGACGGCTATCTGGCCCGCAAGCGCGACGAGGTGACCCCCTTCGGGCGCTTCCTGGATCCTGTCGCGGACAAGCTGCTGGTGGCGGCGGCCCTGGTATGGCTGGTCGAGGCGGAGCGCGTGCCCGCCATCCTCGCCCTGGTCATCATCGGCCGGGAGATCGCCATCGGAGCCCTGCGCGAGTGGCTGGCCCAGCATGCCTCGGTGGTTCATGTATCGATCATCGCCAAATGGAAAACCGCCGTGCAGATGATGGCGATCACGCTGCTGCTGCTGCATATCCCGATTGCCGGCCTTTCCATGCAGCAGGTCGGTCTGGTTCTGTTGTGGATCGCCGTACTGCTGACGCTGTGGTCGGCCTACGAATACCTGCGGGATGCCTGGCCGGAACTGGTCCGGCGCCGCGATGGGGAAGCGGCCGGAAAGGCCGGGGATACCGCGAAACCCTGAACTCAGGCGCGGCCGGCGTTCAGGTCGTGCGGGGAATGATAGTATTCGCTGTCGCTCGCGGCCTGCTCCACCAGCTGCCGCAACGCCGCCATCCGTGATTCGGCCGTACGCATGGGGGCACAATCCTCGCAGCGCGGATCTTCGCAGGGCTGGCGGGAATACAGCCAGTACTGCACCGCGCCGGCCAGGATGCCGTCCGCGATATCCCACAGGTCGGCATCCGGGTCGGACTCCGCCAGCTTGTTCCCCAGATCGACCGCCTGCTCGGCCGCCGTCTGGTACGCCTGATCGCCATCTTCGTCGTGCATGGGCGCATCTTATCGCATTCGCGGGTTTTGGGGAGCCTGGTTTTTGGGAGCTTAGAGGCGACGCTTCAGCAATTCGGCCAATTCCCCGTCCTCCAGCCGGATCGGATTGGTGCGCATGCTGTTGCCGCGAGCATTCGCCACGATGCGCGGGATATCCGCCGTCGTCATGCCATAGGTCGAAAGACGCGGCATCGCCAGCATATCCGTCCAGTCGTCCAGCAACGCCAATAACGCGCGCCTCGCCGCTTCATCGTCCAGGTCGGGGTTGTCCAGCAGGATCCGGCCCGCCTCGGCATACCTGATCATGGCCGGATTCCCGGGATCCCGATCGTGCATGCAGGCGATATTCATGCGGGTGGCCTCGTGCACGAGCGTGCCGCAGACCACGCCGTGGGGAATCGGGAAGAAGGCGCCGAGCGGCGAAGCCAGGCCGTGCACCGAACCGAGGCCGGCATTGGCCAGCGTCAGACCCGACATCGATGATGCGTAGAGCATGCCGCTACGCGATGCCAGGTCATCCCCGTGGCGCACCGCGGGCAGCAGGCTGGCCGCGAGCTCGGCCAGGCCGCTGGCCGCCAGGGCGTCGGTCATCGGATTGGCACCGCTGGACACATAGGATTCGAGCAGTTGCGTCAGGGCATCCATGCCGCAGGCGGCGGTGATGTCCGGGGGGCAGGACAAGCCCAGTTCCGGATCGAGGATGACATGGCGCGCCACCAGCCGTTCGTCGCGGAACGATTTCTTGAATCCATGCGGCCCCTGTTCGGACAGCACGGCGTTCTTGCTCGTTTCCCCACCCGTTCCCGCCGTGGTGGGAAGCGCCACGAACGGCGTCGAGGGTCCGGGATAGTCCCTGCCACGGCCGACCCCCTCCAGATAATCGAGCACCGAATGTCCCGACGGCAGCAGACCGGCGATCGCCTTGGCCGCATCCATGGTGCTGCCCCCGCCGATGCCGACCACGACATCCGCGGCAAGGCCTCGGAATTCGGCCACGGCCCCGTCCACCAGCGCCGGCGACGGTTCGCCGCTGACGCGCACCCGCGCAAGCTCGAATCGCGCCTGCAAAGCCGTAGACAGGGCCTGGCACAAGGGTGAGTCGTCGAACGAACGCGCGCCGGTGACCAGCAGCACCCGCCGACCGTAGGTTTCCAGGATATCGGCAAGCCGGTCACGCGATCCGGCGCCGAAATGGATATGCGGCGTGGCCGCAAAACGAAAATCCGCCATCATGATCCGCTCCTCGCAACAGCTGTGCGGGCAGTATAACAAACACCGGGCTGGCATCGGCTATGATGACGCATATGAATCCGCTGGAATCTGTCGCCATCCGCTGCCCCTACTGCGGCGAGGACGTCGACGTTTCGGTCGAAACGATCGCGGCCAGTCAATCGCTGATCGAGGATTGCCCCGTCTGCTGCCGTCCGATGCACCTGCAGGTCTGCATCGACGATGCGCACGCCGTCACCGTGCACGCGACGCGCGAGGATGCGTGAGCGGAGCGATTTCCGCCATTGAACCCGCGGTCCGTGTGCGCTAGCACCATCGCATGAACGGCAAGCCACCGGATACGGGGACGCCCGGCCCCGAGGCATCCCGAAGCGCCCTGCCCTCCGGCATCTGGGCACTGGGCCTCGTCTCGCTGTGCATGGACACCTCATCCGAGCTGATCCACAGCCTGCTGCCCGTGTTCATGGCCTCCGTGCTCGGTGCCAGCATGGCCACGATCGGCATCATCGAGGGCGTGGCCGAGGCCACCGCCGCCATCACCCGCATCTTCTCGGGCGTGCTGAGCGACTGGCTGGGCCGCCGCAAGGCCCTGGTGGTGCTCGGTTACGGCCTGTCGACGCTGACCAAGCCGATCTTCCCCCTGGCCACCAGCATCGGCTGGGTCTTCGGCGCCCGCTTCGCCGACAGGGTCGGCAAGGGCATCCGCACGGCGCCGCGCGACGCCCTGGTCGCCGACCTGGTACCGGCCCATCTGCGCGGGACCGCCTACGGATTGCGCCAGGCCCTGGATTCGGTCGGCGCCTTCCTCGGCCCCATGCTGGCGCTGGTGGGCATGCTGATGCTGGCCGACCACATCCGACATGTGTTGTGGGTGGCCGTACTCCCCGCCATCATCGCGGTGCTGCTGCTGGTGTTCGCCGTGCACGAACCGGGGCACGCCGCATCCGTCCCGAGGCAAGGCCGGGTTCCGATCCGGCGGGAGGATATCCGCGGGCTACCGCCGGATTTCTGGCTGGTGACGATGCTCGGAGCGGTGTTCACGATGGCCCGCTTCAGCGAGGCCTTCCTGGTCCTGAGGGCCCAGAGCGTGCATCTGACCCTGGCCTATATCCCGCTGGTGATGGTGGTCATGAACGTGGTCTATGCCGCCGTGTCCTATCCGGCCGGCCTGGCCGCCGATCGCCTGCGCCGCCGCACGCTGTTGCTGGCCGGCCTGGCCATGCTGATCCTGGCCGACCTGACGCTGGCCGCGGCGGCCTCGCCGCTGCTCGTGTTCGCCGGTGTGGGCCTGTGGGGGCTGCACATGGGCATGACCCAGGGCCTGTTCTCGAAGCTGGTGGCCGATGCCGCCCCCGCCGCCCTGCGCGGCACGGCCTTCGGCCTGTACAACCTGATCAACGGCATCGCCCTGTTGCTGGCAAGCGCCCTGGCCGGCCTGCTGTGGGAGCGGCTCGGTCCGGCTGCCACCTTCATCGCCGGCGCTGTCTTCGCCGCCATCGCCGCCCTGGGCATCCTGCTGCATCGCCGCCAGCCGGAGGGCGCGGCAGCCTGACGCGCCCTACAGGCGGCAGATGTGCTCCCGGTCCGGACCGGTGGACAGCATCTTGACCGGGCACTCGCAGACCTCCTCGATCCGCTGCAGCAGCCGCTGGGCATTCTTCGGCAGCTCGGAGAAATCGGTCAGGCCGAACGTCGATTCGTCCCAGCCCGGCAAGGTCTCGTAGATCGGCTTGCAGGCGTCGAGCACCCGCGCATCGGCGGGGATCGACTCCACGCGCGAGCCGTTGAGCTCGTAGCCCACGCACAGCTTCACCGCCGGCATCTTGTCGAGCACGTCGAGCTTGGTGATGGCCAGGCCCGTGACACCGCTGATACGCACGGCATGCCTGACCACCACGGCATCGAACCAGCCCGTCCGGCGCGGGCGGCCGGTCGTGGAGCCGAACTCCTGTCCGACCTCGGCCATGTGCTTGCCGGCCGGATCCAGCAGATCGGCGCCGTTGTACAGCTCGGTCGGGAACGGCCCGGCACCCACGCGCGTCGTATAGGCCTTGGCGATCCCCAGTACCTCATCGACCCGGTTCGGACCGACGCCCAGCCCAGCCAGGGCGGCACCGGATACGGTGTTCGAGGAGGTGACGTACGGGTAGGTACCGTGGTCGACGTCCAGCATCGAACCCTGTGCCCCTTCGAACAGGATGCGTGCGCCCTGGCGCGCCTTCTGGTCCAGGATCAGCGGTACGTCGGCGGTCAGCGGCAGCAGACGGTCGCGGGCCAGCCTCAGGCAGGCATCGACGTCCTCGTGCGACACGGCGACCGCACCGAGAAGCTCGGTCAGCAGGAAATTGGTGTAATGCAGGTTCTCCTGGATGCGCTGCTCCAGGTCCGACGAGACCACATCGATCAGGCGGATACCGCGCCGGGCTACCTTGTCCTCATAGGCGGGACCGATGCCGCGCCCGGTGGTGCCGATCTTGGCCTTGCCCTTGGCCGCCGCCTCGCGGGCCGCGTCCAGCGCCCGGTGATACGGCAGGATCAGCTGGCATCGGTCGGAGATCAGCAGGCGCTCGGTCACCGGAATGCCGGCGTCGAGCAGCGTATCCATCTCGCTGACCAGCTCCACCGGATCCACGACCGTGCCGTTGCCGATCAGGCTCAGCACATCGCGGTGCAGGATGCCCGAGGGAATATGGTGCAGCACGGTCTTCCGGTTGCCGATCACCAGCGTATGGCCGGCGTTCGGACCGCCCTGGAAGCGGGCCACGACGTCCATCTGCGGCGCCAGCAGATCGACGATCTTGCCCTTGCCCTCATCACCCCATTGAATGCCGATTGCCACGATATTGGCCATAGATCAGTTCCCCTGTTCCTGAAGCGCTCCGGCATCAAGCCAGCGCCATAAATCGCACGAAAAGCCGGTGGCCGGCATATCCCGGCCGTGCGCCTTCATCATGTCGTCATAGCGGCCGCCATCGATCAGGGCCCGCGGCGCGCCGGCGGCATAGCCCGCAAACACGATGCCGCTGTGGTACAGGAAATGCGGCACCAGTCCCGCATCCACCCGGATCTCCAGCTCGCGGTGCAGGCGGGCACGCACCGCCTCGGCCAGGTGCAGCAGCTCGTCGGCGGCCTTCGCCACCTCGCCGCCCAGCGGCCGGGCGGATTGGCGCAGCCAGTCCTCCCCGCATTCGCCCGAGGCCATGGTCAGCAGCAGCGATGCATGCGCATCCGGCAGGCTATCGTTCGCCAGTTGCCGCCCGATATCCTCCGGCGAACGGCGCGCCAGCAGCCTGGCCCAGGCATCGAGGCCCAGGCGGCTGCCGGCCAGCAGATGTCGGATCAGGCCCATGTGACCGACCTGGATCACCGGCTGATCGAAGCCGGCCACGCGCATGGCCATCGCCGCCAGGTGGATGACCTCCACATCGGCGTCGACACCGGCCTCGCCCATCAGCTCCAGGCCCGTCTGCCACTGCTGCCTGGAGCCGGTGCCGCTGTCGGGGCGTGCCGTCAGCACCATACCGGAATAGCACAGGCGCAGCACCTTCTCGTGCATCAGCCGCGTGGCGGCGATGCGCGCGATCTGCGGCGTCATGTCCGGACGGATGGCCAGCACGCCGGCGCCCGCCGGATCGGAGAACACGATCATCTCGTCGCCGAGGTACATGCCGGCCCCCGAATTCAGCGTCGCCGGACGCTCGACCAGCGGCGGGATGACCTCCTCGAAACCGGCTTCGGCGAACAGGTCCAGGAGCTTGCGCTGCAGGCGGCGCAACGCCTTCGCGCGCTCGCCGAAGGCCTCGGTGACCCCGATGATCGGGCGCGTATCCATGCCGTTGTTCATGCCTTCAGCTCCAGATAGCGCGCATCGATGATGTTCGGCAGCTCGTGCAGCGCCTCCATGACCTTCGCCGGCGGCCGCGAATCGACGGTGACCAGGGCGATCGCCTCGGCCGTATCGGGGTTCCTGCCGAGCCGGAAATCGCCGATATTGATATCGGCGGCGGCCAGCGCCGCGCCGATGCCGGCGACGACACCCGGGCGATCGTAGTTGCGCAGGAACAGCATGCGCCCCTCCGGGGCCATCTCGACCTCGCAGGCATCGATGCTGACCAGGCGCGGACGCACGGCATCGAAGACGGTGCCGGCGACGCTGTGGTGGCCGGCGTCACCCTCGATCTCGACGCGGATCTGGCTCAGGAAATGCTCGGAACGCTCGCTGGCCGATTCCTCGACGGCGATACCCCGCTCCTTGGCCAGCATCATGGCGTTGACGGCATTGACCTCCTCCATGCTTTCGGCCAGCAGCCCCTGCAGCACGGCGTTGATCAGCGGCTTGCGGTTCAGGCCTGCCGCCTGCCCCTCGAAATGCACCGCCACCCGCGTATAGCCGGGGCTCAGGATCTGGCCCTGCAGCTGGCCCAGCCTGCGGCACAGCAGCAGGTACGGGGTCAGCAGCCTCGCCTCGTCCTCGCTCAGCGACGGCACGTTGACGGCATTGCGCACCGAGCCCTGCAGCAGGAAGTCGGCCATCTGCTCGGCCACCTGCACCGCCACGTTCTCCTGCGCCTCGTCGGTCGAGGCGCCGATGTGCGGCGTGCAGCTGACGCTCTCCAACTCGAACAGCGGATTCGCGCGGGCCGGCTCCTCGGCGAACACGTCCAGCGCCGCCGCACGCAGCTTGCCGGACTTGCAGGCCTCATACAGGGCCTGCTCGTCGACGATGCCGCCGCGGGCGCAATTGACGAGGATGGCGCCGTCCTTCATGCGCCCGAGGATATCGGCATCGATCAGGTTGCGCGTGGCCTCGACCAGCGGCACGTGGATGGTCAGCACGTCGACGGTCTCGGCCAGGGTCTCGACCGAATCGACCTTGTGCACGCCCATGGCTTCGGCACGCTCGTTGCTGATGAACGGGTCGTAGACATGGACGGACATGTGCAGGCCCTTGAGCCGGTCACAGACGATGGCGCCGATGTTGCCGGCCCCGATGACGCCGGCCTTCTTGCCCGTCAGCTCCATGCCCATGAAGCGGTTCTTCTCCCATTTGCCGGCCTTGGTGGAGGCGCTGGCCTGGGGGATCTGCCTGGCCGCGGCCAGCAGGTGCGCGATGGCGAGTTCCGCCGTGGTCACCGTATTGCCGAACGGCGTGTTCATGACGACGATGCCGCGCCGCGAGCAGACCGGCACGTCGATGTTGTCGACGCCGATGCCGGCCCGGCCGATCACCTTCACGCGGGTGGCCGCCTCCAGCAATCCCCCTTTGAGCTTGGTGGAGGATCGCACGGCGATGGCGTCGTAGTCGCCGGCGATGGCCAGCTTCTCCGCGTCGGACAGCCCCGGCCGGTAGTCGACCTCAATGCCGCGGGCGCGGAAGACCTCGACCGCCCGCTCGCTCATCTTGTCGGCAATCCACACCTTAGGCATCAGACACTCCCCCGTTTCTCTCCATCATCCCCGGTCGCGTTCGAACTCCTGCATATACGCCACCAGGGCATCCACGCCCGCTTCCGGCATCGCGTTGTAGATGCTGGCGCGCATGCCGCCGACGGAACGATGGCCCTTCAGCGTCAACAGGCCGCGTGCGGAGGCACCCTTGAGGAAATCGGCATCCAGGTCTGGGTTGGCCAGCGTGAACGGCACGTTCATCCAGGAACGGGCGTTGTTGGCCACCGGGCTGGCATAGAAACCGCTGGCGTCGATCGCGGCATAAAGCTTGTCGGCCTTGCGCTTGTTGACCGTCGCCATCGCGGCCAGTCCGCCCTGCGCCTTGATCCACTCGAAGACCAGCCCCGCCACATACCAGCTGTACGTCGGCGGCGTGTTGTACATCGACTCGTTCTCGGCGTGGACCGCGTAGTTGAACATGGTCGGGGTGTTCGCGGCGGCCTTGCCCAGCAGGTCCTCGCGGATGATCACGATGCACAGGCCGGCCGGACCGATGTTCTTCTGGGCGCCGGCATAGATCATGCCGAAGCGGGAGACATCGACCGGGCGCGACAGGATGGTGGAGGACATGTCGGCCACCAGCGGTACGTCGCCCGTGTCCGGGATGTAGTCGAACTCGACACCGCCGATGGTCTCGTTCGGCGTGTAGTGCACATAGGCCGCGTCGGGGTCCAGCGTCAGCTCGGCCTGCGTCGGCACGCGGGTGAAGCCGCTCTCGGAGGTGTCCGCAGCAATGTTCACGGTGCCGTAGCGCTTGCCCTCGGCAATCGCCTTCTTCGACCACATGCCGGTATTGATGTAGTCGGCGCCCTTCCGGTCGCCCAGCAGGTTCAGCGGGATCATGGCAAACTGGGATGAGGCGCCGCCCTGCAGGAAGAGCACCTTGTAGTTGTCGGGAATCGCCATCAGTTCGCGCAGGTCGGCCTCCGCCCTGGTGGCGATGGACATGAACTCCTTGCCGCGATGGCTCATCTCCATCACCGACATCCCCGAGCCGTTCCAGTCCGGCATCTCCTGCTGCGCGCGCTCGATCACGGCGGTCGGCAACATGGCCGGGCCTGCACTGAAATTGAACTTTCTTGCCATGCTTACATCCTTTGACCGGGCTGAATCCGGCGACGGTGTGTCCGACTGCCTGCGGGCTTCGTCGACGGCGGGAGAAGATAGCCCGTCCCGGAGCGTTCCTCAATGCGCGATCAGGGTCAATGCGGCATCCGCATGACACGGACTGGTATCCGCCACCATCTCTGGTAGTCTGCGCTTGATCATGGAGCCGAAAGAGAAGTTCCAATACATCGATACCGGGGAAGCCCTCAGCCGGGTCTGCGCCGAACTCGCCGACGCCAAGACCCTGTACCTGGACACCGAGTTTCACCGCGAAAAGACCTATTACCCGCACTTCGCGCTGCTGCAGATCGCCGACAGGGAGCGCTGTTACCTCGTCGATCCGCTGGCGATCAAGGACATGGGACCGGTCTGGGAACTGCTGCTGGCGCCGCATTCGGTCAAGGTGTTCCACGCCGCCCGCCAGGATCTCGAGATCATCATGCGCGAGGCCGGTGCCCTGCCCCTGCCGCTGTTCGATACCCAGATCGCCGCGGCCCTGCTCGGCTACGGCCAGCAGGTCGGCTTCGGCAACCTGGTGCAGCGCCTGGCCAAGACCACCCTGCCCAAGCTCGAGTCCTTCAGCGACTGGCTGAACCGGCCGCTGGCCAGGCAGCAACTGGTCTATGCCGCCGACGACGTGATCTACCTGCGCCCCGTCTACCAGGCGCTGCTGCAGGAGCTCGAAGCCACCGGCCGCCTGGGCTGGGTGCAGGAGGAGATGGCCACGCTGTGCGATCCGGCCACCTACGACAACGATTGCATGAACATCTTCTGGCGCGTCAAGGGCGTCACGCGCCTGAAGGGTCAGCAGCTGGCCGTGCTGCGCGAGCTGGCGGCCTGGCGCGAACACGAGGCCAAGCGCCTGGACATCCCGCGCAAACGGGTGATCTCCGACGAGCTGCTGGTGGAACTGGCACGGCGCCCGAGCCTGTCGCTTGCCGACATGGAGCGCATGCGCGGCCTGAACGCCGGCCTGATCCAGCGCTTCGGCCAGGCACTGATCGGTGCGTGGAAGCAGGGGCACGACTGCCCGAAGGCCGACTGGCCGCGTCCGGCCCAGCGCGAGCGCCTGACCGACGGCACCGAGGTGCGCCTCGAGCTGCTGGATGCCCTCATGCGCTTGCGCGCCGATGAGGAACGCATCTCCCCGCACCTGCTCGCCTCCCGCGACGAGCTTTCACGACTCGCCTCATGGGCCGGTCACCGCAGTGATGCCGAGCCCGATATCCCCTGCCTGCACGGCTGGCGGCGCACCCTGATCGGCGACGACCTGCTGCGCATGAGCCGCGGCGAGCTGTGCATGCGCCTGGACATGCGTACCGGCCGTCCCCTGATCGAGCGCATCCAACCCGATTCCGCCCCCCCGGCATGAAGCTGGGGCTGAGCATGGACGCCCTGTCCGCCAGCAGCGACGAAGCCTGGCGGCTGCAGGCGGACCGCCAGCACTGGCTGCCCTGCGCGTTCGCGGCCGACCTGCGCCCCGACGACGCCCTGTTCGAGACCCCGGATGAGGCGAAGCGGCTGGCCGGCCAGCGACTGAAGAAGGACAAGGCCCTCGGCCTGAAGCCCGTCGGCCGCCCCGGCATGTTCGATTTCCTGATGCGCGGCATCTTCGTGCATCCGGTCGTGCACCGCTTCTCGCCGGCCCCGATTCCGGACAAGGCCCAGATGACGGCCACCGTCGCCGATTTGGCGCCGGGCACGCCCTGGCTCGTCTACCTCGATCTCGGCGGCAGCTTCCGCGCCCTGGACAGCGCCACCACCCACATCATCGGCAACCTGGACATCGCCGTGCGCGGCGAGATCGCCTCCAGCCCCGACCATGTCGGCCCGAAGGCCGGCGGCGATGCGAGGCTGATGGACGAGATCTACCGGCAGTTCCTCGCCGGCTGGCTGGAGCACCTGAAGAGCCGCCGCCTCGGCGTCTTCGTCACGGACGTCGAGAAGCTCAAGGACGAGGCGACGCTGCTGCAGTCCATCGCATCCTGGCAGCACGAGTAGATCCATGCGCATCATCAGCTTCAACGCCAACGGCATCCGTTCGGCGACCGACAAGGGATTCTTCGACTGGTTCGCCGGGCAGGATGCGGACATCCTGTGCATCCAGGAATTGAAGGCGCACGACCACCAGGTGGCCGAGGCCGCCCGCCCCGCCGGCTACCAGCATCATTTCCATTTCGCCGACAGGCCCGGCTACTCGGGCGTGGCGCTGTACACGCGCAAGCAGCCCGATGCCGTATACACCGGCTTCTCCAGCCTGGACGGCGCCACCGACTGGACGGACATCGATGCCGAAGGCCGTTTCGTGCAGGCAGATTTCGGCAAGCTGTCGGTGATCAGCGCCTATTTCCCGTCCGGTTCCAGCTCCGAGGAGCGCCAGGCCGTCAAGATGTCCTTTCTCGAGCGCTTCCTGCCGTTCATCTCGCGCCTGAAGGATCAGGGCCGCGAACTCGTCGTCTGCGGCGACATCAACATCGCCCACCAGCCCATCGACCTGAAGAACTGGCGCGGCAACCAGAAGAACTCCGGCTTCCTGCCCGAGGAACGCGCCTGGTTCGGCCGCTGGCTGGATGCCGGTTTCGTGGACGTGTTCCGGCGCTTGCATCCGGAGCGCGAGGCCTATTCCTGGTGGTCGAACCGCGGCGCGGCGCGCGACAAGGATGTCGGCTGGCGCATCGACTACCACATCTGCAGCGAGGGCATCGCCGCCAAGGCACGGGCGGTGGCCATGCTGGACCGTCACCGGCGCTTCTCCGACCACACGGCCCTCACCGCCGATTTCGATCATTCCCTGTAACGTACGGGTCTCACCCTTCTCAGCCGGGGAACGGAATTGCCGCGCATCACCGGGCTGCTACAATCAGATAAGCCGACCGGGTTCGGGTCGAAGGGAGGTCCGCCATGAAGAAGCTGTTGATCGGTGTGGGCATCGTGCTGGCGGTCATCGTGGCCGGGTTGTTCTACGTCTGGACGAATCTCGACAACATCGTCAAGACGGCGATCGTGAACTACGGCTCGGAGGCGACGAAAACGGCCGTGCGCGTCCAGGGTGTCAAGATCGACCTCAGGGACGGCAAGGCGACGATCACGGGCCTGACCGTGGCCAATCCCAAGGGCTTCACCGATCCCTACATCTTCTCCCTGGGCATGATCAGCACCAAGATCGACACATCCACGCTGAACAAGAACCCCATCGTCATCGACGAGATCGACATCCAGGCGCCGGCGGTGGCCTATGAGATCAACAAGTCGGGTGTCGCCAACGTCGATGTACTGAAGAAGAACCTCGGCGTCGGTTCCGGCAGCGGCAGCGCCTCCTCGTCCAACGGCAAGCAGCTGAAGATGATCATCCGCAGGATCGTGGTCGAAGGGTCGTCGGCCAAGGTGCGCATCGCCGCCTTGAACAAGGTGCAGACCGTGACGCTGCCGCGGATCGTGATGACCGATGTCGGCAAGAAGAGCAACGGCGCCACGGCAGCCGAGGTGGCCCAGCAGCTGTCCGGCAAGATGCTGGCCAATGTCCAGTCCTCGGTGGCGAAGATCGGCGTGAACCAGTATCTCGGCAAATCGGCCGATACCATCAAGCAGCAGATGCAGAAGAATCTCGGCGGTGCCGGCGGCAACGTCGGCGGCGCCCTGAAGGGCCTGCTCGGCCAATAGCTCTTCCCTGTCGGTAACGGATGCTGGTCGGGAATCCCCCGACCAGCTCAGGTCGTTCGTTCGAATCCCGTTTGGGACG
>CAZBLR010000016.1:0-22275 GCA_964492895.1 uncultured Zetaproteobacteria bacterium | reverse complement strand
TGGTCGGGAATCCCCCGACCAGCTCAGGTCGTTCGTTCGAATCCCGTTTGGGACGCCGAGCGGGATTCGAACGCGCAGTCGGAGTTGGCTGAAGGAATCGGAGGATTCAGCCCTCGGTCGGGCGCAGCACGATGCAGGCCAGCGGCGGCAGGGTCACCCAGATCGAGTGGGCCTGGCCCATCCAGGGCTCGTCGTTGGCCACGACCTTGCCGGCATTGCCCATGTTCGAGCCGCCATAGGCCTCGGCGTCGGTGTTCATGACCTCCAGGTATTCCCCGCCCTTCGGTACGCCGAGGCGGTAGCCCTCCCTCGGCACCGGCGTCAGGTTCAGCACCACCACCACGAAGCCACCGCTGCGGTCGAAGCGGAGATAGCTGAGCACCGAGTCGGTGGCGTCGTTGCAGTCGATCCAGTAGAAGCCGCGACCGTCGAAATCCTGTTCGTACAGGGCCGGAATCTCGCGGTACAGGGCGTTCAGGTCGCGCGTCAGCAGCTGCAGGCCGCGATGCGGCATGTAATTGCAACTGTCCCAGCTCAGCGATTCGTCGTGTGTCCATTCGCGCCACTGCCCGAACTCCAGTCCCATGAACTGTAGCTTCTTGCCGGGATGCGTGAACATATAGCCGTACAGTGCCCTCAGATTGGCGAATTTCTGCCAGTCGTCGCCCGGCATCTTGTTCGGCATCGAGCCCTTGCCGTGCACAACCTCATCGTGCGAGAACGGCAGGATGAAGTTCTCGGTGAACGCGTACATCATCGAGAAAGTCAACTCGTGGTGATGGTAGCTGCGGTGGATCGGGTCGTGCGAAAAGTAGCGCAAGGTGTCGTTCATCCAGCCCATGTTCCATTTCATCGTGAAACCCAGGCCGCCGACGTAGGTCGGGCGCGACACCATCGGCCATGAGGTCGACTCCTCGGCCATCGTCACCGTCCCCGGGAAGCGCTCGTGCACCAGATGGTTGAACTGCTTCAGGAACTCGACGGCCTCCAGGTTCTCGCGGCCGCCGTAGCGGTTCGGCATCCACTCGCCCTCGTTGCGCGAATAGTCGAGGTACAGCATCGAGGCCACGGCATCGACGCGCAGGCCGTCGATATGGAACTGGTCCAGCCAGAACAGGGCGCTGGCCGTCAGGAAGTTGCGCACCTCGTTGCGCCCGTAGTTGAAGATCAGGGTGCCCCAATCCTTGTGCTCGCCGAGCCGCGGATCCTCGTGTTCGTACAGTGCCGTGCCGTCGAAGCGGGCCAGGCCGTGGGCATCGCGCGGGAAATGCGCCGGCACCCAGTCCAGGAACACCCCGATGCCGTTCTGGTGGCAATGGTCGACGAAATAGCGGAAGTCATCGGGCGTGCCGAAGCGGCTGGTCGGTGCGAAGTAACCGACCGTCTGATAGCCCCAGGAGCCGTCGAAGGGATATTCGGTGATGGGCAGCAGTTCGATATGGGTGTATCCCATCCACTGGCAGTACGCGACCAACTGGTGCGCCAGTTCGCGATAGCCGAGATAATGGCCGTCCTCGCGTCGCCAGGAGCCGAGATGCACCTCGTAGATACTGAGCGGCCGGTCCAGCGCCTGCCGCTCGGGCCGCGCCGCCAGCCATTCGGCATCCTGCCACCGGAACTGCCCGGGATTGTGCACGACCGAGGCCGTGCGCGGCCGCACCTCCATCTGCTGCGCATAGGGATCGGCCTTCGTGAACACGTCGCCGTTGGCGGCGCGAATCTCGAACTTGTAGACCTCCCCCTCGCACAGGCCGGGGATGAAAATCTCCCAGATACCGGAGGAGCCGCGCACCCGCATCGCATGCTCGCGCCCGTCCCAGTGATTGAAATTACCGACGACACTGACGCGCGTCGCGCTCGGCGCCCAGACGGCGAAACTGACGCCGGCCACACCCATGTGCACGCTGAGGTGCGCCCCCATGATGCGGTACTTCTCGTAATGGTTCCCCTCACCGATCAGGTACAGATCGTAGTCGGACAGCTTCGGCGGAAAGCGGTAGGGATCATCCTCCTCCCAGCGGAAGCCGTCGTTGGTTTCGATGCGGTAGCGATAGTCGGTGGCGAAATCGCCATCCGGCAGGTGCAGCTCGAAGAAATCGGTGCCCTCGATGCGCCGCATCGCTTGCGCCTTCTTGGCGCCATTGAGGATCAGCGACAGTTTCTTGGCCCGCGGCTTGAATGCCCGGACGACCACGCCCCCGCCATCGGCAGGCTGTCGGCCGAGGTAGGCAAACGGGTCGTGGCAGCGCGCCTCCATGATCTCATGCGCGATCGCGGGCAGGGAAAGGGTTTTCATCGCGGTATCCTGTCGATTGATGTCATGATCGGCCAGCTCACGTGATCACCGTCGGCCGGGTACGGCCGGTGATGGCCTTCAGGCGTGAAATCTCTTCCGCCGCGGCGATCAGTTCGGCCAGTGCTTCCTGGGCATCCATGCCATGCCGCGAAGCGTCGGGCTCGTAGGCCTCCAGGTAGATGCGAATCGTCGCCCCCTCGGTGCCCGTGCCGGAAAGCCGGAACACGATGCGGGCGCCGTCGGAAAACAGGATGCGCAGGCCCTGGCCGCTGCTCAGGCTGCCGTCCACCGGATCGCGGTAGGAGAAATCGTCGCATACCGACACCGTGCGGCCGGCAAGCGCTGTGCCCGGCAGGCGTTCCCCGGCCTCGCGCACCTGGGTCATGACCTGCTGTGCGGCGCCGGCGTCCACGCCCTCGTAGTCGTGGCGGGAATAGATGTTGCGCCCGAAGCGGGCCCAATGCTCGACAACGATCTCGGCGACCGATTGCCGGCGCACGGCCAGGATGTTCAGCCAGAACAGTACCGCCCACAGGCCGTCCTTCTCGCGCACATGGTTGGAGCCGGTGCCGAATGATTCCTCCCCGCAGAGATCCACCTTGCCGGCGTCCATCAGGTTGCCGAAGAATTTCCAGCCGGTCGGGGTCTCGTAGCACGGGATGCCGAGTTCGGCGGCCACGCGGTCGACGGCCATGCTGGTCGGCATCGAGCGGGCCACGCCGGCCAGGCCGTCGCGGTATCCGGGCACCAGGCGTGCATTGGCTGCCAGCACGGCCAGCGAATCGCTCGGGGTGACGAAGAAATCCCGGCCGAGGATCATGTTGCGGTCGCCGTCGCCGTCGGAGGCGGCCCCGAAGCCCGGAGCGTCGGCGCCGGACATCATGGCCACCAGTTCCGGGGCATAGGTCAGGTTCGGATCGGGATGGCCGCCGCCGAAATCCGGCAAGGGCTCGCCGCGGATGACGGTACCGGCAGGCGCCCCCAGCGCATCCTCGAGCAAAGCCTTCGCATAGGGCCCGGTCACCGCATGCATGGCATCGAAACGCAACGAGAAATGCCCCGAGCGCAGCAATCCGGCGATGGCATCGAAATCGAACAGCGATCGCATCAGCTGCGCGTAATCCTCGACCGGATCGATGATCTCCACAGCCATGGATCCGAGCACCGACGTACCCGGGCGGTCCAGGTCGACGTCCGGGGCCTCGAGCATGCGGTATTCGCGGATTTCCATGGTGCGTGCATGGATGGCCTCGGTGACCTTCTCGGGCGCCGGCCCGCCGTTGCCGATGTTGTACTTGATGCCGAAATCCCCGTCCGGCCCCCCGGGGTTGTGGCTGGCCGACAGGATCAGCCCGCCGTAGGCACCATGCTTGCGGATCACGCACGAGGCGGCCGGCGTGGACAGGATGCCGCCGCAGCCGACGAGCACGCGACCGACGCCGTTGGCCGCGGCCATGCGCAGGATGGTCTGGATGGCCTCGCGATTGTGGTAACGGCCGTCCCCCCCGAGCACCAGCGTCTGCCCGCGCACGTCGCCGACGGCATCGAACACCGACTGCACGAAATTCTCGAGATAGCGGGGCTGCCGGAACACGGCGGTTTTCTTGCGAAGCCCGGACGTGCCCGGTCGCTGGTCGTCAAACGGCGTTGTCCTCAGGACCGTCATGGCTCCCTCCCAGTCGTCCTCCATGAATCTAGCATCATGGCCGCGGCTCTTCCATGACGAACATGTTTGAACTAGCGCCCATGGCCAGTTGGTTTATACTCGTCCTTGTAGAGAGATTCGGGAATGGCGGAGGGAGACCCATGGCTTCAGACATGGCAGTGCAACGACACATCAGCCGTCTGACGGCGCAGACCGTCGCCCTGGTGCTGGCGGGCGGCCGCGGATCACGCCTGAAGGCCCTGACCGATTGGCGGGCCAAGCCGGCGGTACCGTTCGGCGGCAAGTTCCGCATCATCGATTTCCCGCTGTCCAACTGCATCAATTCCGGCATCCGTCGCATCGCCGTCGTCACCCAGTACAAGTCGCACTCCCTGCAGCGCCACCTGCAGCGCGGCTGGAGCTTCATGTCCGGTCAGTTCGGCGAGTTCCTGGAGGTGCTGTCGGCGCAGCAACGGGTCCGCGAAGGCTGGTACGAAGGTACGGCCGATGCCGTCTACCAGAATCTCGATATCATCCGCCACTACAATGCCGAGTACGTGCTGATCCTGGCCGGCGACCATGTCTACAAGATGGACTACGGCAAGATGATCGCCGCCCATGTGGCCAAGGGCGCCGATGTCACCGTCGGCTGCATCCCGGTGCCGCTCAAGGAGGCCTCGGCCTTCGGCGTCATGGCGGTGGACGGAGACGAGCGCATCGTCGAATTCGCCGAAAAACCGAAACACCCGAAGCCGATGCCCGGTGACCCGACGAAGGCCCTGGCCTCGATGGGCATCTACGTCTTCTCGGCCCCTTACCTGCGCGACCGACTGAAGACCGACGCCGTGGAGAGCATGTCCACCCACGATTTCGGCCAGAACATCCTGCCTGCCGCCATCCGCACGGACGAGACGTTCGCTTTCCCGTTCGTCAGCGGCAATACCGGTGCCTCGGGATACTGGCGCGATGTCGGAACCGTGGATGCCTACTGGGCGGCCAACATCGACCTGGCCAACCTGGAGCCGCAACTGAACATGTACGACGAGGACTGGCCGATCTGGACCTATCAGGAGCAGCTGCCGCCGGCCAAGTTCGCATTCGACGACGACGAGCGGCGCGGCATGGCCGTCGATTCGCTGGTCTCGGGTGGCTGCCTGCTCACCGGCGCGGTGGTCCGTCACTCCATCCTGTTCTCCAACGTGCGCGTGCATTCGTACAGCACCATCGAGGACAGTGTCATCCTGCCGGACGTGGAGATCCACAGGAACTGCCGCCTGTCGCGTTGCGTCATCGACAAGGGCACGGTCATTCCCGAAGGCACCGTCATCGGCGAGGACCGGGCCGAGGACGAACGGCGCTTCTACGTCAGCGAGGGCGGCATCGTGCTGGTCACCCCGGATATGATGGGGCAGGATAAGCACGAGATTTGATCCCGGCCGGCCGATGCCGCTGCCGGGAATGCCTTGGAACCGTTCGGACGGACCCCATAAAGGACAGACATGACGCAACCGCTCTCCGTCATCTTCTGCTGGCACATGCATCAGCCCTTCTACCGTGAGGCCGACAGCGGCAACTATCACCTGCCCTGGGTCTACCTGCATGCCACCAAGGACTACACCGACATGGCCGCCGTGCTGCGCGAGGACCCAAAGGCCCGTGCCGTCGTCAATTTCGTGCCATCGCTGACCGTGCAGATCGAGGACTACGCCGCACGCATCCGCGACTGGCTGGACGGCGAACTGGCCCAGCTCCCCGATCCCCTGCTGGCCGCACTGGTCGGTGACGCCGCCGACTACGATGCCGACAAGCGCCAGTGGCTGCTCGAGGTCTGCTTCCGGCTGAACCACCAGCGCAACCTGTACCGCTACCCGGCCTACAGCCGGCTGTGGAACCTGGCCGAACAAACCCGTCATCAGCGCAGCATCGGGTATCTCGGGCCGAACTACTTCTCGGACCTCGTGACCTGGTACCACCTCGGATGGCTGGCCGAAACGGTGCGCCTCGACCATTTCGTGGCCCGGCGCCTGATCGAGAAGGGTTCGGGCTTCAATGAGCAGGACCGGCGTGACCTGCTGACCCTGATTGCCAGCCTGCTGCACGACATCAGCGGCAGCTACCGCCAGCTGGCGGAATCCGGCCAGATCGAATTGTCCACGACGCCGTACGCGCATCCGATCCTGCCGCTGATGATCGATTTCGAGACGGCCCGCGAAACGGTGCCGGAAGCGCTGATCCCGACCACCGATTACCCGGGTGGCGAGGCACGGGCCGAGGATCACGTGATCCTGGCCCGCGACTTCCATGAACGCGTCTTCGGGCACGCGCCGGCCGGCTGCTGGCCGGCGGAGGGTGGCGTGTCGGATGCCGCCGTATCGCTGCTGGGAAAGCACGGCTTCTCCTGGTGCGCCACCGGCGAAGGGGTGCTGCGCCATTCGCTGAAAAAGGACATCCGCCAGGACGGGATCCTGGGGCAGCTCTACCAGCCATGGTTGGTGGGCGACCGCAAGCATCCGACCGCCTGCTTCTTCCGGAACGACCGCCTGTCGGACCTGATCGGCTTCGAGTATTCCCGCTGGGACACGCATGACGCGGTGGCGAACTTCATGCACGAGCTGTCGCTGGTGCGGGAGCGCACCCATGCCATGAAGGCACCGGTGGTCTCCATCATCATGGACGGCGAGAATGCATGGGAGCATTACCACGAAAACGGCGTCCCCTTCCTGAAGCTGCTGTACCAGAGCATTGCCGAGCATCCCGATTACAAACTGACGACGTTCAGCGACTACCTCAAACAGCATCCGCCCAGGGACCACCTCGAGCATCTGGTGCCGGGCTCGTGGGTCTACGGCAATTTCTCCACCTGGATCGGCGATGCCGCCAAGACGCGGGGCTGGGAGTTGCTGGTCGAGGCCAAGCAGGCCTTCGACATCCACCACCCCACCCTGGAACCGGAGCACCAGCAAGCGGCTCTGGAGCAGCTCAGGATCTGCGAAGGCTCCGACTGGTGCTGGTGGTTCGGCGACTACAACCCGGGACCGGCCGTACGCGACTTCGACCAGCTCTACCGCCAGCATCTGAAACGGCTCTACGACCTGCTCGGCGTGTCGGCACCGCCGTCGCTCGACGTCCCGATCTCGCTCGGGGGCGGTGAAGCCGAAGGCGGCGGCACCATGCGGCGGGGTGGGACGGAGTCGTGAGTCCCTGGATCGACCGGCGACGAGCAGCGGTGTTGCTGCACATCAGCTCGTTGCCCGGTCCGTTCCGCCAGGGCGTACTCGGCGCAGAGGCCCTTGCCTTCATCGATGATCTCCGCTCGGCCGGCTTCAGCGTATGGCAGTTCCTGCCGCTGGGGCCGACACACGGGCACGGTTCCCCCTACGAAAGCCTGTCCTCGTTCGCCGGCAATCCGGACTTCATCGACCTGCGCGAATGCGTGACACATGGCTGGCTGCGCGACGCCGACGGCTCGACGGATCATTGCGTCCTTCGCCGGGAGGCTTCCCAGGGATTCTGGCAGCAGGCCGACCGCGATCCGGCCCTGGCGGCCGAGGTTGAAGACTTCCGCCGGGCCCATGCCTGGTGGCTCGATGATTTCTCGCTGTTCTCGGCCCTGAAAGTCGTATTGGGTGATCAGCCATGGTGGGCCTGGCCCATTCCCCTGCGCGACCGGCACCCCGAAGCGCTGGCGCAGGCGCGCCGCGAGCATGCGGTACTGATCCGGCAATGCATCTTCGAACAGGTGCTGTTCGAGCAGCAGTGGAAACGCCTGAAGGCCCATGCCGAGGAGCAGGACGTCCTGCTGTTCGGCGACCTGCCCATCTATGTCGCGCACGATTCCGCCGATGTCTGGTCCCAGCGCGAATATTTCACGGTCAACGAAGAGGGGCTATGCGACGAGGTGGCCGGTGTGCCGCCCGACTATTTCTCCGAGACCGGCCAGCGCTGGGGCAATCCGCTGTATCTTTGGGATCAGATGGAGACGGAGGGCTTCCGTTGGTGGGTGCGCCGGATCCGTACGCGCATGGAGCGCATGCATCTGCTGCGCATCGACCACTTCCGCGGCCTGGAATCGTTCTGGGCCATCCCCGGCGAGAGCCAGGACGGCATGATCGGTGAATGGCGCCAGGCCCCGGGCGACGCCCTGCTGAGGACATTGCGCGACAGCCTCGGCGGCCTGCCGCTGATCGCCGAGGACCTCGGCATCATCACGTCCGAGGTCACGGCACTCCGGGAACGCTTCGGGCTGCCGGGCATGAAGATCCTGCAGTTCGCCTTCGACGGCAATCCGGACAATCCGTACCTGCCCGCCCATCACGTGCCGGACAGCGTCGTCTACACCGGCACCCACGACAACGACACCACCGCGGGCTGGTTCGCCTCGATATCCCCCGAAACGCGTGCCTATACACTGGGCGTGCTGTCCGCCAAGGAGAAGGACATGCCGTGGGCCATGAACGAAGCGGCGCTCGCCTCGCCGGCCAAACTCGCGGTCATTCCGATGCAGGATCTGCTGGGTCTGGGATCGGAAGCGCGCATGAACCTTCCGGGTACGCTCGAAGGCAACTGGATCTGGCGCCTGCAGGCCTCGCCGCAGGCACTGCAGCGGGCGTGGAAAGAGGCCAGGACGCTAAACCGACGCCATCAGCGCAGCTGACTGCCTGGCTCAGTCCCGGCCGTAGAACAGGCCGGGATGCAGGTGCCAGAGCAGCGTCCAGCCCTGCCCGCCCCGCTCGAGGCACACCACGGACGCCGCCTGCATGCGCACGATTTCCCGCCCGGTAGCGGCACCGCAGAGCAGCAGGCCGGCCAACCCGCCCAGATGCGGCAGATGGCCGACGAGGGCCACATCGGCATCCAGCGCATCCAGCCGCGAAGCCCAGACGGCAGGGTCCGCACCCGGAAGCAGGTCCGGCAGCTCCCGCACATCTCCGACCTGCCAGACCTCGGCGAACATGTCGGCGGTCTGCCCGGCCCGCAGCTTTCCGCTGTGCGCCATCATCTTCGGCCGTGGCCGCTCGAACAGGCTCAAAAAGCCCGCTACCCGCGCGACGTCCTCCCTTCCCTGCCGACTCAGCGGGCGCGCCGCATCAACGGCCGCATCCTCGGCCTGTCCGTGACGAATCAGATATGCCCGCATCGTCCCTCCGCCTTCAATGGGTGACCTCGTCGCTCACCTGAGCCAGTATAGCGGGCGCGCAAGCAAGGAGCAGCGGCATGGTCCATATCAAAACCCCTGCGGAGATCGACCAGATGCGCCCCAGCTGCCGCCTGGCAGCCGATGTCCTGGTCATGATCGAGCCGCACGTCAAACCCGGGATCACCACCCTGGAGCTGAATGACATCTGCCATGCGTACATCGTTGCGCACGATGCCTATCCCTCGCCGCTGAACTACCACGGCTTCCCCAAATCCATCTGCACCTCGGTCAACCACGTGGTCTGTCACGGCATCCCGGCCGACAAGCGGCTGCAGGACGGCGATATCGTCAACCTCGACATCACGACGTATCTGCACGGCTTCCATGGGGACACCAGCAAGACCTTCTATGTCGGCGAACCCCGGGTGAAGGCGCGCAAGGTCACGGAAGTCGCCCGCCAGGCCCTGGATATCGGCATTGCCGCGGTGCGCCCCGGCGCCACCCTCGGGGATATCGGCCATGCCATCCAGAGCTTCGTCGAAGACGAGCGCTGTTCTGTGGTGCGGGAATACTGCGGCCACGGCATCGGCCGCGAATTCCATGAGGATCCGCAGGTGCTGCACTACGGGCGGCCAGGCGAAGGCCTGACCCTGAAGGAAGGCATGGTGTTCACGATCGAACCGATGGTGAACATGGGCCGGGCCCCGGTGAAGGTGCTCGCAGACGGCTGGACCGTGGTCACCCGCGACAAATCGCTGTCGGCGCAGTTCGAGCATACGCTGGCCGTGACCGCTGGCGGCTGCGAGGTCCTGACCCTGCCGTCCGAGCCCGCAACCGCCTAGGCGGCTACCGCTTCCTCCCCGCCAGGGGATCGGGCAGCTTGTTCATCTTGGCCACCAGCGCCAACAGCCTGTTTCCGTCCTGAATCTGGTCGTTCTGGTCCAGATGACCCGCCATATGGTCGACGACACCGTCGACGCGCAGCGTCACCGATTTGTTACGCATGTCCCTGAGCAACAGCCGGCGCAGCGTATGCCATGTCACCTGGATATCGTTGCGCCGGAACTCCAGCAGGCTGGCGTTGCGCTGCGGGTCCTCCATGTTCAGAAGCACGATATCCCGGCCGAGATAATCCAGCCAGGCGATCGAGCTTTTCACCAGATCCGGGAAATCCTGATAACGGATCAGCGAGGCCGTCAGCTGATTGGCGGCGATGGCGCCGCCGATGCCGGAATGATTGTCGATGGCGATGGCCATCTCGCGCAGCCACAGGTGCATCGTCGCCAGTTCGCGCTCCTTGCGTTCGTTATACGGCTTGTGGGAGATCTCCCGATGCAGCGTATCGAAGGCGCGCCGCATCTTTCCCAGCGACTGGTTCGCCCCCTTGAAGTTCTTGTGCATGAATTGATCGATCGCCGTTTCGGCCATGGCCTCACTACGGGCCAGTTCCGGACTCTGCATGGCCACCGTGGCCCTTGCAGAGGTCGGGGGAAGCGACGACCAGGCAGCCAGCAGGCCGGCCACGATCAGCGTTCGCAGGGGAAGGTTCCGACGCGACATGGAATGGGATGCCTCCTCTAATCATGGAATCGCAGTCGCCGGGAGCGCCTCCCCCATCCGATCCCGGCGTATACAAGGCTACCGATTTACGGGTCAGCGTAAACCCCGCCGGCTAGTGCGGGGCCCCGATATCCACGATATGGAAGGTTTTCGTGACCAGCACCTTCCCATTGTAGCTGTACGAGATGGTCCAGTCCCCCGGCACCAGCTCGTCTTCATCGCTGAGGATATAGCCCGCGTTGCCCGTGAAGCTTCCCAGGCCGATATGGACCTTGCGAACCAGGCTGTAACCGGTATCCGTACTGCCGTCCGCCTTGTGGAAGGGCGGATGCTTGACCGTCCACGTCAGCGCGACCGTACCGGAGGGAAGCCCATCCAGCTTGAGCTTGTAGCCGAAATAGATGCCCTTCAGCAGCGGGATGTAGTCGCTGGTCACGGCCAGGATCGGATCGACCTGGGAATAGGTGACATTGCTCCCCGACTGCGTGGCATGCGCATTGTCCAGCGAATAGGCATAGATGCCGTAGCTGGTAATGCTGCCGCTCGGCACATCCACGGCGTATGCCGCCGGCACGCTCGCGCACGACCACAGTGCGAACAGGGTGGCGATCATCCTTGCCTTCATGCAGACCTCCGGAACATTCATGATGCCGGCGCTTACGCCCGCAGCAGTTGCAGGAATGCGCGCCGTGGTATGGCTCTGGCACCGAGGCTCTGAAGATGCCTCGTGTGAAACTGACAGTCTATCAGCTTCCATGACATGGTGATGGCACGGCCCACCAGAAAGGCCAGGGCCATCTTCGAGGCGTCGGTACGCCGGTGGAACATCGATTCGGCGAAGAACACGCCGTTGTGCAATACGCCGTACAGGCCCCCTGCCAGCTCGCCGTCGAACCAGACCTCGACCGAATGCGCCGGCCCCGACGCATGCAGGCCAAGGTAAGCCTCGATCATCTCCGGCAGCAACCAGGTGCCCCCGCCATCGCCGCGCGGCTCGGCGCAGGCAAGGATCACCGCCTCGAAATCCTCGTCCCAGGAACAGCGCCATTCCGGCTGGCGCATGCGCCGGGCCAGCCGGCGGGAGCAGTGGAACTCGCCGGGGAACAGCACCATGCGCGGATCGGGCGCCCACCACAGGATCGGGGTGGCCTCGTCGTACCAGGGAAAGATGCCCTGGCTGTAGGCGGCCAGCAGGGTTTGGGGTTCGAGATTGCCGCCGACGGCCAGCAGGCCGTCCGCATTCGCCGTTTCCGGGTCAGGGAACTCGATCATGACGTGAATCTATCCGATGTGACCTTGTCCTGCAGTCAGGTTCCGCCTTGCCCCTGCGAGCCACGCTGCCCTATGCTCGTTGTACATGTCCGGCAGACAATCACTGAACAGCCTGTGGCGTGACGCACCGACCGACGGGCGGGCTTTCGCCTCCGATACCTTGGCCCGGTTTCCCGTCACCGCGCAACGCTATCTCTCACATGCCATCGCCCCTGGCGCCCCTCTGGCCTCGGCCGTACGCCTGAGCATGCACGGCGAAATCCGGCTAAAGCAGTGGTTCCCGTTCAGGGCGGAACAGCTGATCCGCCCTGAGCGGGGCCTGATCTGGCAGGCCACGGTGCGCATGCACGGGCTGCCCGTCATCGGCTTCGACCGGCTAATCGACGGCGCCGCGCAGATGCGCTGGAGACTGCTCGGCCTCGTACCGCTGGTCCGGGCCCAGGGACCCGATATCACGCGCTCGGCCGCCGGCAGGCTGGCCGCCGAGACCGTCTGGCTACCTTCCTTTCTCTGTGGCGAAACGGTGCGATGGGAAGACCGGGGCGCGGCGGCCACGACGGCGCATTTTCACGTGGCCGGGGAAGAGGAGACGGTCGAACTGGGCGTCGGCGAGGATGGACGGCTTCGATCGGTCCGCATGAAGCGCTGGGGAAACCCGGAAGGCGGCGACTTCCACCGCCTCGGGTTCGGCGCCCATATTGAGGACGAGGCGGCATTCGGGGATTACACCATCCCCTCCCGGCTACGCGCCGGATGGCACATCCAAGAGCGGGGCTTCGAGGCGGACGGGGAGTTCTTCCGGGTGACGCTCGATGCGGCCGAATTCCGCTAGCCTGCCGATCGCACCGCGATGACGGCTCCGGCGGGACGGGTATAGCTTCAGCCGACACGGGAAGGCACGCCAGTTGTGTAACCAACGACCAAGGAGGACCGACATGTTCCGCCATATTGTGCTCGTGAAATGGAAAACCGAGGCAACTGACGCCGAGCGGCAGGCGATGCGCGAAGCCATCGAGCAGTTGCCCTCGCAGGTGACGGAAATTATCGCTGCGCGCGTCGGGGTCGACGTCGGGCGAGGACCGAACAACTACGACATGGCCACCGTCTTCGACTTCGAGGACCAGGCCGCATTCAAGCGCTACATCGCAAGCGCGGCACACCAGGCCTACGTGCAAGGACCGGCAAAGGCCGTCGCGCAACTGGCCGTGGTGCAACACACCTGGTAAGCACTTCCACGGCCAGCGGTAGCCGACGTTAGCCGATCATCCCGCCAAGCCTGACCGTTGCATCGGTCAACAATGACATTGCCTGCTTGATCGCCTGATCGTCGGGCATGCCTTCCGGCTGGGCGCTGATCACGCAATCAAACCGCTTTTCCAGTTCGGCCACGACCGACCGGTCCACCGAACCGGAGACAAGAGCCACCCTCGCGCCGGCCGCTCTCGCCGCCTCGGCGACTTTCAGCGGCAGCTTGCCGGTCAGCGTCTGGGTATCGCTTCTGCCTTCGCCCGTGACCACCAAGTCCACGCCATGCACCCTACGGGCCAGGCCGGTCTTCCCGATCACGTAATCGGCACCGGACACGACCCTGCCGCCGAGCAGGCGCAACGCGAAGCCGAGACCGCCGGCCGCACCATCACCCGGAACATCCGCGACCGGATTTCCGAAGGTCGCATCGGTCAGTTCGGCGTATCCCGACATGGCGCGGTCGACCTCCTCCAGTCGATCAGCGGCCAGGCCCTTCTGCGGTCCGAAGGTGAAGGTGGCGCCCATCGGGCCGCACAGTGGCGAATCCACGTCGCTGAGGACCGTCAGACGGCTATCCGCGAGCCGGCTATCCAAAGCCGCGATATCAAGCGAACGTACGGAGAGCAAGCCCTGCAGGTCCGGGCTCACCTCCCTGCCCTGTTCGTCGAAAGCGTGCAGGCCCAAGGCCGCCAGCAGACCCAGGCCGGCGTCGTTGGTGGCCGAGCCGCCCAGGGCGATCACGAAGCGGCGGATGCCGGCATCCAGGGCGTGGCGGATGCCATCGCCCAGCGCCCCGCTGCCGCGCCGCCACACGTCCCGTGCCCGCATCGCCGGCAGCATCAGGCCGAGGCAGCGCGCGGACTCGATCAGCGCCACATCGTTACCATCATCACCTCGATAAACGATGTATTTATCATTGCTTACGATATTTTCTTCATGTAATAGATAAGAAAGAAGCACGTCCGCCGTGCCCTCGCCACCGTCGGCCAGGGGCAGCATCTCGATCTCGGCATCGGGCATCGCATCGCGGATGCCGGCGGCCATGGCCCCGGCCGCCTGGGCCGCGCTCAGCGAGCCCTTGAAGGCATCCGGGGCGATCAGCACGCGCATCGCATCAACCGTCGAAGAAGGCCTGCACGTCGGAAAGGTCTGCGGTCACCGGTGCCGGCGGCAGGTTGCGCACGATCTCGCGCCCGTAGAACTTGCTGTAGATGCGCGAATCGAGCACGGCGATGACGCCGTGATCCTGCTGGTTGCGGATCAGGCGGCCGACACCCTGGCGCAGCACGGCGATCGCTTCCGGCATCTGGATATCGCGGAAGCCGTTGCCGCCCTGTTCCTCGCAGCGACGTATCCTGGCCGCCAGCAGGGGATCGTTCGGCGGTGCAAAGGGGATGCGATCGATGATCACCAGCGACAGGGCCTCGCCGGGCACATCCACCCCCTCCCAGAAGCTGCGCGTGCCGCACAGCACCGAATGCGTGTCCTCGCGGAAGGCTTCGAGGATGGCATCGCGGCTGCCGCTCACCCCCTGGGTCAACACCGTCCATGGCAGGCGCAATTCCAGCTCGGGAGCGATGCGCCGCAGCATCTGATAGGACGTGAACAGCACGAAGGCGCGGCCTCGGGAGGCCTGCAGCAGGGTCTCGATCTGATCGAGCAGACGCATCCCCCCTTCCGGGCTGCGCGCATCCGGCAGATGGCGCGGGATGTAGATCAGCGCCTGGCGCCGGTAATCGAACGGTGACGGATGGTAGTCCGTCTCGGCATCCGGCACGCCGAGACGCTGGCGGGCATAATCGAACGATCCCGACACGCGCAGCGTGGCCGAAAGCAGCGCGAACGAGGCGGGGCGCTCCCACAGGTGCGCCGCCAGCACCGGTCCGGTTTCCACCGGCGCCAGCACATGCCGCCTGGCCTCCCCCTCGCCCTCCGTCCAGGCCACATAGCCCTCCGGCGGCGCCGACACGGCCTCCAGGTCACCGGCGATCAGGGCCGCCCGCTCGCCGAGGCGGGCCATCTCCTCGCTGCGCTCACTGCGCATCCCGACCAGCTCCTGCAGGCCTTGCCAGTGACCGGCCAGCAGCTCTGCCGCCTGATGCGGCCAGGCATCGATGACGATGCGTCCCCGCTGCAGCACCTCCGCCTTCAATGCCGACTCGTCCCCCAGCGCATCCAGCTCGGCCTGGACATCATTAAGCCACTGGATCAGGCGCAGGCGCGACACCTGCGCCCCGAAATGCTGGCAGGCGAGCCCGGGCAGGCTGTGCGCCTCGTCGATCACGTAGGCATCGAAGGCCGGCAGCACCTCGCCGAACTCCCCCGCCTTCAGGGCCGCGTCCGCCAGCAGCAGGCTGTGGTTGCTGACCACGATCTCCGCCTCCTGGGCACGGGCCCTGGCCTTCATCAGCGGACAATCGTGCCAGTCAGGGCAACGGCTGCCGCCGCACTGCTCGGCGGTGGCCGTGATCATGCCGCCGATGCCGACCTCGAAGGCCTCGAACGCCAATCCGGCCAGATCGCCATCGCGGGTCTTGTGCGACCAATCCATGACCTGTCCCAGCCATCGCCGCTGACCGGGATCCAGGCGCGGCAGCGCCATGTGCCGCTTCAGGCGAAACGGACACAGGTAGTTCGCCCGCCCCTTGAGCAACGCCACCTGCCGCCGGACATCCAGCGCCCGCATCACCGCCGGGATGTCGCGATGCACCAGTTGGTCCTGCAGCGCGCGCGTGTGCGTCGAGATCAGCGTCCGGCCCTCGGCGCGCAAGGCCGGCACCAGATAGGCCAGCGTCTTGCCGATGCCGGTCTCAGCCTCGGCCAGCAGCACGTGGCCGGCCTGCATGTCGGCGGCAATGGCCTCCGCCAGCCTCACTTGCTCTTCCCGGTACACATAGCCCGGGAAGGAGGTGCTCAGACGCGCATGATGGTCGAAATCCGCACGCACCCGCGCAACCGCTGCGGATACGGGCTCCGGCGGGGCACTCACATCAGGGCTTCAGCGGATGCAGGCAGGCGAAATCCCGGACATCGCCTGCGGCCGAGACACGCGCATCCAGGGTACTGCAGTCCTCCCGGGCATGGGCGCAGCGGTAGCGAAAGGCGCAGCCCTCGCCCGCCACCCCTTCGCGATCCCGCACATATGCCGCGGTATCGCCGTCGCGCTCGCCCGGATGGGCGATGGGCCGGGCCGCCAGCAGGCTGGCCGTATACGGGTGACGCGGTGCGGCGAAGATATCGGCCGTCCTTCCGTGCTCGACAATGCGTCCGGCGAACATCACCGCCACGCGGTCGGCGATATGCCGGACCACGGCCAGATCGTGCGAGATGAACAGGTAGGACAAGCCGAACTCGCCCTGCAGCTCGCGTAACAGGTTCAGGATCTGCGCCTGCACCGACACGTCGAGCGCCGACACCGGCTCGTCGAGCACCAGCACCTTCGGCTGCACCACCAGGGCCCGCGCGATGCCGACGCGCTGGCGCTGGCCGCCGGAGAACTGGTGCGGGTAACGATCGAGCACGTCCCCGTCCAGGCCGCAGCGGGCCAGCACCGCCGCCGCCTGCTCGCGTCGCTGGGAAGCCGACAGCTCGGGGCGGTGCACACGCAGACCCTCGCCGACCGTCTCGGCGATGCGCATGCGCGGATTCAGCGACGCGAACGGATCCTGGAACACCATCTGGATATGCCGGCGCATGTGCCGCAGTGCCTTGCCGGACAGGGCCGTAAAATCCTCACCCATCAGCTGCACGCTGCCGGCATCCGCCTCGATCAGGCGCATGATGATGCGTGCAGTCGTCGACTTGCCGCTACCGGACTCGCCGACGATGGCCAGGGTCTCGCCCTCGCCGAGATCGAGGCTGACATCGTCGACAGCAGGCATCGCCGTACCGGCGGCCGTCCCCCAGAAACCGGAACGGCCGAACACTTTGCGCAGCTGCTGTGCGGCCAGCAGGCTCATGCCACGGCCTCGTCGCGGATCACGGCGGCCACGCGCACGCAACGGGCGCTGTGACCGCCCTCCCGCCAGGCATCGAGTGCCACCTCGGACCGGCAGGACTCGGCGGCCCAGCGGCAGCGCGGCGCGAAACGGCAGCCTGCGGCCCAGCGTCCCGGATTCGGCACATTGCCGGCGATCACCGGCAATGGCGCCCCCGGCTCGGACACCCCGGGGCGGCAGCCCATCAGGGCCCGCGTATACGGGTGCGCCGGCCGGTCGAACAGTTGGCGCACCGGACCGGCCTCGACGATCTCACCGGCGTACATCACGGCCACGTCGTCGGCCAGTTCCGCAACCATGCCGAAATCATGGGTCACCAGCAGCATGCCCAGCCCGCGCTTCGCCTGCAGATCGCGCAACAGCCGGATGATGCGCTTCTGTACCGACACATCGAGGGCCGTGGTCGGCTCGTCGGCAATGATGTAGTCGGGATCGGCACTCATGGCCATGGCGATCAGCACGCGCTGGCGCATGCCGCCGGACAGCTCGTCGGGATAGCGGGACATCAGTGCTGCCGCATCGGACAGGCCGACGTCATGCAGCAGCTCGATGGCGCGGGCGCGCGCAGCCGCCTTGTCCAGGTCCAGGTGCAGGCGGATCACCTCGACGATCTGGGCACCGATCGAGAACACCGGGTTCAGGGCCGTCATCGGCTCCTGGAACACCATGGCCACCCGGCCGCCGCGCAGCCGGCGCAGCGGCTGTGCGTCCATGGTGAACACGTCCTCGCCATCGAGCAGCACGGTGCCGCCGGTGCGCACGATCCCCTGTTGCTCGCCCAGGCGCAGGATGGCCTGTGCGGTCAGCGTCTTGCCACAGCCGGATTCGCCGACTAGCCCCAGAACCCGCCCCGGCTGCAGGCTGAAGGAGACATCCGACACCGCCGGCACCGGCCCGACAGGCGACGGTACGGCAAGGGAAAGCTGGCGCACTTCGAGCATGGCCGGAGTGTGACGCAAGCCCATCCGGCTTTCCAGCTTCCCGAATGCAAAGGGCCGCGGCTTGGCCACGGCCCCGGACCCGCCCGAGGAGGCTTACTGCACGCTGATGCTCTTCGGCCTGGCGGTATCCGTCTTCGGCAGGCGCACCTCCAGCACGCCGTTGTCGAGCTTGGCCTCCACCTTGTTGACATCGACGTGCGAGGGCAGGCTGAAACTGCGCGTGAAGCTGCCGTACGAGCGCTCGATGCGGTGCACGTTCTCTTCCTTGACGTCCTTCTCGTACTTGCGCTCACCGGAGATGGTCAGCACGCCGTCCCGGACATCCACCTTCACATCCTTCTTGTCGATGCCGGGCAATTCCGCATGGACGACGATGGCCTCCGCCGTCTCGCGGATGTCGACGGCCGGCAACCAGTGGCTTTCCTCCATACCCAGCGCCATGTTCGAGTCGTCCAGCACCCGGCTCAGGTGTCGCTGCATGCTTTCCAGTTCCCGCCACGGGGACCAACGGATCAATGCCATTGCATACCTCCTGCAATCCGAAATGGTTTGGGGCCGTGCCCCGTGCATGTATATAGGTACCGCCATGGGCCGATTCAAGGGCGTGCCGGCGATTTCGTTCACCTGCGTCGCCATCGGATGCGGCAACCGCCCGTCGGCCGCATCTATGCTATAAATCGGGTATCCGAATTCAGGCCGAACAGGCAAAAGGAGGAACCCGAAATGCCAGAAAAATCATCACCCGCCCAGGTGCCCGCCCCGGCACCGGATGCCGCCTACCGCGAGGAGATGGACAAGCTCAAGGCGGACATCGGCAAACTGCAATCGGACGTCAGCGAACTGGTCGACCTGCTCAAGGCCTCGGCCACCGACAAGGGCACCGACATCAAGGGCAAGGTCAGCAAGGAGGCCGAACGCATCTTCGATGAGTTGATGGAGAAGGTCGACGAAGGCGTCAGCCGCGGCAAGAAGACCGTCGACGATGTCGGGGAACAGATCGGGGAGCACCCGGTCGGAACCCTCTTCATCACCTTCAGTCTTGGTTATATCCTTGCCAAACTCATGGAACGCGGAGGAGGCGGATCTGGGAAGTCTGACTGAGCTCATCATCGCCCTGACCGACCTGGCCGAGGCGGAGGGACGTGCCCTCAGGCGTGCCGTCTTCCGCACAGGTTGGGGCCTGGCCAGCCTGCTGGTCATGGGCCTGCTGTTCGCGGCAGGTGTCGGGCTGTGCCTGTGGGCCGGCTACCAGTACATGGCCGGCCAGTTGGGGAGTATCGAGGCAGCATTGCTGGCCGGAGGTGCGGCATTGCTGCTGGCAGGAGGTTTCGCATGGCTGGCAATCCGACTCAGCCGCTGAGCACCGAAGAGGCGAAGCAGCGCCTCCGTGCAGCCGCCTCCGAGGTCGGCCTGCAGGCCTGGGTGCATCACAGCCCCTGGGCCTTCATGGCCGTGGCGCTCGGCAGCGGTTATGTCGCCGGCCGTCTGCCCACGGTGCGCACCTCGATGATGTGGGCGCTTGCCCGCACCGTCTTCACCCTGTCCAACAAGTAATTCAGCCCTTCATCATCGCAGGGCCGCCGTCCGCGAGGGCTTCGTGGATCATCGCAGCCGCCTCGGTCTCGCCGCCGGCCACGCATGACGGATAGGCGCGTCTAGAAGCGAAGGCCGCCTCCAGGGCATTGCTCCAGTCGCCATCCCGGAAGGCACGGAGATCGAGCTCGGCCGCCGGAGCGTTTGCATCGAGCCATTCCTTCTGGTGAGGATATTCCGGGAACCCCGTGCGCGGCACGTAGACGAGCGGCCTTGCCGCCTGCCAAGTTTCGCTGATGATGCCGTATCCGGGCTTGCTGACGATGACATCCGCGGCCCGCATCAGATCCACGATGCGTCGGCCGGCCGGCGCACATCGCACGTTGGCAGGCAAAACGCCGTCCGGAATGGATTCCGATACCATCATGAACTGCCAGCCGGCAACCAACGCCAAGGCGTCGATACGAAAAAGCGGCGCCTTGGTACCGCCGAACAACACCAGAGCCACCCGGTCACTGTCTGCATAACCCAGCGCGCGCCGCAATTCGAGGCGCGTGGCATCGCCTTTGGCGCCGATGAGAGCGATCCTTCTCTGCCTGGGAAACGTGGGCATCGGCATGCCCAGGGGCAGCGCCAGCAGCAGGCCGCAAGACCGATGCGCCGCAGCGATCTGTGACAGGCTGAAATGGCCACGGGGAAACAGCGGCGTGTAGATCGCATGCCAGTCGATGCTGCCTAACCCGATGGACGGGATGCCGGCAGCGGCGGCAGCGGCGAACGCCAGCGGCGCGATGTCCGAAAGCACCAGATCGGCACCTGTTTCCCGCAGCAGACCCGCCTCCTGCCTCACCCTTTCGTCCCAGTTGTGGTGGAATTGCTCCACCGCCGCGATCGTCGCCGGGACATCCTCGTGCACCGCATCCAACTGGATCATGCCGACATCGACCTGACCCGGCACCAGCGCGAACGGGAAAGCACTGCGTGCATCCATGATCGTCCTGGGTAGATTCGTGCGCAGCACGATGCGCACATCCGGATCGCGATCATGCAGGGCCTGCAGCACCGGCGACATCTGCGCCCAGTGCCCGAAGCCGTGCGCGCTGATATAGGCCACGACCGTCTTCATACTCAGTCTGTCGCCTTCAGCTTCTGCAGCTCGTCACGGTAGGTGGCAGCGTCCTCGAAGCGCAGGTCGGCGGCGGCCTCGTTCATCAGGCGCTCCAGCTCCTGCATGCGCGCGCGGCGCCCCTCCTCCGTCATCGGCTCGGGCTCGGCGACCTCGGGGATATGGCCGTAGTCCATCTCGTAGACCGAGCCCAGGATGTCCTGGATCTCCTTCTTGACCGTCTGCGGCGTGATGCCGTGCTCGGCGTTGTAGGCCAGTTGCTTGTCACGCCGGCGCTCCGTCTCGTCGATGGCGCGCCGCATCGAATCCGTCATCTTGTCGGCATACAGGATCACGTGTCCCTCGACGTTGCGCGCCGCACGCCCGATGGTCTGGATCAGCGAGCGCTCGCTGCGCAGGAAGCCCTCCTTGTCGGCATCGAAGATGGCCACCAGCGCCACCTCGGGCAGGTCCAGGCCCTCGCGCAGCAGGTTGATGCCGACGAGGATGTCGAACACGCCCAGGCGCAGGTCGCGCAGGATCTCCATGCGCTCGACGGTGTCGATGTCCGAATGCAGGTAGCGTACCTTCATGCCCAGGTTGTTCAGGTATTCGCTCAGGTCCTCGGCCATGCGCTTGGTCAGGCAGGTGGCGAGCACGCGGAAGCCCTGATCCACCATGTCCTTGGCCGCCGACACGAAATCGTCGACCTGGCTGGTGGCCGGGCGCACCTCGACCTCGGGATCGACGAGACCCGTCGGGCGGATCACCTGCTCGACGAAGGCGCCGTGTGTCTGCTTCATCTCGTACGGGCCCGGCGTCGCCGACACGTAGATGGTCTGGGGCACCACGGCCTCGAACTCGTGGAACTGCAGCGGCCGGTTGTCCAGGGCGCTGGGCAGGCGGAAACCGAAATCGACCAGCGTCTGCTTGCGCGAGCGATCGCCCTTGAACATGCCGCCGATCTGCGGGACCGTCACATGCGACTCGTCGATGACCACCAGCGCGTTATTCGGCAGGTAGTCCAGCAGCGTCGGCGGCGGCTCGCCCGGGGCACGTCCGGTCAGGTGCCGCGAATAGTTCTCGATGCCGGTGCAGTAGCCGACCTCCTGGATCATCTCCAGGTCGAACACCGTGCGCTGCTCCAGGCGCTGCGCCTCGACGAGCTTGCCCCGGTCGTGCAGCTCGGCCAGGCGCTCGGCCAGCTCCGCCTTGATCGCCGCCATGGCGCGCAGCAGCTGCTCGCGCGGCGTCACGTAATGGCTCTTGGGAAAGATCGTGTACTTGTGCAGCGGCTCGAGGCGCTTGCCGGTCAGCGGATCGAAGCTGGAGATGGCGTCGACGTCGTCGCCGAAGAACTCGACGCGCACCGCGAAATCCTCGGCATGCGCCGGGAAGATCTCCAGCACATCCCCCCTGAGACGGAAAGTGCCGCGGTGGAAGTCCGTGTCGTTGCGCTCGTACTGCAGCTCCACGAGCTTGTTGACGGCGGCGCGCTGGTCCTGGGCGCGCCCGACCTCGAAGTACTGCAGCATGTTGG
>CAZBLR010000015.1:0-43975 GCA_964492895.1 uncultured Zetaproteobacteria bacterium | reverse complement strand
CAGAAACTCAACCTCGTGCTCCTCGATCATCTCGAATACTTTTTTCACATCTTTATTCACGACTTACCTCTCCTCGCTGAACTCAGGCCCTGGCCCGGAAACTATGACGGCACGATGGTGTCACGGAGCCAGACCCCGCGCAAGCGACTAGGGTCAGCAGGCCCTAGATGGCGTCCGCATCGGTTTCGCCCGTGCGGATACGCACCACATGCTCGACCGGCAGCACGAATATCTTGCCGTCGCCGACCTTGCCGGTGGCAGACACGCGCCGGATCGCTTCGATCACCGCCTCGGCGGAATCGGTGGGAACGACGACCTCGATCTTGACCTTTGGCAGGAAATCGACGACGTACTCGGCGCCTCGATACAACTCGGTATGCCCCTTCTGCCGCCCGTAACCCTTGACCTCGGTGACGGTCATGCCGTGCACGCCGACCTGTTCCAGGGCATCCTTGACGTCATCGAGCTTGAACGGCTTGATGATGGCCTCGATCTTCTTCATAAATCCTCCATCACTCGCGAAAGGCATGCGTGATCGGGTAACGCCGATCCCGGCCGAAGGCGCGCGGCGTGATTTTCACGCCCGGTGGCGCCTGCCTGCGCTTGTATTCGGCTGCATGCACCATGCGCACGATACGCCGAACCTCCTCGACAGGAAAGCCGCGGGCCGCGATCTGTTCCACGCTCTGCCGCTCCTCGATGGTGGCGGTGAGGATGGCGTCGAGCACCGGATAGGGCGGCAGCGAGTCCGCATCCCGCTGATCCGCCCTGAGCTCCGCCGACGGCTCCTTGGTGATCGAGTTGACCGGGATGCGCTCCTGTCCTCGGTTCAGCCAATGGGCCAGTTCGTAGACCTCGGTCTTGTAGACGTCCTTGAGCACCGCGAAACCGCCGGCCATATCGCCGTACAGCGTGGCATAGCCGACCGCCATCTCGGACTTGTTGCCGGTGGTCAGCAGCATGCGCCCGGTCTTGTTGCTGATGGCCATCTGCAGCAGCCCGCGGATGCGGGCCTGGATGTTCTCCTCGGTCGCGTCCGGCTGCGATCGGCCCCAGGAGGCGAATACCGGTGCCAGCAGCGTCTCGGTCGCGTCCACCGGCGCCTCGATCGGCAAGGTCACCGTATCGATGCCGAGATTCCTGGCCAGCGCCTCGGCATCGCGGATGCTGTGCCCGCTCGAATAGCGCGAGGGCATCAACACGCCGAGCACGTTCTCCGCCCCCAACGCATCCACCGCCAGCGCCGCCGTCACGGCCGAATCGATGCCGCCGGACAGTCCCAGCAGCACCTGGCGGCAGCCGTTCCTGAGCACGTAATCGCGGATGCCGAGCACCAGGGCGGCGTAGACCTGCGCCATTCTTTCCGGCATCGGCGCCACATCCGCCTGCCCTGGGCGGTCCAGGTCGACGATCAGTTCCGCCTGTTCGAACAGCGGCGAGCGCCCGAGCAGCACCCCGGACGGGTCCATCGCGTGCGAGCCGCCGTCGAACACAACCTCGTCCTGGCCACCGACCGGATTGACGTAAGCCACCGGCACCCCGAACTGGGCGGCGCGGCGCCGGATCAGCGCCTCGCGCTCGTCCTGCTTGCCGACATGGAATGGCGAGGCATTCAGGTTGACGCGCACATCGCAGCCGAAGGCCATGCTCTTCCCGGCCAGGTCGTCGTGCCACAGATCCTCGCAAATGCCGATGCCGATGTGCCAGCCCCGATAGGCGAAGACATCATGATCACCGGTGCCGGGCTCGAAATAGCGTCGCTCGTCGAACACGCCGTAGTTCGGCAGGGCCCGCTTGTCGTAGACGCCGAGGATGTCCCCACTCGCCGCCAGTACGGCGCTGTTGCGCAGGCTCCCGTCCACCCGACGCGGACAACCGAACACCGCCGCCACCCTGCCGGTGGCCGCGACCAGGCGCGCGACCTCATCCTCGACGGCATCCATAAAGGCTGGGCGCAGCAGCAGATCCTCGGGCGGGTAGCCGGTGACGGCCAGCTCCGGGAACACGGCCAGATCGCAGCCGGCCTCCTCGGCATGGGCCAGCGCAGCCACGATGCGCTCCCGGTTCCCCTCCAGATCGCCGACACGCGATGCCATCTGCACCAGCATCAGCCTCATCCGACCCCCTCCGTTTCCTGTCCCGAAACCAGCATCGCATCGCCGTACGAATAGAAGCGGTATCCCGATGCCATCGCATGCGCGTAGGCCGCCAGCAGGCGCTCCCGTCCGATCATGGCCGCCACCAGCATCAGCAGCGTCGATCGCGGCAGATGGAAATTGGTCAGCAGGGTGTCCACCACCCTAAACCGGTAACCGGGATAAATGAATATGTCCGTCCGGCCGCTGCCGGCAGCCAGGGTGCCGCTGGCCCCCGCCGCCTCCAGCGCCCTGAGCGCCGTCGTGCCGACGGCCACGATGCGCCGGCCCTCCCGGCGGGCGGCGTTGATCCGATCCGCCGTGGCCTCCGGCACCGCGTAGAACTCGCTGTGCATGGGGTGATCCTCGACGCGATCGACCTGCACCGGCTGGAAGGTGCCGGGGCCGACGTGCAGCGTCAGGTGCGCGAAACAGGCCCCGGCCTGTTCCATCGCCCGCATCAGCGCCTCGGTCAGATGCAGGCCGGCCGTGGGTGCGGCCACCGCCCCCGGATTTGCCGCGAACACCGTCTGGTAGCGCGCGCGATCATTGCTGCCATCCGAGCGCTGGATATAGGGCGGCAACGGCATATGCCCGTGCGCCTCGATGGCGGCCGGCACATCGGCCGCACACAGCCGCACCCGCACCTGCTTGCCGTCGCGCCCGAGCACCTCGGCCGAGAAGCCGTCGGCGATGCCGATGCGCTCACCTGCCCGCAGCGGCCGGTTCGCCTTGCCCCAGGCCAGCCACACATCCGTGTCGCCGGCCGGCTCGAGCAGCAGCAGCTCGACCCGCCCGCCGGACGGCTTGGTGCCCAGCAGGCGGGCCGGAATGACACGGGTGTCGTTGATCACCCAGACATCGCCCGGGCGCACCAATGCGGGCAGGTCGCGGATCTGCCGGTCCGCCATATCCCCGCCGGTCAGGTCCAGCAGGCGGGAGGCATCGCGGCTGGGCAACGGATGCTGCGCGATCAGGGCCTCCGGCAGCGCGAAATCGAAGTCGTCGACATGCATGCGCGGCACGCTACACCATTGCACCGGAAGTGAGGACTTGCCGGACGTGCCCCGACCACACCCCTAGGCGCCGCCGTCTTCCTTTTCCAGCACCTCCCTGAACTTGGCGATCAGCATGCGCGGGGAATAAGGCTTCTTGACGAAGCCGGCCAGGCTCTTGCCGGCAAAGCGGTTGGTCGCATCCTGCTCGTTGTAGCCTGAGGTCAGGATCACCCTGGGCGAAGGATCGATCCGGTGCATCTCGGTGAACGCAGCCTCGCCGCCCATGCGCGGCATCGTCATATCCAGCAGCACGGCCACGATCTCATCGTGGTGCGCGCGAAACAGCTGCACCGCTTCGACACCGTCCGCGGCCAGCATCACCTTGAACCCGGCGCGTTCCAGCGCCATCGCCGCGATCTCGCGGATCGAGTCCTCGTCATCGACCACCAGCACGGTGCCCTGGCCCCGCCATACCGGCTCCTGCTGTGCCTGCGATGCCTTGATGTCGATCGCCGCATCAGCGGCCGAACAGGGGAACAACACCTTGAACGACGAGCCCTTGCCCGGCTCGCTGTACACATTGATCGCCCCCTTGTGGCCATGCACGATGCCGCGCACCGCCGCCATGCCCAGGCCGCGGCCGGTGAATTTGGTGGTGAAAAAGGGATCGAAGATCCGTTCACGCGTCTGCGCATCCATGCCGCGCCCGGAATCCGAGACCTCCAGATACACGTAGTGCCCTGCCGGCAGCCGTTCCTCGACGCCGAGGCCGGCCATGTACCGGGCATCCACGTCCAACAGCCCGGTCGCGATGGTGATGGCGCCACGATTGTCGCCGATGGCCTCCGAGGCGTTGGTGACCAGATTCATGACCACCTGCTGAACCTGGGCCACGTCGGCATCGATCGGCGGCAGCGATTTCGGCAACTCCAGCCGCAGCACGACGCTCTTGCCGATCGATACATGCAGCAGATGGGTCATCTCCTCGACCAGTTCGGACAGGTTGATCGGCTTGATCACGAAACGTCCCTTGCCGGAATAGGCCAGCATCTGCTGGCACAGGTCGGCGGCGCGACGACTGGTCTTCTCGATGCGCCCCAGGTATTCGCCGGCCTGGCTGCTGCCGGGCAGATCATCCCTGGCCAGGGCGGCATTGCCCATGATGGCGGTCAGCAGGTTGTTGAAATCATGGGCGATGCCGCCGGCGAGCACGCCCAGTGATTCCAGCCGCTGCACGTGCAGCATCTTGGTCAGCGTATCCTGCCGCTCCCGCTCGGCCTGCCTCAGGCGGGTGACATCGGTCAGGGCCACCACCACATGACCCCATTCCGCCTCCGAACCGGGCACCAGCGTCAGGTTCAGCAACACATCCCGGGCCTCGCCGTCCAGCGTCAGACGCTGGGTCTGCAGTTCGAACACCGTCTCACCACGCGCCAGGGCCGCCACCTCCCGGCCGAAGTCCGTGCAGGCGCTGTCGGCAAAGGTCTTGGGCAGCGCGCCGAGCAGTTGCTCGCGTGATTCGGCGCCGTGCAGACGCAGTGCCGCCCGGTTGACATCGCGCACGCGCACCGCCTCGAGGCAGCGCCGTACCTGATCCGGATGCTCCCGGAAGTAGGCCTCCAGATCCCCGACCCCTTCCGACACCAGCGCATCGACCCTGGCCTTGACGGCCGAGAAATCCTCCTCCCACAACGCCACCGGCGACTGATGGAAGATGTTGCGGTAGCGCTGCTCCTGACGGATCAGCGAGGATTCCAGGTTTCGCAGCGTCGACAGGTCGCGCATGATGACCACGTATCTCCCGCCCTGCCCGTCCGGCATCCGGCGCAGGCGAACCTCGACCGGGTGCTCGCCACCGCCCGCATCCCGGATCCCGGCCTCGAAATCCTGCGCCTCACCGGCGAAGGCGGAGCCGAGCTGCCCGCGCAGCGGCTCCGACTCCGGACCGGCGGCGAACAGTCCGGAGAAGCGGGAAGCCAGCAGGTCCTCGCGGCGATGCCCGAGGATATCGAGGGCGCTGGCATTGGCATCGAGGATCCGGCCCTCGCCATCGACCACCAACAGCAGATCCGGTGAGGCACCGAAGATCGCGGCCAGCATGCCGTCCCGCGCATGCAGGGCCGATCGCGCAACCAGGATGTCGGAAAATACGCGTCGACGATCCCGGTCATGGCGCAGAACCAGCCAGACGATGCAGATGCCGGCCAGCAGGATCAGCATGATCGACACCTGCTGCAGCATCCCGGCAAAACGCACATGGGCCTGCCGTTCGGCATCGATCATGGTGTTGACCTGCTGGATGGTGGCACGCAGATGGCTGTAGAGCCTGTTGAAAGCCTCGTCGCTGGCGGATCCGGGCCCGCTGATCTCAGGATCGGCCATGCGTTTCCGGGCCAGCGCGCTCAATTGCTCCAGCAGCTTGCGGGCGGCCGCAACCGTCGCATGCAGATCGGATGACGTGTGTCCTGCGATCGGTTCGAGATGGGCGATCAGCGCATTGATGTGCTGCAGCCGGCGGTCGGCATCCTCCAGGGTCCTGCGGATCATGGGAAAGTCGACGCCCCGCCGCTCGGCGATCATCTGGTCGAGCTTCCGATGCATGGTCGAAAGCTCGAACAGGGCATCCTCGCTCGATTCCAGCGCGACGGTATGGACATTGCTGATGTGCCGGCGCTCGATGCTGGTCCAGCCGACGATCCCGGCCAGCAGCAGCGTAATCAGCGCGATCGCGGCGATCAGCGGCCATGGGCGGCCGGAATCAATCTCCGATGGGGCGCCGTCGTTCATCTTCGTCCCCTTGGCGCAACGCGGCGCGGACTGGGTCGGCCCGCTGCGGCAACAGGGAATCTAGCATGGTTTGCCGGCAGCCGCCTGGATCGGGCGGCTGGCCTGCTAGGCGATGGTCTGCACGCCCTGTGGCGTTCCCATCAGCACGACGGCCGCGCCTTGCAGCGAAAAGATGCCGTTGGTCACCACACCGGGAACGTTGTTCAGGTGCTGCTCCATGCCGCGCGGATCGGTGATGCGAAGGCCGTGCACATCCAGGATGATATTGCCGTTGTCGGTGGTGAATCCCTCGCGCAGCCTCGCTTCCCCGCCCAGCCGGCGCGCCTCGGCGGCAACCAGTTCGCGTGCCATCGGAATGACCTCGATCGGCAGCGGGAACGCGCCCAGCACGTCCACCTTCTTGCTCTCGTCGACGATGCAGACGAAGCGGCGCGACGCTGCGGCCACGATCTTCTCCCGCGTCAGCGCCCCACCGCCGCCCTTGATCAGGTTACGTCCCGGATCGAACTCGTCGGCACCGTCGATATACACCGACAGTGACGGCACCTGCGCCAGGGCCTCGTTCAGGTCCAGTACCCGGATACCGTGGCCGGCCAACCGCTCGGCGGTGGCATTCGAACTGGCCACCGCCCCCAGGATATCGGACTTCATGCCAGCCAGGGCATCGATGAACTTGTTGGCCGTCGATCCGGTGCCGACGCCGACGATGCTGCCCGCCTCGACATGGGCGAGCGCGGCCTCGGCCACCTTCTGTTTCATTTCGTCCTGGGTCATGACCTTCCTCCGATCTCCGGTGTGGCTGAAGCCTAGCCGAACGGACGGCGACTTTCAGCACCTGGGCGGCTCCGATAGGCTTGCCGCATGACGCTCTCCATCCAGTCCTCCGACATGCTGCTCACCGCCATCGTGATGGTCGGCATGCTGCAGGTCGCATGGCTGTCGGTGGCACTGGTCCGTCGCGGCGTCGGGCGAGCCGTCATCCAGAAAAGCCTGCCGCCGCTGTTCGCCGTCTGGGTGGTCATGTGGCCCGTCTACCACGATCCGCGCTGGATCTGGGCCGGCATCGGCGCGCTGGCCGCCCTCGAATTGCTGCCGCTGCTGCTGCGTCGTCCGTTCTGGCGGGACCTGCGCCGGGCATGGACCGCGCCGGAGCCGCAGCACGCTTACCCGACGACACGAACCTGGCCCCTGTGGCCGCTCGTCTTCTTCACCGCCACTCTCGGCATCGCTGCCGGACTGTTCCAGTCGATCCCGGAATTCGGGCTCGGGATCGCCCTGACCGTCTGCCTGGCGCAGCCGGCGGCGTCCTGGCTGGACCATTTCGGTTTCCTGGCGCTCGGATTCCCGGCGCACCCGCAGCAGACGTTGCCGGGACACCTGATCCTGGTGCTCGCCGCCGCCGTCCTGTGCAGTTGGAGCGTCCACGTCTACCACGGCATCGACTGGCAGCCGCTGCTGATGGCCACGTCGGTGGCCGGCATCGCCGCCTCCGTGGCGCGCGCCCTGGTGCCCGGCGGCTGGAACCAGCCGGCGGCGGCGGCCGCCATGGGCGTCGTGCTGTGGTTACTCTAGGATGCAGGCATGCATGAGCTGATCCAGACGGCCCTGGCCGAGGATGCCGCCTTCCGCGACCTGACGGCCCAGGCCACGATCCCGGCGGAGCGTCAGGGTACCGCGTCGATCCGTGCCAAGGCGGCGGGCATCCTGTCGGGCACGGCGGTGGCCGCCGAGGTGTTCCGCCAGGTGGATGCCGCCATCGCCGTCCGCTGGCAGCGCCATGACGGCGACGTGGTCGCCGCCGGCGACCGTATCTGCGAGCTCGCAGGCCCCTTGCGCACGTTGCTGGCCGCCGAACGCACCGCCCTGAATTTCCTGCAGCATCTGTCGGGCATCGCCACCGCCACGCACGCCTATGTCCGCGCCATCGCCGGCACCGCCTGCGCCATCTACGACACGCGCAAGACCACGCCGGGGCTTCGCGGTCTCGAAAAGCAGGCGGTGGTCCACGGCGGCGGCCTCAACCACCGCATGGACCTGGCCAGCGGCCTGTTGATCAAGGAGAACCACATCGCGGCCTGCGGCTCGCTGAGCCGGGCCGTGCGCGCCTGCCGCGGCGTCGCGGGCCGCCTGTGGGTCGAGGTGGAGTGCGAAACGCTGGATCAGGTGCGGGAGGCCGTCGCCGCCCGGCCGGACATGATCCTGCTCGACAACATGACGCCGGACATGGTGCAGGGCGCGCGCGCCCTGGTACCCGGTACCATCGTGCTGGAGGCCTCCGGCGGCATCACCCTGGCCAATGCCCGCGCCTACGCCGAGGCCGGAGCCGATCGCCTGGCCATCGGCGCCATCACCCATTCGGCGCCGGTGCTCGACCTGTCGATGCGGGTGAGCTGACATGACCCACCCGGTGCAGGACACGATCCTCACGCGCCTGGTCACCGCCGCCGGGCCGGTGTCGGGCCATGACCTGGCCGCGGAGCTCGGGCTCAGCCGCACCGCGGTGTGGAAGCACGTCGAGGCGCTCAGGCGCAGCGGCACGCGTATCCGCTCCGAATCCGGAAAGGGCTACGTGCTCGAATCGGACCGGCTGACTGCACAGGCGCTGGCCACGCGCCTGGCCGTCGATCCGCCGGCGCACATCGGCGGCATGATCCGATGCCTGACGAGCGTCGATTCGACCAACCTGGAGGCGCTGCGTGCCGCCGATGCCGGCGAGCCGGAGGGCATGGTCGTCATCGCCGACCGGCAGCGGCACGGGCGCGGCCGTCTGGGACGCACCTGGCACACGCTGGATGACGACGCGCTGGCCATGTCCGTGCTGCTGCGTCCGTCGCTGCCGCCGGAGCGTGTGCCGCAGATCCCGCTGGTGGTGGGCGTGGCCCTGTACGAGGCGTTCAGGGGCCTCGGTGCCGATGTGGCCATCAAATGGCCGAACGACATCCTGCATCACGGCGCCAAGCTGGCCGGCATCCTGACCGAGATGCGCGCCGAGCCCGGCCATGTGCAGGCCGTCGTGGCCGGCATCGGCATCAACATCCGCCACCCTGCCGGCGGCTGGCCGGACGACATCCGCCAGGCCGTGACCGACCTGTCCACCGCGGCCGGCAGGCCGGTGCGCCGACTGGACGTCGCCGAACGGGTGATCCGCAGCCTGGACGCCTGCTACCGCATGTACCTGCACGAGGGCTTCGATCCGCTGCGCGACGGCTGGTGGTCCGCCCATGCCGGCAGCGGGGAGCGCGTGCGCGTCCACGACGGCCGCGGCACGATCGAAGGCACGGCCATCGCCGTCGATCACGACGGTGCCCTGCTGCTCTCCACCGACAGCGGCACCCGGCGTATCATCGCCGGCGATCTCGAGCTGATGGGGGCATCCTGACATGTCCGCGTTTCTGGTCATCGACGTCGGCAACACGCAAACCGTGTTCGGCCTGTACGAGGACGGCGAACTGGCGGCCCACTGGCGGCTGTCCAGCGGGCGTTACACCACGCCCGACGAGCTGGCATGGCAGCTGTACGGCCTGTTCGAACAGGAAGGGAGGAATCCCAGGGCCATCGACGGCATCATGGCCGCCAGCGTCGTACCGCGCCTGGACCGTACCCTGACCCAGGCATGCGAACGCATCTGCGGCCTGACCCCGGCCTTCGTCGGCGATGCGGCGGTCAAGACCGGCATGGCCCTGGACTACAAGAACCCGCGCGAGGTAGGGGCGGACCGCATCGTCAACGCCGTCGCCGCCCGCGAGTTCTTCGGCAGCCCCGCCGTCGTCATCGACTGCGGCACGGCCACGACCTTCGACATCGTCTCCCCGGAGGGGCGTTACGCCGGCGGCCTGATCCTGCCGGGCATCGAGATCGGCCTGACGGCGTTGCACGAGCGGGCGGCCAAGCTGCCGGAGGTGTCGTTCGCACGCATCGACATGACGATCGGGCGCGACACCGCCACCAGCATGCAGGTCGGCAGCTACTGGGCGGCGGTGGAATCGGTCTCGGGCCTGATCCGCCGCATCCGGACCCTGCCCGGCTATGCGGAGGCCCCCATCGTCGCCACCGGCGGCATGGTGCGCGTGCTGGCTCCCGACATCCCGGAGTTGAACCACGTGCTCCCCTACCTGACGCTCGAGGGCCTGCGACTGCTGGCCGAAAGGCATTTCACCTGATCCCGTTGCGCCGCTCCTGGTCCGGACTGGCCGGACTGGCCATCCTGACCGGATTGGCCTGGATCAGCTGGACCCCGCCCACCCCGCCGGCCGACCAGTCAGCGGTGCACGGCACCCTGCTGAACACCCCGGGCACGCAGGGCTCGGCCATGCTGTGGCGCGTCGTCACCCGTCGCCTGGTCTGGGGACAGGCGGCCAAGGCCATGCGCGAGCGCCTGCAGCAGGCCGGGTTCGACCCGATCCTGCTGCAGCGCAAGGAGCCGGTGGAGATGCATGCCTTCGACGACGCCACGCTGTATCAGGACTACGCGACGGCGGCGAAGGCCGCGGCCGAATGGCACAAGCTGGGATTCGACGCCAACGTCATCAAGGCGCCGACCGCCTACCTGGTCGGCCTTGGCCGTTTCTTCATCGCATCCTATGCCGAGCAGATGCAGGAGCGCCTGCAGCGCGCGGGAAGGCCATACCGTTACCAGCGCCGCCTGGTGGATATCCCGACCTTCCGCTTCACCTTCGCACCCGCGACCCACGCCGAGGCCAATGCGCTATGGCAGAAGCTGCAGAACCTGGGCATCGCCGATCCGACCCTGATGCCGGAATCCCGTTTCCAGCTGATGTTCGGGGACAATCCGCCCGCTCAGGCGGCACCCACGCCCTGAGCGCGGGCCTGGTGCGCGCGCCCGTCCAGTTCGCTGACCAGCGCACCGAGCATGGCATAGCGGCGGCGATACATCCCGCGCTTGCTGGGAATGATGTCCGCCGGGGATTTGACCGGCCAGGACAGCGGCAGGTCAAACAGGCGCGGATTGTCCTCCGCCACCGAGCCTCCCGCATCGCGCCACAGGCGATCGTAGTCGGCGCGCACCCGACGCCGGAGACCGCGGCGCAAGGACGGGCACTGGTAGACGTGGCTGGTGTTGCGGATTCCCGACAGGCGCGTGGCGCCCCAGTTCCTGGCGAGCCGCATCAGCGCGAACAGCACCAGCGCCTTGGGGCGCATGCCCTGCAAGGCCTTGGTCAATTCCCTGACCATCTCCGCCGGCACGCCCGCCCCTCCCTGGGCCCCGCCGATCAGCACCTGCAGGCGCCCGCGATCCTCGAGCGCCGAGAAGGTCATGCTGTAGATGCGAAGGCCATCCGAACGCATCAGGCTCAGCGTCAGATCGCCTTCCATCTCGAACTGGTCGTAGTAGCGCAGCACCAGGCGATAATCGCCCGCCCCGCCAAGCGCCAGATGCGCCATGTCCAGCCCGTCGCCGACGAAAATGGCCTCCAGCGCCACCTCCGACAGGTGCGCGCGCAGCCAGTGATACTGGCCGATCAACGCGCGGTGCCGCTCACTGTACGACAGGCCGCAACGCAGATAAGGCCGGAACACCTTCTCGCAGATCCGGGGATGCGCCTCGAGGATGCGCAGCATCAACGGGTCATCGAGGCTCGGATACCAGTCGGTGACATAAGGGGAACGGCGCAGCGCCTGCACGGCGGTACGCAGCACCAGGCGCTGGAAGCGGTTCTCCATGCGAACGCCCGCGTGCGAGCGTTCGACCAAGGCCGAAAAGCGAGACAACTTGTTCATGGAAACAGTTCCTGGGATCAGCCCCGCATCGAATCGACGAAACGGTCGAACAGGTAATCGGCATCGTGCGGACCGGGACTGGCCTCCGGATGGTACTGCACCGAAAAGACCGGCCGGCCGCGCACCTGCAGGCCCTCGACCGTGCCATCGAACAGCGAGCGGTGCGTGACCTCCACGTGCGCCGGGACGTTCTCGTCGCACACCGCGAAACCATGGTTCTGGCTGGTGATCTCGACCTTGCCCGTCGTTTCGTCACGTACCGGATGATTGCCCCCGCGGTGCCCGAATTTGAGCTTGAAGGTGGCCAGGCCCAGGGCCTGGGACAGCAGCTGGTGCCCCATGCAGATGCCGAAGATCGGGATATCGTGCGCCAGCAGGCCGCGGATGGTCTCCACGGCGTAGCCGGCCGCGGCCGGGTCCCCCGGACCGTTGGACAGGAAAATGCCGTCCGGCTTCTGATCCAGCACCTCGGATACGGAGCTTGCGGCCGGCATGACGGTCACGCGGCAGTCGCGGTCGGCCAGCTTGCGGAAGATGTTGCGCTTGCAGCCGAAGTCCATGGCCACGACATGCCATGCCTGCCCGCTCTGGGAAAACTGCCCGCTGGTCAGGCTGTAGCTGCCCTGGCTCCAGCCGGTGACCTGCTTCGTCGAGGCCTGGCCGACCAGGTCGCGCCCCTCCAGGCCTTCCCAGGCCCGGGCCATGTCCACCGCGTCGTCCTCGCGCATGCCGTCGGAGGCGATGACGCCGTTGACGGCGCCCTGCGTGCGCAGATGCCGGGTCAGCGCCCGCGTATCGATGTCGGCGATCGCCACCACCTGGCGCGAACGCAGCCAGTTCTCCAGCCCGTCCTCGGCCCGGTAGTTCGAGGTCAGTCGCGCCGGGGCCCTGAGGATGCAGCCGCGGGCGGCGACATCGGTCGATTCCATGTCGTCCTCGTTGACGCCGACATTGCCGATATGCGGATAGGTGAAGGTGATGATCTGATCGGTATAGGACGGATCGGTCAGGATCTCCTGATAGCCGGTCATCGAGGTGTTGAAGCAGACCTCACCGACCGTATGGCCGCGATGGCCGTAGGCCTTGCCGTGAAAGACGCGCCCGTCCGCCAGAGCCAGGATAGCCTTGTGTTCCGCCACGTTCGCATCACCCCGCGCAAAAGTGCGGCGATGTTAGGGCCGCGCCCCGCCGCTGTCGAGGTCGAAACCTACTTCGACGCGTGCAGCATGGCCTTCGGATCGAGCAACCGATCCAGTTCGGCCTCCTCCATGACCTGCTGTTCCAGGCATAGCTGGCGCACCGTCTTGCCCTCGGCCACGGCCTGTTTGGCAAGCCCGGCCGCCCGGTCGTAGCCGATCACCGGGGCCAGGGCCGTGACCATGCTCATGCTCCATTCGACCTGCTCGGCACAGCGCTCGCGGTTGGCGGCGAGCCCCGCGATGCATTTGTCGGCGAACATGCGGCAGGCATTGGCCAGCAAGCGCTCGGACTCGAGCAGGTTCAGGGCGATGACCGGCAGCATGACATTGAGATCGAGCAGGCCGGAGGCGCCGCCGAAGGCGATGGCCGCGTCGTTGCCGATCACCTGCGCGCAGACCTGGGCCAGCGATTCGGCGATCACCGGATTGACCTTGCCGGGCATGATCGAACTGCCGGGCTGCACCGCCGCCACCGTGATCTCGCCGATGCCGCAGCGCGGGCCGGCATTGAGCAGGCGCACATCGTTGGCGATCTTCACCAGCGACACCGCCAGCGTCCTGAGCTGCCCGGACAGCTCGACCGCCGCATCCTGGGCTGCCTGGGCCTCGAAATGGTTGGCCGCCTCGCTAAACGCGACGCCATAGACCTCGGACAGCGCGGCCGCCATGCGTGCCCCGAACTCGGGATGGGTGTTCAGGCCCGTGCCCACGGCAGTGCCGCCCTGCGCCAGCTCGCCGAGGCGCGGCAGGCAGGAGGCCAGTCGTTCCATGCCCAGTTCCACCTGCCTCGCCCAGCCGGAGATCTCCTGGCCCAGCGTGATCGGCGTGGCGTCCATCAGGTGCGTACGCCCGATCTTGACGACATCGGCACAGTCCTGTGCCTTGCCGGCCAGCATCCCGTGCAGGTGCGTGAGCGCCGGCTGCAGCTCGTGGACAAGAAGATCGGCAGCGGCCACGTGCAGCGCCGTCGGGATCACGTCGTTCGAGGACTGGCCCATGTTCACGTGATCATTGGCATGCACCTTGAGCGAGTCCTCGATCTGCATGGCCCGGTGGGCGATGACCTCGTTGGCATTCATGTTGGTGCTGGTGCCGGAGCCGGTCTGGAAGACATCCAGTGGAAAATGCGCGTCGTGCTGCCCTCCGGCCACCTCCCCGGCTGCCCGGCCGATGGCCTCGGCCATGGACGCATCCAGGCGTCCGAGGTCCCGGTTGACCTCCGCTGCAGCCGCCTTGATGCGGCCCAGCGCCTTGATGAACACGCGCGGAAAGCGCGTGCCCGACACCGGGAAGTTCGCGATCGCCCTGGCCGTCTGCGCCCCGTACAGGGCCTCGTCCGGCACCCGCATCTGTCCCATGGAGTCCTGTTCGATTCGATACTGGCTCATGTCCTTCCTTCCTTTTCCTGCCCTTCCTGCCGTCGCAGGAACAGGACCGTCACGTCATCCTCCAGCGCCCCGGAACCGAAAGCCTGCAGCGCGTCCATCAGGGACTGCGGCATCGCCTCGACGTCCAGGTCCTGATGCGAGGCAAACCACGCGCTGGCCCGCTGGTCCCCGAACATCTCGTTGCCGGAGCGGCGCGCCTCGATGATGCCATCCGTCAGGGCCAGCAGCGTATCGCCGGGCTCGAGCAGGCGGTAGACCACGTCGAACGACTCATCCTCCTTCAGCCCCAGCGGCGGAGAGGTCGCTTCCAGGCGAACGGTCTTGCCGCCGCAAACCATCAGCGGTGGCACATGCCCGGCATTGAACCAGTGCAGGGTGTGCTCCTGCGGATCAAGCATGGCCATGAACATGGTGACGAAACGCCCCCCTGTCAGGGTGCGGCACAGGGTGCGGTTGACATAGCGCCCCGCCTCGCCGATGGCGATGCCGAGGCTGGCCAGGGCATGCAGCATGGCCTGCAGGTTGGCCACCGTCAGGGCTGCCGGATAGCCCTTGCCGGCCACGTCGGCCATGACCAGCCACACCCGGCCATCGGGCAGGACGATGTGATCGTAGTAATCGCCGCCCACCTCGTGGCAGCTGCGCTGCAGCGCCGCCATGGCGTAGCCGGGGATCGACGGCTCGGTTTTCGGCAACAGTCCCTCGTGGATCTCGGAGGCGATGCGCAGTGAATCCTGCATGTCGTCACGCTCCTGCATGCCCTGCAGCGCCGTGTTCAGGCCGCGCGCCAGCTCGCCCATCTCGTCGTCCAGCAGCACCGGCACCCGGCCATCGAACTGCCCCAGCCGCAGGAACTGCAGGCCGAGGCCGAGGCTGGCGGTCACGCGCCTCAGGGTCCGGCTGAGCACCGCCACCAGCGCCGTACCGGCCAGCAGCAGCGACACCAGCATCACCACCGCCTGCTGGATGATGAACCGCTGCTCGGCATCGTCGTGTACCCTGACCGCCAGGTAGACATACACGGCCAGGCAGGCGGCGGGAAGCAGGCTGGTGACGATAAAGATGACCCACGGTCGTCGGGCCGATCCGGTCAGCGCCGGGAATCCGTGCAGACGCTCCAGGCCCTCCATGAACAGGCCGGATCGGGCCAGCCCCTGGCGCAGGCGGGTGGCGTAATCGAGGGTCACGGCCACCCCGATCACGGGGGTGAGCACGCCGGCCCCGTAAAACACCGACAGCCCCAGCGCCAGGATCATCTCGGGCGTCATCGTCACGTGGTGGATGGCGGCGGCGGCGAGCAGCAACAGCATCAGATAGACGAACAGCACCAGCCCCGCGAGGGCATAGCCGCGCAGCGCCCGCCACGGCAGCTGCGCCATGTGTTCGGCCAGCACGCCCACCTCGCGCCCGCCGCGGCCGGCGATGCGCCGCACGCTGCGGGCCAGGGGGCGGTGCACCCAGATGCCGGCCGTCACGAACGCCATGGACAGGAAAGCGATGTCGAACAGTGATATCCAGTGGGGCAGGCCAAGGGTTGTACTGTTGCCGGACAGGCGCATGGTCAGCTGCAGGGCCATGAAGATCAGCAGGATCGGCCACAGGCGGACGATGTAACGCCATGTCGGCGCCCTCTCCACCACCTCAGCCCTTGCCGTTCCACGAACCATGCGGGTTAGCCTAGAATCCAAGGCTGCCCAGCACAAACGATCATGTGCCCGAACCAAGAAAAAAGGCACCCCGAACGGAGTGCCTGCTTTAGCCTAAATGGCTCCCCGGGCCGGACTCGAACCAGCGACAAGGTGGTTAACAGCCACCTGCTCTACCGACTGAGCTACCGGGGAATAGGCGGCGAACGGTACGAACCGCCTGCCATCGTGTCAACCAAGCATTTCCCCGCCCGGCTGTCCGCGCCGTCGCGAACGAAGCAGGGCGAATGGACATCGGCGCTTGCCAGCGGCGTAGGGGATTGCCAATATATCGTATTCATTAGGAGTTACATGTTTTACATGCCATAATGCATGAAGATGGGGAGGCCACTGCCTTGAATAGCAGCGCTTTTTGGAAGTCCGACTGGTTTGTGGGTCTTGTGATCGCGGCCATCTTCATCGTGGGCTACCTGATCGGATTCTCCCCGCTCAAGCACATGGAACAGAGCGCCTACGACATCGGCGTTTCGGCCAGCATCAAGCCCGCCAGCAACCAGATCGTCATCCTCGACATCGACGATGCCTCCATCGACCGCATCGGGCGCTGGCCCTGGTCACGCTCCATCATCGCCGACATGATCAACAAGCTGTCGGCGGCCGGTGCCAGCCAGATCGGCCTGGACATCTTCTTCACCGAACGCCAGAGCGACGACAACACCGCGCAGATGATCGCGTTCCTGAAGCAGCAGGCCAGTATCCTGAAAAGCCAGGGACGCACCGACGAGGCGGCCGCCACGCTGGAAAAGGCCCAGAACCTCGATATCGATTCCCGGCTGGTCAAGGCCGTGCAAAATGCCGGCAATGTCGTGATGCCGATCCTGTTCGACTTCGGGAACGGATCCAATGCCTCTTCCACCATCCCGCCCCAACTGCTCGATCGCATCAGCACCGCCAACATCGGGGGCAACCCGCAGATGCCGCCCCTGAAGGCATCGGGCATCCGCCTGCCGTTCAGCGAGCTGGCCCTGGCCGCGGCCGGGCTCGGCCATCTGAACATCCAGTTGGCATCCGGCGGCGTGGTGCGCAACGATCCGCTCGTCATCGAATACAACAAGCGTTTCTTCCCGTCGCTGTCGCTGGCCATCGCCGCCCAGCAGCTGCATGTCTCCAGCCACGATATCCGCGTCAACCTCGGCTCGGACATCGAAATGGGCGTGCTGGATGTCCCGACGGACGCCCACATGCGCGCCTGGCCCGTGTTCCACACCGGCGGCAAGGATGGAAGCTTCAAGCATTATTCCTTCTATGACGTCTACTCCGGACGCATCCCGCCCAAGATGTTCGAGAACAAGATCGTGCTGATCGGCATCACGGCCAAGGGCGTCGGCAACACCTTCATCACACCGGTCAGCGACCAGATGTCCGGCGTCGAATTCACCGCCAACGTGCTGCAGAGCATCCTTGACCACACCTTCTTCTCCCGCCCGTCGTGGGCGAAGCTGGTGGAGCTGGGCATCCTGGCCCTGATCGCCATCTACCTGATCGCCCTGCTGCCGCGTCTGGGTGCCGCTGCGGGCGCCATCGTCTCGATCCTGCTGCTGCTGGTGCTGCTCAGCGTCAACTTCTTCGCCCTGACCGCCTACTCGCTGTGGATCCAGACCATGACCGCCAGCGCCATGCTGGTGCTCGGGCATGTGCTGCTGACCACCAAACGTTATTTCGCCTCCGAGGAGGAACGTGAGAAAATCACGACGGAATCGGCGGAAACCAACAAGATGCTGGGGCTGTCGTTCCAGAGCCAGGGCATGCTCGACATGGCCTTCGACAAGTTCCGCAAATGCCCGATGAACGACGACATGCTGGCCACGCTGTACAACCTCGCCCTGGATTTCGAGCGTAAGCGCCAGTTCAACAAGGCCTCCACCGTCTACGAGCACATGGCCGAGTTCAATCCCAACTACAAGGATATCCAGGCCCGTATCCTGCGCGCCAAGAATGCCGGCGAGACCATGCTCTTCGGCACCTCCGGCGGCAACAACATGTCGACGCTGCTGATCACGGGCGGCGCCAAGCCGACCCTGGGCCGCTACGAAATCGTCAAGGAACTCGGGCGCGGGGCGATGGGTACGGTCTACCTGGGCCGTGATCCGAAGATCAACCGCGAGGTGGCCATCAAGACCATGGCGCTGTCCCAGGAGTTCGAGCCGGACGAGCTGCAGGAGGTCAAGGAACGCTTCTTCCGCGAGGCGGAAACCGCCGGCCGCCTGACGCACCCGAACATCGTCACGATCTTCGACGCCGGCGAGGAGCACGACCTGGCCTACATCGCCATGGAGTTCCTGAACGGCACCGACCTCTCCCCCTTCACGAAAAAGGACAAGCTGCTGCCGGCCGCCGCTGTGCTCAAGATCACCGGCAAGGTGGCGGAAGCGCTCCACTATGCCCACAATCAGGGGGTGATCCATCGCGACATCAAGCCGGCCAACATCATGCTGTTGCGCAACAAGACCGTGAAGGTCACCGACTTCGGTATTGCCCGCATCACCGCGTCCAGCAAGACCAAGACCGGCGTGGTGCTGGGCACCCCGTCGTATATGTCGCCGGAACAGCTGTCAGGCAAGCATGTGGACGGGCGCTCCGACCTGTTCTCGATGGGCGTCATGCTCTACGAGATGCTGACCGGCACCCGCCCGTTCCGCGGCGATTCCATGGCCACCCTGATGTTCCAGATCGCCAACGAACCCCATCCGGATATCCGGGAGCACGACCCGGACCTGCCCGAGAGCGTCAGCAAGGTCATCGACCGTCTGCTGGCCAAGGAGCCCGAGAATCGCTATGACAACGGAGGGGAAGTGGTGCGCGCCATCATTGCCTGCCTGAATGATGTCAACGCGCTGGAGAAACGTTCATGAGTTCCTTCGAGATGCATGCGTTAACCGATGTGGGCGTCAAGCGCTCACACAACGAGGATTGCGTCGGTATCGATCCGACCTTTGGCTTCGCCGTCCTGGCCGATGGCATGGGCGGGCATAATGCCGGCGAGGTCGCCAGCTCCATGGCGGTGGACCTGGTCAGCCGGGTGCTCCAGGAGCGGCTGCCGAAACTGCCCGAAGGCAAGATCGACGATGAAACCGGCTTTACCGGCGAGTCGGTGCTGGTGCGCAATGCCGTCGGCATGGCCAACAATGCCATCCTGGAAACCTCGCAGACCCGCCCGGAATGCGCCGGCATGGGTACGACCGTCGTGGCGGCCGTGTTCTACGCCGACCGCCTGACCGCGGCGCATGTCGGCGACTCGCGCATGTACCGCCTGCGCGATGACCTGCTGACACATGTCACCGAGGACCATTCCCTGATCCAGGAACAGGTGCGTCGCGGCCTGCTGACGGCCGACGATGCCCGCAATTCATCGATCAAGAACCTGGTGACGCGCGCCCTCGGCATCGAACCGGACGTCGAGCCGGACATCGTCGAGGACATCGTCCGGCAGGGCGATATTTACCTGATGTGCTCCGACGGCCTGACCGACGTCGTGCCGGACGAGGCCATCCGCCTGACGCTGTCCCAGTATGCCAAGGACCTGCGCCGCGCGGCCTCGCAGCTGGTGCAGCTGGCCAACGACGCCGGCGGTCCGGACAACATCTCGGTCATCCTGGTCCGCACCGGCAAGGTATTCCAGCGCAAACGGGGAATCATTTCCCGTATGTTTGGGCGTTGAAACGTGTTCGACTATGATACGGAAATGATGGAGGAACCCCATGGCGAGTAAGCTGATCCTCAAATTCAAGGAATCGGTGATCTCCGAGTGTCCGCTGGACCAGGAGGAAACCACCATTGGCCGCAAACCCGACAACACGATTCATATCGATAACCTTGCGGTCAGCGGTCGGCACGCGCGGGTATTGAAGATCGGCAACAAGGCCATCCTCGAGGACCTGGGCAGCACCAATGGCACCCATGTCAACAACAAGAACGTCACCAAGCATGTACTGAAACATGGCGACGTCATCCTGATCGGCAAGCACACGCTGACCTATGTGGAACTCCCCGACCAGCCCGCCGCCGCCCCCGTGCCGCCGGAGCCGGAAGAGGAGGGCGTGGACAAGACCATGGTCATCACGCCGCAGGCGCGCGCGGCCATGGCCCCGAAGGAAGAAGGCGCTTCCCCGTCAGGCCCGGCCATGCCGCTGGGCGGCGTACAGGTGGTTTCCGGTCCCCAGGCCGGGCGTGCCTTCGAACTGAGTTCGTCGCTGACCAGCATCGGCAAGGGCGACACCTGCAAGATCAAGGTCAAGGGCTTCACGGTCGGCAAGCAGGCAGCCGTGATCACCCGCCGTCCCACCGGTTATCACATCGCCTATCTGGAAGGCATGGCCAAGACCAAGGTCAACGGCGAGACCCTCGGCAACGAACCGCGCACCCTGAAGGACGGCGACATCATCGAGATCGGTGATACGCGCTTGGAGTTCTTCATCAAGGAATAGGCGGCGCGCCATCGGCGCACGCCCGGGGCTTCAGCTGCGCGCGTGCACGTTGAACAGCCGGTCGTATTCGTCCAGGGCATAGCGATCGGTCATGCCGGCGATGTAGTCCGCCACCACCCTGGCGCGCCCGTTCTCATCGTCCACCTGCCGCGCCCGCCGCGAGGCCGTGCCCGCAGGCAGCATCTCCGGATGCTCCATATAGGCATGGAACAGGTCCTGGATCACCCGTTCCGCCTTCACGGCCATGCGCACGACCCGGTAGTGGCGATACATATTCTGGAACAGGAAGCGCTTGAGCTCGCCGTTCATGTGCCGCACATCGCGCGAGAAGCCGACCAGTGGTGCCTCGGCCCGGCGCACATCGTCCAGCGCTTCCACCCCCGCTTCCCTGATGCGGCGTGCCGTTTCCTCGATGGCATCGAGGATCATGAAGTTGATCATGCGCCGGGTGGTTTCGTTGATCTGGATGCGCGCATCTGCCGATGCATGTGCGCTGCATGCCTGGTCGTGGTGAACCCGGAACAACGCCACCGTACGCAGCTCCTCGACGTTCAGCATGCCGGCCCTGACGCCGTCGTCGATATCGTGGTTGTTGTAGGCGATCTCGTCCGCCAGATTGCCGAACTGGGCCTCCAGCGTAGCCTGTTCGTGCAGCTGATAGGCCGCCAGATCCTCGTTGCGCGGCACATCGTGCGGCGAGTTGTGCTTGATGATGCCCTCGCGCGTCTCGTAGCTCAGGTTCAGCCCCGGGAACTGCGCATAGCGCCGCTCCAGCTGTTCGACGATGCGCAGCGACTGGCGATTATGCTCGAAGCCGCCGTACGGCTTCATCACCGCATGCAGCGCATCCTGTCCGGAATGCCCGAACGGCGTATGGCCGAGGTCGTGCGCCAGCGCCACCGCCTCGGCCAGGTCCTCGTGCAGACGCATGGCGCGGCAGATGGAACGGGCGATCTGGGCCACCTCGATCGAATGCGTCAGGCGCGTGCGATAGTGATCCCCTTCGTGGTTGACGAAGACCTGGGTCTTGTACTCCAGCCGGCGGAACGCCGTCGAATGGATGATGCGGTCCCGGTCCCGCTGGAAGGCATTGCGCCGTGGCGACTCCGGCTCATCGTGGACGCGGCCGCGCGACCGCGACGAGCGGCAGGCGTACGGTGCCAGCCCCTGTTCGTAATGATCCTCAGCCACGACGCGACGCTGCCATCATGGCGATGGCCTCCTCGGCGGCCTGTCTGGGCGACGGCGCCTGCAGGATGGGGCGGCCGACGACCAGATAGTCGGCACCTTCCCGGATGGCCATGGCAGGATCGGCCACCCGCTGCTGATCCTGTCTGTCCTGTCCGCCCCAGCGGATGCCCGGCGTCACGGTCAGAAAATCCTCGCCGCACTCCTGCTTGATGGCGCGCACCTCGTGCACGCTGCACACGACGCCGTGCAGGCCGGCCTTCCTGGCCAGCAGGGCCCGCTCCTGGGCCAGGCGCAGGGCCTCCTCGGCCGAACGCGTATCGCTGGTCAGCACCGTCACACCGATCAGCAGCATGTCGGGGAACGCCGTTGCGGCCTGCGCAGCAGCCTCCATCATCGCCAGGCCGCCGCTGGCATGCACATTGACCATCTGCACGCCCAGATGGCCAGCGCTTTCCACCGCCTGGGCCACCGTATTCGGGATGTCGTGGAACTTCAGATCCAGGAACACCCGGTGCTGGCCGAGCAGTTCACGCACCAGCCCGGGCCCCTCGGCCACGAACAGGCGCATGCCCACCTTCACCCAGCCCACGCCATCCCCGACGGCATCCCGCATGGCCAGGGCCTGGTCCCGGTCCGGCATATCCAGCGCCACCATCAACCTGTCCCGCATCAGAGCTCCCCTTCCCTTTTGACCTGCATGCTGCCCCAGGTATGGCACTGCGGGCACTGCCAGCGCATTTCCACAACCTCCAGGCCGCAATGCACACAACCGTAGATCTTCAGCCGCCGGCGCCAGTCCCGCACGTGCACCTGCAGCGGTGCATCACCGCTACTGACGGCCGCCTCCAGGCGCAGACTGGCCCTGAGTCCATGCGGCTGATACCCGGTTTCGACGACGATCTCGCGCGCGGCACCGGCCCCGTGCCGTTCCGACACGGCCTCGATCCAGGCCAGTGCCAGCTGCTCGTCGTGCGCGGACTGCCAGGACCGGGTCAGCAACCCCCGCCCATGGGCGGCGTAGAAGGCCTGGTGAGCCACCAGGATCGGGATGGCGAGCGGGAAATGCTCCGGCGCGTTCCGCCACAGCGACTCGGCTGCCTCGAGCGCCGCTTCCGGCTGCTGCTGGCTCAGGCGCACGTCCATCATCACCAGGTAGGCCAGCGCGCACTGCCCGTCGAGGTCGAGCGCCTTCTGCGCATATTCGACGGCCTTCGCCCAGTGTTTCGTGCTCTTCTCCTGGCGCGCCATCTCGGCCACCAGATAGGCACGGTGCAGATGTGAGGATTCCCCACGCACGCGCTCGATGTGCGACAACAGCTCCTCCGCCTTCTCCCATTCGCTGCTCTGTTCGCGCAGGCGCAGGCTGGCCTCCAGGGCCATCAGCTCATCGGGTTTGACGTTCAGCGCCTTGTCGTATTCGCGCAGGGCGCGGTCGATCAGGCCGCCGGTCTGGAAATCCTTGGCCAGCGCCAGCCTGGCTTGCAGACGCAACGTTGCGGGCAGGTCCGGCCTGGCCAGCAGGTTCTGGTGGATGCGCACGGCACGGCCGATCTCACCCTTGGCCCGGAACATCTCGCCCAGCGCCAGGTACACATCCGCCGCCTCCGAGCGCAGCCGCGCCACCTGCACCATCTGCTGCAGGGCGCGGTCCGGCTCATCGGCCAGCAGGAAATTGATGCCGCGCAGCAGCGGCATGACGCGTTCGTCCTCGTGCTGCGCCACCGCATCATCCTGACGACCATGCTGGCGCAGCAGCAATGCCACCATCAGCACGACGATCGAGGCCGCCGCCAACGCCAGCAGCAGGGTATTCATACGTCGTCTTGCAGCGGGATATTGCGCAGGTTGTCGACCTCGCTCTGCAACAGGCGGTTCTCGCGCCGAAGCGCGGCGATCTCTTCCTTGTGCTTACGCCGGGAGAAGCTCAGGGCCAGCATGCCGCCCATGAATCCGGCCAGAAAGGCGATGAAGATGGGCAGGAACAGGGGAACCAGCGAATCCGACATGCCCGGGAACCCGAGCGGCACCTTTTCCACATTGGACAGGGCGAACATGGTGGCGAAGGTCGTCAGGAGCAACACCACCAGTACATTGATCCAGTTCATGGGTCCCCCCTGCTGGGCCTGCTCACACGAATTTCGACGGCGTCGATATGGCCATTTTTTCGGTCCTGCAAGGCTTTGCGAGCGTAGCGTGCTTGTTGTACGCAAGCGAGCAGTAACGCAGCAGGACGGAAAAATGGCCTATCCCTGCGGGCTGCGCCCCAAATGAGGCCACTCGGCGTTGCTCGGGATTCGTTTGGAAACACCAAATGTCATCCCTCGCGCCTTGATTGGCCTCATTTGAGGCAGCAGCGACAACACCGAAATTCATGTGAACAGGCCCTAGTCCCCGGGATTCACCTTCTCCCGCAGCTCCTTGCCGGGCTTGAAATGCGGCACGACCTTCGCGGGAACCTCGACGGCATCACCCGTTTTCGGATTGCGCCCGACCCTCGGATTGCGCATCTTGGTGGAGAAGCTGCCGAACCCGCGCAGTTCGACCCGCTCCCCCTCACCCAGTGCATCGCTGATGGCGGTGAAGATCGTGTTGACGACGATCTCGGCCTCCCGTCGGGTAATCTGGCCGTGAGCACTGGCAATCATGTCCACCAGTTCCGATTTGGTCATACACGCCTCCTGTTCTCCCGGCCTCCCGGGGCCCTGTTCGTCATTTGTCCAGTTTCTTGCCGCCCAGCAGCTTGCGCTGCAGCTCCAGCGCCAGGGCCGAAGGCGCCTTCTCCTCCTCGACGCTGGCCGCGTAGTTGCGAACCGCATCCCGCTCCTCATCCCGGAGCAACTGGCGGATCGACAGCTCAATCTGACGCCGGCGGGGATGGATATCCATCACCTTGGCCTGGATCTCGTTGCCAAGCTTGACCTCGTCGCTGTCGCGCGGCACCTCGCGCATGCCCAAACGGGCGTGCACACCTTCCGCCAACTCGATCGTAGCATAACCGTTGTGCACCTCGACCACCTTGCCCGTCACGACGCTGCCGCGCTTGGCGCCCTCGAGGAACAGCTCCATCGGATCGGTGGTCAGCTGCTTGACGCCGAGCGAGATACGCTGGCGCTCGACGTCCACGCCCAGCACCACGCATTCGACCTCCTGACCCTTGCCGTAACCCTGCAGCGCCTCGGCCCCATCCTTGTCCCAGGCGATATTGCCCACGTGCACCAGGCCGTCGAGATCGTCGCCCAGGCCGACGAAGAAGCCGAAATCGGTGATGGTCTTGATCTTGCCGCTGACACGGCTGCCCACCGGGTGCTTGCCCAGCCAGGACTGCCACGGGTTCTCGCTGACCTCCTTCAGGCTCAGGCGGATGCGCCGGGCCTCCGGATCCACCTCCAGCACCGAGACGTCCACGACATCGCCCTCGGCCAGCACCTCGGTCGGTTTGACATCCCGCCGCGTCCAGCTCATTTCAGAGCGGTGGATCAGGCCCTCGACACCCGGCTCCAGTTCGACCACGGCACCGAAATCGAGCAGCTGGCGCACCGTGCCGGTCAGGCGCATGCCCGGCTCATAGGTGGTGCCGACCTGCTGCCACGGATCCGGCTGCAGGGCCCGCATCGAGATGGACACCTTGCCGGACTCCGGCGTCAGCTTGATGATCTCCGCCGTGATGCTCTGACCGACGGACAGCACTTCCTTGGGATGGCGGACGCGCCGCCAGGTGATATCCGAGATGTGCAGCAGTGCATCCACGCCACCGATATCGACGAAGGCGCCGAAATCCGTCAGGCGCTTGACCTTGCCGGTGACCTTGTCGCCGATCTTGGCCCCGGCGAAGAAGGCCGCCTGCTGCTTCTCCTGTTCGACCTGCAATATCTGCTTGCGCGACACCACGATGTTCTCGGGACGGCGCCGCGCCTCGATCACGCGCACCTGGCAGGGCTGGCCGATCAGATCCTCGGCCTGGACGCGCGGCGACGTGTCCGCCTCCGAGCGCGGCATGAACGCCTCGACACCGCCCAGATCCACCTTGAAGCCGCCCTTGACCTCGGCAACCACCCGCCCGTCGACCGGTACCCCGGACTCCATGGCGGCCTCGATCTCGGACCACACCGCGCGCCGGTGTGCATCCAGCACGGACAACTCCACGCCCGAGGCACCGCCGACGGAGCGCACCTGCGCCTCCACCTGATCCCCGACGGCCGGAGCCGGCACACCGATGGATGCGAACTCGGACAGCGGGATCGTGCCCTCGGCCTTGGCGCCGATATCGATCACCACGACCTCCTGGCCGCAGTGCACGACCGTGCCCTTGACCGTTTCGCCCCGACGGATCATGGGCTGCTCGCGCAGGGACTGTTCAAACAGCTGCTTGAAGGACTCTTCGCCGGCCCCGTTCTCCATCGGTTCGTTTTGCTCGTTGTGTGCGTTCATGATGTTCCGTCTCTAGGTGAATTTATACCGATTCCGCCTCGTGCAGAATCACTGGCCTTCCGGCCGGATCAGGCCCCGTCGTTCCAACACCGCCAGCATCCGGTCCACCACCTCGTCCGCACGCATGGTGGTCGAATCAATGCTGATGGCATCGTCCGCCGGCCTCAGGGGTGAGTGGGTTCGCTGCATATCCCGGTGATCGCGATGCTTCAAATCCTCAACAATCTGATCGAAGCTAACCTCGAGCTGACGCCCCTGCAACTGCGCCCAGCGCCGGCGTCCGCGCTCGCGCAGGGAGGCGGTCAGGTAAAACTTGGCCTGGGCATCCGGCAGCACCACGGTGCCGACATCCCGTCCATCCATGATGCAGCCGCGCGCCGCCGCCTGCCGCTGCACGGCCAGCAGGCATTCCCGCACCCGCTGGGAAGCGGCCACCTTTGAAGCCGCAGCCCCGGCATCCTCGCCGCGCAGCCGTTGCGCCCAGTTCTGTCCGGCATAATGGATGCCGTCGGCCTGCCAGTCGATCTCGTCCACCAGGGCGGCCGCGAGGTAGGCCAGGGCATCCTCGTCGCCGAGGTCGATACCCCGCTCCAGCGCCACCATGCCGACGAAGCGGTACAACAGCCCCGTGTCCAGCACCGGCAGGCCGATCTCGGCGGCGAGCATCGCCGCCACCGTGCCCTTGCCGGAACCCGACGGGCCGTCGATGGCCACCCTGAGCCCGCCTTCGGCCTGCCAACGGCTCACGCCGTGCCATCCCAGCGCACGTTCATGCCGATGCCCTGCGCCAGCGGCACGAAATCCGGGAACGACGTGGCGATGGCGCCGGCGTTGCGGATGCGGATCTCCCCGTTCGCGCGCTGTGCGGCCACCGCCATGGCCATGGCGATGCGGTGGTCACCAAAGGCATCGACCTCGATGCCGCCGGCGAGCGACGCCACACCGCGGATGCGCACGCCGTCGGCCTGTTCCTCGATATCGGCCCCAGCCTTCCTCAGCGCTGCCACCATGGCGGCGATGCGGTCCGATTCCTTGACGCGCAGTTCCTCGGCCCCTTCCAGCACGAATTCACCGTCGGCGAGGCTTGCTGCGACGAACAACACCGGGAATTCGTCGATGGCATCCGGCACGTCTGCGGGGTCGACGTGCAGGCCATGCAGGCCGCCGGCAGTGACCCGGATATCCGCCACCGTCTCCTTGCCGACCGTGGCCTCGCGATCGGCCTCGAGCCGGGCACCCATGCCGGCCAGGATGCGCCGCCAGCCGTCCCGGCGCGGATTCGTGCCGATGGCGGCAAGGCGTACGTCGGATCCCCCGACCAGACTGGCCGCCACGGCGAAGAACGTCGCCGACGAAGGGTCGGCCGGGATATGTACCACCTCGGCCGGCGCGCGCAGCCGGCCGGTCGGCGTCAGCGAGATCGTGCCGTCCGCCGCCACGTCCACCGGCTGGCCGAACAGCGGCAGCATGCGCTCGGTGTGATCGCGCGTCGGCTTCGGCTCGATGACCGTGGTCGTGCCGTCGGCGAACAAGCCGGCCAGCAGTACGCAGGACTTCACCTGTGCGCTGGCCACCTCGGAGGCATGGTGGATGGCCGCAAGGCCACCGCCGCGGATGGCCAGCGGCAGCTTGTTGCCGCCTTCGCGGCCGTCGACGTGGGCGCCCATGCGACGCACCGGATCGGCGACGCGCTGCATCGGCCGCTTGTGCAGCGAGGCATCGCCGACCAGCACCGAATGGAAGGACTGGCCGGCCAGGACGCCGGTCATCAGGCGCACGCAGGTACCGGAATTGCCGGCGTCGAGTACATCCACGGGCTCGACGAGGCCGTGCAGGCCCGCCCCGTGCACGCGCAGCCGGGTCTTGCCGGCATCCAGCCACTCGATGGCCACGCCCATGTCCGCGAACATCTGCGCCGTGGCGATGTTGTCCTCGCCCGGCAAAAAGCCGGCGATCTCGGTGATGCCGTCGGCCAGCGCGGCCAGCATTACGGCGCGGTGCGACATGGACTTGTCGCCGGGCACCGTCACGGTGCCGGCCAGGGCACCCGCGCAGGGCCCCGCGATCAGGGTTCGATCCATGCCGCTCACAGCGTGCCTCCATGACCGGCCAGCCAGCGGTCACGCGCGGACTTGGCGGCCTCGAATACGTCCAGCAATGCCTGACCATCCCCGGCCTCGATGGCGGCGCGCAGCTCACCCAGCTCGGCCTCCAGCGCATCCAGCTTGGCCAGCAGCGCCCGCCGGTTGGCCAGGGCGATATCGCGCCACATCACCGGCGACGAGGAGGCGATGCGCGTGAAATCCCGGAAGCCGCCGGCCGCGAAGCGGAACGGATCATGCGTTTCATCGCCCATCTTGCGCACCGCATCGACCAGTGCGAAGGCCAGCAGATGCGGAAGATGGCTGACGGCGGCCAGGAAATCGTCGTGCTCGGCAGCCGTCATCGTCAGCACGTCGGCCCCCGTGGCTCGCCACATCGCCTGCACGGCGCTGACGGCCTCGGGCGTGTTGTCCGGCGTCGGCGTCAGCACGCAAAGGCGTCCCTGGAACAGCCCGGCCAGCGAGGCCTCCACACCCGAATGCTCGGTGCCGGCGATCGGATGCGCCGGCACGAAGCGTGCCAGCTCGGCGGCGTCCAGGTGCCGGCGGGCAGCATCGACGGCATGCTGTTTGGTGCTGCCCGCATCGGTCAGCACGGCATGCGCCGGCAAGGCCCCGGCCAGCGCCGGGAACACCGTGTCGTAGGCGCCCATCGGCACGCTGACCAGCACCGCATCGGCCCCGGCCACGCCGGCGCCGATATCGTTCGTCCAGTCGTCGACGACGCCAAGGGCGCGGCCGCGCTCCAGATGTCCGGCATCGCGGCCGATGCCTGTGATGCGACCGACGTATCCGGTGGCGCGCAGGCTGCGCGCCACCGAGCCGCCGATCAGGCCGACGCCGATAATGGCAAGATGTTCGAGGGCATGCGCCAAGGGATGATCTCCTAGTCGAGCGAATCCAGAATGGACCGCAGGGCCGCCAGCATGGCCTCGTTCTCGTCGGACGTACCCACCGTGACGCGCAGACAATCCGGCATGCCGTAAGGGCCGAGCGGACGCGGTATGATGCCCTGATCCTCCAGCCGCTGCAAAATCGAACCTGCCTCGGCATGGCGCAGCAGCACGAAATTACCGCGGCAGGGCGCGGCCAGGATACCGAGTTCCGCCAGGACGGCCTCCAGGCGCAGGCGCTCGACATTGCACAGCGCCACCTTCTCCAGCACCCAGTCGCGATCGCAAAGCGCGGCCAGCGCCGCCTCCTGGGCCAGCAGGCTCAGGTTGAACGGCTCGCGGAAGCGGTTGACCAGGGCCACGATGCCGGGGTCCGCCACGGCATAGCCGACGCGGCAGCCGGCCAGGCCGTAGGCCTTGGAGAAGGTCCGGCACAGTACCAGCCCGGGATGGTGCACGGCGGCATGCTCCCCCTGCTCGACCATCACGTACTCGTAATAGGCCTCGTCCAGGATCACCACGAGCTCGCGCGGCAGCCTGTCCAGGAAGGCCTGCAGCGTGGCGCCGTCGATCCAGGTGCCGGTCGGGTTGTTGGGGTTGGCGATGCAGACGATCTTGGTGCGCGCGCTCAGCGCCCCGGCCATCGCCTCCAGGTCGTGCGTCAGGCCGTCGGCCTCCGGCACGGCGACACCGCTGGCTCCCGCCGCCTGCGTGGCCAGGGCATAGACGATGAAGCCGCGCCGGCTGTAGACCACCTCGTCGCCGGGACCGGCGAAGGTGCGGATGACCAGTTCCAGTACCTCGTTCGAGCCGTTGCCCGGCAGGATGTGCGCCGGGCTGACGCCGTGCAGCGCCGCCAGCGCCTGTTTCAGGCGCCGGGCATCGCCGTCGGGATAGCGGTGCACCCCGGAGGCGGCGCGGCGGATCGCCTCCACCGCCTTCGGGGACGGGCCGAACGGATTCTCGTTCGAGGCCAGCTTGACCGCGCGCTCCAGCCCCTTCTCGCGCAGCAGCTGCTCGACAGGCTTGCCCGGCACATAGGGATGCAGCCCGCCCGTCTGGGGAACGGCGCGCGCCGCCCAGTCCACCGCCGGCGCCCCCATCACAGGGTCCGCGATACCGGATACGAGCCGAGCACCTTGAGCCAGGTTCCCGGCATGGCACGGATCTCGTCCAGCGCCTCGGCCACGGCCACATCGTCGCGATGTCCGATCAGATCGATGAAGAAGACGTACTCCCAGAGCTTCTTCTTGGACGGCCTGGACTCGATGCGCGTCAGGCCGATGCCGCGGCTGGCCAGGGGCCTGATCAGCGTATGCAGGGCCCCGGGTTCGTCGGCGATCGACATGACCAGTGCCGTCCTGTCCTCGCCGCTGGGCGGGGAATCGTGCTTGCCGATGACGTAGAAGCGGGTGGTGTTGCCGTGGTGATCCTCGATGTTCTTGCGCAACAGCGGCAGGTCCGAATGGTCGACAATCGAATACGGGCCGATGGCCGCCGCACGCTGCCAGTCGATCTGCCCCGGTGTATCCGGGTGCCGGCGTGCCGCGTCGATCATCTGTGCCGCGTGCACGGTCGAACTGGTCTCCATCGTCGTCGCCCACGGCAGGTTCGTCTCCAGCCATTTCTTGCACTGGGCCAGCGGCTGCGGATGGGACAACACCATGCGGATGTCCTCGAGCCGTTCGGCATAGCTGAACAGGTGCTCGTTGATGCTGAGCAGGATCTCGGCGCAGATGTAGACGTCCCGTTCCGTTTCCGCGAACAGGTCGAGCGTGTGCGTCACCGCCCCCTCGAAGGCATTCTCGACCGGCACCACGCCGTAGCTGGCCCGCCCGGACTCCACCTCGTCGAACACCATGCGCAGGCTGCTGCACGGATGGTAGTGCGGCATGGCTCCGAACTGGCGGGTGGCCGCGGCATGCGAGAAGGTGCCTTCCGGCCCGAGGAAGGCGATGGTCAGCGGATGCTCGAGCGCCAGGCAGGCGCCGATGATCTCACGGAAGATGCCATGCACGGCCTCGTCGGGAATCCGTGCCACGTGCTCGGCCCCTGCATGCTGCGCATTCTCGGCCAGAAGGCGCCGGATGATCTGCGCCTCGCGGCTGGGCACGTAGAACGGGGCATCGCCGGCCCCGTGCTTGTGCGCACCCACGTCGGCGGCCAGGGCGGCGCGCCTGCGGATCAATGCCAGGATCTCGTCATCGACCGCATCGATGGCCGCGCGCAAGTCCTGCAGATCCTTGAGTGTCTTATCCCCTGCCATAGGCCCGGGAAGCTAGCACCAGCGGCCCGGTGGTGTCATGCCCGATCGCGGCTTCATGCAAGGTGCATCAGGCCCTTCAGCACCATGTCGGTGTAGCTGACGATGCCGATGACATTGCCCTCCCGATCGACCACCGGTGCCCGCGACAGCCCGAGGCGCCCGAACAGGCGGCTGGCATAGCGGATGTCCATGTCCGGATGCACGGTCACGGCCGGCTTGGTCATGACCTCATAGATGCTGACCCGCTCGGGCGATCGGTTCTGCGACAGCACGTGGCGGGCGATATCGGCGATCACCACGATGCCGTATTCGTCGCCGTCGTGCCGCTTCTTGACGATCAGGCATTTCGTCTCCACATGCTGCATCAGCTGCAGCGCCTCGCTGACCGTCGCCGTGCCCTCGACGAGGTCGTATTCCGTCTTCATGACGTCCCTGACGAAAATGGTTTCCCGTTCCGGCATCGTACTCATAGCTCCTCCTTCACCTCGGTCATCAGCGTCTGGATCTGCTTGTCCAGGCCGACGACATCCTCGACGTCCATCTGGAAGGCCACACCCCGGTCCTGCTGGGAGTCGAACTCCCCGACCTCGGCGATCTTCTCCAGGATCTTGCGGCTCAGGTGCTCCTCGACCAGGAACATCAGCATCTCGCGATGCGTGTCCAGCGACAGCCCGAGGAAGGTCTTCTGCGGGTTCAGGCCCTCGCCGCGGGCCGAGCCGATGATCGTGGCCCCCGTGGCCCCGGCGTCGCGGGCGGCCGCCATGATCTTCTCCGTTTTCTTCTCGTCCACCAATGCTATCAGCAGTTTAAAGCGCATCGTTCTCCTCCTTCGAAGCTTGTCTGCGTGTCCACCATTCGCTCAGCTGGGCATAGGCCATCACGCTCATGATCGGAAAGACGCTGGCGAACGCGATCAGGCCGAAGCCGTCGAGCAACGGGCTGCGCCCGGGGATGGTCGTGGCCAGCCCCAGGCCGAGGGCGGCCAGCAGCGGCACCGTGACCGTCGACGTCGTGACCCCGCCCGAGTCGTAGGCCAGAGGCACGATGACGCGTGGGGCCACCAGGCTTTGCAGGATCACCACCACATAGGCGGCGATGATGTAGGCCCACAGATCGGTACCGGTGACGATGCGGTAGCAGCCGATGGCCACGCCGATGGCGACGCCGACCGCCACCGACATCCTGAGCCCCCAGGCGGAGATGGCGCCGCCCGAGACGTCCTCGGCCTTCATGCCCACGGCGATCAGCGCCGGCTCGGCCAGGGTCGTCGAGAAGCCGATACAGAAACCGAAGGCGTAGACCCAGCCGTAATCCCGCCAGTGCACGACCGCCGGCATGTGCGCGGGCGTGCCGAACAGGAAGGTCGGGTCGGTCAGCTGGCGGGCCATGATGTCGCCCAGCGGGAACACGGCCTGTTCGAGCCCGAACAGGAACAGCACCAGCCCGACCACGACATACACCAGGCCGCGCACCACCCTCCAGGCCTGGAACACGGGCTTTTTCAGTACCAGCAACTGGAACCCGAACAACGTGGCGATCAGCGGCCCGACGTCGAGCAGCGTTCCGCCCAGCAGCTCCATGGACCGCCCCAGCAGCGACGCCGTGGTCATCCGACCACCATCCCGTACAGCATCACGAAGGGGATCGGCAGCAGGGAGGCGAAGGCGATCAGGCCGAACCCGTCGAGCAGGGGATTGCGCTCTCGGATGGCCATGGCCAGGCCGACGCCGAGTGCGGCCAGTAGCGGCACCGTCACCGTGGAGGTGGTGACGCCGCCGGAATCGTAGGCGATGCCGATGATCGCCGGCGGCGCGAACCAGGTCATGACCACCGCCGCCGTATAGCCGGCCGCCATGCACCAGTGCAGGGGCCAGCCCAGGATGATGCGCAGGACCCCGAGCACCACGGCCAGCCCGACCGAGGCGGCCACCGTCAGCCTGAGGCCGCCGGCATAGCTGCGGATCGCCGCATCCGTGTTGGCGATGACATGGGCGTTGGCCGCCACGTCGGCGGCCTTCCTGGCGATGGCGATCAATGCCGGTTCGGCCACCGTGGTGCCGAAGCCGAGCAGGAACGAGAAGGCCAGCAGCAGGATCAGGTTGCCCCGCTCGGCGAAGGCGAAGGCCAGTGACTCGCCGATGGGGAACAGCCCCAGCTCCAGGCCGCGGACGAACAGCGCCAGCCCCAGCAGCACGAAGACGAGGCCGATGGCCATACCGCCCAGGTCCGGGATCGGCTGTCTCAGGATCAGGGACTGGAACACGACGATGACGATGACCACCGGTGCCAGGTCGCGCGCAGCGGCGAGCAGCGGGGCCAGCAACCGGCGGATCACGGGCGGGAGCATGTTTTCATCACGCCAAGGATGGACAGCACAACGTCATCGATCCCCCCTCCGCCGGGCCCCCGGTTCACCCGCCGGCCAAAGCCATCAGGACTCCAGCATGCGATAGATGGGGGCGATCTGTTCGGGCCCGTCGATACGGATACCCATATCCTGGATATGCCCGTCCTCGATGTTATAGATCAGTCCGTGCACGGTCAGCTTGCGACCCCGGCGCCAGGCGTCCTGCACGATCGTCGTCTGGCACACGCTGATCGCCTGCCGGGCCACGTTCAGCTCGCACAGGCGGTCCATGCGCTGGCGCTCGTCGGTGATCGGATCCAGCTCCTCCTCGCAGGCCACGTAGAGGTCCTTGATATGGCGCAGCCAGTTGTCGATCAGGCCGTATTCGTGGTTCTGCATGGCGGCGTTGACGGCCCCGCAACCGTAGTGGCCGCAGACGATGATCTCGTCGATCTTCAGCTGCTCGATGCCGAACTCGAGCACGGACAGGCAGTTGAAGTCGGTGTGCACGACCACGTTGCCGACGTTGCGGTGCACGAACACCTCGCCGGGCTCCACGCCGATCACCTCGTTGGCCGGCACCCGGCTGTCCGAACAGCCGATCCACAGGTAGCCCGGGGTTTGCGACTCGGCCCGGCGCTTGAAGTAGTCGGGATCGCCCTCTTTCAGGCGCGCGGCCCAGCGGCGGTTGTTCTCGATCAGCCGGCGGATCGTCATGCCGCCTCCCCGTGGCCGACCATGGCCGCCGCCTCGGCCAGCGGCACCGTCCATTGCTCACCGGTGTCCATGCGCTTCAGCGTCACCTGGCCCGCCGTCATCTCGTCCTCGCCGATGACGAGGGTGAAACGCGCCGCCTCGCGGTCGGCGACCTTGAACTGCCGCTTCGCACCGCCGCCGCCGCAGTGGACCACGCGAATCCCGTCGCGGCGCAGCTGGCCGGCGAGCTCCAGCGAGCGATCCAGCACCGCGTCGCCCAGGGCCACGACGGCGACATCCGGCTTCGCCGCCGGGACCTCCGGCAGCAGCAGCGCCAGCCGCTCCAGGCCGGCCGCGAAACCGACGGCCGGCGTGGCCGGGCCGCCCAACTCCTCGACCAGGCCGTCGTAGCGGCCGCCGGCCAGCACCGTGCCCTGCGCGCCGAGCCGGTCGGTGACGATCTCGAAGGCGGTGCGGTTGTAGTAGTCCAGGCCGCGCACGATGCGCGGATTGATGCGATACGGCACCTTCAGCGCCTCCAGCCCCGACTTGACGCCGCCGAAATGGGCGGCGCAGTCCCCGCACAGGTGGGCCACCATCTCCGGCGCATCGGTCAGCTGTGCCTGGCAGGATTCCACCTTGCAGTCGAGCACGCGCATCGGGTTCTTGGCGATACGCTCGCGGCAGGTGTCGCACAGGCTATCGGCACGCGCCTCCAGGAAGGCCACCAGCTTGTCGCGATAGGGTGGCCGGCAGACGGAACAGCCCAGTGAATTGATCTCGATGCTGAGCCCCTCGAGGCCGATCTCGACGAGGAAATCGTGGGCCATGACCAGCATCTCGACATCCTCGACCGGACCTGCGACGCCGAACCATTCCACGCCGATCTGCTGGAACTGGCGCAGGCGTCCCTTCTGCGGCCGCTCGCGGCGGAACATCGGGCCGATGTAGAACCAGCGTTGGGCACCCGCCCGGGTCAGCCCGGCCTGCAGGTAGGCGCGCACGGCCCCGGCGGTCCCCTCCGGGCGCAGGCAGATGTGGTCCTCGCCCTGGTCGACGAAGCAGTACATCTCCTTGGACACGATATCGGTGGCCTCGCCGATCGAGCGCACGAACAGCTCCGTCGACTCCAGCACCGGCAGGCGCACCTCGTCGAACACATGCCGTGCGAACACCTTGCGCGCCGCCGCCTCCACGTGCCGCCAGCGGCGCACCTCGTCGGGCAGGCCGTCATGGATGCCGCGGATGCTCTGCAGCTTCCCGGATTTACTCACACCGATCCCCTTGCCGGAACGCCGGTCTGCAATCGATCGCCACGATGCTCAGGACGATTGCCGTTCGCGGATCAGGGCCGCGCGGCGCTCGACCTCTTGGGCCAGCTGCTCGACCAGGTCGTCCGAGCGCAGCTTGTCGCCGGTCTTCTCGCCGTCGCGGTACAGCATGTGCACCGGATAGCCGCCGGTGATGCCGACGTCGGCCTCCTTGGCCTCGCCCGGTCCGTTGACCACGCAGCCGATCACGGCCACGTCCATGCTCTCGTGGATATGCGCCAGCCGCGCCTCGAGGCGGTTGACGGTGCCGATCACGTCGAATTTCTGCCGGGCGCAGGACGGACAGGCGATCAGGTTCACGCCGCGGTGACGCAGGCCGAGCGCCTTCAGGATCTCGAAGCCGACGCGCACCTCCTCCTCCGGCTCGGCGGCGAGCGACACGCGGATGGTGTCGCCGATGCCCTCGGCCAGCAGCAGGCCGAGGCCGATCGACGATTTGACCGTGCCGCCGAAACGGCTGCCCGATTCGGTGATGCCGAGGTGCAGCGGGTAGTCGACCAGCGTCGCCAGCTTGCGGTAGGCGGCGACCGTCATCGGGATGTTGCTGGCCTTCAGCGAGATCTTGATGTCCCGGAAATCGAGATCCTCCAGGATGCGCACGTGCGACAGCGCCGATTCGACCATGGCATCCGCGCAGGGCTCGCCGTAGCGCTCCTCGATCTCCTTCTCCAGCGAACCGGCGTTGACGCCGATGCGGATGGAAACGCCGCGCTCCGCCGCCGCCTTCACCACGCGCTCGACGCGGTCGCGGCCGCCGATATTGCCGGGGTTCAGGCGCAGGCCGTGCACGCCGGCCTCCAGTGCCGCCAGCGCCATCTTGTAGCTGAAATGGATGTCGGCGATGATGGGGACAGCAGTCTGCGCCAGGATCTCCGGCATGGCCGCCGCCGATTCGGGGTCGGGCACCGACACGCGTACGATATCCGCCCCGGCCTCCTGCAGGCGATGGACCTGCGCCACGGTGGCATCGATGTCCGTGGTCGGGGTGTTGGTCATCGACTGCACGGCGATCGGGGCATCGCCGCCGACCGTCACGTCGCCGACCCGCAGGGCGCGGGAGCGGCGCCGTTGTGCCACGATATGGTCGCGCATCACTTACCCGCCGGGGCGGTATTCCCCGTCTTCGGTGCGTTGTCGGACGAGGACTCGCGCAGGATGCGCAGCCGGTCCTGCAGCTGTTTGGCCCGCCGCAGCGAATCCACGTACTCGGGGGTATCCGGCATCAGCTCCACCGCCCTGCTCCATTGCTTGACCGCATCGTCGATATTCTCCTTGCGGAAGGATACGCGCCCGCGCTGGAACGCCGCCGACGCCGCGGCCTCAATCTCGGACTGGATATTCTGCAGCAGCGCCGCCGCGCCGGCACCGCCCTCGCGCCGGTAGACCAGGGCCAGCTGCTTGGCCTTCAACCAGTTCTTCTGCGCCATCTGCTTGCGGATATCCTCGATATCGACCGAATTCGGCTCGGGCTGGCGCACCATCGGTCCCACCGGCACCCGCGTCCGTGCCGACCCCGTCTTCTGGGACGGGATGTGCAGGCCCTTCGGCATCTGTCTGCGGATCTGGGCCATCAACTGCTTGCCCTGGTCCGAATCCGGCTCGTAGCGCAGATAGGACTCGATCTCGACGTAGGCCAGATCCGGCAGGTCCCCGCGAAGATAGCGCTTGGCCTGGGAATAGGCGTCGGAGGCACGACCGTCGAGCAGGCTCGCGTAGGTTTCGCGCTCGTGCAGGAAGGCCGGATCGTTGGCATCCACGCCCTTCGGCGGTTCATGGGCATTCTGCCACGACAGGATCGCCGCATCCTCCTGGCGCCGCTGGTCGAGCAGGGCACTCATGCGCACCTGCCGCATCTTCAGCGACATCTCAGCCTCTTTTTTCCTGAGATCCCCGGGGCTTGTGGAAACACCTGCTGCCTGGTCATACAGACCCATGGCCGCGCTCCAGTCGCCCTTTTTCTCCGCTGCCTCCGCCGCATTCGTGTAGTGCCTGAGCAGGCGCAGGCGCGCAGGCTCGATCTTGTTGCGCAACAGTGCCAGCGCCTGCTTGTAGTCGGGGCGGCTCTTGTCCATGGACAGCACCTCGGAGCGGGCCTCCATGATCCGGCCGCGGTCGAAATCGCTCTTGGCCGCCTCGTAGCTGTGCGGGAACCCGAGCTGGTCCGTCAGGTCGTACATGCTCAGCCGGGCGCACCCGGGCAACGCCGCCGACAACGCAAGGGCGGCGGCAACGCTACGAAACCAACGCAATCGATCACTATGCATTACTGACATCACCCACAAGCACCCGTACTTCCGACGGCAGAGTCAGATCGAATGCCAGGGCCACGGCATGTGCAAGGTTGCGCTGCAGCTCGGCATCGACGACGCGCACTATGCCACATTCGACCGCTTTGCTCACACCCTTGATTTCCTTGCTGCCGAGACTGTCGAACGCGAACCCCGGACCGAGGCGCTCAAACGTCGAGCGCGACATCACGACCTCGCCGCCGCCGCCCAGGCCCCCCATGCGCGAGGCGACGTTGACGGTGTCGCCGATGACCGTGTACTCAAGGCGCTCGGCCGCGCCGATATTGCCGATGATCGCCTCACCCTGGTTCAGGCCGATGCGGAACGCGATCGGTTCGCCGTTCTCCCTGAGCACGCCGAGCTTGCTGCAGGCCATGGCCATCGCCAGGCCGGCCATGGCCGCATGCCGGGCATGATCGAGGTCCTCGTTGGGATGGTTGAACACCGCCATCACCGCATCGCCGATGTACTTGTCGACATGGCCGCCATAGTAGTCGACGACCCGGTGGAACACCTCGAAATGCTTGTTCAGGACGTCGACGACCTGTTCGGTTTCCGTCGACTCGGAAAACGAGGTGAAGCCGACCATGTCCGCGAACAGCACCGTCAGGTGATGCCGGCGGCTTTCGGATAGCATGCCCCCGCCGCCCTCGAACACGTCCGAGACGAGCTTGGGATTAAGGTAACGCCCGAACACGTCGCGGATCTCCTCCTTGTGCGCCAGCTCATCCACCATGGCGTTGAACTGGATCACGGCATCGGAGATCTCGTCGTTCCCCTGCACGGGCAGGCGCAAGGAGTAATCGCCGTACGCGACATGCTGCGCGGCCTCGGCCAGCATCTCCAGCGGCCGGCTCATGCGTCCGGCGAGCCAGTACACCAGCACCGAGGACAGCACCACGACGAGCACGGACGCCAGGCCGATCTTTTCCATGATCTGGGCCGCGATCCGCTTCCAGGCCTGCTCGGAGAAGCGAACGCCGACGCTGCCGACCACCGTTCCGGCATACTTGACCTGCGTGACGTACCACAAGCGCCCGCTGGGCAGGCGCTGCACATGCACATTGCCGGTCACCGATTCCAGCAACTTGTCGGATTCGGGATCGACCTCGCCGAAATGCTGCTGATCGCCGTTGGCATAGACGATATGCGCACCCAGCACCGACGGCACCTTCTTCAGAAAGCTCTGCACGATCACATCCACCTCGGCCGAACTGCCGGCCAGCATGGGGATCTTCAGCTCATCGCCGAGCCGGTCGACCAGCACCTCCGCCTGCGCGGCCTGGCTTTCCAGCCAGGCATTGCGCTCCATGTCCATGATCACCAGGAACAGGGCCAGAATGGCCAGGGCGATCGCAAAGCCCACCAGCATGGTCCAGCGCCAACGGATGGGAAAACGGGGAGGCAGTTCCTCCACGACCGACGATACCCGGGTGAACGTTTCTTGGTCTGCCAGCTTCGACATGCAGCGAGTCTACCCTAAAGCTGAAGGGCAGCAACGATGGCGCCGTTTTCTTCCAAGCCTTTGCCGGCTGGCGAAAAGCGCTTGTCTTCGCGCACCAGGGCTGGAAAATCACCGCGACCGGCGGCGGCTCCTGCCCATGGCGCAGCGACCGCCCCGGAAGACGAAGACCCCCTGGAGGATGCATGAGTCTGTCCGCAAAGCAGCGCCAGGCGCTGAGAGCCGCAGCGCACCACCTGAAACCCGTGATCCTGATCGGCCAGAAGGGCATCACCGAGCCGCTGGTCCGGGAAACGGACGCCGCCCTGAAGGCGCACGAGCTGATCAAGGTCCAGATCCAGGAGGACGACCGCGCCGCCCGCCGCGAGGGCGCCCTGGCGCTGGCCGAAGCCACCGCCTCGACGCTGGTGCACCAGATCGGCAAGACCTTCGTGCTCTATCGCCCGAAGCCGGAGGACCGGCCATGAGCGCACGTGCCGATCGCATCCAGCATCTTCTGAGCGAGGCCCTGCAGCCGACGGCGATCGACATCGAGGACGAATCCTGGAAACACGCGGGGCACGCGGGCGCCCGCGAAAGCGGCGGCGGGCATTTCGCGGTCACCATCGTCGCCGCGTGCTTCCGTGGCCGCTCACGCATCGAACGGCAGCGCATGGTCATGCAGGCCCTGGCCGATGAGTTCGGCCCCACGATCCATGCCCTGAGCATCCGCGCCCTGACCCCGGAGGAACAGGCGCCCTGAACGGGGCGGCGGGCGGCGGGATACTGCTGCGTTCCCTGATTTATGCTATCACTCGGTAGGCGTCCGCCGGCGCCGGGCAGGAGCACGTGATGATATCGAAGCCGAAAACCGCACTTCGGCAGCTGCTGGACATGGACGTCGCCGAGATCGGGAATCTCCCCTCCATCAAGCGCCATGCCGCCAACGGCCTGCGTTTCTGGTTCCGCGTCATCGATCGTTTCGTCGAGGACAAGTGCATCCAGCGGGCCTCGGCCCTGGCCTACGCCTCGCTGCTGGCCATCGTGCCGCTGGTCGCGCTCGGCTTTTCCGTGTTCACCAGTTTCAAGGCCTTCAACGAGGTGGCCACGCACGTACGCGACCTGCTGCTGCAATACCTGCTGCCGACCAGCCAGGAAGAGGTGCAGGCCTATCTCGCCCAGATCACCAACAAGGCCACCGCCCTGTCGATCTTCGGCATCATCGGCCTGCTGTTCACCGCCACCGCGCTGCTGAACACCACCGAGGAGGCCTTCAACCACATCTGGCGCATCTCCCGTACCCGCCCCTGGCTGTCGAAGTTCATGACCTTCTGGGCCACGCTGACCCTGGCGCCGGTACTGCTCGGCGCCTCGATCACCATCACCTCGTATTTCACCGCGCTGCCGATCATCCGCGACGTGGCGCACGGGGCCAGCCTGCTCAGCGAGGTGCCGTTCCTGGTGCCGTGGCTGATGTCCTCGCTGGCCCTGGCCTTCCTGTACATGCTGCTGCCGAACACGTCGGTGCCGTTCCGCTTCGCCTTCATCGGCGGCCTGATCGCCGGCGCACTGTTCGAGCTGACGAAGATCGGTTTCGCGTTCTATGTCACGAAGCTGGCGCATTACGAACTGCTGTACGGCGCGCTGGGCGCGCTGCCCATCTTCCTGATCTGGCTGTACCTGGTCTGGGTGGTGGTGCTGTTCGGGGCCGAGACCGCGTTCGGCCTGCAGCATCCGGAGCAATCGAAGAAGGAAAGTGTCGTCTTCCTGCAGCCCGGCATGCAGCAGTTCTTCTCGCACCTGATCCTGCTGCGCGCCGCCGAGGCCCTGTCCCGGGGCAAGCGTCTCGGCACCGCCGAGCTCGCCCAGGAAACGGGTGTGCCGGACAACATCCTGCAGGAATGGCTCGATCACCTGGCCGCCCAGGGCCTGCTGCGCCGGGTCACGGACGATCCCGCCGATGCCTGGGTCCTCGGCCAGGATGCCGACCGCCTGACCCTGTCCCGCGTCTACCATGCCCTGAACAAGATGCCGATGCTGATCCCGCCGGACTGGCAGGACACCATGCTTGGACGTACGCTGTCGGGCCTGTATTACCGGATGGACCGCGAGGAGAAGGAGTGGCTTGGCGCCATCAGCCTGCGCGACCTGAAGGACAAGGAAACCCAATCCCAGGAGCTGAGCGAATCCGGCCATGACTGACAGCGCACACCTGATCATCGCCGCATCCGAGCATGATGCGGACATGCTGTATGCCAGCGGCATGTTCGTGCCGGACCCGTTCGTCGTCATCGGCATCGGCGGCGTCTGGCACGGCCTGCTGTCGCCGTTGGAGGTGGACCGGGCGAAAAAGCAGTCGCGGCTGGCCCAGGTGCACCTGGACATTCCGTGGCGCAAGCAGGCGGCGGAGCGTGGCTGGGAACCGACGCTGGCCGGCGCCGCCGCCGCCTTCCTGGCCGAACGCGGCATCCGGCGCCTCGAGGTTCCCGGCTCCTTTCCGCTGCAGTACGCCGACCAGCTTCGGGCCTGGGGCTTCGAGCTGACGCCGGCGAGCGGCTCGCTGTTTCCGGAGCGTGCCGTCAAGCAGGAGCACGAGATCCGGCACCTGGCCCGCGCCGAACGCCTGACCAAGCAGGCGATGCAGCAGGCCGAACGCTTCCTGGCCGCCTGCACCATCGATGCCAAGGGCTTCCTGGCGCATCCTGAAGCGGGCGCGCGCATCAAGTCGGCGCACGTGCGCCAGGCGATCGAGACCTGGCTGGTGGCTCATGGTGCCATGCCGGCGCATACGATCGTCGCCTGCGGCCGGGAGGGTGCCGACCCGCACAACGTCGGACACGGCCATATCCGCGCCGGCCAACCGATCATCGTCGACATTTTTCCGCGCGTCACGGCCAGCGGCTACTGGGGCGACATGACGCGCACCTACGTCAAGGGCAAGGCTCCCGCCGAGGTCAGGAACCTGTACGACACGGTGCGGGACGGTCAGCGCATCGGCCTGGATCTGGTGATGGCCGGCGCCAACGGGGCCGACATCCACCGCAGGATCACGGAATTCTTCGAGCGGCAGGGCTATGTCACAGGGCTCCGGCGAGGAAGGCAGGTAGGCTTTTTCCATGGGACCGGCCACGGCGTGGGGCTCGAGATCCACGAGGCGCCGCGCATCTCCCCGCGCGGCGATACACTGCTGGCGGGCCAGGTCGTCACCGTCGAGCCGGGGCTCTATTACCCGGGCCTGGGCGGCGTCCGCCTCGAGGATATGGTGGTCGTGGAGGACGGCGGCTGCCGGAACCTGACGCGGCATCCCTGCAGGCTGGAGATCGCTTAGGAGCAATAAATTCACTTGCCGCTTGAATTGACAAGTATAAACTATTGGATTACATGCTAGAATGCATGCAGATGGAGTAAGGAGAGAGTGTGAGCGCCGATTCGGATTTCCTTGACCTTTCGGGCGTGCGTCTGCCGAAAGACCAGGCGGCCCTGCTCAATGCCAAGACCTTTCCGCTGCTGGAGGGCCTGTCGCCCGTCAGCATGCGCATCCTGCAGCAATCGGCCAAGATCATGCACGTTTCCAAGGGCGTGGAGATGCTGCACGAGGGCGATACCCCGCATGATCTCTACTTCGTCGAGACGGGGAAACTGGCCATCGGCAAGCAGGTCGGCACCCAGCTCAGGGTCATCGCCCAGCTCGGGCCGGGCAATATCTACGGCGAGTTCGGGGTCCTGCGCAAGAAGGCGCGCTACGCGTCGGTCTATACCGTCGAGCCGAGCCGCATCATCCGCGTGGAGATCTCGGCCATCCAGCAGGTGCTCGATGCCGATGCCGCGTTCAAGGAGCGCCTGACCGAACTGCTGACCCAGCGCATGCTCGACAGCTTCTTCTTCAGCCACCCGGTGTTCGCCGGCATGCCGCTGGAGACCCGCAATGCCCTGTCGCGCGCCCTGACGATCCGCTTCTTCCCCCGCGGCTCGCGCATCTTCTCGCAGGGGGACAAGCCGACCGGCGTGTTCCTGATCCTGTCCGGCGAGGTCGAGGTGCGCTACCTGAACAAGGCGGGCGCCGAGGTGCTGCTCGAGATCCGGCGCGACAACGACCTGCTCGGCGAGGTGGCCACCAAGAACGGCATGGAGCTTGCCTATTCGGCCATTGCCGCCAGCGACGTCGACGTGCTGGAGCTGGACCCCAACACCATGGCCGTCCTGCGCAAGCATCACGCCGCGGCCACCAACCAGCTCGAGAGCTATATCGACAAGCGCATGACCCAGACGGTCAAGCGCCTGAAGGAGAACATGGCCTAGGGCCTGTTCACACGAATTTCGACGGCGTCGATACGGTCATTTTTCCGGCCTTGCAAGGCTTTGCGAGCGTGGCGTGCTTGTTGCACGCAAGCGAGTAGTAACGCTGCAGGACGGAAAATGGCCTATCCCTGCGGGCTGCGCCCCAAATGAGGCCACTCGGCGTTGCTCGGGATTCATTTGGAGGCACCAAACTTCACCCCTCGCGCCTTGATTGACTTCATTGGGGGCAGCAGCGACAACATCAAAATTCGTGTGAACAGGCCCTAGCGCAGGCTGCGCAGTCCGCCCACGCGCCACAGCACCACGGCGCCCGGCAA
>CAZBLR010000014.1:21339-44892 GCA_964492895.1 uncultured Zetaproteobacteria bacterium | reverse complement strand
TCCTTGTCGGCGAAACGGACGACCTTGTCCTCGATGCTGGGGCAATAGCGCGGACCGACGCCCTTGATGGCACCGGCATACATCGGCGCGCGGTGCAGGTTGTCGCGGATGATGTCGTGGGTACGCGTCGTGGTCCGCGTGATGGCGCAAGCAACCTGATCCTCGGGCACCCTGTCCGAAAGGCCGCTGAACGGCAGGGCATCGGTATCCCCGGGCTGCACCGCAAGGGCCTCCCAGCGGATGCTGCGCCGGTCCAGCCGGGGCGGCGTTCCCGTCTTCAGGCGCCCGAGCCGCAATTCCCTTCGATACAGCTCATCGGTCAGGCCGTGTACGGCCGCATCGCCGGCGCGGCCCGCCGGCCATTGCTGCTCACCGACGTGGACCAGGCCACCGAGAAAGGTTCCCGTCGTCAACACCACCGCCCTGGCCAGGTGCGCGATTCCCAGTTCGTCGACGGCGCCGACGACCCGATCCCCTTCGAACAGCAGCTCCCGCACCGTACCCTGATGCAGGGCGATGCGGGGCTGGGCATCGATCACCTGGCGCATGGCCATGTGATAGAGGCGGCGGTCGCACTGGGCCCGCGTGGCGCGCACGGCCGGCCCCTTCCTCATGTTCAGGACGCGATATTGCAGGGCGGCGCGGTCCGCGACCTCGCCCATGGCGCCGCCGAGCACATCCACCTCGCGCACCAGATGCCCCTTGCCGACGCCGCCGATCGCGGGATTGCACGACATCTTGGCGATCGTATCCAGGTTCTGGGTGATCAGGCGTACGCGCGCGCCGCGCCGGGCGGCCGCCAATGCGGCCTCGCAGCCGGCATGACCGGCCCCGATCACCACCACATCAACCGCACCGTCGGGATGTTTCACGTGAAACCCTCGCTTGCTCATCGGCCGCGAAAAGCTACGGAGGACACCATCATAAATCCAGACAAACAAAAAGGGAGGCCGCAGCCTCCCTTTTCACCGATCGGGGGCCGGTCAGGCCCGCCTGCGCTCCATCATGTCGTGCACGATGGGCGCCAGGATCAGCTCCATGGCGAACATCATCTTGCCGGCCGGCACCACGATGGAATTCCGCCTGGACATGAACGAATCCTTCAGCATCGAGATCAGCCACGGGAAATCGATATTCCACTTCTGGGGCTGGCGCACGCGGATGACCACGAGGCTTTCGTCCGGGGTCGGCACGTCGCGGGCGATGAACGGGTTCGACGTATCCACAAGCGGAACGCGCTGGAAATTGATATCGGTATAGGTGAACTGCGGCGTGATGAAATGCACGTAGTCGTGCATGCGATGCAGGATGTTGTCGACGACCGCCTCGGCGGAATAACCGCGCATGGACGTGTCACGGTGGATCTTCTGGATCCACTCCAGATTGACGACCGGCACGATGCCCATCATCAGGTCGACATACGGGCGCGCCTGCTCAATGCCGCCATGAAGGCCCTCGTAGAACAGCAGGTCGGAATCGGCTCCGATCTCCCGCCACGGCGTAAAGCGTCCCGGCTCGATGCCGTAGATCTCGGCCTCCTTGTCGTCGTGCACATAGGTACGTGCCTGGGCCCGGCCGGTTTCACCGTAGGACTTGAACAACTCCTCGATCTTGTCGAACAGGTTCGCCTCGTCGGAAAAGTGGCTCAGGCGCTTGCCCTGTTCAGCGAACTCCTTCGACTTTTCACGGAACTCGTACCGGTCGAAGCGATGAAAGCAATCGCCTTCGACGATCGCCGGCGTCACCTTTTCGCGGCGGAAGATATGCTCCAGGGCGCCCTTGGCCGTGCTGGTGCCGGCACCGGAGGACCCGGTGATTGAGATGATCGGATGCTTTGCGGACATGAACCCCTCTCCTTCAAAAAACACAAGGGGCCGCGCCGGGATGCACCCGGGCCCCTTAGAATACTGCCATCAAGTTTTGGGCGGACATTATGAGGCCGAGACCCGGAAACATTCAAGATAAAAGATGGCCTTAGGCCGTTTGCATCATTTCCCGATACAGAAATCGGAAAAGATGCGGTCCAGCAGATGCTCGACATCCCCCAGCCCCAGGATCTCTCCCATCGAGGCCCATGCCTGCCGCCATTCCAGCGCCACCAGGTCCAGTTGCTCCTCTTGACCGAGCATACCCAGTCCGCTGCGGATGGCCGCTACAGCATTCTCGATGGCGACACGATGCCGCTCGCGCGTGACCAGCAACGTCTCCCCGCTCCAATCGGCATCGCCAAGCAAGTGGGCCAGCGCTTGCTGAAACGCCTCGATGCCATCGCCAGTACGGGCTGACACCGGCAGGAAGCCGGGCGGAAAGGCGCCTGTCGCCAGATCGCCCTTGTTCATGACCCTTAGGTGTGCCTCGACCGGGGGCGTCCAGGTCTCGGGACGCTGCGCGTCGGCCACGAAGATCACCGCATCCGCGCGTCCGGCCGCCGCATGCGCCCGGCGAACCCCCTCCTGTTCGATGGCATCGCCGGCATCATGCATGCCGGCGGTATCGAGCAGGCGAACGGGAATGCCGCAGACCTCGAAATCGATCTCCACCACATCCCGGGTCGTACCCGCCACATCGCTGACGATGGCCCGCTCGTATCCCGCCAGTCGGTTCAACAGGCTGGACTTCCCGACATTCGGGGCTCCGACGATGGCCACCTGTGCTCCCTCGAACAGCCTTTCCCCGAAACGGGCCGTCTCGAGCATGGCCAGCATCGGCGCGAGCAGTCGGGCCTGGGCCTGCTCCCGCAAGCTGTCATACAGCGGTGCCGGGATATCCTCCTCCGGAAAATCCAGGCAGGCCTCGACATGGGCCACCAGGCCGGTCAGCTCGTGCATCAGGGCACCGATGCGTTGTCCGAACTCCCCGTCGAGATGACGCTGGGCCTGGCGTGCGGCGCGCAGGGTCGCGGCATCGATGCAAGCGGCGACCGCCTCGGCCTGGGAAAGATCCATCTTGCCGTGGACGACCGCCCGTTTGGTGAATTCGCCGGGCTCGGCCGGGACCGCGCCCAGCGCGTAGAGCCGCTGCTGCAGCGCCTGCAGCAGCACCGGGCTGCCATGCGCCTGCAGCTCAACGACGTCCTCGCCGGTATAGGAATGCGGGGCCGGAAAATACAGGGTGATGCCGCAGTCGATGACCGCGCCGTCCGCGTCCCGCCACGCGGTCAGATGGGCATGACGCGGCTCCAGCACCGGTCGTCCGCATAGCGCCTGGGCGATCGGAAGCGCTGTGGGACCGGAAAGGCGGATGACGCCGACGCCGCCACGCCCGGCAGGCGTGGCGATGGCGGCGATCGTCGTATCGCTCATCGGCTGGTGGAGAGCACTCCCTGGCTGCGCATCACATAGTACTGCTGGGCGATCGACAGCACATTGTTGACGACCCAGTAGATCACCAGGCCGGACGGGAAGAACAGGAACATCGTCGTGAAGATCAGAGGCAGGAACTGCATGACCTTGGCCTGCATGGCATCGGCGGGCTGCGGATTCAGCTTCTGCTGCACGAACATCGAGATGCCCATCAACACCGGCAGCACATAGTAGGGATCCTGAGCAGACAGGTCGTGGATCCAGCCGAAAAACGGCGCATGCCGCATCTCGATCGACATCAGCAACACCTTGTACAGGGAGAAGAACACCGGGATCTGGATGACGATCGGCAGGCAGCCGCCCATCGGGTTGACCTTGTGCTTCTTGTACAGGGCCATCATCTCCTGGCCCAGTTTCTGGCGATCATCCGCGTACAGTTCGCGCAGACGCGTCATCTCCGGTTGCAGCCTGCGCATGCCGGCCATGGACTCGTAGGACTTCTTCGTCGGATAGAAAAACAGGGCCTTGATCATCAGCACCAGCACGATGATGCACAGGCCGTAGTTCGGAATGTATCCGTGCAGCCAGACCAGCAGCGAATGCAGCGGCTTGGCGATGAAGGCAAACCAGCCGAAGTCGACCGAGCGCTCGAGGCCGACGCCGAGCTTCTTCAACACAGGCATCGACTTCGGCCCCAGGAACAACTGGGACTGGAAGATGGCCTGGCCGTTCTCGACCTTGCCGCCATAGATCAGGCCCGCCTGGTACGAGTCCCCATTACCCTTGAAATAAAAATGGTTTTTCTGGTCCTTGCCGCCGATGATGCTGGCGATGAAGTAGTGCGTCATCATGCCGGTCCAGCCGCCCTTGGACTCCATCTGCTGCGGACCGTCCTTGTCCAGGTCCTCGTACTTGATCTCGTGCAACTTGTCGCCGACCAGGGCAATCGGGCCGGCATGCTGGGCAAACCGTGAGGCCTTCTTGTCCGGGGAGCGCTCGACCACCTGCGTGAACATTTGCGGTGCCGCCCCCCCCTGGATCCGGTCCTGGATATCCACCACGTAGGAATCCTTGTGCAGGGTCAGGATGCGCGTCCAGGTGCGGCCGTCGGCCAGCGTGGACTGCAGCGTCAGTACGGACTCGGCGGGGGTAACGTGCTCGCTGATTTTCTTGAACGGTGATGCCGAGACGTAGTTCCCACCCTCGCGCACACCGCTGTAGGCATAAATGGCGCGCTCCTTGTGCGGGACCAGGGAGAGCACGGACACCTGGGGAGAGCCGGCATTCAGGGTCTCACGATACTTGCTGAGTGCGGCACCGATGATCCATGCCTGATCGTTCAGGGTCAGGTTCAGGACGTCGTTGGACAACTGGAACGCGGGCTTGTCGGGCAACACCGACGGTTCGGGCTTGAGCTGAACCGGCGCGCTGGATGCCTGCTTGGTCGCGGCCCCGGTGGAAGGGTTCAGATCAGGGCTGGCCGCGGCCTGCTTCTGGGGTTCCGATGATTGGGAAACCGACGCAGCCTGCTGCGTTCCGGCCTTCTTGTTCGGGTTGGGGAACAGCACGCTCCAGCCCAGCAGGATGACCATCGACAGGGCGAATGCCAGCACCAAATTCCTTTGTTGATCCATTCCTCGAACTCCTTCAAATCAATACGCCCTGCAACTACGGCAGCGGATCATACCCGCCTTTGGCCCATGGATGACAACGGAGCAGTCGGCGGCATCCTAGCCATATTCCGCGCAAAACCCCATAGCGTTCGATGGCTTCCTGCATGTACTGTGAACAGGTCGGCACATAGATGCAGCGCGAGGGAATGAACGGAGACACGCACCACTGATAGAAACGGACCAGCAGCAAGGCCAGTTTCTTCATATCCGACCCAGCCTGTGTACCAATTCATCGAACATCGAGGCCACGGTCTGCGCAGCATTGCCGATGGCGTCGGCATTGGCCAGTGGCACGATCAGCAGATCGACACCCAGCCCGCGAATCGCATGTTGTCGGAACATATTGCGGATCTGGCGCTTGAAGCGATTGCGCTGTACAGCGCCTCCGTATTTTCGGGATACGGCCATGCCGAGGCGGGCATGGCCCAGCTTGTTGGGAAGAAACACGCAACGAATCGAATGCACCTGAATCCGCCGGCCCTTCCGCATGCTGGAGAAGTCCGCCGCATGGCGAATTCTCAAGCCTGGAGGAAAGGCGTGACTCAGGCCGACAGACGCTTCCGGCCCTTGGCGCGGCGGCGGTTCAGGATGGCACGGCCGTGGCGAGTTGCCATGCGGGCACGGAAACCATGGCGGCGGGCGCGGCGGATACGGCTTGGCTTATAGGTGAAGCTCATCGTTTTCTCCTGACAAACAAAAGGGTCGCGCATGATAGATGTGCGATATATCAAGTCAAGCGCTGGTCCGGTCCTTGTTGCCTGGTCTATGGATGACAAGCGCAGGACATGTATGATTGCCTGTGATGGAACCCGATCAAACCGACGACTGGTCCGCGCTGGCGACCCGTTTGCAGAACCAGATCCCGCCGGCTGGCTTCGATGCATGGATTCGTCCCGTGAAGGGGGAGTGGAACGGGGAAGCACTGCTGCTGACGGTGCCCAGCCGCTTCTTTCTGGATGGCCTGAAGAGCCTGTACGGCAAGGTCATCTCGAACACGGCCGCCGAAACATTCGGAGGCAACCCCGAGATCCGCTACGAGATCGACACATCCCTCGGCTTCGCACAAGCTACGGAGAGCATCGAACACGAAAGCCCGAACCAGATCGACGGCTATATCGATCCCCGGTTCACCTTCGAGAACTTCGTCGTCGGCTCCAGCAACGAGTTCTGTTTCGCCGCATGCCAGGCCGTAGTACAGCGGCCCGGCGAGGCCTATAACCCGCTGTACATCCATGGCGGTGTCGGCCTTGGCAAGACCCATTTGATCAATGCCGTCGCCAATGCGTTGATTAAGAAGAGCCACTACCGCATCGCCTACCGCACCAGCGAGCGCTTCACCAACGAGCTGATCTCCGCCATCAAGAACAACGCCACCCAGCAGTTCCGCGATACCTACCGCCGCGTCGACGTGCTGATCATCGATGACGTGCAGTTCATCGCCGGCAAGTCGAGCACGCAGGAGGAGTTCTTCCACACCTTCAACGCCCTGCATGAGCTGCACAAGCAGATCATCCTGACCTCGGATCGCTCCCCGCGCGAGATCAGCCATCTGGAGGAAAGGCTGCGCTCCCGCTTCAACTGGGGCCTGGTGGCCGATATCCAGCCCCCGGATCTGGAAACCCGCCTGGCCATCCTGGCCCGCAAGGCGGAACTGGCCGGCGTCAGCCTGGGCAAGGATGTCTCCTATCTGCTGGCATCACGCATCACCAACAACGTTCGCGAGCTGGAAGGGGCGCTGACCCGGCTAACCGCCCATGCCACCCTGACCAGCAAACGCATCGATATCGATTTCGCCCGCCATGTGTTGCGCGATCTATTGCATGAGGACATCCGCCCGGTCTCGATCGAGGATATCCAGAAGAAGGTATCGAACTACTACAACATCAACCCCCGCGACATGCGCTCAAGCAAGCGTACCCGCACCATCGCCTTTCCGCGCCAGATCGCCATGTACGCGAGCAAGGAGCTGACGACGATGTCGCTGCCGGAAATCGGTGAGTTGTTCGGCGGCCGCGACCACACCACGGTGCTGCACGCGGTACGCAAGATCGACAGGATGCGCAAGGAATCGAATGAATTCGACGAAGAGATCGAGCGTGTCCTGTCCATCCTTCGGGCCTGAGCGCAGGTTTTGAAGAATACCCGGGATAAGCCGTCCGCTACCTGTGGATAAGATGGGGGGAAGCATAACGAAGGCCGGGTGATGGGGATGGTGCTCGGATTGCGCACAAATTATCCACATGTCCGCTAGGCCACCGCCCACAGGACCGAAGGCTTGTAAACACTTTGATATTCAGGCCGCCTACGGCATATTCACATTATTCACATCCCCTACTGTGATGACTAGAATGCAATGTAATTAAATAGGCTTCAATCAAAAGGAGGGGTCATGCGCATCACCGTGTCCAAACCATCCATCGTGCAGGCGGTTCAGCGTTGCCAAAGCGTGGTTGAAAAACGGAACACGGTTCCGATCCTTTCCAATGTCCTGCTGCAGGCAGCCGACAATGCCCTGACCATCACCGCCACCGATCTTGAGGTCGGCATACGCACGCGCATTGCCGCCAACGTCCAGGCCAGTGGTGCCACCACGGTCTCGGCGCGAAAACTGTTCGACATCGTCAAGGAGCTTGATGCCGAAAGCGATGTCGAACTCGCGGTCGATGAGGGCTTTCTGACCATCCAGAGCGGGCGGGCCAAGTTTCGGCTTTCGATCCTGCCTCCGGAGGATTTCCCCGATTTGAAGATCGAGGAGGACGGCATCACCATCCATGTTTCCGGCCACGAACTGGCGGACATGATAGCCGCTACCGGCTTCGCGATGTCTCAGGATGAAACGCGCCAGTACCTGACCGGCACCCTGTTCGAGGTCGATGATGAGCACGTGTTGCGCCTGGTGGCTACCGACGGCCATCGCCTGGCGATGAGCGAGATGCGTCTCGAGCAGTCGTCGGGCACCAGCCAGTGCATCGTGCCGCGCAAGGCCGTGATGGAAATCCGTCGCATCGCCGAGGAGAGTGAGGAGCCGATTGCACTGACCCTTGGGGAGCGTCAGGTCCGTCTGGAATCCGGCGTACACCATCTGAGCTCCAAATTGATCGATGCCCGTTTCCCGGTTTACCGGGATGTCATCCCCCAGGGTAACCCGTATACCGTCACATGCAGCCGCAGCCAGCTCGATCAGGTGCTGCGCCGCAGCATGATCGTGGCTAACGAGTTCACGCATGATGTGCGCATCACATTCTCCCAGAGCGGTATCAACGCGTCGGCGCACAATACCGAGCAGGAGCAGGCCGATGAGTTTGTCGAGGCCGAGCACGGTGGCCCGGATGTCACGATCGGCTTCAATGCCAAGTACCTGCGCGATGCCCTTGGCAGCATGAAGGACGACCGGGTCCGTTTGGACATCCGGGATGAGCTATCGCCGGTATTGATGCGTGAGGCGGGGACCGACAGGACCTGTCACGTCATCATGCCGATGCGCATTTGATCCGAACTGCGGCCGACGGAGGTCCGACGGATACGCCCGCCCCGGTGCTGACCCCGCTGTATCTGGCTGCCGTGCATGTGACGGATCTGCGCTGTCATGCCGATCTCGGCTGGCAATGCGCACCGGGCATCAATCTGCTGATCGGTGAGAACGGCAGTGGTAAGACCACGCTGCTCGAGGCCGCATACCTGATGTCCCATGGCCGTTCGTTCAGGCAGGCCCGCGATCCTTATCTGGTCCGCCGCGGCCAGGATCATTTCGTTGTTGAGGGTCAATGGCGCCGTTATGGTCCGTTGCATGTGCGGGTCGAGGGTAGTCGCGGTAGCGCCGAGATCCGGTTGCAGGGAAGGAGGATCCGCCAGCGGCGGGATCTGACCCGGGGCATTCCGGTTCTGGTCGAGGCGCCGCAGGGACGCCGGCTGGTCGATGGCGTGCCCAATGAACGCCGTCGCTGGCTCGATGCCTTGCTGACCGATTGCCGCGAAGGGCTGATATCCGATTTCCATCGCTACGGACGCAGCATGATGCAACGTGGACGATTGCTCCGACGCGGTAGCGCCGCAGGTGAGATCGAGGCCTGGGAGCAGCAGATCGTCAGCCATGGCCTGGTCATCGCCCGGGCACGGGACGAGATGGTCGCTCGACTGAACGATGTGCTGGCCGCGGAGGAAGGACTGACGGAATCGGCGGTCGAGATCGCGGTGCGAGCTCCTGCATATGATCGCGATACGTGGTTGAAGCGCCTGAAGGACAAGCGTGGAGAAGACGCCCGTAGCGGGCGGCTGGACTACGGCCCGCATGCCGATCGCATCCATATCCTCTACCAGGGGCGTGAGATTCGGAGTTCGGGCTCGCGCGGTCAGCAAAAGCTGGCTTCGGTGGCCCTGAAGCTGGCAGAATGTGCCGTACGTGGGCATCATCGACAGATGATGCCGGTTCTGCTTCTGGATGATTGCCTCGAAGCCCTCGATGCACAGCGGCAGCAACGTCTGCTCCGGCGCCTGGATCGATTCTCCGGCCAGATTCTGATGACGGCGCCGGCCGGCGTGGATGTACCGGCGGGGATCGATGTCTGTATCCAGTATCTGGATGACAACGGCATCCACATGGCCGGGCAGACGGGCCGGGCATCCATGGTAAAGATTGGGGGAGTGGCATGACTGCGGACAACAAGGATTACGGTGCCGATAGCATCAAGGTGCTGCGCGGGCTGGATGCGGTGCGCAAGCGCCCGGGCATGTATATCGGCGATACCGACGACGGCACCGGCCTGCATCATATGGTGTTCGAGGTGGTCGACAACGCCGTCGACGAGTCCCTGGCGGGCTACTGCGACAAGATCGAGGTCATCATGCACTCCGATGATTCGGTGACCGTGCGTGACAACGGCCGCGGCATCCCGGTGGACATGCACACGGAGGAAGGCCGTTCGGCGGCCGAGGTGATCATGACCGTGCTGCATGCCGGCGGCAAATTCGACCAGAACTCGTACAAGGTATCCGGCGGCCTGCACGGCGTCGGCGTGTCGGTGGTCAATGCCCTGTCCGAGTACCTGGAGCTGGTGATCCGGCGTAACGGCAAGGTACATTTCCAGCGCTACGAGATGGGCGAGCCGCAGGAGCCGCTGAAGGAGATCGGCAGCGCCAAGGGTACCGGAACCGAGGTGCGCTTCCTGCCAAGTCTCACGATCTTCTCGCACCGCAAGATGTCCTTCGACATCCTGGCCACCCGTCTGCGCGAGCTGTCCTTCCTGAACAGCGGCGTGCGCATCGAGTTGCACGACGAGCGCAACGACAAGCACCAGGTGTTCGAATACGAGGGCGGCATCAAGGCCTTCGTCGAGCACCTGAACCAGACGCGTACTGCCCTTCACGACGAGTGCATCTCCGTCCAGGGCGAGAAGGACGGGGTCTCGATCGAGCTGGCGATGCAGTGGACCGATGCCTACCAGGAAAACATGTTCTGCTTCACCAACAACATCCCGCAGCGCGACGGCGGCACGCACCTGGCCGGCTTCCGCGCGGCGTTGACCCGCTGCATCAACAGCTACGCCCAGAACAACGACATGCTGAAGAAGCACAAGATCTCGCTGTCCGGCGACGATGCCCGCGAGGGCCTGACCGCCGTGCTGTCGATCAAGGTGCCGGATCCGAAATTCTCGTCACAGACCAAGGACAAGCTGGTGTCCAGCGAGGTGCGCCCGGCGGTGGAGACCATCGTCAACGAGAAGCTGTCCGAATGGATGGAGGAGCATCCGAAGGAGATCAAGCGCATCGTCGGCAAGGTCGTCGAGGCCGCACTGGCCCGCGAGGCCGCGCGCAAGGCCCGTGACCTGACGCGGCGCAAGGGCGCGCTGGACGTGGCCAACCTGCCGGGCAAGCTGGCCGACTGCCAGGAGAAGGATCCGGCGGGGAGCGAGATCTTCCTCGTCGAGGGAGATTCGGCCGGCGGATCGGCCAAGCAGGGTCGCGACCGGCGTTTCCAGGCCATCCTGCCGCTGAAGGGCAAGATCCTGAACGTCGAGAAGGCCCGCTTCGACAAGATGCTGTCCAGCCAGGAGATCGGCACCATGATCACGGCGCTGGGCACGGGCATCGGCAAGGACGATTTCGATGTCTCGAAGCTGCGCTACCACAAGGTCATCATCATGACCGACGCCGACGTCGACGGCTCGCATATCCTGACCCTGCTGTTGACCTTCTTCTACCGGCAGATGCGCGAGCTGGTCGAGCGCGGCTACCTGTACATCGCGCAGCCGCCGCTGTACCGCGTGGCGCGCGGACGCAAGGCGCAGTACATCGCCAACGACGATCAGATGTTCGAGTTCCTGCTGACCAACGGTGCCGAGGGCAAGAGCTATCTGCCGGGCGGCGGGGCTGCCGCGCTGACCGGCGAGCGCCTGAACACCATGGTGCGCAGCACCCACCGGCTGCAGACGCTGCGCAAGCGCCTGTCGCAACGCCTGGACACCCGCGTGCTGAAGCTGTTGCTCGAGACCGGCAAGACCGATCTTTCGCTGCTGCGCAACAGCGACAGGCTGGAGGCCAGGATGGCCGAGGTGGAGGCCGCCTTCCGTGCCGAATGCCGGCCGGATGAGGAGCTGAGCTGGAGCGTGCAGCAGGATGCCGACGAGGGGATCTGCCGTGTGATGTTCCAGCGGCGCGACCATGGGCGCACCATGACCAGCTGGCTGGAGAAGGGCCTCGTGGCCACCGCCGAATTCCAGGAGGCGCAGACCCTGAGCGCCAGCCTGAAGGCATTGGTCGCCGACGGCGCCATGCTCAAGGACGGCGACAAGGACAGCCAGCCGATCACCCATTACGAGGAGGTCGCGACCGCCATCGAGCAGGAGGGGCGCAAGGGCCTGACCATCCAGCGCTACAAGGGCCTGGGCGAGATGGATCCGGAGCAGCTGTGGGAGACCACGATGGATCCGGCCAACCGCATCCTGCTGCAGGTCAAGCTCGAGGACGCGGTGCAGGCGGACGAAACCTTCTCGATGCTGATGGGCGACGCCGTCGAACCGCGCCGAGACTTTATCCAGAACAACGCCCTGAAGGTGCGCAACCTGGACATCTAGGAGGCCTGGTGTGAACGGGCAAAAGCAACGCCTGACCTATGCCGAGTGCGGGGTCGATATCGACACCGGCAACGCCTTCGTCGGCCGCATCAAGCAGGCGGTCGCCGGCACCATGCGCCCGGAGGTGCTGGCCGGGCTCGGAGGCTTCGGCGGCCTGTTCCGGGCCGATTTCTCGTCCATGCAGGAGCCGGTACTGGTATCCGGCACCGACGGCGTCGGCACCAAGCTGCTGCTGTTGCAGCAGTACGACCGGCCGCAGGCCGCGGGCCAGGATGCCGTGGCCATGTGCGTCAACGATATCGCCGCGCTTGGCGCGGAGCCGCTGTTCTTCCTCGATTATCTGGCCACCGGGGCCCTGAGCGGCGACACACTGGTGCGCGTGGTCGAGGGTATCGCCGAGGCCTGCCGTGTCTGCGGCTGCGCCCTGATCGGCGGCGAGACGGCGGAAATGCCGGGCATGTACGCCCCTGGGCATTACGACATCGGCGGCTTCGCCGTCGGCATCGTCGATCGGCCGCGCATCATCGACGGTTCGAAAGTCGCCGATGGTGACGTGCTGCTGGGTCTGGCCTCCAGCGGCCCGCATTCCAACGGCTATTCGATGGTGCGCAAGCTGCTCGAACTCGGGCATGCCGATCCCGAGAACGACATGCTGTCCGACGGGCGCAGGGCGATCGACGGCGTGCTGGCCCCGACCCGGCTGTACGTGCCGGCGGTCAAGGCGCTGATGGCCGGCGGCATCGACGTGCACGGCCTGTCGCACATCACCGGCGGCGGCATGTTCGACAATCTCGAGCGCATCCTGGTGGAGGATCTCGCCGTCACTGTCGATGTGTCCAGCTGGCCGGTACCGCCGGCCTTCGTCTACCTGCTCGATTTCGCCGATGTGGCCCGCAACGAGCGCTACCGCACCTTCAACATGGGCATCGGCTTCGTCGTGATTCTGCCCGAGGCCGAGGCCGGCCGCGCCGAGGCCGTCCTGAAGGATGCCGGCGAGGCGGTCTACCGCATCGGCCGCGTGCACCGGCGCGACGGCGAGCCGGTCACCCTGATCGGCTGAAGCGTTGGATCAAAGGGCGCTTCGGCGCCCTTTTTTGTGCCTTCAGGTCGATCCGGCTTGGGGGTAGGTTCCGGGCGTGCGCTTGCCCCAGACGAAACCACGGACATGGCAGAGCCGGCTGACGGCGCTGGCCGTTGCCGCATGCCTGGCGCTGGCCGCCGCCCGGATCGCGTCCGGCTGGTATGTGCACGACCTGACCGCTCGCTACGAACAGGCGAACGGGCCGCTGTGGACGGCCGAGGTGCAGCAGGCATGGGGCAATGTGCTCGATCCGCTGTGGGAGGCCAACCACGGCAGCATCATCCGGCTCGCCGGGATGGTCGGCCTGGATAGCGAGGCGGCGCTGCGTTTTCCCATGGCGCTGCGCCGGCTGTCCGCGCGCCTGGCGGGCGAGACCGTCGATACCGCTGATGGCGTGACCGCCGATCCCAATGCGATCCCCCTCGTATACGCCGCTCCGCCGTCGCTGCTGGAACGCATGCGGGAACGGGATACGTATCTCGGTTCCCCGGCCGGGCGCCGCCTGCTGGCCGCGATGGCCGGATTCCGCAAGCGGCGGGCGCTGGACGATACCTACTACGACACGGCGCCGAGAACGCCGCGCGCGCAGCTGAAGTACAATCCGTACGCGGCGGATGGCTTCCGTACCTATTCCTTCTTCGCGCTGGTGCGCTATGCGATCCTGCGCTACGAGGATGGCGCCCATGAGGCCCGCCTCTGGTATATGAACCAGCTGTGTGCCGATGACGGCGCCGACTGGGACTACGACCGCGGGCAGGCCCAGGCGGCGCTGCGAACGGCGGGATACACGCTTCCGCCCTGCATCGGCCGGGGCCTCAAGGCGCATGTGCAGGGCTACCATCCCCCGCCGACGTTCGCGGTCCGCGTGGCCAGCGATCCGCAGCTGCCGGATCAGCTGTGGGGGACGGCGGCGAAGCGCTTCGGCATCGATGCCTTCGCCCTGGCGCTGGTCTTGGGGCTGGGGATCGTCGATCCCCTGCTGCAGGCGTCGCGCCGGTGGGCGAGATGATGGGTGGCGTCCGCGATGCGTGAGGCCCTCGGCAGACAGCGCCTGAAGGCCGTTTACGACGGCGTCGCCGAGCGCTACGACGCCCAGCATGCCTTGTTCACAGCAGGGTCGGACCAGCGCGGCAGAAACATGGTGGTCGAAAGGGTGGTCTGTCCCGGAGACCGGGTGCTGGATTGCGGCGCCGGCACGGGTTCCACGGCGCTGCAGGCGGCGCGGAGGGCCGACCCCACCGGGAGTGTCACGCTCTTCGACATCAGCGAGGCCATGCTGGCCGTGGCGAAAAGGAGGATGGCGGCGGCCGGTTACGCAGAGCGGGTTGATTTCGCAGCGGGTGATATGGTGAACCTGCCGTTCGAGGACAACCGCTTCGATGTGGCCCTTTCCACGTACAGCCTGTGCCCACTCTATGATCCCGCCAAGGGGGCGCTGGAGCTCTACCGCGTCGTCAGGCCGGGCGGCCGCATCGGCATCGCCCATTCCACGGAGCCTGAAGGCCGGCTGCTCAGGTGGATGGCGGACAGGGTCGAGGACGTCGTCTGGCATATCCCTTCGATCTCGCTTGGATGCCGGGCCGTATCCGTGGTTCCCACGCTGGAACGGGCCGGGGGAAGGGTCGTGTTCAAGCGGAGGATCGGCGTTCCCCTGTGGCCCTTCGTGGTGGTGGTCGTGGAAAAGCCGAAGGCCAGGGATGATTCGCTGTGCGGCATTGCGCATGCGGGACGGCGGCAATAGGTTGCCGGCCATGCTGACACGGGGATCGACGCACAGATGAAGGCGAATGCCATCGCAGTGATGGCCTCCGGCCGCGGCACCAACCTGAAGGTGATCCTCGACGCGGTGAAGGCGGGCACCTGCCCGGTCGACGTGCGGCTGGTGATCTCGGACAAGGCCGAGGCTCCGGCGCTGGCGATCGCAACAGAGGCCGGCGTGCCGGCCGTGGTGCATCTTGATCCGAAGGCCTATGCCGACCGGGCGCACTTCGACGCCGCCTGCGCCGATTTGATCGACGGTCACGATTGCCGCTGGATCGTGCTGGCCGGCTACATGCGCATCCTTTCCGCCGAGTTCGTGCGCCGCTTTCGCGGACGCATCGTCAATATCCATCCGTCGCTGCTGCCCGCCTTCCCCGGCGCGCATGCGGTCGAGGAGGCCCTGAGGCACGGCGTCAGGATCTCCGGTTGCACCGTGCACCTGGTCGACGAGGTGCTGGACGGTGGCCCGATCCTGGCCCAGGCCGCGGTGCCGGTGCTCGATGGCGACAGCCGCGAGAGCCTGCACGCGCGCATCCAGGTCGAGGAGCACGAGCTGTATCCGGCCACGCTGTCACGTATGGTCAGCGAGGGTTTCCGCATCGACGGCCGCCGCGTGGTCTGGGGCCGCAGCTGACCAGCCGACCGGAACGGATCGCTGAGGCTCAGCTGCGGAAGGCCAGAAAGGCGATGTAGCCGACGTAGATCACCAACAGATCGGCGCCCTCCCACCGGCGCAGCGTATAGCGCACGCGGGCCATGCGCAGCAGCAGCAGGCTCAATGCGATCATCACCAGCCAGTCGACGTGGCGGATGCCGGTGGCATCGACCGGCGCAATGACGGCGGTGATGCCGAGGATACCGAGCAGGTTGAAGATGTTCGAGCCGATGATGTTGCCGATGGCGATGTCGCTGTGCCGCTTGTAGGCGGCGACGATGGAGGTGGCGAGCTCCGGCAGGCTGGTGCCGAAGGCGATCACGGTCAGGGCGATCACCGCCTTGCTGACCTTGAAGTAGCCGGCGATGGCCACCGCGCCCGCAACGACACGGTCGGCACCGACCACCAGCAGCGCGATGCCGCCGGCGATCAGCAGGACCTCGTTCCAGACGCTACGCAACTCCTCTGGCACCTCGGCCTGGAACTCACCCGTGATCGTGCGCGCCCGCTCCCGACGTGCCAGCACCACCGTGTAGGCGAGATAGGCGATCAGGCCGGCGAGCAGGATGCCCCCCTCGAGACGCGACAGATGCCCGTGCCAGGCGAAGGCGAGCGTCAGCAACGAGGCGGCGATGACGACGGGGATATCGCGGCGTACCGCCTGGGCATGGACCTCGATCGGGGAGACCAGCGCCGCGGCACCGATGACCAGCGCGATATTGGCGATATTCGAGCCGACGACATTGCCGATGGCGATGCCGCCCATGCCGTCCAGCGCGGCCTTGGCGCTGACCGCCAGCTCCGGGGTACTGGTGCCGAAGGCGACGACGGTCAGGCCGATGACCAGCGGCGACAGCCCGAGTCGGCGCGCGAACGCGGCGCTGCCGTGCACCAGCGCTTCGGCCCCGGCATAGAGCAGCAGCAGGCCCAGCAGCAGATGGAATAACGGCCAAGCCATGAGGTCCGGCGCCGACGTTCGATGCGGGCGGCTAGGCTTCCGCCTTCCGGAACAGGGTTCGGCTCAGGATCTGCAGGAACAGGCCGGTGCCGATGCCCCAGGCACCGTTGACGAGGAATGCGGTCGTCAGCAGCGGTGCATGCCAGCCGCCGCCGACCGGATGCCCTTTCAGCGGCAGCACGATCAGCAGCGCCACGGCCGAAGGGGCGATGGCGCCGAACAGGAAGGACGCCGGCCAGTAGCCGGCACCCTTCGGGAAGCGATTGTCGATGAACGCATAGGCGATGCCCCATACCCCGCCCCAGAAGGCCAGCGAGATCACTGCCGGTATGCCGAAGGGATGGGTGGGCGCCATCGAGAACGGGGCGAAGGGCGCGACGCCGGCCTTCCATAGCAGCAGCAGCGTCAGTTGATGGAAGATCAGTGTGGCCAGGAAGCCGGCGATGAAGCCGCTCAGTGCGCGTTCCATGAGTATTCCTCCCGCCGGGCGCGTCCGCCGCTCTTTAGCATTAAAGACACTGCCGCCGCAAAGGCAAGCCGCCGGGGGTCAAGGCGGCTTCGGCCGCTCGGAAAAGGTGAAGATCAGGGTGTTGGTGCTGTGAAGGCTGCAGCCGCCTCCCGCCGCCGACACCGTCGGATGTTCGATCTGGATATGCCGGCTTCGAGGTAGCAGCACGGACAGCCACAGGCCGCCCGTGAAGGTGTTGCACAGATCGGCTGGCACATGGCCCGCCCGGACGATGATCCAGCCCTTCTGCACGAACCGGCGCATGTCGGTATGCGAGGCCTTTCCTGATGCCACCTGCCGCGCCTCGCCATACAGGCGCTCCGCCCGCTCTGCCAGCCACATATCGGCGACCATCAGCACGGCGACAACCGAGATGGCAAAGGCGGCGATCAGCGAGGCGCGTGAGCGCATGGCCACGCCCATCCGGATGTGATCTGGCCCATCATGTCCGATGGTTTTAGACCGTCGGCTGCGGGCGGACAAGGGGGGAAAAGCGCGCCCGGACGATCGCGTATTGCCCCGGCAACGACAGCTGCTATGGTCACGCCATGTCTGTCGCCCACCCCCTGAACAGGTAATCGCCATGCCGATGTTTTCGCCCGAGATTCTCGTCTACGGACTCGCGGTCGGCGCTGTCGCCGGCTTTGCCGGCGGGGTGCTGGCAGGGCTCGCCGGGGTCGGCGGCGGATTCCTGTACGTGCCGATCTTCATGCTGACCATGCCTACCCCCGATGCCGGCGTCATGGCGCCGCATATCATGGCCAGTATGGTCGGTGTGTTCCTGACCGGGGCGGTCAGCTCCCGCGTGCACTGGAAACTGGGACATGTCGACACAGGCCTGCTGCGACGGCTCTTGCCGTGGCTGATCGTCGGGGCCTGTCTCGGCCTGTGGAGCACGCTGAAACTGCCCGCGGCGCTGGTGCTCGTGGCCCTGGGTGGCCTGGACCTGTGGATGGCCTGGGATCTGGGCCGCAGCAAGCCGGAGGGCAAGCGGCCGGTGCCGCTGCTGCCATGGATGCTGCCGATCGGATTCGCATCGGGGGCTCTCGGCATCGGCAGCGGCGTGATGATGGTGCCGCTGTTGCGACGACACATGGCGCTGCGCCAGGCGGTCGGTACCGCCGCGTTCTGCGGCTTCGCGATGGCCGGGACGGCGTCGCTGGTCAACCTGGGACTGGAACGGGACTGGCTTGCCATGCTGAAGCCGAGTTTCTGGTTTCTGATCGGCGCCTGGCTGGGCATCGCCGCCATCATCCCGCACAGCATCCGCTGGGGGGCATCCTTCCACCATCGCTGGTCCGAGTCCTCGGTGACCGTGGCGCTGCGCCTGCTGTTCGGAACGATCGGCATCAGCCTGCTGCTGCAGGCCGTCTGGCGGAGCCTCTAGAGCAACGGGCTGCCCGGCCGTTGCCACGGCACCTTGTTCTCGGATTCGATGGCCACGCGCATGACCACGCCCAGCGCCGCCATCATCGTCACCAGCGCCGAACCACCGTAGCTGATGAACGGCAACGGCACGCCGACCACGGGCAAAAGACCGGACACCATGCCGATGTTGACGCCGATGTAGATGATGAAGATCGAGGCGATGCCGAGGCAGACCAGGGAACCGAAACGGGTGTGCGCCCGCGCGGCGATGGCCAGGATGCGCGAGATCAGGATGCCGTAGAGCACCAGCAGCAGCAGGGCCACGACGAGCCCACCCTCCTCCGCCAGCACGCCGAAGATGAAATCCGTGTGCTGCTCGGGCAGGAAGTGCAGCCGGGCCTGGGTGCCCTGCAGGTAGCCCTTGCCGAAGATGCCGCCGGAGCCGATGGCGATCGTCGACTGGATCACGTGGTAGCCGGCGCCGAGCGGGTCCGACTGGGGATTCAGGAAGCTTAAAATGCGCATGCGCTGGTATTCGTGCATGTTGTGCCACAACAGCGGGGCGCTGAGCAGGGCCGCGATGACGGCGAAGGCAAACCAGCGCCAGGGCAGGCCGCTGGCGATCAGCATGGCCGTGGTGGCGAACAGCAGCACCAGCGTGGTGCCGAGATCCGGCTGCAGGAAGATCAGCGCCGCCGGGACGACCGCGAAGGCCAGGGCGATGGCCAGCGGCTTCAGCCGGTTCGCCTCGCGCGAGGCGAACCAATGCGCCATCAGCAGCATCAGGGCCCATTTCATCATCTCGGAGGGCTGCAGGTGGAACAGGCCCAGGTTCAACCAGCGTCGGGCGCCCAGCTGCACCTCGCCGACCATCGGTACCAGGGCCAGAAAGATCAGGGCGATGGCGTACATGGGCCAGGCGGCGAGCGCGGATACCCTGAGCGGGATCACGCACATCAGCGCAAAGACGCCGATGCCGAACAGCCAGTGCAGGTTCTGCCGCTGCCACAGCGAGATGCCGCCCTGGTGGACGGCGGCGTACAGCGTGGCCGAGCCGAGCACGGCCAGGCATAGCAGGCAGATCAACAGCGGCAGGTCGAGCGCGCGCCAGCGGACATTCATGCGTGGGGCTCCGGGGTCGCCGCCGCCTGCAGCGGGGCCGGTTCCTGCTGCTTCTCTTTCTCCTCGGCGGCCAGGGTCCGGATCACCGCCGCCGCGACCGGGGCCGCGGCACTGCCGCCGTGGCCGCCGTGCTCGATGAACACGGCGATGGCGATCTGCGGGTTCTCGTACGGGGCGAAGCCGATGAACCAGGCATGATCGCGGTGGCGGTCATAGACCGGCTCCTCGTGGCCCTGGTTGTCCTGGGACATGGAGATGACCTGGGCCGTACCGGTCTTGCCGGCCACATGCCAGGGGAGGTTGTACAGCTCGGCGTGGGCCGTGCCGTGCGGATTGGCGACGACATCGCGCATGGCCTGGCGCACGATGGCCAGGTTCTGCGGGTCGACATCGACCCGCGCCTGCACGTCGGGCGGCACGTCGGCCCTGAGCTGCGGTTTCAGCAGCAGGCCGCCGTTGGCGAGCGCGGCGGCGAAGCGTGCCATCTGCAGCGGCGTGGCGTCGGTGGCGCCCTGGCCGATGGCGGTGATCATCGTTTCGCCGCGATACCATTGCTGCCGCTTGGCCTCCGGCCTGGCGCCGGCCAGATTGCCGCTGGCCTCGCCGGCCAGGTCAATGCCGGTGCGCTTGCCGAGCCCCCACAGGCGGGCCTCGTCCGTCAGCCGTTCCATACCGAGCTGGTCGCCCATCTCGTAGAAGAAGATATCGCAGGATTCGACGATGGCCCGGTGCAGGTCGATGCGCCCGTGGCCCTCGTGCTTCCAGCAGCGCAGATTCCGGTCGGCCAGTTTCAGCACGCCCTTGCACACGGTGGTGCCCGTTGCCAGCGGCACGTGATAGCGCAGCCCGGCCAGCGCCGTGATCAGCTTGAAGGTGGAGGCCGGCGGGTAGGCGCCCTGGATGGCGCGGTTCAGCAGCGGCTTGTGCGGGTCGTGCAGCCAGGCCCCCCACTCCCGCTCCTCCAGGCCGGTGATGAAATGGTTGGTGTCGAAGCCGGGCTTGCTGAGCAGGGCCAGCAGCCCTCCGGTGTGCACGTTCATGACGACGACGGCACCGGTGCGCTTGCCCAGGGCCTTCCACGCCGCCTTCTGCACGTCCATGTCGATGCTCAGCTTCAGGACCTTGCCCATGTGCGGCTCCGAACGGTCCAGCACGGCCACGCGGCGTCCGTGCGCGTCCACCTCTTCCTGCTGGAAGCCGAGGCTCCCGCGCAGCATGGTATCGAAGCTGCGCTCCACCCCCGAACGCCCGACCAGTTCGTTGGGCATGGCCCCGTGCTCGACGTCGTCCGGTTGCGCCAGGGACAGGTAACCCATCAGGTGCGACGTGATCGGCCCGTAGGGATAGAGCCGCTCCGTGCCGGCCAGCACATTGACCCCGGGGAAGTGGTGCAGGCGGGCGGCCAGCGGCGCCACGGTGCTCCACGGCAGCTTGTCGTCGAGCAGCACCGGCCGGTCGGCCCGCGACCGGGCGACGCGCCGGCGCAGGCGTTTGATGGTGTCGGGATCCCAGTGGAGCATGATGGCCAGGGCGTCGATGACCTTGTTCGGATCGTCGACGCGCTCGGGGATCATCTGCACCTGGAACAGCACGCGGTTGATCGCCATGCCCCGCCCGTCGTCATCCACGACCTCGCCGCGCGTCGGCAGGATCGGCACGACATCGATGCGGTTCTGGTCGGCCTGCAGCGCCAGATCCTCATGCCGGATCCACTGCAGGTCGATCAGGCGCGCCGTCAGCAGCAGCAGGATCAGCAGGCTGCCGAGATGGAAGACCAGCACGCGCCGGTCGAAGCGCTGGCGGGACTTAAGCCCAGACATGATGGCGCACCAGGATGTACCAGACGGGCAGGCACAACAGCACCGTCAGCAGCCAGGTGTCGAAGCCCCAGCCCCAGTACAGCAGGGGTATCGTGTTCATCAGCAGGACGAAGAAGCGTTGCGGCAGCCCCGGACCGGCCTGGAAATCGATCATGGCCATCAGCGCCGGCGTCAGCGCCATGAACGGCACGCACATCCAGACGGACCACTGCAGCGACAGGTCGTGCACGAAGGTGGCCGGCAGGGCCCAGATCCAGTTGCCGCGGTGGGCCAGCACGCTGGCCAGCAGCAAGGCCAGCGACCAGTCCGGCTGCATGGCCAGACCCGAGAAGGCGAGGTTGCATACGACGCCGGCGATGCACAGCAGCAGGATCACGGGCGGGATCACGGCGCCTTGCCCCCGGTCGTGGCGATGGCGAGCCAGCTGTCCCGTTGCCAGTGGGCCACGGGTTCGGCGGTGACGCGCACGAAGATCTGGCCCTGCAGATGCTCCACGGCGGTGACGCGGGCCACCGGAATGCCGCTCGGGAACAGGCCGCCGGCACCGCTGGTGATCATCACGGCGCCGGTGGGCGGCGCGTGTTTGGCGGGGATGAAATCGATGATCAGGTGGTCGCCCTCGCCGCGCGCCAGGGCGGCCAGCGTGCTGTCGGGCAGCGTCACCGGTACGGCGATGGAGGCGTCGAGGATGGTGCGCACGACCGCGTGGTTGCGATCGGCGCTGTCCACAAGGCCGACCAGGCCGTCGCGGGAAGCGACGATGTCGTCGCCATGGGCACCGTTGATGCGCAGGATGATGCGGGTGCTTCGCTTGTCCGGGCTGTGGCCGATGACCTTGGCACCGCGCCAGGTGGTGGAGGCGATGGTGTCGAGCGCCAGCAGCCGGCGAAGCTGGCGGTTCTCCTCACGCAGGTTGCGCAGTTCGTTGATCAGGGCCGCCTGTTTCTGGTCGGAGGATTCGGCGTCGTCCAGTCGCTGCTGCAGGTCGCTGCGGCTCTGGAACCAGAGGCTGGTCTGCTGCCACCAGTTGGCGGGGGCGTGCAGGGCCTCGATGAGCGGGGCGAGCCCCAGGTTCAGCCGCTGTCCGATCGGCAGCGGGGCGGCGATGTACAACAGCAGAGAGATGATCAGACCGATCCAGAGCCAGGATCGGTTCGTGCGCCACTTGGGAAGCGGCACCCGTTATTCCTCGAACAACACGCCCCGCATGCGGTCCAGCTCCTCAAGCACCCGTCCGCTGCCGAGCACGACGCAGTTGAGCGGATTTTCCGATACGGTGACCGGCAGGCCCGTTTCTTCGCGCAACAGTTGATCGAGGCCGATCAACAAGGCACCGCCGCCGGTCAGCATGATGCCCTTGTCGACGATGTCGGCGGCCAGTTCCGGCGGAGTGCGCTCAAGGCAGACCTTGACGCCTTCGACGATGGCGTTGACCGGCTCGGTCAGTGCCTCGAGGATTTCCGAATCGTCCAGCAACAGGGTCTTGGGCACGCCGTTGATCAGGTCGCGTCCCTTGACCTCCATCTCGCGGCGGGTCTCCTGCGGGTAGGCGCTGCCGATCTCCATCTTGATCTTCTCCGCCGTCGGCGAGCCGACGAGCAGGCTGTACTTGCGGCGCAGGTGGTTGATGATGGCGTCGTCCATCTTGTCGCCGCCGACACGCACCGAACGCGAGTAGACGATGCCGCCGTAGCTGATGACGGCGATCTCGCTGGTGCCGCCGCCGATGTCGACGACCAGCGAGCCGGAGGCCTCGGTGACCGGCAGGTCGGCACCGATGGCGGCGGCCATCGGTTCCTCGATCAGGTAGACCTCGCGGGCACCCGCGGACAGCGCCGATTCGCGGATGGCGCGACGCTCCACCGGCGTGGAGCCGTAGGGGACGCAGATGACGATGCGCGGCGCGATGCCCCAGGTGCGCTTGTGCACCTTGCGGATGAACTGCTTCAGCATCTCCTCGGTGATCTCGAAGTCGGCGATGACGCCGTCCTTCAGCGGCCGGATGGCCTGGATGGCGTCCGGCGTGCGGCCCAGCATGCGCTTGGCATCGATGCCGACGGCCAGAGCCTTGCGCTCGTTGCGAGCGCCGGTAACGTTGATGGCGACCACCGACGGCTCGTTCAGCACGATGCCCTCGCCGCGCACGTAGATCAGCGTGTTGGCGGTGCCGAGGTCAATGGCGATGTCTTGGGAAAATATTCCGAAAAGCCGTTGCAACATGGAAGGAATCCTGGG
>CAZBLR010000014.1:0-21239 GCA_964492895.1 uncultured Zetaproteobacteria bacterium | reverse complement strand
TGGCGCCGGTGTTCGTACAGGAAGATGCCCTGCCAGGTGCCGAGGGCCGGGGCGCCGGCGCGCACCGGGATCGCCAGCGAGACCTGGGTCAGGGCCATGCGCACATGGGCCGGCATGTCGTCGTCGCCTTCGGCGGTATGCCGGAACAGCGGATCGCCGTCCGGCACCAGCCGCGCCAGGAAGGCCTCCATGTCGCGCAGCACCCCCGGATCGGCGTTCTCCTGGATCATCAGCGAGCAGCTGGTGTGCTGCACGAACAGGGTCAGCACCCCGTCCCGGATGCCGGCGCCGCGGACCCAGCCGCTGACCTCGCGCGTGATCTCGTAACAGCCGCGGCCGCGGGCGTCGATGCTCAGTGCATGCTGGGCCTGCTGCATCAGGCCGACTCGATCCACACCGGGGCGTGGTCGGACGGGCGCTCCCGGGAGCGGAACGCGGTGTCGACGCCGGCGGCGCTCGCCGTCAGGCCGGCGCTGAGCAACACGTGGTCGATGCGCAGGCCCCAGCCGCGGTCGTAGGCACTGAGCCGGTAGTCCCACCAGGTATGCATCGGCGCGTCCGGATGCAGCTGACGCACGGCATCGTGAAGGCCGAGGGCGAGCAGGCGCTGGAAATGCGCGCGTTCCTCGGCGGAGCACATGATCTTCTCGCGCCAGCGCTTCGGGTCGTGGACGTCGAGGTCGGCCGGGGCGATGTTGAAATCGCCCAGCAGCACCAGACGCGGATGGCGCGCGATCTCTCCCTGCAGCCAGGCGGCGAGCGCCTCCAGCCAGCGCAGCTTGTAGGCGTACTTCTCCGAGCCGACCTCCTGGCCGTTCGGGATGTAGACGTTGACGACGCGCACGCCGTCGAGGGTCACGGCCAGCAGGCGTCGCTGGTGGTCGTCGAGCGACGGCAGATCGGTGACCGGGTCCGTGGCCTCGGCGCGGCTGATCACGGCTACGCCGTTGTAGGTCTTCTGGCCGGCATAGACGACACGGTAACCGGCGGCCTCGATGGCCTCGCGCGGGAAGCGCTCGTCCGGCAGCTTGGTCTCCTGCAGGGCCAGCACGTCGGGCCGCGTCTCGGCCAGATAGTCCAGCACATGGGGCAGGCGGATGTTCAGCGAGTTGACGTTCCAGGTGACGATGCGCATGCGCCGATGATGGCCAACTGCGGCCGGCGGCTCAAGCGGGGATGCTAGGAGCGGCGGGCCTTGTTGCGGAGTACGACCATCCAGATCAGGCCGACCACCAGCATGATGCCGGACAGCAGCATGCCCATGGTGATGGGCCCGAACAGGAACCCGAGCTGCGGGTCGGGCTGGCGGAAGTTCTCGCAGAAGATGCGGGCGACGGCGTAGCCGACCAGGAACACGGCCACGCGCATGCCGTCCGGCCAGTCCTTGTTGCGCGTGAACCACAGGATCAGGAACAGGGCGATGCCTTCCAGCGCCAGTTCATAGAGCTGGCTGGGATGCCGGGGCAGCGGCCCGGCGCCGGGAAACACCATGCCCCACGGCACGTCGGTGACGCGGCCCCACAGTTCGCCGTTGATGAAGTTGCCGAGCCGGCCGAGCGCCAGGCCGATGGGCGCGACCGTGAACAGGCGGTCGGCCAGGAACAGGAACGGCAGCTTGTGCCGCTTGCAATACCACCAGCCGGCGACCAGCGGCCCGACCAGGCCGCCATGGAAGCTCATGCCCCCCTGCCAGACGTAGAACACGTGCAGCGGGTGCATCAGATAGAAATCGAGGTTGTAGAACAGCACGTAGGCGATGCGGCCGCCGAGCACGACGCCGAGGATCAGCCACGTGAACAGCCCCTCGAACTGCTCGGGGCTGATCACGGTTCCCCAGGCCCCGCGTTCGACCAGCTGGCGCCGGGTCAGCCACCAGGCCGACAGGAAGCCGAACACGTACATCAGGCCGTACCAGTGGATGGCGAGCGGGCCGATCTTGACGGCCACGGGATCGATGTGCGGGTAGGTCAGCATCAGCGGGAGGCGATCAGCAGCGCGGTCCCGAGGGCGACCCGGTAGAGCACGAACGGTCCCATGCCGATGCGCTGGATGAACTTGAGGAAGAAGTGGATGCACAGGAAGGCGGACGCGGCCGACAGCGCGTAGCCGACCAGCAGTTGATGCCATGCGACCGCCTGCATGGGGCTTTGCATCCAGTCCCGGACAGCCAGCCCGCCCGACAGCAGGATCACCGGAATCGACAGCAGGAAGGAGAAGCGGGCGGCGGCCTCGCGCGTGTAGCCGAGCATCAGCGCGGCGGTCATGGTGATGCCGGAGCGCGAGGTGCCCGGGATCAGGGCCACGGCCTGCGCCAGTCCGACCAGCAGCGTGTCGCCAAGCCGCCAGTCGCCGTCGTGGCGCCGGCGCTTTGCCCGGCGATCGGCCCACCACAGCAGCAATCCGAACGCGACCGAGGCCGTGCCGATCACCACTTCGGAGCGCAGCGCCTGCTCGACCAGCGGCTTGAAGGCGAGCCCGGCCAGTCCGACCGGGATCGTGGCCAGGCCGATGAACCAGACCATGCGTCCGTCGGCATCGGCATGCCACGAGCGGGCGCTGATCGTCCGCCCGAAGCCGGTGGCCATGCGTCCCAGGTCGGCGCGGAAATAGAGGATCACCGCCGTCAGCGTGCCCAGGTGCACGACGCAGTCGAAGGCCAGACCCTGATCCGGCCAACCCGTCAGCAACGGCACCAGCGCCAGATGCGCGGTCGAGGAGATCGGCAGGAACTCGGTCAGCCCCTGGATCAGGGCCAGTACGGCGGTCTGCAGCATGTCGATGCCGGAGTGCATGCGGGCACTCTAGGCATCCATGGGCGAAAGCCAATGGGGAAACTGGACGCCTGGACGCCGCCGCGCGCCGGGGTCTATGGTCGGGGATGCAACCCGGCTGGTTGCACGGAGGTTTCTATGGTCACGCGCTTGTCGGCCTGGCTCAGGGCGCTGGATGTGTTCCGGCGCATCGTCGTCAACGGGCTGTTCCTGTTGATCGTGCTGGTGCTGCTGTTCGGCTTGTTCAGCAAGCACGAAGAAGTGCCGGACAAGGCGGTGCTGGTCCTGAACCCGAAAGGCGATATCGTCGAGCAGCTGGCCGTGCCCGGCTCGGGCCTGACGCCGATCAGCTTCGCCGAGCCCCGGCAGACGCGGCTGCGCGACCTGATCCGGGCCATCCGCACCGCCAAGGGCGACAAGCGCATCCGGCTGATGGTGCTGGACCTGGGCGACATGGGGCGCAGCTCGCTGGACAAGCTGCAGGCGATCCGCCAGGCCATCGAGGATTTCCGCGCCTCCGGCAAGCCCGTGGTGGCCTACGCCGATCATTACACGCAGGGCCAGTACTACCTCGCGGCGGCGGCCAACCGGGTGTTCCTGCACCCGATGGGCCTGGTCGCGCTGACCGGCTTCGGCCTGTACCGTGACTATTTCAAGGGCGCGATCGACAAGCTGGGCATCAACGTGCACGTGTTCCGGGCCGGCAAGTTCAAGTCGGCGATGGAGCCGTTCATGCGCAACAACATGTCCGATGCCGATCGCCAGGCGAACCGGGCCTGGCTGTCGGTGCTGTGGGAGGATTACAAGCGCAACATCGCCGCCATGCGCGGTATCGATCCGGCGCATCTGCAGGCGGTACTCGATGATCTCCCGACCTACCTGAAGCAGTACGGCGGCAGCATGGCGCGCCTGGCGCTGGGCCAGAAATGGGTCGACCAGCTGGCCGATGAACAGACCGTCGAGGCCTATGTGGCCGGCAAGCTCGGCCTGGCCGCGGACCAGAACATCCCGCAGATCGGATGGCGGAAGTATCTGCGTGCCACCCGCCCCGTCGAGGCCGCGCATCCGGACAAGGCGGTCGGCATCATCACGGCCAGCGGCACCATCATGGAAGGCGATCAGCCCCCGGGTGCGATCGGTGCCGACACCCTGAGCACCGAGATCGACGCCGCCCGCAAGAACGGCCATATCAAGGCGCTGGTGCTGCGCGTGGACAGCCCGGGCGGCAGCGCCCTGGCCTCCGAGACGATCCGCCAGGCCCTGCTGCGCTTCCGCGCCTCCGGCAAGCCGCTGGTGGTGTCGATGGGCGGCATGGCGGCGTCCGGCGGCTACTGGATCTCGACGGCGGCGGACCAGATCTGGGCCGCCCCGACCACGCTGACCGGCTCGATCGGCGTCTTCGGCCTGATCGGCGACATGCACGAGGCCCTGGCCAAGCTCGGCATCCATGCCGACGGCCTCGGTACGACGCCGATCGCCGGGGCGCTGCGGCCGGACCTGCCGGTCACGCCCCAGGTGGCCGAGGCCATGCAGATGGGTGTTGACGATATCTACGCCCGCTTCCTGGACGTGGTGGCCAAGGGGCGCAAGCTGCCGCTCGATCAGGTCGGGCCGATCGCCGAGGGGCGCGTCTGGAGCGGCGTCGATGCCAAGCGGCTCGGCCTGGTCGACCGCCTCGGCGGGCTGGACCAGGCGGTGGCCGCCGCCGCGGCCAAGGCCGGCATCTCCGGCCAGTACGGGCGGCAGTGGCTGAAGCCGCCCAGGCCCTTCTGGGACAAGCTGCTCGACCGCATCCGCGGCGAGGCGCGCGCCGTGGTGCCGTCGGCGGCGATGGTCTCGGCGCAGATGCCGCCGGTGGTGACCGAGGTCGCGAAGGCCTGGGGAGCGCTGTCCCGCTTCAACGACCCGCGCGGGGTCTATGCCTACTGCGACCTGCCGGCCGGCATCCGCTAGCGCCGACGGCCCACCGAAGCGCCGCCCCCATGATGCTTGGGGGTGGCGCCGGTGATATCGGCCACGCGATGAGCCACACAAGTCCGATCAATAAGGAGGCTCCTCTCCTGGTCTGCTCAATGGACGAGGCTGTTCGGCAACGAGAAGCGATAGGTCAAGCCAACACCGATGGAGTAGGAGCTTAATCGCAGGTTGTGGGGATACAGATGCAGCCTGTCGAGGGAAACCGTTTTGCCCAATTGACCATAGAGCGCAAGGTGATCGCTGAGGCTGTAATCGGAACCGATGACGGGTTTCAACAGGATGCCATGGGTGTCCACGCCGACCAATATTTGGAAAAAGTTCTGAAAGCGACTTGCTTCGGAGAACCGGCTCTGAACTCCCAGTCCGGTCAGGACTTCTCCATACCCGGCAAAGCCCAAAACCTTGCCGTATGCGACGCTGACCTGAGTCGGCACATACCAGTGATCGTTGACGAGATAGTCAAACTGGGTTGATAACAAACCGATATTGCCATGCTTGATGTTCCCGAACCGGACATCGAATTCTGTTTGCTGGAACACATGGACGCGGAATCCCCGGTATAAGAGCCCCCTTGCGTTGCCGGATGCAACGGGTTCGTTTCCTTCGGCAGACAGGTGGTAGTTCACGGCTGCACCCAGGGTGAAATTTTTCGATGTGCCCCTGGGAGCAAACAGATAGCCGCCAGACAGAGAGAGTCCGAGGCTTCGATTCCATAGGTATTCCACAGAGAGTTTCGGATAAACGAGCAGCCCGGAAGCGGTATCGATGACCGGAGGCGTATATCCCCCGGAGCCGATACCGATTTGGCCATAGGCATTGACGCGGGGCGATACGGAAAGCCTGTACCCGATACCGGCCAGGGCCTGATTATATAAAGGAAGGCCTTTGTAACCGACGTCCACGTCGACAAACAGGTAGTGGCTACCGGTCATGAAGTGTGAAAACTGCAGCGATAGGGTATGGATGGTCTTCTTGTTCGACCCTTTTGGGTTTATCTGAAAAATATTGTTGAATTCGGTTGTGAGAATGTTCTCTCCGGCTTCGGGAAAGGCGCCATCGGACGCCACCTGATGACCGGAATATGCATACGGACCGATGGGGAATGAAACCGCCTTTTGCACGAAGACGTCGAGCTGGGAATGATGGATGAGCGAGTTCATGAATCGGAAGTGCGTGTAATTCAGCCCTGCCGAGAAGCCAGGGAAATCGTAACCGAGCCCGACGTAGCTTTTGATGAACCCGCCCCTGCCGGACAGTTCTTTGCTCTGTTGTATGCTGGAGCCGCCACCGCCACCGCCGACAGAGGCGCCGGCATCGATAAACGTGTGCCCAAACAGCCGCTGTTGGGCATGGATCGTCGCGTCAACAGCCATGAAGCCGCCGTAATTGCCGTAAACCATCGGCCCATGAAGTCCGAGGCCCAGGTAAAGCCAGCGATTCAGTTGATGAAGGTAGTGAAAGCCAAGCAGATCCAGAGACTGGTTTCCAGGAACCGGGATCACTTCATAATCCAGCATGAGCAGGCCGTTTGCAGTGCTTAAGTCCCGGGGTTCAAGCGATACCTGATGTCTTCCCCCCTCCAGGGCTGACTCAGCAGCCATCGGGGTCGGTTCTGATGCAAACACGGGTTCTGCCGGAATGAAAAGCAGAAGAAGTAACAGGAGCTTATGTGAGCTTGAGAAGCGGATAGGCATTCTCCTTCAAACCATGATCAGGTTGCGTCCCAAGGAGAGAAAGTAAATCGCCGAGTATGAGATTAGCTGAGTTCGATTCGGGTGAAAGCGTTTTTGGTGCGTGAGTATGGTGGTGTCCCGGTTGTCCGCATGTCCTGCGCTGGCCAGGGTCGAACTCGAAGAATTGCAGAGACGCCACGAAAAAGGGCGGCCCGAAGGCCGCCCTTTCCGATCATCCACGGATGGATGGTACTTACATCATGCCGCCCATGCCGCCCATGTCGCCGCCCGGTGCCGGCGCAGGCTCCGGCTTCGGGATCTCGGCCACCATGGCCTCGGTGGTGATCAGCAGGCCCGCCACGGACGCGGCGTTCTGCAGCGAGGAACGCGTGACCTTGGTCGGGTCGATGACGCCGGCCTTGACCAGGTCGCCGTACTGCTCGGTGGCGGCGTTGTAGCCATAGCCGGCAGCCTTGTTGTCGGCCACCGCATTGACCACGACCGAGGCCTCGTCGCCGCAGTTGGCCACGATCTGGCGCAGCGGCTCCTCGACGGCACGGCGCACGATGCCGATGCCCATGTCCTGGTCGTGGTTGTCGCCCTTCAGGCTGTCCAGGACACGGCGGGCACGGATCAGGGCCACGCCGCCGCCCGGCACGATGCCTTCCTCGACGGCGGCTCGGGTGGCGTGCAGCGCGTCATCGACGCGGTCCTTCTTCTCCTTCATGGCCATCTCGGTGGCGGCACCGACCTTGATCACGGCCACGCCGCCGGCCAGCTTGGCCAGGCGCTCCTGCAGCTTCTCCTTGTCGTAGTCGGAGGTGGTCTCCTCGATCTGGGCACGGATCTGGGCGATGCGCGCCTCGATGTCGGACTTGTTGCCGGCACCATCGACGATGGTGGTGTTGTCCTTGGTGATCTTCACGGAACCGGCGGTGCCGAGATCATCCAGCGTGACGTTTTCCAGCTTCAGGCCGATGTCCTCGGAGATCACGCGGCCGCCGGTCAGGACGGCCATGTCCTCGAGCATCGCCTTGCGGCGGTCGCCGAAGCCCGGGGCCTTGACGGCCGCCACGTTCAGCACGCCGCGCATCTTGTTGACGACCAGGGTCGCCAGGGCCTCGCCCTCGATGTCCTCGGAGAGGATCAAGAGCGGCTTGCCGGAACGGGCCACGTTCTCGAGCACCGGCAGCAGGTCACGCATGTTCGAGATCTTCTTCTCGTTGAGCAGGATGTACGGATCCTTGAGCTCGGTTTCCATGCGCTCGGGATTGGTGACGAAGTACGGCGACAGGTAGCCGCGGTCGAACTGCATGCCCTCGACCACGTCCAGCTCGGTCTCCAGGCCCTTGGCCTCCTCGACGGTGATCACGCCTTCCTTGCCGACCTTCTCCATCGCATCGGCGATGATCTTGCCGATCTCGGCGTCACCGTTGGCGGAGATGGTGCCGACCTGGGCGATCTCCTCCTGGTTCTTCACCGACTCGGACAGCTTGCCGAGCTCGGCGACGACGGCATCGACGGCCTTGTCGATGCCACGCTTCAGGTCCATCGGGTTCATGCCGGCGGCCACGGCCTTGACGCCCTCGCGGGCGATCGCCTGGGCCAGCACGGTGGCCGTGGTGGTGCCGTCACCGGCGACGTCGGCCGTCTTCGAGGCCACTTCCCGCACCATCTGGGCGCCCATGTTCTCGAACTTGTCCTCGAGCTCGATCTCCTTGGCCACCGAAACGCCGTCCTTGGTCACGGTCGGTGCGCCCCAGGACTTCTCGATGACGACGTTGCGGCCCTTCGGGCCCAGCGTCACCTTCACGGCGTCGGCCAGCTTGTTGACGCCGCGCATCATGCGGGCGCGGGCGTCCTCACCGAAATGAATGTCTTTTGCAGCCATGGTTGCTTGTCTCCTTTATGGGTTCTGGGATCAGGATTCGACGACGCCGAGGATGTCGTCCTCGCGCATCATCAGGTATTCGTGGCCATCGAGCTTGATCTCGGTGCCGGCATACTTCGAGAAAATGACGCGGTCGCCTTTCTTCACGTCCAGCGAACGCACTTCGCCGTTATCGAGGATCTTGCCCTTGCCGACGGCGATGACCTCGCCCTGGATGGGCTTTTCCTTCGCCGTATCGGGGATGATGATGCCACCGGCGGACTTCTCTTCCTCGTCCAGACGGCGGACAATCACGCGGTCGTGCAATGGACGAACGTTCGTTGTCATCGTTCTCTCTCCTTTGTTTTAGGTTCAGATGTGTATGGGGTGCCGGACGTTCCCGTTCAACCCCCTCCCGTCACCCGGGCCTGGCTTAGCACTCGGCGCGGAGGAGTGCCAATGGTGTCGGCGGCGGCACGGCTGTCAACCCTTTTTTGGCACTCCCCGATCGGGGGTGCTAAAGCATGCGCCATCGGCGATGGCAGGGATATGACGCCGGCGGCTCAGCCGCCGGCCAGTTTCGCCCGGTGGCCTTCCTTTTCGAGCAGTGCCAGCAGCTTTTCACGATGATCGCCCTGGATCTCCAGGCACCCGTCCTTGACGGCACCGCCGGTACCGAGCTGGGCCTTCAGGCGCTTCAGCAGTGCCTTCAGCCCGACGTCCGGCAGGCCCAGGCCCTCGATGACGCAGACGTTCTTGCCGCCGCGGCCCTTGCTCTCGCGACGGATGCGCACGCCCTGCTTGGCCGGATTCTTGATGGCCGGAGCCGGCGTGGCGGGTCTGGACTTCTTGTTGTCCCTGCCCTGCGCCGGCTTGGCGAGGCTGCCGTGCTCGGTGGAGTAGACCAGTCTGCGATCGTCTCTCATGGCCGGAAGTATCACGCCTGGATGCGTCCCCGCAAGCCCGGACTATACTGGCGGGGACGGAAGACAGGAGGCGCGCCATGACAAGACCCGTCATCAATATCTCGGATATCGAATTGCAGCCTCGTCCGGCCGCCCTTTCACCTACCGGCCCGGCCGCCGAGCGGTTTGAGGCGGGGATGGGCCCCGTCGCGCCGCGTGTCGGCGCCCTGAAGCTGGGCTATAACATCACGGCCGTGCCCCCGGGCAAGCGGGCATTCCCGTTCCACAACCATCTCGTGAACGAGGAGATGTTCTTCGTGCTTGAGGGCAGCGGTGAGGTCCGCATTGGCGATGCCACCTATCCCATCCGCACCGGCGACATCATCGCCTGCCCGGCCGGAGGCCGGGAAACGGCCCACCAGATCGTCAATACCGGTGCCGTGGAGCTGCGCTATCTGGCGGTGAGCACCCGGATGTATCCCGAGATCGCCGAATATCCTGACTCCGGCAAGTTCGGCGTACTTGCCGAGCTCTCCCCGGATGCCGACGACCGGCCGCGGACATTCCGTTTCGTCGGCCGCGAGGATCAGTGCCTCGACTACTGGGAGGGCGAATGACAGGGCTCGGCTTTCCGCGTCCCCGCTTGGATGGAGGGGTCCGGTGATCGTCCCCATCCCCGATGTCCAGGCCGGCATCGGCCTGGCGACCGTGCTCGTCTCCCTGCCGCTGACGTTGCGTCTGGTACCGATGAACCGGTGGTACGGCATCCGCCTGCCCGAGGCGTTTGCGTCCAGGCGCCACTGGTACGAGATCAACGCCTATGGCGGCAGGATGTTTCTCGCCTTCGGCCTGTTCCTGATCGCCTTCGCCTATCTGGGCAACGGCATCGCACCAGCACCGACGAGCCTGTGGGCCCCGGCCTACCTGCTGCTCCCCCTGCTGGCGCTGGTGCCCGTCGTGGCGCGCATCCGGGCCTATGCCCGGCGCCTGCCCGGGCCCTAGTCTCCGGCCGGCTCGAGACCGGCAAGTTCCGGGAACAGGGTGTCCACGAAGCCGAAGCGGCTCATGTCGTCCATGCGCATCGGATACAGGATGCCGTCGAGATGGTCGCATTCGTGCTGCACGACACGGGCATGGAAGCCCTCCACGCTGCGGTCGATCGCACGGCCCCGGGCGTCGAAGCCTTGGTAACGCACCTGCCTGAAACGCGGCACCAGGCCACGCAGCCCCGGCAGGCTCAGACAGCCTTCCCAGTCCGCGTCCATCTCATCCGACAGCGGCGTAATGACGGGGTTCACGAGCACGGTGTCCGGTACCGGTTCGGCATCGGGATATCGGGGGTTGTTCCTGCTGCCGAAGATCACCACCCGCTGGTGCACGCCGATCTGCGGCGCGGCCAAGCCCGCCCCGGATGCGGCGGCCATGGTCTCGCGAAGGTCGGCGATCAGCGCCCGCAGCTCGGAGGTGCCAAAGCGGGAAACCTCGTCCGAGCGTTGCAGCAGGCGCGCATCGCCCATGCGCAGGATCGGCCTGACCGCCATGCCCTGCCCCTGCTCAGCGCCCGGCGCGAGTCCGGCTCACACCATCACGCGCAGCTGGAAGCGGTAGGGATCGGCCGGCAGGCCGAAGACCAGGGTATGCTCGCCCGGCGCCAACGGCACCACGGCCGGCGTCTTGCCGTAGGCGACGCGCACGTCGTCCACCTCGCAGTAGTCGCCGTAGTGGTAAAGATGCAGCTGCAGGCCGCCGTTGTCCGCCGACTCGATCGCCAGGTGGTTGGGCCGGATCAGCTTGGAATCGTCGGCAAGGATCACGTCGGGCGGCACCTCCTCGCGGAACAGGTCGGTGACGCTTTGCGGGGAGGCATGGGCGCCGAACACCCATGGCAGGCGGGTCACGGTGCATGGCTGGTTGCACAGGGCCTGGGCCGAGGCCGCGGTCAGGCCCTCCAGCTTGGCGAACGTGACGATGGTATCGTCGAGGCCGTCATCCGTGCTGCTGTCGAGCAGCAGGGACTGCAGGCGGGAAAACAGGGCGGCCAGCAGCGGCGTCAGCCGGTTGCCGGGGCCGTTGACGAGGCGGATCAGCGTGCCGCGGTCGATGACCTCGACCTCGCCGTCGGTCAGGGCCGTGACGGTGGCGGTGCGCCGGGGCACGCGTCCGGCCAGGCCCAGTTCGCCGACGATGTCCCCGGGGCCGAGGCGGATCAGCGACACGGCTCGACCCGGGCGGGAGCGATGGACCTGCAGCCAGCCCTTGCGGATCAGGTAGGCAGCCGTGTCCTGCTCGCCCTCGGCGATCAACACATCACCCTCCTTGAAGGGAAGCATCCGGGCCATCCTGCGGTCTCCTTGTCGGCGGATTGGATACCCTACACCAGCTTTCCCGCAAGCCCAAATCTGTGACGCGCGTCGCGCTCGGGGAGCCGAAGCGACAGTTGCCGTGCAAGTAATCCGGTTGCTGCCGGGGGGTGCCTGGGGCATGATTCGCGGTCTCGACTGACGGTTTTCGGGGGAGATCATGTCCGCCAAACAGAAAAAGCAGGGCGAAGGCCTGACGCATGAGGGCCGGTTCTACAGTGCGGATACCCTGCATGCGATGCACGATTCGATGCTGTTCATCCGCCGTTTCGAGGAAAAGGCGGGCCAGCTCTACGGCCTGAAGAAGATCGGCGGCTTCTGCCACCTGTGCAATGGCCAGGAGGCGGTGCCGGTCGGCGTGCACCACGCGTCCAAGCCCGAGGACTACATGCTGACGGGCTACCGCGACCACGGCCATATCCTGGCCCGCGGCTCCGATCCGACGGCGGTGATGGCCGAGCTGCTGGGCCGTGCCGGCGGCATCGTCAAGGGCAAGGGCGGCTCGATGCACATGTTCGATGCGGCGCGCAATTTCGCCGGCGGCAACGGCATCGTCGGCGAGCAGGTGCCGATCGGACTGGGCTTCGGCTTCTCGTCCTGGTACCGGCAGGACGGCCGCGTCACGCTGTGCTTCTTCGGTGACGGCGCCATCAACCAGGGCGCGGTCTACGAGTCGTTCAACATGGCGGCGCTGTGGAAGCTGCCGATCGTGTTCGTCGTCGAGAACAACCAGTACGCGATGGGGACGTCGCTGGGCCGCGCCTCGGCCGAGACGCACCTGTTCAAGCGCGGCATCTCGTTCAAGATCCCGGGCATGCAGATCGACGGCATGGACGTGCTGGAGGTCGAGCGCAAGATGTCCGAGGCCATCGAGCACGCGCGCAGCGGCGAGGGTCCGATCCTCGTCGAGGCCGTGACCTACCGCTATCGCGGCCATTCGATGTCCGATCCCGCCACCTACCGCACGCGCGAGGAGGTCGAGGAGTGGCGTACCGGCCGCGACCCGATCGCGCGCCTGCAGGGGCGCATGATCGAGGCCGGGCTGGCGACCGAGGAGTCCTTCAAGCAGAAGGACAAGGACATCAAGAAGGACGTCAGCGCCATCGCCGCGGCGGCCGAGGCCATGCCGGAGCCGGATGCCGGCGAGCTGTACACCGATATCTACATGGATCCCATCGAAGGGGCCTATCCGTATCCAGGAAGGGTTGGCTGATGTCGAAGATCACTTTCCGTGAGGCCCTGAACCAGGCCATGAGCGAGGAGATGCAGCGCGACGAGCGCGTGTTCCTGATGGGCGAGGAGGTCGCCGAGTACAACGGCGCCTACAAGGTCAGCCAGGGCATGCTGGAGCGGTTCGGCCCGAAGCGCGTCATCGATACGCCGATCACCGAGCTCGGCTTCGCCGGCCTGGGCGTCGGGGCCGCCATGGCCGGCCTGCGCCCGGTCATCGAGTTCATGACCTGGAACTTCGCCATCCTGGCCATGGACCAGATCGTCAACGCCGCAGCCAAGATGCTGTACATGTCCGGCGGCATGTACCCGGTGCCGATCGTGTTCCGCGGCGCCGGCGGTGCCGCGGCGCGCGTGGCCGCGCAGCATTCGCAGTGCCTGGAGAACTGGATGGCCAACGTGCCGGGGCTGAAGCTGGCGATGCCGTCGAACCCGGCCGATGCCAAGGGCCTGTTGAAGGCGGCGATCCGCGACAACGATCCGGTGATCTTCATCGAGAACGAGATCTGCTACGGCGATATCGGCGAGGTGCCGGACGGCGAGTACGTGATCCCGCTGGGCAAGGCCGACGTCAGGCGCGCCGGCAAGGACGTGACGCTGGTCAGCTACTCGCGCATGGCCAACTTCGCGCTGGAGGCGGCCGCGGAGCTGGCCAAGCAGGGCATCGACGCCGAGGTCATCGACCTGCGCACCATCAAGCCGCTGGACGAGGCGACGGTGCTGGCCTCGATCGCCAAGACCAACCGTGCCGTGATGATCGAGGAAGGCTGGCGCTTCGCCGGCATCGGGGCCGAGGTCTCCGCGCGCATCATGGAGCGCGGGTTCGACGACCTGGACGCGCCGGTGGCACGCGTGAGCGGCAAGGAAGTGCCGATGCCCTATGCCGCGAACCTGGAACGCATGGCCCTGCCGAGCGTGGCCGAGATCGTCGAGGCGGCGCGCGTCGTCTGCAGCCGCGCCTGAGCAGTTAAAGGGGAGAGCATGCCGATCGATGTATACATGACCCAGCTGTCGCCGACGATGACGGAAGGCAAGATCGCCCGCTGGCTGAAGAAGGAGGGCGACACGCTGTCCTCCGGCGAGGTGCTGGCCGAGATCGAGACGGACAAGGCGACGATGGAGATGGAGGTCGTCGACGAGGGCGTGCTGCACAAGATCATCGCCCCCGAGGGCGCGGTGGTGACCGTCGGCAACCCGATCGCGGTGATCGCCGAGGACGGCGAGGACGTGCCCGCCGACTATATGCCCAAGGGCGGTGCCCAGTCCGCGGAGCCTGCCGCCGCTGAACCGGCCAAACCGGCCGCAGCCCCTGCTGCACCCCAGCCCGCAGCCACCCCGCAGGCCCAGCCTGCCGCGACGGCGCAACCGGTCTCGGCGGCCCCGCCGGCCGGCAACGGTCGCCGCGTCAAGGCCAGCCCCCTGGCCCGCCGCCTGGCGAAGCAGAAGGGCATCAACCTGGCCGCGATCCAGGGCAGCGGCCCGAACGGCCGCATCACCCGCGCCGACATCGACAAGGCCGCCAAGCGCGGCATCAACCTGGGCGCCGGTACGACGATGACGGCGCCGCCGCCGCTGAGGCCGCTGCCGGCGGGCCCGATGCCCTACCACGCCGACGAGTACGAGGCGGTCGAGAACAGCATGATGCGCAAGGCCATCGCCCGGCGCCTGGTCGAGTCCAAGCAGCAGGTGCCGCATTTCTACCTGAACATCGACGTGGCCATGGATCGGCTGATGGACCTGCGTGCGCAGCTGAACGAGGCCGCCGACGGCGCCTTCAAGCTGTCCGTCAACGATTTCATCATCAAGGCCGTGGCCAAGGCCCTGGTCGACGTGCCGGCGGCGAATGCCTCGTGGACCGATGCGGCCACGCTGCGCCACCGGCATGCGCACATCTCGGTCGCCGTGGCGATCGAGGGCGGATTGATCACACCGGTCATCAGATTTGCGGAGCAGAAGGGCATCGTCGACATCTCGAACGAGGTCAAGGAACTGGCCGGTCGCGCGCGCCAGGGCGGGCTGAAGCCGGAGGAGTACACCGGCGGCACCTTCTCGATCTCGAACCTGGGCATGTACGGCATCAAGCATTTCGAGGCCATCATCAACCCGCCTGAGGGAGCGATCCTGGCCGTCGGGGCCACCGAGGCCCGGCCCGTCGTCGAGGACGGCTCGGTTGTGGTGCGACAGATGATGAGCCTGGCGCTGTCCTGCGACCACCGCGTCGTCGACGGCGCCGTTGGCGCCCAGTTCCTGGCCGCCCTGAAGAAGCACATCGAGACGCCGGCGAGCGTACTGATTTAATACGGGCGTCGGCCGCGGATGGGAGCACCATCGTGGCGCCGTGAGTGCAGCAAGCCCGTGCGCTTGCGGAACGATCAAGGCCGAGGGCAGGATGCTCCGAGGCCCGTATATGGCGCACTGGCGGCCCCGCCCACGGAAGGGCGGCGGCGGCACGAAGTGACGCCGTGAGTGCAGCAAGCCCGCGTGCTTGCGCAACGATCAAGGCCGAGGGCAGGACGCTCCGAGGCCGTATCTGAAAAGAGGATCCCCATGCCGATCGACGTATTCATGACCCAGCTGTCGCCGACGATGACGGAAGGCAAGATCGCCCGCTGGCTGAAGAAGGAGGGCGACACGCTGTCCTCCGGCGAGGTGCTGGCCGAGATCGAGACGGACAAGGCGACGATGGAGATGGAGGTCGTCGACGAGGGCGTGCTGCACAAGATCATCGCCCCCGAGGGCGCGGTGGTGACCGTCGGCAACCCGATCGCGGTGATCGCCGAGGACGGCGAGGACGTGCCCGCCGACTATATGCCGGAGGGGGCGGGTGATGCGCCCGAGGCTCCGATCGTCGAGGCCACGGCCCCGGTGGCGACGCCCGAGCAGGTCGCCGCATCGCTGGCCGCCGCTCCTCCCGCCGCGAGCGAGGAGCATGACGAGTACGAACTCAACCTGAAGCCGGCCGGTGTATTCAATGCCGACGGCGAATACGACGTCGTGATCGTCGGCGCCGGCCCCGGCGGCTATGTGGCCGCGATCCGCGCCGCCCAGCTGGGCCTGAAGGTCGCCTGCATCGAGTCGACGCATCTGGGCGGCATCTGCCTGAACTGGGGCTGCATCCCGACCAAGGCCCTGTTGCGCACGGCCGAGCTGATCAACGTCATCGAGCATCACGGCGAGGAGCTGGGGCTGGGCGTGTCCAAGACCAAGCCGAGCCTGGATGCCGCCATCGGCCGATCGCGCAAGATCGCCGACAAGCTGTCCGGCGGCATCGGCTTCCTGTTCAAGAAGAACAAGGTCACGTCCATCGAGGGCTATGCCCGCTTCGCCGCCGGCAACAAGCTGATGGTCGCAACGAAGGACGGCGACAAACAGGTCACGGCGAAGCACGTCATCGTGGCCACCGGCGCCCGCGCCCGCGCCTTCCCCGGCATGGAGGTCGACGGCGAGGTCGTGATCACCTACAAGAAGGCGCTGTCGATGGAGAAGCTGCCGAAGAAGCTGGTCGTCATCGGCTCCGGCGCCATCGGCATGGAGTTCGCCTACTTCTATCGCGCGATGGGAAGTGACGTCACGGTGCTGGAGGCGGCCGAGCAGATCCTGCCGCTGGAGGACCACGAGATCGCCAAGGTCGTCGAGCGCAGCTTCAAGAAGAACGGCATCAAGGTCGTCACCGGCGCCATGGTCAAGTCGGCCAAGAAGGTGCGCACCAAGGGTGTCGTCGAGTATGAATTGAAAGGCAAATCCGAGAAGATCGAGGGCGACTGCGTGCTGGTGGCCGTCGGCGTGGTCGGCAATACCGACGATATCGGCGCCGAGCACACCCGCATGCAGATCGAACGCAACACCATCGCCGTCGACGACTGGTACCGCACCGACCACCCGGGCGTGTATGCGATCGGGGACGTCGTCGGTGCGCCGGCGCTGGCGCATGTCGCCTCCCATGAGGGCATCGTCTGCGTCGAGGCCATCGCCGGCCTGAACCCGCACAAGGTGAATTACGGGAATGTTCCCGGTTGCACCTACTGCCAGCCACAGGTCGGCTCCTGCGGCAAGACCGAGAAGCAGTGCGAGGCCGAGGGCATCCCGGTCAAGATCGGGCGCATGCCGTACGCGCCGAACGGCAAGGCCATGGGGCTGGCGGAGACCGAGGGCATGGTCAAGACGATCTTCCATGCCGAGACGGGCGAGCTGCTGGGCGCGCACATCGTGGGTGCGGAGGCCACCGAGCTGATCGTGCCGCTGGGCCTGGCGCGCACGCTGGAGACCACGGAGGCGGAGCTGGCGCACCACATGTTCCCGCACCCGACCTTGTCCGAGATGATCCACGAATCGGTGCTCGATTCCGAGGGCATCGCCATCCACATCTGACGCAAAAGGCTCCTCCGGGAACCTTTTCTTTTTGTGCGATCACTGAAGCAAGAAAAAACGCCCCCGCCTTTGACGGCGGGGGCGTTTGCATGGGCGGGTACGCGTTTAGAACTTGTACTCGGCCATCACGCGGTTGTACACGAACTTGTCGTGGCCACCACCATTGGCCAGTGCGCCGTTGCAGACCTCGATACGGTCGCGCAGCGACAGGCCCTTCAGAGCGCCGTTGAAGAACCAGGTGATGTCCCCGTAGGTGTTGGTGGGGTTGCCCTTGGTCTTCGTGTTGTACTTGGCATAGGCCGCCATCAGGCGCAGCTGGTTGTCGAACAGCTTGTACGTGCCCTTGACCTTCCAGCCATGGCCAGGCCCCATCTCGACCAGGCCGCGGATCATCGAGGTGGTCCACAGCGGATCCGTGGCATAGCTTGCGGTGAACGGGGAGACGACCGCACCATTTCCGTAGGCGCCGGCTTTATCGTTAACCTTGTCGTAAGCCACGAAGATTGAGCCGTGCGGGATGTTCACACCGACCTTGAAGCCCTCGACCTGCGAGTCCACTTTCGCACCCAGGTAGCTCTTGCTGGCGCTAAGGTTCTCCGTCAGTCCCTGGATGCCGATGAACGGATCGTAGCCGGAGCCGGTCTTGTAGGTGTAGGTGGCCTCGCCATAGTACATGTTGGCGAAGCTGTAGAAGCCATAGTACCACAGGCGGGCGTTGATGCCGTTGGCCTTGTAGTCGGCACCGATGGCCAGGGTGCCGCCGAAGCGTGGGCCCGTAGCGCCTATGACAGCTGGCCCACCGCCATACATGAAATCACCGCCCCAGTTGGAGTTGTAATACAGGTTATCCTGGTGGAAGTCGCTCGAGGTACGGCTCTTCCACGCGGTCTCGCGGATGGCGTATACACTCAGATGGTCGATCGGGTTGACCTGCAGCAACACGGCCTGGTAGGTGGCCGGCAGCACACGCGAGTCGGAACCGCCCATCCACGGGGTGCTCAGCTCCTGGTCGCCGGCGCGTACCAGAACAGGCACGAACATCTTCGAGCGGTACTGCAGATACAGCTGGCCGAGGGTCGAGAACTGGCTCCTCGTGCTCATCAGGGTCGTGTCCGGCTGGATGGCCGAGTTCAGGCCCAGCGACTGGGCGGTCATGCCGGTGACGCCGAAGCCCCAGCCGTCGGCGGCCTGGTCGGTATGCAGGTTGATGATGCCAGCCAGACTGAACGCATTGACGTCGGCGTTGTTGTTCGGGGTGAACTGGCGCGTGAAATAATAGGCGCGGACCTTGCCGTCGACCTGGACGCCGTTCAGGATATTATCAAGCGGCGAGGCTTGCGCGATACCCATTCCGGCGCATGCCAAGGCGATCGCCAAGGGAATGCCCTTCAGATACTTGTTCATTGCTTACTCTCCTCCAAGTTGTATGCAAAGGGGAAACAGACAAATGAGACGCCGCAAGGCCCGAGGCCTTGCGATTGTAATGGCTTTCCTCCCCCCTACGTTTGGTCAGCCGCGAACGATCGTATGTGCTGAAATCATGGCTTACAACTGAATATTTTCAGATATAACGGAGTTTTATGAAAACATAACTTTTTGTCATCGGAAATTGTCTGTTTGTGAAGCAATAGCCTGAAGTTTCAAGCACATAGCAATCATAATTTTTATAAATGTGACATATGCCTTTTAATTATATGTCACATTCGGTGTTTCCCGTGAAGACAAGATATGGCGAACATTGCGGCATATGGCGCACGGCGGGCAAGGATGCTGTGCCAACGAGAAATTTTTGGTTTTTAGAGAAATGGGCAATGGCGCCGCGTCATACCATCATCAGACGAGTGCGGAAATGGGGTCGCAGATCACAGGGTCAGCGGGCCGTCCCGGCCTGCCTCCTGATGAGCCGTGCGTGATGCACCAGCCTTCACGAGCCGAAGGTGTCGTAGGCGATAAAGATGCCCAGGTAGAGCGATACGAGCGTGGCGGTGAACGCACAGAACCCCAGCTTGACGGCCCGGTTCGATTCCGATGCCAGCAACGGGGAGCGGATAAGGATCCAGGCATACGCGGGCAGGGCAAGCAGGGACGGGGCGGCCAACCACAGGGCGATGGTCACCTTGTGCGGCAGGTGAAGGCCGAACAGGCCGGTGGCGTAGGCCGCCACCACCAACGTCATGTGTGCGGCCGCGACAGCCGCGAGCCTAGGAAAAGTCGCCATGTCTCCCCCCTCGTCCGCTTGCATCATAGGCCGGAGGGCCGGCCGGTGCACCCGGATGCGCGAAGGCCTCAGGCCTTGATGCCGTCCAGCGAGATCACGGGTTCGTCACCGATCACCTCGGCGCGATGCAATATGCCCTTCGGCACGGGCAGCATGTCCCCCGCCCCAAGGGTCACGCTTTGACCCTGCATCGTCATCATGAAGCGGCCGGAGAGCACGCCGTCGATCTTGTCCATGGCGTGGGTGTGCGGCGGGAAAACCGTGCCGGGCGGATAGGTGTACAGACACACGGTGCATCCGAGCCGCTCCAGCTTCTCGCGCATGGTGTCGATCGACAGCGCACCGTCCTCGGCCTCGTTCCAGCGCATCGGTTCGATGGCCATTCAGGTCAGCAGCACGGCGACGATGCCGGTCAGGAAGATGCCGTCGAAGGTGCCGGCACCGCCGATCGAGGCGATCGGTGCCCCGATCTTGGCGATGTCCTTCAGCCGCAGCAGGTCGGCGCCGACGAGCACGCCGAGCGTGCCGCAGATGTAGGCCAGGGGTGCCGCCAGCTTCTCCCCGCCGATCAGGATGGCGACAATGGCGGCGGCGATCGGGGCCACCAGCATCGGCATGCCGATGCCCATGTGCGGTATCGGGCGGCTGGCGGCATAGCAGATGCCGGCGACGATGGCGACGGCCAGCAGGATGTCGTACAGCGGCAGCGGAAAGCGGTGGATCAGGCTGGCGGAGAACACCAGCGGCACCAGGCAGCCACCGGCGTTGACGGCGATCAGCGTGCGGCCGGTGAACGGCAGCACCGGCATGCGCAGCACGCCTTGCGGCGCCTGGTGCTGGGCATCCGGCTCGGTTTCCGGCGGCGGCAAGGCCTTGATCGAGGTCAGCGGCAGATTCAGCAAGCTGCCGAACAGCGAGGCGAACAGCAGCAGCATGCCCTGGGACGTGGACAGCCCGAGCTTGTCGAAAGCCAGCGACACCAGGCCGAGCTGCACCAGGGTCATCAGGAAGACCAGGATCAGCACGAAGATCAGCAAATGAGCCGGAGAGAAGGGGCTGCGCATCCTCCCATTGTAGCAACCGGGGGCGAGGATGCCCGGTGCAGGTTTTGCGATGCGGCCGCCTGCCCGGACACGCCCTCAGGCGGCCAGGATGGGTCTCAGCGCAGCGGCGTTGGCGGGCGCGAAGGCCTCGTGGTCGTTGTTGAAATAGACCCAGGTCCGAGGCGCATCCAGGCCCCGGATGCGCGCCGCCCAGGCCGCGAGTTCAGCCTCCCCGTAGTCCTGGGCGTACCACGGGTCGCCGTGCAGGCGTAGGTAGGCATCGGACGCGGTGGCGATCATCTCGTCCGGCAGTCCCGGCGCGGACACGACGCAGAAGCCGACCTTGTTTTCACGCAGGGCCTCGAATACCTGCGGCCGCCACCAGCCTGCATGGCGGAACTCGATGACATTGCGGAAATCCGGGTGCATCGCCACCAGCAGCCGCGCCAGCGATTCTTCGGAGAAATGCAGCGACGGCGGCAGCTGGAACAGTACGCAGCCCAGGTACGCGCCGAGCCCGGCGAGAACGCCATAGAAGTCGTCCAGCAACGACTGACAGTCATGGAAGCGCTTCAGGTGCGTGATCAGGCGCGGCGCCTTCACCGAATAGGCGAAGCCCGACGGCGCCTGCTTCAGCCAGCGGCTGACGGCGGCTTCGGTCGGGAATCGGTAGAAGCTTGCATTGATCTCGACGGTGTCGAAGCGCTCGGCATAGAAGGCGAACCTGCGCGAGCGCGGCAGATCCGGCGGATACCACCGGCCTTGCCAGTGGCGGTAGTCGTAGCCCGAGCAGCCGATGCGCACGTCCATGGGTCAACCATAGC
>CAZBLR010000013.1:0-45502 GCA_964492895.1 uncultured Zetaproteobacteria bacterium | reverse complement strand
TGTGCCCGGAAAACTTCGAGCCCGCGGCGTAACGCACGATGCTGGTGGCGTGCCCCGACTCGGCATCCTCGCGCGCCAGCGGCTTGCGCTCGACCCCCGGCATCGGGCTCGGAGACCAGGGCATCGTCCCGGTATCGATCACCACCCGCTCGCCCATATCCATGTTCAGCATGGCGTCCTCCTGGTTCGCGCCTTCAACAGGACCCAGAAAAATGAGAAATTCCAAGGACTCAGCACCTATCTGCCATGATGGATCCGTCTGGCAGATCAAGGACTGGCTCAAGAAACACGCCTACGACCATTCGACGCTGAGGGTGCCGTACTGGGGCAAGGTAACCGATGCTAAGGACGACTTCACGGTGTGCATGACATTCAAGGCCAGTATCATATCCCCTCCATTCAGTCACCATCCCTTCCACTCGCTTTTTATCAGCGAATGCTAGGATTATTCAATCTTCCTCCAAATCCATAGCAGATTGGTTCTCCAGGGGAGCCTTCGCCGAACCAGAATAAGATGGCGGTTTAGCTAAGCTCAAGCCACCTAAGGAGCTTTTGCTCCCGGCCAAAGAAAGTGTAGAAGAAGACGCCATGGGTTCGTTGGCTAGCTGCTGAGGGACGACATCTATAAACGCAGGGTTGTGGTCTGATTGCGGCATTTCTACGACCTTGGTTTCATTTGAAACCATTACTTTTTTCGAGACAGCAAAATAATCCAGCGTTTTGCTCGTGAAGTAGGTGTTTGAGACGTGCGTACCTTTGAGAGAATGGCTGATCGTCGGGGCAGGAGCAGATTCAGATTCCGGTGGGGGACGATTCCAATCACCTGCAGCAATATCCACACGACCTTCTTCGACCAAGCCAAAAGCCGTTTCCTGCGCCTCTTTGGACGCACGATGCCCACGATCGGACGGGCTGTGCGCATTGAGCAGAGTGAATCCATGCGTCTTCACGATCATGAGATGACGCGCGTACCCCTTTTTTGTTGCAGCGAAGAACTCCACTTTCTCAATCGGATAGCGCGACACGACCGACATGTGTTTTGATACGGTCTTCACCATGAAACGATAGAATTGATGACCCTTTCCGCTTTTATCTACATAACGGTGTATGGAATAACGATAGTGTTCTTTAGATTCTATGGTATGACCTCTAATCTTTGGATATAAACTCGCACTATTCTCCGTAATTGGCCCGCTTTCCTGCACCAATGTGACATCCACATCCCCTTCCGCCATATAGCGCATCACATGAAAAATTTTTTCGCCTTGGGTATTCCATGTGGAGATACGCATGTGACTCTCCACTTTTTCGGGGATCTGCGACAAGGTCTGCAACATCGGCCGCTTTCTCAAGGACGGGAGTTTGGGAGCATCCGTTGTTACCTCCGGAACTACCCCTATGTCTCGCAAGTGCCCTAATTGAATTGTTTTTCCTTCCATAGGATCCATCTTCACGCCAAGAGAAGCGTTGGAAGATGATGGTACAGGTTCCTCTTCATCAGGGTCAGCAAATGGATTGGAATGATGCCTCGTTTTCTGGGCTGGCGACCGGATCAGGGAAGGATACTCTTCAACCCCACTCTCTGGTTTGGACCTTTTTATTCTTGCCGAACCCCTAGGCATCATCAGCCTCTTTCGAGGGAAAGCGCTCTGACCTCGTAGATGCACTCCGAAAGGTCGGACTGGTCGATCGGCTCGATGGTCAGCTGGATGGAATTGAGCCCCAGTTTCAGATAATCATGATAATCGATGGAAGCATAATCCAGATTCCTGAGAGCAATAGCCGAAAGATTACTGTCCCCGCCCTCCGCTTCGGTCGCATCGACGTATTTGGTAATAGCGCTGGCCTCGTCGCCATTGATAACCATGGTGAGCATCAGCCCCACGGTACCGCCTTTCCAGTGCTTCAGGTAAAAGGTGTAATCAGACGTATTATCGGTGACCTTGAAATACAGGGTCATTTGCAGAGAGGTGCAATGCTGGCCGAAGGTTCCCCGCAGGGAGGTTTGCGAAGCCTGGAAGCCACTCCCCGGATCACAAGAGGAAGCGTAGGTCGTGGTATCTTCAATCAGCAGATTATTGATCCCCGAAACGATCTTAAAGGGTACCGGCGCGGTGTTTTTACCAGCGGGCTTCGGTTTCACGAGGAACTTGTTGGGCACGAAACCGACGATGGCCGATTGGTTGCCGATGGGATCCAGGGCCATGGCAAACAAGTGGAGAGAGGCATCCAAGGATCCTTGCTGCCCTTGAAGTGAGACGGGCAGTTTGTCCAGATACGCATGTACCTCGGCAGCGCTTCCAGATCCACTAAGGAGGTGGGAACCGAATGACAAGTTTATAAACGGCTGGACGGTCAGCACATCAGAAGCATTGTCTTCGAGGGTAATCCGCCATAAAGCCTTCATCACAAAATTAAACCCGAAGGCGGAAAGCTGGCTGGGCGGATATAGGGACACTCCATCGTAGAGGCGAAAAGCCATGGCACTGGGAATGACGATCTCGAGTTGACCAGGGATTTTCGGATTGGTATTACCGTTGGTCTTGCGGCATTCGATCACATCCCACGGGTATTCCTGTCCGAATGTCCATGTCGGGCCTTTTGTCTTGGGATTGACCGTGGCGTAGGCCCCCCAGTCCTTGATGCTCATGGAATCGGAATCGGCATCGTCGTGGCTCTGACTACTGGAGGCACCGGATTCATGTGTGGATGACGACTCGTGGGACCTGCTGGATGACCTTCCGTAGGAGGCACCCGCCCCCGGCATCATGCCCACCGATACCGAGGTGCTGAAATTATTGCTTTGGGAAGTGGATGAGCCCACCGTATTGCTGGTGGAATTGCTCTTGGTCTGCCCACTGGAATCTCCAGTTGTGCCAGAAGCCTGGATCTTGGAATTCACTGTTTGCGGTGAGTAATCCAGCAACTCGAATCGATAGCCCTGACCATGATCAGAATCAATATTCAGAGCCGTACTCATCAGCACGGGGTAATTCAGGTATGCATCAAGGTTAGAGCTGGGTTTGAGACTCAGGCCAAGCTTGTTAAAGATGTTGACCTTGAAAGTGCAATGGAGAAAGAAGCTTTGTTTGGGCTGCTGCGTGGCTCCGCTCAAGTCTTTAAGCTGAACATCATCATATTTTCTTACCTGGTATTCGGCATATGCACTACCACCCATATCCTTTAGGGGTGGTTGCAGAGCATAAAATTGCGAGAATGTATAAAGGTCTTCTTGCTTGATCATGGCCGACACCTCTAAGAATCGTTTCCAAACCTAATCTCTGTACAGGGGGCCAGGAGCATGCAGTTTAGTCGCCACCTGCATAAATGATGTAATGGACCGCATAGTACGGCGGCATGTTGTAGTGAGGTTTATTTCCTCCGGTACCATCGGTACCTGATATGTTATGGCTGGGATGGGTCTCATAAGGCACATCTGACCCTTGGTTACTGCCTTCATAACTTCTGCGATGGTAGCCGAAATCACCGTGGTTGATGGTATGGCCGTGGCTTGGCATTTCCGCTTCGGTCAACTGATGCACATATTCTCCACCGGTGTCCTGCACCTCCAATGAGTAGCCTTTAGGAAACGAAGGGTCGCGTCCGTCCGTTTGTTTTCCGTTGATGGGCTGACCTGCTCCGATCAATGTGCGCCCGCATAGGTTGGGGGTGGTTTCACTACCCAAAAGCTGTATCAACTCTTCGTATTGGGCAGGGATTGAACTGCCGTCACAAAACAGCCACCCAGAGGGAAGCCTATTTGTTTTGCTCAATGCGTAAGCCACGATGGTCCCCATAGGGATATTTGTCATGGGTACTCCCTTACTGGAATGGTTTGTTCGTTGAATTTTCAGCTTAGATGAGGATTCCAGCCATGCAACCCCATATTCGGTTGAAATATCTGGTGCTTGATCAAGCGGACAACGAAGAGGGCAACGGGGATGACGTCGGAACAGACGCTCGGAGAAGCGCAGCTCAGTGTGCGGCGCTTCAGGTGCCGCAGAAGGTCTCGTGCACCTCTTCGTGCGGCTCGGGCGGCAGCTCGAAGTGCGCGCAGCCGGGCTGCGCCTCGAACGGGCGGGCCAGCAGATCGACCAGCGCGTGGAAGGGTGCGAAGTCGCCCTGCCCGGCCGCGGCGATCGCCTGCTCCACCCGGTGGTTGCGCGGGATGTAGATCGGGTTGGCGGCCTCCATCTTCCGGATGGACTCGCAGCCCGGATCGTGCCGCGCCCGCCACTGCGTCAGCCACCCGGTGCCCGCCTCCCGGTCGCCGAACAGTTCCAACAACGGCCCTTCGTCCCCGCCGGCCGCCAGGCTCGTCAGGCGCCGGAAGAACAGCGTGAAATCGATGCCGTTCGCGGCCATCGCCGCCAGCGTCTCCCGGACAAAAGCCTCGTCGCCCGCGGCCAGTCCCAGCTTGGCCGAGAAGCGCGCCACATACTGCTCCTGGAAGGCCTCGTCGAAGCGGGACAGCGCGTCCTGGGCCGCGGCGACGGCCGCCTCCTGGTCCGCATCGATCAGCGGCAGCAGGCATTCCGCCAGCCGCGCCAGGTTCCACTTGGCCATCCCGGGCTGCCGGTTCCAGGCATAGCGGCCCATGGCATCGATGGAGCTGAACACCTTGTCGGGATCGAAGCGGTCCATGAAGGCGCAGGGCCCGAAGTCGATGGTCTCCCCGGCCACCTGCATGTTGTCGGTGTTCATGACGCCGTGGATGAAGCCGACGCCCATCCATTGCGCCACCAGCGCCGCCTGGCGCATGGCGATGGCCTCGAACAGCGCCAGGTACGGTTTCTCCGTCCCCTCGAGCCCGGGATAGTGGCGCGCGATCACGTAGTCGGCGAGCTGCGTCACCCCTGCCCGGTCGTCCCTGACGGCGAAATACTGGAAGGTGCCCACCCGCACATGGCTCCGGGCCAGACGCGTCAGCACCGCCCCCGGCAGCGTCGTCTCGCGGTACACCGGCTCGCCGGTCAGGACGGCGGCGAGTGAGCGCGTGCCCGGGATACCCAGGGCCGCAAACGCCTCGCTGACGATGTACTCGCGCAGCACCGGGCCGAGGGCCGCCTTGCCGTCGCCGCGCCGGGAAAAGGGCGTGCGCCCCGAGCCCTTCAGGTGCACGTCGAAACGCACGCCGTCGCGGTCGATCAGCTCGCCGATCAGGTGCGCGCGCCCGTCCCCCAGCTGCGGCACCAGGCTGCCGAACTGGTGGCCGGCATAGGCCATGGCGATGGGCTCGGCGCTCTCGGGCAGGCGGGCGCCGGAGCACATGGCCACGCCGTCGGCCGACGAGAGCCACTCGGCATCCAGGCCGAAGCGCTCCGCCAGCGCCGCGTTGACCCGGATCGACACCGGGTTCGGCGCCCGCTCCGGATGCACGCGCGCATAGAAGCGCTCCGGCAGCGCGGCATAGCTGTTCTCGAAACGGATCGGGGCCATGGCATCGATCATACAAGCCACTGCCGCCCCGGAAATACACGTAGCGTTTATGGGCTCTCAGCTGGAGGTCGGCCTTTGAGACGCTCCGGGCTCACTTGCCCAGGCGGGCGATGAAGAAGCCGTCGTGGGATTCGGACGGGAACAGGCGCTCGGAGGACTGCAGCTCGCGGAAATCCTTGACCACCCACTCGTTCTCCTCGGGATGGATCGAGCACACGGCGTAGACCAGCCGCCCGTCGGGCTTCAGCACCCTGAGCGCCTCGGCGACCATGCGCTTCTGCAAATCGGCGTGGCGCACCACGCTGGCCTTGTCATGAATGAACTTGGCATCGGGATGGCGGCGGATCACGCCCGAGGCCGAGCACGGGGCGTCGAGCAGGATGGCGTCGAACGAGGCGGCATCAAACGCCAGCGCCGTGGCATCGGCCTGCTGCACCGTGACGTTGGCCGCCTTCAGCCGCGCCAGGTTCTCCTCAAGCCTCGGGATACGCGCAGCGCTGAGTTCCACCGCCGTGACCTCGGCATCCGGGTGGCGCCGGGCCAGCAGCGCCGTCTTGCCGCCGGGGGCGGCGCACAGGTCCAGCACCTTGTCTCCGGGGCGCACGTCCAGCGCCAGGGCCGCGTACTGGGCGGCCTGGTCCATGACCGTGAATCTCCCATCTTCGTAGCCGGGCAGGCCCGCGACGTCCGTGGATGCGGGCAGCAGCACGGCCTGCGCGGACAGCTCTCCCGGCGTGGCCTCGATGCCGAGATGATGCGCATCCCTGATCCAGGCATCCCGGTCGCCGTCCAGCACCGCCACCGCAAGCTCCGGCACCGCCTGGAACACCGCGGCGATCTGGGCCGCGCGCTCGGCGCCGAAGCCGTCGCGCCAGGCGGCGTACAGCCATTGCGGCAGCTCGGCCCGCTGGTGCGGCTTCAGTTTCGCCGGCGGATCGCTGTCGGCCACGCGCCGCAGCACGGCGTTGACGAGGCCGGCGGCCCTGGCGTGCCTGGAATGCTTGACCGCCTCGACGGTGGCATGCACCGCGGCGTGCACCGGCAGGCGCAGGTGGCGGATCTGGTAGGTGCCGACGAGCAGGGCCAGGCGCACATCATCCTCGGGCTTGGCCTGGACGTAGCGCGAGGCGTCGACCTCGAGCGAGAAATAGCGGCGCAGCACGCCGTAGACGAGCTCGCGCAACAGCCCACGGTCGCGCGTATCGGCCAGCGTGGCAGCGGCGCGCTCCAACAGCATGTCGGCCTTGGTGCCCTCGCTCAGCACCGCCACCAGGATGTCGACGGCCTGCTGCCGCACATTTCGGTTCAAGCTATCCCAGCCTGTCGCCCGGCTTCAGTTGCGCCCCGCGCAGAAAATCGGCGACGTCCATGGCGGCCTTGCCCTCCGGCTGCACGCGCCTGATGCGGTACACACCGTCACCACAGGCCACGTCGATGCCATCGCCCACGGCCAGCACCGTACCGGCCGGTTTCGCCACCGACGCATCCACCGCCTCGCCGGCCAGCACCTTGAGCCACTTACCGGCCAGCATCGTGCGCGCGCCGGGCTTCGGCGCGAAACAGCGCACCTGCCGGTGCACCACCGCAGCGGACTGCGTCCAGGTGATCGCCCGGTCCGCGGCGCCGAGCTTGGCCGCGTAGGTGACGCCCTCTTCCGGCTGCCACGCCGCTTTCAGGTGGCCGGCGGCGATGTCCGGCAGCACTTCGGCCAGCAGGGTGCCGCCCAATTGGGACAGCGCCGTCCACAGCTCGCCGCCCGTGGTCATCGCGGTGATCGGAATCTTGCGACTGGCGTAGATGCCGCCCGTATCCAGCCCCTCCTCCATGTGCATGATGCACACGCCGGTCTCGGCATCGCCGGCCAGCAGGGCACGCTCGATGGGGGCGGCGCCGCGCCAGCGCGGCAGCAGCGAGGCGTGCACGTTGATCGGAGCCACGCGCGGCGCGTCCAGCCACGCTTTCGGCAGGATCATGCCGAAGGCCACGACGACGAGTACGTCCGGAGCCTTCCCCTGCAGCCAGGCCAGGGCCTCGGGATTGTCCTTCAAGCTGTCCGGGGTGATCACGTCGATGCCGGCGGCCAGGGCCGCCTGCTTGATCGGCGAAGCCGTCAGCTTCATGCCGCGCCCGGCCGGCCGGTCCGGTTGCGACACCACGCCCACGACCTCGACATCCGGCCTGTCCAGCAGGGCCTCGAGGCAGGGCAGCGAGAAGGCCGGCGTGCCGGCGAAGACGACGCGCAGCGGGCTCATGCCGCAGCCAGTTTCTTGCGCTTTCTGAGCTTCTTCTTGATCAGGTTTGACTTCAGCGGCGACAACCGGTCGATGAACAGTTTGCCGTCCAGATGATCGAACTCGTGCTGCAGCGCCACGGCCTCGAAGCCATGGAACTCGGACTCATGGCGGTTGCCGTCGAGATCCAGCCAGCGCAGGCGGATGCGGGCCGGGCGCGTGACCTCCTCGTAGATCTCGGGCACCGACAGGCAGCCTTCCTCGAAGGTTTCCTTGTCATTGCTGAATTCCAGGATCTCGGGATTGATCCAGACGTGCAGGTCGCGCTCCGCCCCTTCCTGCCGCCATTCGGTGTCGGTGACGACAACGCGCAGCGTGGAGCCGATCTGGGTGGCGGCCAGGCCCACACCCGGGGCATCGTACATGGTGTCGGCCAGATCCTGCGCCAGCTGGCGCACCTCGGGCGCGGTCGGATCACGAACGGGCCGCGCCACGATGCGCAGCCTGTCGTCGGGATAGGTCAGGATCTCGCGAATGGCCATGGGGCGCATCCTAACCGGAGCGGCGGCCCCGTGTCATCGCCGCAACCGGTTGCTATTCCTTGCGATGCGCCTTGAAATAGTTGATCAGGCCGTTGGTCGAACAGTCGTGGCCCTTGACCTCGTCGAAATCGTCGAGCTCGGCGAGAACCTTCCGCGCCAGCTCCTTGCCCAGTTCCACGCCCCACTGGTCGAAGGCGTTGATGCCCCAGATCACGCTCTGCACGAAGATCTTGTGCTCGTACATGGCGATCAGCGCCCCCAGCGTATGCGGGGTCAGTTTCTGGAACAGAATCGAGTTGGTCGGCCGGTTGCCGGGGAACACCTTGTGCGGCACCAGCGCCTCCAGCGCCTCGCCGGACAGGCCGGCCTCCGTGAGCTCGGCGCGCACCTCGTCCTCGTGCTTGCCGCGCATCAACGCCTCGGTCTGGGCGAAGAAGTTGGACAGCAGCATCGGGTGGTGGCGGCCGACCGGGTTCTTGCTCTCGACCGGGGCCAGGAAATCCGCCGGGATCAGCCGGGTGCCCTGGTGGATCAGCTGGTAGAAGGCATGCTGGCCGTTGGTGCCCGGCTCGCCCCAGATGATCGGCCCGGTGGCGTAGTCGACCGGCTCACCGTCGCGGTTCACGCGCTTGCCGTTGCTCTCCATGTCCCCCTGCTGGAAATAGGCCGGGAAGCGGTGCATGTACTGGTCGTAGGGCAGGATCGCATGCGTGTCGGCCCCGAAGAAGTTGTCGTACCAGATGCCCAGCATGCCGAGGATCACCGGGATGTTCTCCTCCAGGGGCGCGGTGCGGAAATGCTCGTCCATGGCGTGCGCGCCGGCGAGCAGCTCCTCGAACTGGTCCATGCCGATGGACAGCGCGATGGACAGGCCCACCGCGCTCCACAGCGAATAGCGGCCGCCGACCCAGTCCCAGAACTCGAACATGTTGTCGGTGTCGATGCCGAAGGCGGACACGGCCTCGGCATTGGTCGACACCGCGACGAAATGCTTGGCCACCGCGGTCTTGGTGCCGCCGCGGGTCAGAAACCAGTCGCGCGCCGTGCGCGCGTTGGCGATGGTCTCCTGGGTCGTGAAGGTCTTGGACACGATGACGAACAGCGTGGTCTCGCGGTGCAGGTGGCGCAGGGTCTCGACCATGTGCGTGCCGTCGACGTTGGACACGAAATGCATGTGCAGGCCGTCGCGGCCGAACGGCGTCAGCGCCTGGGTCACCATCTGCGGCCCGAGGTCGGAGCCGCCGATGCCGATGTTGACGATATCGGTGATCGCCTTGCCGGTACCGCCCTTCCACGCGCCGGTGCGCACCGCCTCGGTGAAGCGGCGCATCCGTTCCAGCACGTGCCGGACGTCCGGCATCACGTCGTGGCCGTCGACGATGACCGGGCGGTCGGAGCGGTTGCGCAGGGCCGTGTGCAGCACGGCGCGGTGCTCGGTGTTGTTGATCTTCTCGCCGGTGAACATGCGCCGGGTCCAGCCGGCCACGTCGCGTTCGCGGGCCAGCCCCAGCAGCAGCGCCAGGGTCTCGTCGGTGATGATGTTCTTGGAGAAGTCGACCAGGATGTCGTCGCCGGCGAACAGGCGGCTGAAGCGCTTGAAGCGGTCCGGGTCGGCCGCGAACAGCTCCCGCATGTGCACCTGCTGCATCTGGACCGCGTGGGCCGCGAGGGCCTTCCATGCCCGGGATTCGGTCAACTCCGACACCATCTACCTCCTGTGCGGGAACAGCGCGCGGCCGGCTTATGGCCAGGTATCGCTCAACAGCTCCTTGACCGAATAGGCGTCCATGTCGCCCTCGACGCCCTTGAGCTTGACCGGCGGCAGCACCTCGTATTTCGCCTTGCCCTTGAGGCGCCTCATGGTGGATTCGCTGATGATGACCTGGCCGGGCTCCGCCAGGCTGACCAGGCGCGCGGCCACGTTGACGGCGTCGCCGATGCAGGTGTACTGCATGGTCTGGCTGGAGCCGATCGATCCCACGACCACCTCGCCGGAGTTGATGCCGATGCCGATCTGGATCGGCTCCTCGCCGTCCCGCTCGCGCTGCTCGTTGAACAGCTTCAACGCCCCCTGGATCTCCAGGGCGCAGGAGATCGCGTGGTCGGCCGCGTTGGGCAGGTCCACCGGGGCGCCGAACAGCACCATGATCTCGTCGCCGATGTACTTGTCGACCGTACCCTCGTGGCGGAACACGATGTCGACGACCATCTCGAAATAGCGGTTCAGCATGGCCACGATGTCCGTCGGCGACGAGCGGCGGCTCATGCTGGTGAAGCCGCGGATATCGGCGAACAGGATGGTCACGTCGCGCAACTGGCCGCCCTTCTCGAGGTTGACCTTGCCGCTCATGACCTGCTCGACCACGCCCGGCGACAGCAGGCGCTCGAACTGGGCCTTGGTATGGGCCTCGTGCTCGACCTGCTTCAGCAGCTTGGCGTTGGCCACCACCATGGCCACGTGCCTGGCGATGCCCGTGAACAGCTGCAGATCCTTGCGCGTGAAGGCCAGCAGCGAGCGGATGCTGTCGAGATGGATAACGCCGAGGAAGGCGCCGTCGTGCATCAGCGGCGCGGCCATGGCCGACTGGATGCCCTGCATGATCACCGACGAGGCCTCGGCGAAACGCTCGTCGGCGCTGCTGTCGGAGATCAGCACGGCCGCCTGGGTCTCGCGCACCTCGCGCAGGATGGAGCCGGCCACCTGCACGCGAATGTCGTCGCCGGTACGCGTGCGCACCGAGCGCGGCACCAGCTCGCCGCTGTCCTCGTCGACCAGCATCACCACGCAGCGGTCCGCCGGGAAGATCTGGAACACGTGCTCGGTCACCTTGTCCAGCACCGAATGCAGGTCGCGCTCCAGGCCGATGCTGCGCAGCAGGTCGTGGCCGAGGCGCAGCTTCTCGTAGTCGTCGCGCAGCACCGAGATGTCGGACACCTCCCGTTCGGGGAGGAATTCCTGGGCGGCCTCGACCGCGATGCGGTCGCGCACGGAGCCGGCGGTATGGAGCTGGGAGATGCTGACCAGCGTGGCCAGGCGCTCCTCCTCGGTCATGGCCTGGAACATCAGGCTGGTCTTGCCGAGGTTGATGACGTCGCCGTCCTTCAGCTTCACATGGTCGATGCGCACGCCGTCATAGAAGGAGCCGTTGGAGCTGCCGAGGTCCTGGAACTCGAAGCCGTCCCTGACGCGCCGGATCACGGCATGGCGCTTGGAGGCCATCGGATCCGCGAGGCAGATGGTGCTCCGGGGATGACGACCGATCGTCGTCTCGTCACCAAGGGTATACGTGTGCTCCCCGCTCCCTGTTTTCACCACGACCTTGGACATGCGCTGAGTGTATGGTAACGGCCCCTTGTGTGACAATAGGCATGAACCACGAGCGGGATTGGGTTTCGCCCGGCTTGGTATAGGATACGGGCAACCGATACGGAGGTTCCATGGCCAAGCAGCACATCGTCTTCGTCGCCTCCGAGGTAGCGCCGCTCGCCAAGACCGGCGGCCTGGCCGACGTCGCCGGCTCGCTGCCGGGCGCGCTGCGCCGGCTCGGCCACGCGGTCACGGTGATCACGCCGCTGTACCGCCGGCACCTCGATCCCGCGGTGCTCAGGACCGGCAAGCCGGCAAGGACCATCCCGCTGTGGATCGGCGGCACCATGCGCCAGGTGCCGCTGCACGAGGCCGACATCGGGGGTCAGCGATTCATCCTCGTCGAACAGGACGACCTGTTCGATCGCGACGGCCTGTACGGACCGCCGGGTGACGCCTATGCGGACAACCTGCTGCGCTATGCCCTGTTCACGCGCGCCGCGCTCGAGGCCGCGGCACTGCTGGACACGCCGGTCGACCTGTTCCACTGCCACGACTGGCAGACGGCGCTGCTGCCGATGCTGCTGAAGACCCAGTACCAGCACCATGCGGGCATCGCCGGCGCCGGCACCGTGTTCACGATCCACAACCTGGCCTACCAGGGCATCTTCCCGGCCCTGCACATCCCGCATGTCGGCCTGCCGCCGGAGTATTTCCATCCCGAAGGCTACGAATTCTACGGCCAGATCAACTGCATGAAGGCCGGCATCATGATGGCGGACCGCATCACCACGGTCAGCCCCAGCTATGCCGAGGAGATCCTGACCCCCGAATACGGCTGCCACCTGGAGGGCTTCCTGGCGAAGCACCGGCACAAGCTCTCGGGCATCGTCAACGGCCTGGATACCGTGTCCTGGGATCCGGCTGCGGACACCGCCCTGCCCGCCCGCTTCGAGGCCGGAGACATGGACGGCAAGGCGGCGTGCAAGTCGGCCCTGCAACAGGCCTTCGGCTTCGCCGCCGAACCGCGCACGCCGGTGCTGGCCATGATCTCGCGGCTGGCGGAACAGAAGGGCGTGGACCTGCTGCTGCCCTGCATCCCGGACTGGGTGCGCCACGGTTACCAGATGGCCTTCCTCGGCACCGGCGACCTGCTGTACGAGGCGGCGCTGAAGAAGCTCGCCGATGACCATCCCGGGCAGATCCATTACTTCCGCGGCTTCGACGAGGCGCGGGCCCGCCTGATCTATGCCGGCAGCGACATCTTCCTGATGCCGTCGCGTTTCGAGCCCTGCGGCCTGAGCCAGCTGATGGCGATGCGCTACGGCACGGTGCCGGTCGTGCGCGCCACCGGCGGGCTCATCGACACCGTGCGCGACTACGATGCCGGGCGCCGGGCATCCACCGGCTTCGCGTTCGCCGACGCCAACGCCCCGTCGCTGGCCAAGGCCGTCGACCACGCCGTCGGCATCTACCGCCGCCCCGCCGCCTGGAACCCGCTGCGCACCCGGGCCATGCGCCGCGACTCGTCCTGGGATGCCTCGGCCCGGTCGTACGCCGAGATCTACGGCTCGCTGCCATGACAAGCCGCGTGATCGCCGCCGACGTCGGCGGCACCAACATCCGGACCGCCATCGTCGACGCGGGCGGCACCATCCATGCCCGCCATCGGAAGCAGGCGGAGCTGTACCGGCTGCATGCCGCCTCCGCGGAGGCGGCCGCGGCCGAGGTGCTGGCGGCGCTGGAGGAGGCCTTCCGGCCGCTGTTGGCCGATGCGCCGGACGCCGGGGCCGTCGGCATCGGCTTCCCCGGCTTCTTCCGGGGCGACAGCGGCGTGCTCGTGGCCTCACCGAACCTGCCGGGGCTGGCGGACTTCCCGCTGGCCGAACGCCTTCAGGCCAGCCTCGACCTGCCGGTGCACGTGCACAACGACGCGCTGGCGGCCTGCCTCGGTGAGTCCCGCTTCGGAGCAGGCCGGGGACTGACGCACCTGATGCACCTGACGCTGGGCACCGGCGTCGGCGGCGGCGCCATCATCGACGGCGTGCCCTATGCCGGGGAAGGCGGCATGTCCATGGAGATCGGGCATCTGCGCGTCGTCGACCCGATGCTGCCGGATGCGCGGCCCTGCGGCTGCGGCGGCAAGGGATGCCTGGAGACCTACGCCTCGGCCTCGGCCGTGGCCGCGCGCTACGCCAAGGCCACCGGGCGGGACTGGGTGTCGCCGGTCGAGATCCACGAGCGGGCGGGCAACGGCGAGACGCTCGCCCGGCAGGTGCTGGAGGAGGCCGGCGCCTACCTGGGGCAGGCGATCGCCGAGGCGGCCAAGCTGCTGGACATCCGCACCGTCACGGTGGGCGGCGGCCTCAGCCAGGCCTGGGAATGGCTGTATCCGCCGCTAATCGAGCACATGGAGGCGCGGGTGATCCCGCCACAGCGCGGGAAGATCCGGGTACTGCGCTCGACCCTGGCCGATGACGCCGGCCTGCTCGGGGCCGCGGCCCTGGCCCTGGATACACGCCCTTAGGCAGCACTTCCATCGCCTCTAAAGGGTGGTCATCAGCCCCATGGCCATCGGGTGCGGCAGGTCAGGATGCCGCGGGTACATGCGCACCTGGAAACGGTAATTGCCGGTATCGTCGGGACGGATATTGGCGGCGTAGATGCCGTCGTTCTCGTACATCAGTTCGATCACGCCATCACGCCGGTAATCGCCGTTCCGTGCCGGGCGGAAGAACAGCACCTCCACGCGCACGTCCTCCGGGACCAGGCCGGCGAGGTTCGCCTTGATGCGCAGCGGGATATCCTCGCCGACGTTCCAGATGCTGTACGGCGGGATCTCGCTGGTCTGCGCCAGGCTGGTCTGGGGCCAGGCCGCGCGCACCCTGGCCTTCCAGGCCGCCAGCGCCTTGGCGCGCGCGAAGCCGTCAGCGGCCATCTCGCGGCTGCGGCGCGAGGCCGGCACATAGAAGCGTTCCACGTACTCGGCCACCATGCGGTCGGTGTTGAAGTACGGGATGCTCGCGATCATGGCGCGCTTGGAGATGTACACCCATTTGTCGGAGAATCCGCGTTCGCTGAGCTGGTAATAGGTCGGGATCACGTCGTGCTGCAGCACGTGGTACAGCGAATCGGCATCCTCGGCATCCCTGAGCTGTTCATCGCCGATATCCCGCTCGCCGCCGATGATCCAGCCATTGTCCCCCTGGAAGCCCTCCGGCCACCAGCCGTCGAGGACGGACAGGTTCGGCGCCCCGTTCATCGCGGCCTTCATACCGGAGGTACCGGAGGCCTCCATGGGCCGGCGCGGATTGTTCATCCACACGTCCACACCGCAGAGCATGTAGCGCGACAGGGTCATGTCGTACCCCTCGAGCATCAGCACGCGCCCCATGAACTCGGGCTTGCGCGCGATGTTGTGGATGCGGCGGATCAGCGCCTGTCCCGGCTCATCGGCCGGATGGGCCTTGCCCGCGAACAGGAAGATCACCGGCTTGCCGACCTCGTCCAGCAATCGCTTCAGCCGCCCCTCGTCGTGGAACAGCAGCGTGGCACGCTTGTAGGTGGCGAAGCGCCGCGCGAACCCGATCACCAGCGTGCGCACATCGAAATCGGCCGTCATCTGGCGCACCAGCTCCCCACTCTCGCCGTTGCGCTTGGCCTGGTACAGCAGGCGCTCGCGGATGTAGTGCAGCATGCGTTGCTTGTTGGTCTGGTGGATGCTCCAGAACAGGTGGTCCGGAATCTCGTGGATGCTTTCCCAGAACTCCGGATCCTGCAGGCGACCGCGCCAGCGGGCCCCCAGCTCCTGGTCGAAGGCGGCGATCCATTCCTGGGCCAGCCAGGTCTTGACGTGCACGCCGTTGGTCACGGAGGTCACCGGATTCTCCTCCGGGTCGATGTCCGGCCACATGTCGTGGCACATCTCGGAGCTGACCGTGCCGTGCAGCCTGGACACGCCGTTCTGGTAGGACGTGCCGTGGATCGCCAGCGCCGTCTGGTTGAAGCCGCCGCTGCCGTGGCCGAAATCGCCACGCCCCAACTGGTGCAGGCTCTCGCGCGGGATGGCGAGCGCCTCGGCATAATGGCCCATATACTGGTCGAACAGGTCGAGCGGAAAGATATCGTGACCGGCCGGCACCGGCGTATGGGTGGTGAACACCGTCGAGGCCGACACCGCCTCGATGGCCTGGTCGAACGTCAGTCCCTGGGACTGCACGTACTCGCGGGCACGCTCCAGCACGATGAAGGCGGCATGCCCCTCGTTGGCGTGCCATGCCGTCGGCTCGACGCCGACCGCGCGCAGGGCGCGCACGCCGCCGATACCCAGGCACATCTCCTGCTGGATGCGGTTCTCCAGCCCGCCGCCGTAGAGCTGATGCGTGATGCCGCGGTCCTCGGACCGGTTGGCGTCGATATCGGCATCGAGCAGCAGCATGCGGATATGCCCGACCTTGGCCTCCCAGACCTTCAGGTGCAGCTGGCGACCCGGCAGCTCCATGTCGACCACGAGGTCCGCACCGTCCCCGCCCTTCAGCGGCTCGATGCACAGGTCCTCGAAGCGGTTGTCCTGATAGGTCGCGATCTGGTTGCCGTGCACGTCGATGCTCTGGATGAAATAGCCGTTGCGGTACAGCAGGCCGACGGCGATAAACGGCAACCCGAGATCGCTGGCCGACTTGCAATGGTCGCCGGCCAGGATGCCCAGGCCGCCGGAATAGATGGGCAGGGATTCATGCAGGCCGAACTCGGCCGAGAAATAGGCGATCGCGTGCTGCTTGCCGTCCTTGAAATGGGCCGGGAACCACAGCAGTTCCTCTTTGAGGTAGGAATCAAAATCGGCCAGCGCCCCGTGGTACAGGGACAGAAAGGCACGGTCGTTCGCCATCTCCTCCAGCCGGACCTGGCTGACCCGGCGCAGGAACAGCCGCGGATTGTGTCCGCACAGGCTCCACAGATCCTCGTCCATCTGCCGGAACAGGTTGCGCGCCCGGGCATGCCAGGAAAACCACAGATCGCCGGCGATGTCCTCCAGGCGCGCCAGGGCCGCGGGAATCTTCGGACGGATCTGGAAACTGAAAAGCTGAGGTTCGGTATTGCGCACGTCCTAAACCTCCGGTCGGCTGCTCAGCGGTCGACGCTGGACGCACGACAGTCTGCGTAAGGCGCCATCCGCGTCAATCTCCGGCCTGCGCCGCATCACGGGCCTCCCAGCAGGGCCTGTTTCAGGTCCGCATCGGCCGGATGCGCGCCCAGCCACACCGCCAGCAGGGCCCGCTGGAAGTCCGCCCCGTCGATGCGGCCACGCGACTGCCCGTTCAGGAACACCTCCGTGGTGCCGTCCGGCAACAGGTCGAAGCGGTAGACGTCATCCCGGTGCGCCTCGCGGAACATGGCGTTGAACCGTTGCAGCCGGGGCCCCAGGGCATCCATGGCCGCCCTGGTCTGATTCTTCCCGAACCCTTCCGTCCAGCCTTCGGCCAGGCGCTTGGCGCTGACCCCGTCGTAGATGAAATGCATGACGACGCGCCTGGCACCCGTATCGGCCAGCACGGCCCCGGTGCCGGAAAGCCGATGCCCGGTATACAGGGCCGCGGCATAGATATGCAGGAAGAACTTGGTGCGGATGCCGGCGCCGTTGAGCTGCAGCGTACTGCCGGCCAACTGCACCTGTTCGGGAAACTCGATCCCGTCCACCTCGGCCGCTGTGGCCGTGACGGACCCCACGACGAGCAGCACCAGTGCAAGCAAGCCTTTATGCATCATCCGCTCCCTTGTCCGAATAGGGCCATTATGGCACATCGGCGTCCAGCCGGGATTGACGCAACGGGCCGGGCCCGCGGGCTGGCCGGTCAGTCGAAGCCGAAACCGTCGGCGAACACGCCCAGGCAGGCATCGACGGCAGCGGCATCGTAGAAGCGTCCGCGGTTGTCGCGGATCTCGGCGATCGCGGCCTCGTGGCCGAGACCGGGCCGGTACGGGCGATGCGAGCTCATCGCCTCGACGACATCGGCGACGGCGACGATCCTCGCCTCCAGGCAGATCTGCTCGCGCTGCAGCCCCAGCGGATAGCCGGTGCCGTCGATGTGCTCGTGGTGCTGGTAGGCGACCTCGGCCACCGGCCACGGGAAATCGATGTCCTTCAGGATGTCGTAGCCGATCTTGGCGTGCGTCCGGACCATCTGCAATTCCATGTCATTCAGCCGGGAGGGCTTGCTCAGGATCTCCGCCGGGACGTTGATCTTGCCGATATCGTGGATCATGGCCCCGAGATGGATGCCCTGCAGCGCATCCGTATCCAGGCCCATGCGCCGGCCGATGGCCACCGCCAGCTCGGCCACCCGCCGCTGGTGGCCGGCCGTGTACGGATCGCGCGCCTCCACGGTCTTGGACATCGAGGCGATCGTCTGCTCGAGATTGCGGCGCGCCATGGCCAGATGCTGCTCGCTGAGCCTCAGCGCCTCGTCGCGCTCCCGGCGCACACGCAATACATCGACCCCGAAGGCGAGATCACCGGCCATCTCCTCGAGCAGGGCGATCTCCTGATCGGTGAAGGCATCCACCTCGTCCGCATAGACATGCAGCACGCCGAACACGTCACCTGCCTCGCTGGTCAAAGGCAGGGCGACGTCCGAGGCGCAACCTGCCTCGAGCATCCCCTGCTTCCAGTCGTGCTGCGGCTCGGCGGCGATGTCCCGGGAGAGCTGCGTGTTGCCGGTGCGGACGGCGCGACCGCTCGGCCCCACCGAACGCGCATCCTCGCCCCAACCCGGCCGGATCGCAGCCAGCAGGTCTTTCGGCACGCCGGCGCTGGCCACGATCTCGATGTCCCTGGCCGCGTTGTCCTGCGCATAGCCGACCCAGGCCATGCGGTAGCCGCGCTGCTCGACGATCGCCGTACAGATGGCCTGAAGCAGCTTCTCCTCGTCGGTGGCATGGACCAGTTCGCGGTTGACCGTGCCCAGCGTCGCCAGCGCCCGGTTGGCGTGTGCCAGCGCGATCTCCGCCTTCTTGCGCTCGGTGATCACGTCGAACACGACGACGAAATGTTCCGGCTTCGGGCTGTAGACCGACACCGAGAACCACATGTCCAGGGCCTTGACGTAGGTCTCGAAGCGCTCCGGCTCCGCGCCCATGGCCACCCGTCCGTAGATCTCGATCAGTTCGGGGTCGTCCTCCCGGATGCCGGGAATGACCTCGCTCACCCGCCGGCCGACGACGTCTTTCAGGCCGGTCAGCCTCTCGAAGTTATCGTTGACATTGAGATAGATGAAATCCACGGGCCTGCCGCTTTCGATCACGATCCGGCAATGCGCCAGGCCGTTGAGCATGTGATCGAACAGCGAGCGGTGCATCTGCTCGCTCTCGGCCAGTTCGCGCTCCGCCGCTTTCCGTTCGGTCACGTCGCTGAAGATCGTCGCGAACTGCCCAGGACGCGGGCTGAAGGCCCGGACATCGTAATGCCGGCCCAGCGACTGCGAATAGTTCTGGAAGGAAATCGCTTCGCCGGTCAGCGCCACCTTGCCATAGGTATCGATCCAGTGCGGTTCGGTAGCAGGGAGGACCTCGAGCACCGTTCTGCCGATCAGCCCGTCTGCCGGCATCCCGGTCAGCGTCTCGAAAGCCGGGTTGACCTCGAGGAAGCGGTAGTCGGACGGCTTGCCGTCGCCATCGCAGATGATCTCATGCACCGCGAAGGCCGACGGCATGTTCTCGAACAGCTGGCGGAAGCGCCGCTCGCTGTCGACCAGGGCCTGTTCGGCACGCTTGCGCTGGCTGATGTCCCAGTAGATGCCGAGCACGCCGGTGATGTCGCCGGATGCGGCACGCACCGGCGTCTTCACGGTCTGCACCGTGCGCGCGCAGCCGTCGACAATGGCCGTCTCCTCCATATCGATGGTCTCGCCGCGCTCAAGGACCCGCCGGTCGTCGGCCAGGTACTTCTGCGCCAGCTCAGGCGGGTGGAATTCCTCGTCCCGCCGGCCGATCGCATCCTTCGGGCTATCCAGCCCCAGAAGCCGGGCATGCGCCACATTGCACGACACATAGGTCAGATCGGGCGCCTTCATGAAAACCCCCTGCGGCAGCGCATCGATCAGCGTCCTGAATTTGTGCTCACTGAGCTCGACCAGCTGGCGTTCATGCTCGAGCTCGGTGATATCCACGCCGGTCGCCAGCAGGTAATGCAGACCCTCCTTTTCCGTGTTCAGCACCTGGGCGTACCACTGGATCAGGCGCTCCTCGCCGGACTTGGTGACGATGGCATTGATGTTGCCATGGGTCGGCTTGCCGCCGATCGATTCAGCAAACACCTGGCGGATTCGCTCTCGCTCCGCTTCGGGCAGGAAGAGGGTAAACCAGTCCTTGCCCCTGGCCTCTTTCAGGCTGTAGCCGCCGAGGGCCTCCATGAAAGCATTGAAATAGAGGATCCTGCCCGTTTCATCGAGCATCAGGATGATCGCCGGCACCGCATCGAACAGGTCCAGCCTGTCGATGTCCTGCAGCATATCGACTCGACGCATCGTCTCTTTCCCCCATCTGCTGAATCAGCATAGACAACGATTATCATTACCTACAAGGCGGAACTTACGCCCGATGCCCGCCCGCGCTTGCCGCTCCCCGTCTGGAGCGTCAGGCTGCGCCGCCATGTCCGCACTCAGTTTCGAGATCCTGGGCCGCGATCCGGGCGGCTACGCCCGCCTCGGCCGCATGCGCCTGCCGCACGGCACGGTGGACACGCCGGTGTTCATGCCGGTCGGCACCCAGGCCACGGTCAAGAGCCTGACCCCTGAGGATCTCGTCGGGGACGTCGGGGCCCAGATCATCCTCGGCAACACCTACCACCTGATGCTGCGCCCGGGCGCGGACGTGATCGAGAAGCTGGGCGGCCTGCACCGCTTCATGGCCTGGGAGCGGCCGATCCTGACCGACTCCGGCGGCTTCCAGGTGTGGTCGCTGGGCAAACTGCGCAAGATCGAGCCGCACGGCGTGTGGTTCCAGTCGCATATCGACGGCGCGAAGGTCTTCCTGGGCCCGAAGGAATCGATGGACATCCAGCGCAAACTCGGCAGCGACATCGTCATGGCCTTCGACGAATGCACCCCGTATCCCGCGACCGAGGAGCAGGCGCTCGCATCGATGCGCATGTCGATGCGCTGGGCGGCCGAGTGCCGCGAGCACCTGCCCGTGAACGATCGCCAGGCGTTGTTCGGCATCGTGCAGGGGGGCATGTACCCCCGGCTGCGCCTCGAGAGCCTGGCCGAGATCGCGGCCATGGACTTCGAGGGCATCGCCATCGGCGGGCTGTCCGTCGGCGAGCCGAAGCCCGAGATGATGGCGATGCTCGACGCGCTGGCGCCGCACTTGCCGGCGGACAAGCCGCGCTACGTCATGGGGGTCGGCACCCCGGACGACCTGATCGAGGGCATCGACCGCGGCATCGACATGTTCGACTGCGTGATGCCGACGCGCAACGCCCGCAACGGCACCCTGTTCACCGACCACGGCATCGTGCACATCAAGCAGGCGCGGTTCGCCGAGGATGCGCGCCCGCTGATGGCCGACTGCGGCTGCTACACCTGCCGCCATTTCTCGCGCGCCTACCTGCGTCATCTGTACATGGCGAAGGAGATTCTAAGTTCGCGGTTGAATACCTTGCACAATCTTCACTACTATACGGCCCTCATGCAGAGGGCCCGCGAGGCCCTGGCGAGGGGAAACTGGCCGGAATTCCGCGATCAATTTCTGCAAACCTATCGCGGCGGCGACCCCGAGGCCCGCACGCACAACGAGGAGCTTTCACCATGAACCATACGATTTCGAGCATCCGGACCATCGGCGCCGCCGCGGCGCTGTGGCTGGCCATGTCTTCCCCGGCCTATGCGGCCGCACCCTCGGCGACGGGCGGCATCGTGCAGCTGGCGCCATTGCTGCTGATCATGGTCGTGTTCTACTTCCTGCTGATCCGGCCGCAGCAGAAGCGCCTGAAGGCGCACAAGGCCATGGTCCAGGGCATGAAGAAGGGCGACAAGGTCGTCACCGCCGGCGGCATCATCGGCACGGTGGCCGAGGTCTCCGACGACGAGATCAAGGTGGAGATCGCCGAGGGCACCAAGGTGCGCGTCAAGCGCGACACCATCACCGGCCTGGCCGAGTAACGACGAACGACGCCGCCTGACCCCGGCTACGAAGGAATCCCGACATGCATGCATACCCGCGATGGAAGCTGTGGCTCATCCTGATCGTGTTCGCGGTGTCCGTGATGGGCGCCCTGCCGAACTTCATGAACGTCCCCACCTGGTGGCCGTCCATGCTGAGCAAGAAGATGAACCTGGGCCTGGACCTGAAGGGCGGCATCCATCTGGTACTCGATGTCGAGGTCGACAAGGCCGTGGCGCACAGCGTGGCGGAGGACGTCGATTCCGTGCGCCGCAGCCTGCGCGAGAAGCGCATCGCCTACTCCAGCCTGGAAAATGACGGACGCACGATCACCGCCGTGATCCGCAATGCCGGCGATACCGCGGCCGCCGCCAAGCTGCTGTCCGATTCCATGCACGACTTCACCATGCAGCAGGCCGGCAACAAGCTCGTGTTCACGCTGAAGGACTCGCAGGCCAAGGACATCAAGAAGTTCGCGGTCGAGCAGGCCATCGAGGTCGTGCGCAACCGCATCGACGCACTGGGCACCACGGAGCCGGTGATCGCCAAGCAGGGCGACCACCGTATCCTGGTGCAGATCCCCGGCTACGAGAACACCGCCCGCGCCAAGAGCCTGATCGGGCGCACCGCCGAACTGGAGTTCAAGCTGGTCGACGAAAAGGGCGACCTGGACAAGGCCCTGGCCGGCGACGTACCGCCGGACGACGAGATCGTCTACGGCGATCCGGAGAAGCGCGGCGACAAGGTCTACCGCCAGCCCTATCTGGTGAAGAAGCGCACCGAGCTTTCCGGCAACGAGGTCTCCGACGCGCGCGTGTCCATCGATTCGCGCTACAACGAGTACGCGGTGACGCTGAAGTTCAACAACCGCGGGGCCGAGCGCTTCGATCGGCTGACCAGCCAGCATGTCGGCGACCGCTTCGCCATCATCCTGGAAGGGGTGGTCAAGTCCGCGCCGGTGATCCGCGAGCGCATCTCCGGCGGCTCGGCCCAGATCACCGGCAACTTCACGCCGCAGGAGGCGCGTGATCTGGCCATCGTGCTGCGTGCCGGCGCCCTGCCGGCGCCCGTCAACATCGTCGAGGAGCGCTCGATCGGCCCCAGCCTGGGCCAGGATTCGATCAACAAGGGCACGAGCTCGACGATCTACGGCTTCATCGCCGTCGTCGTGTTCATGCTGGTCTACTACCGCCTGTTCGGCCTGGTGGCCGATATCGCGCTGATCTTCAACCTGGTGCTGATCGTGGCGGCGATGAGCATGATCGGCGCCACGCTGTCGCTGCCCGGCATCGCCGGTATCGTGCTGACCGTCGGCATGGCCGTGGACGCGAACGTGCTGATCTTCGAGCGCATCCGCGAGGAGTTGCGCAACGGCCGCACGCCGCTGGCCGCCGTCGATGCCGGCTTCGACCGCGCCTTCGTCACCATCGTCGACTCCAACGTCACGACGCTGATCGCGGCCGTGGTGCTGTTCCAGTTCGGCAGCGGCCCGGTCAAGGGCTTCGCGGTGACGCTGACCATCGGCCTGCTGGCCTCGATGTTCACGGCCATCACCGTGACCCGCGCCATCATCGCCCTGTCGCTGGGGCGGCGTAAGCGCATCGAACGCCTGAGCATCTAGCCTGAGCATCTAGCCTGAGCATCTAGGGGAACACCCATGGAACTGATCCGTTCGGACACACATATCGACTTTCTGGGCAGGCGCAAGATCGCCATGGGCATCTCCGGCACCCTGGTGCTGGCGTCGATCCTGTTGCTGATCTTCAAGGGCCTGAACTTCGGCATCGACTTCACGGGCGGCACGCTGGTGGAGACCCGCTTCGCCCAGGCCCCCTCCATCGCCGACGTGCGCGAGGCCCTGACGCCGAAGGGCTACGGCAACGCCGTGATCCAGCAATACGGCAACCCGAAGGAGATCATGATCCGCGTGCAGAACCGCGACAGCAAGGCCTCATCGAAGATCAGCAACACCGTGCTCGACGCGCTGAACGCCAAGTTTTCCAACAAGGTCGAGATGCGCCGCGTCGAGTACGTCGGGCCCCAGGTCGGCAAGGAACTGACACAGGCCGGCATCATGGCCGTGCTGTTCGCGATGATCGCGATCTTCGGCTACGTGATGTTCCGCTTCGAGCTCCGCTATGCCGTGGGCGCCGATCTGGCCCTGGTGCATGACACTTCCATCGTGCTCGGCGCCTTCGCCATCACCGGCATGGAGTTCAACCTGACCGTCGTCGCCGCGGTGCTGACGGTGATCGGCTATTCGCTGAACGACACCATCGTCGTGTTCGACCGCATCCGCGAGATGAACGCCGCCAACCGCAAGAAAAAGAACCCCGAGGACGAGCCGACGACGGCCAACAACGCCATCAACCAGACGCTGTCCCGGACCCTGATCACGTCGTTCACGGTGCTGATCGTGCTGCTCTCCCTGTTCTTCCTGGGTGGCGAGGTCATCCACGGCTTCGCGTTCGCGCTCTTGGTCGGCGTCGTGGTCGGTACCTATTCCTCGATCTACATCGCCAGCCCCATCATGCTGATGATGAAGGGACACACCAAGGCCGATGAGGACGCCGTCAGGGAGATGGAGGCGCGGCCCTGATCTCGCTGCCGGGCGACGTCAACCCCGACGTCGGCGCCGATGTGCCGCTGTTCCGCGGCTATGGCGACGACTACCTGAAGGTCGGCGACGACGTCTACCGCTCCGGCCTGATGCTGCACGCGGGCCAGGTGACTGCACCCTGGGGACCGGAACGCCTGGAGGCACTGGGCGTGGAACACCTGCAGCCGATCCTCGCGTCCCCGCCGGAGGTGCTGATCATCGGCACCGGCCGGGTCACGCGCTTCCCGAGCGAGACCGTGCGCGATGCCCTGCAGGACGCGCACATCGGCTACGAGTGCATGGACTCGCGCTCGGCCGCCCGCACCTACAACATCCTGGTCACCGAGGGCCGCACCACCTCGGCGGCCATGCTGCTGCCGGCGGCCTAGATGCCCCGTTACGAACTGATGATCCGCACCGATTTCGCCGCCGCCCACCAGCTGCGAGGCTATCCGGGCGACTGCGCCCGCCTGCACGGCCACAACTGGCGGGTCGAGCTCTATGTCGAATGCAGCGAGCTGGACGAACTGGGCATGGGCATCGACTACAAGGTCATGAAGCGCGAACTGAAAGCGGCACTGTCCGGCTGGGACCACTACAACCTGAACGACGTGCCCCCGTTCGACGCCATCAACCCGTCCAGCGAGAACGTCGCCCGCGTGCTGTTTGATGAGATGAGCCGCCGCCTCGACGACGGCCGCCTGCGCGTGTCGCGCATCGTCATCGGCGAGACCTGCACCGCCAGCGTCACCTACTGGCCGTAAGCACCGTGCCAGGCAAAAGCATCTACCGCATCACCTTCATCAACCGGGACAGCGTCTACGAGATCTATGCCCGGCACGTCGGCGCCTCGGGCATCCCCGGTTTCGTGCAGGTCGGCGAGTTCTTGTTCGGCGAACGCTCCTCGGTGGTCGTCGACCCGTCCGAGGAGAGCCTGCGCAGCGAGTTCAAGGGCGTGAAGCGGACCCATATCCCGGTGCATGCCGTGGTGCGCATCGACGAGGTCGAGAAGCCGGGGCCGGCCCGCATCAGCGAGGCGGGGCCGGCCGGCAACGTCACGCCGTTTCCCGGCGGAAAGCCGGAGACGCCCGGGAAATAGGCCGTCTAGTCGCGCCGGTTGCGGCGCTCCCTGTGCTCCCGCATCATCCTCTCCCGTTCGAACCGCCGCCGCTCCGCACCGTTCATGCGTCCGCGCCGGTCCATGCGGAACAGGCGCCCCTCGATGCGGCGGGGCTCGATGCCGCGCCGTTTCAGGAAGCGCACCCGGCGCATCAGCCTCGCCTTGATGAAGGCCGGCATGCGCTGCTGCAGCCGCTCCGGGAAATGCCGCTGCATCGCGAGCATGCGGCCGACCCGGCGGTAGGCGTATTCGCCGTCCGTGAGGCGCACGCGGTTGCCGGACAGGCGGCCGTTGTCGACATGCTCCGCCACCTCGACATCGCCCTTGTCCAGCATGACGTTCGACTGGAGGTTGATGCCCTCTCCCTCGACGTTGAGCACGCCCTCGGTGCCGCGCACGCCGAGCACGGCCGTCGGCATCTTGAACCGGTAGTAATCGGCCTGGCGCAGCTTGGCGACGGCGAAGCGCATCCAGCCGGAAATCTCGTCGATCGCGGCAGCGACGATACTGTGATCCTCGCGCATGCGGTATTCCTGGACACGCAGCGAACTCTTGGCACCCAGGGCGAAGCTGGAGCCGTCGTCCATGTCGATCTGCATCGTGGCATCGTCGCCGGTGCGCACCACGTCGCCGGGTATCAGGTTCACGCCGGTCTCGGCGGCCAGCACCTGGTCGCCACGCATCAGCTCCGCATCGCCGGAAACCTCGGTGATCACGCCCACCTCGCCGTCCGCCAGGGCCAGCCCCGGCGCCCAGACCAGCAATACAAATACCGCCCAGATCAGTCTACGCATCGTCCTGCCCTCCTGTGTTCACGCTACCACCACTCTAGTCCAGCATGGACGCGGATGCCCAGGCGGATTATTGACACCACCGGGCATGGTTTCTAACGTCCCCTGACTCCATTGCAGGGAAAGGGTGCCGATGTCCTCCATTCACAAGTCCGAACTCGATTTCAGCCAGGCCAGGAAGCTCTTGCCCGGCGGCGTCAATTCGCCGGTGCGCGCCTTCAAGTCGGTCGGCGGCACCCCGCGCTTCATCGCCCGGGCCGAGGGGGCCCGTATCTGGGACGTCGACGGCAACGGCTACATCGACTACGTCGGTTCCTGGGGGCCGATGATCCTCGGCCATGCCCACCCGGACGTCATCGCCGGCATCTGCGAAACGGCGCGCTCCGGCATCTCGTTCGGCGCCCCGTGCGAGCTCGAGATCGCGCTGGCCGAGCTCGTCATCGACATGGTGCCGTCGATCGAGGTCGTGCGCTTCGTCAGCTCCGGCACCGAGGCGACGATGAGCGCCCTGAGACTGGCGCGCGGCTTCACGGGACGGGACAAGTTCATCAAGTTCGACGGCGGCTACCACGGGCATGCCGACGGCCTGCTGGTCAAGGCCGGATCGGGTGCGGCCACGTTCGGCGTGCCGGACTCGGCCGGCGTGCCGGCCGACTACGCCAAACTGACGCTGACCGCCCCGTTCAACGACATCGAGGCCGTCAAGGCGCTGTTCGCCGCCAACAGGGACGAGATCGCCTGCATCATCGTCGAACCGGTGCCCGGCAACACCGGCGTCATGGACCTGTACTCGACGGGATTCCTCCAGGCCCTGCGCGAGCTGTGCGACGAGAACGGGGCACTGTTGATCTTCGACGAGGTCATGTGCGGCTTCCGTGTCGCCGCCGGCGGCGCCCAGGAGCGCTTCGGCATCACCCCGGACCTGACCTGCCTCGGCAAGATCATCGGCGGCGGCATGCCGGTCGGCGCCTACGGCGGCCGCGAGGAGATCATGCGCCGGATCTCGCCGGACGGCCCGGTCTACCAGGCCGGCACGCTGTCGGGCAACCCGCTGGCCATGCGCGCCGGACTGGAGACGCTGAGCCGCCTGCGCGCCCCGGGCTTCTACGAAGCCCTCGAGGCCAAGTCCGCCAGGCTGTTCGACGGCCTGCTGGGCGGCTGCAAGGCCGCCGGCGTGCCGGCCACCGGCAACCGCTTCGGCTCGATGTTCACGGTGTTCTTCACCGGCCTGCCGTCCGTCACCTGTGGGGCCGATGTCAGCGACCACTGCGACCTCGCCTTCTTCGGCCGATTCTTCAACGCCATGCTCGACGAGGGCGTCTACCTCGCCCCGAGCCAGTTCGAGGCGGCCTTCATGAGCGCGGCCCACACCGATGAGGACGTGGAGGCGACGATCGCCGCCGCCGCTCGGGCCTTGGAGAAGTTGAAGGGATGATGTTTTCTTTTACCACAGAGGACACAGGGAGCGCAGAGGGAAGCGATGTCTTTTCTTTCTTGCTTGCAGCATGCCCGAAGGCGTTCGCCCCGGCCACAGCTGCGCCGAGCTTGCGGCATGCAAACAGGAATAGCGAAAAATTCGCGTTCTGTTTTTCGTCTGTTTGCATGGCGGAAACGAGGATCAAAGCAGATGTTCCGGGTGCCCTTTCTTGGTTCTTCTTTGGGCAAGCAAAGAAGAACGAGATAGGCTTGATCTCATGAACCAGCTCGACCGCGTACGCCTGCTCGGCGAGATCAGCTTCAACGAAGCCGGGCTCGTGCCGGCCATCGCGCAGGACGTGGCCACCGGCCGCGTGCTGATGATGGCCTGGATGAACGAGGAGGCCTTCCAGCAGACGCTCGACACCGGCTACGCCCACTATTACAGCCGTTCGCGCCAGGCACAGTGGAAGAAGGGCGAAACCTCCGGGCATGTGCAGGAGGTGCTGGAGATGTACCTGGACTGCGACGGCGACACGCTGCTGCTGATCGTCGAGCAGACGGGACCGGCCTGCCACACCAACCGTTACTCCTGCTTCTACCGCCTGCAGAAGGGCGGGGAATGGGAGACCTTCGAGGAGCCGATCGCATGAGCCGGGACATCCTCAGGGAGCTGACCGAGGTCATCGAGGGGCGCAAGCTGCACGATGCGGATTCCTCCTACGTCGCCTCCCTCTACGCCAAGGGCCTGGACAAGATCCTCGAGAAGGTCGGCGAGGAGGCGGTGGAGACGATCATCGCCGCCAAGAACGGCGATCCCGACAAGATCGTCCACGAGACGGCGGACCTGTGGTTCCACACCATGATCATGCTGGCCGAGCGCGGCCTGACCGCCGACGACGTGCTGCACGAGCTGGCCCGCCGCTTCGGCATCTCCGGCCACGACGAGAAGGCCGCGCGTGAAAAAGACTGAACGGGCATTCCCGGTCGCCATCGTCGCCGCCGAGGCGGCCCCGCTTACCCGGCCCTCGCTGTACCCGGAGCCCTTCGCCGCGCGCGTCGCGGGCCGCGAGAAGCGCCCGCTCGGCGACCTGTTCGGGCTGGCCAACTTCGGCGTCAACCAGACCCGCCTGGCGCCGGGTGCAACCTCGGCGCTGCGCCATGCGCACACCAGGCAGGACGAGTTCATCTACGTGCTGAGCGGGCGGCCGACGCTGCTGACCGACGCGGGCGAGACCGCACTCACCCCCGGCATGTGCGCCGGCTTCCCGGCCGGCACCGGCGACGGCCACTGCCTGGTCAACCGCACGAACGAGGACGTGGTCTACCTCGAGATCGGCGACCGCACGCCGGGAGACGCAGCCACCTACCCCGACGACGACCTGCGGGCGGAGATGGTCGACGGCCAATGGCGATTCACGCACAAGGACGGGCAAGCCTACTGACCGGCCCGGCGCCGGCTTGCTAGTCGCCGTCCAGCACGCTCCTGACCTTGGCGGTCAGATCCGCCGTCGAGAACGGCTTCTGGATGAAATGCACGTCCGCCTCCAGCATCCCCTGCTGGGCGATGGCATTGCCCGAATACCCCGACATGAACAGGCAGCGCATGTCCGGACACAGCTTCAGCACCGCATCCGCCAGCTCACGTCCGTTCATCCCCGGCATGATCACGTCGGTGATCAGCATCTGGATCTCGCGCCCACGTTCGCGCACGATGCGCATCGCCTCGTCCGGGCGGGCGGCGGTCAGCATCCGGTAGCCGCACTTCTCCAGGATCAGCCTCGCGATCTCCAGGATCACCGGCTCGTCCTCGACGAGCAGGATGGTTTCATCGCCATGCGCCACCGTCTGTTCCGGCACGTCCTCATCGGGCTGCACGGCCTCGCCCGTATGCCTGGGCAGGTAGATGCTGACGGTGGTGCCGCGGCCGGCTTCACTGTCGAGATCGATGTAGCCGTTGTTCTGCTTGACGATGCCGTACACCGTGGCCAGGCCGAGGCCGGTGCCCTTGCCCACGTCCTTGGTGGTGAAGAACGGCTCGAACGCATGTTCTAGCGCCTCCTGGACCATGCCCGGACCGTTGTCCCGCACGGCCAGCAGCACGTATTCCCCGGGTACCGCACCCGCGTGCGCCGTGGCGTAGGCCTCGCCGAGCACCTCGTTGCGCGTTTCGATGGTGATCCTGCCCATGCCGTCGATGGCATCGCGCGCATTGACGCACAGATTGGCCAGGATCTGGTCGATCTGGCCCGGGTCCACCTTGACCGGCCAGATGTGCGCCCCGGGCTGCCAGGCAAGATCGATCCCCTCGCCGATCATGCGCCGCAACAGCTGGAGCAGCCCGGCCACCGTTTCGTTCAGGTCGACCACCTTGGGCAGCACGGTCTGCTTGCGGGCGAAGGCCAAAAGCTGCCGGGTCAGGTCCACGGAGCGGTCGGCCGCCTTGCGGATCTCCTGCAGGTGCTCGTACAGGCGTCCGGACGGCGACGCGTCGCGCAGGGCCAGCTCCGAGTAACCGATGATCGCGCTCAGCACGTTGTTGAAATCGTGGGCGATACCGCCCGCAAGCCGGCCGATGGACTCCATCTTCTGCGCCTGGATGAGCTGGGCCTGCAGCCTCTCGCGCTCCTCCTCGCTCTGCATGCGCTCGGTGATGTCCTCGACGATGCCGTCGAAGAACATGGGCTGGCCACCGGCATCGCGGATGGTTTTCAGGTACAGGCTGGCGACCCATTGCCTGCCGTCGCGGCTCCGGTAATGGCTGAGATACTGCATGGCATCGCCGGCCATGCCGAGCTGCCGGTCGACGATCGCCTGGCGGTCCCCGGCATGGACGTAGACCTGGGCACCGATATCGGAGATCCCCTGCATGGCCTCCGCCGGAGAATCGTAGCCGAGCATCCTGGCCATCGCCGGATTGAGCTCGATGAACCGGCCTTCGACCGTGGAACGGAAGATGCCCAGCGGCATATTCTGGAAGATGGTGCGGTAGCGTTCCTCGCTCTCCCGCAGCGCCTGTTCCGCCTGCCTGCGTTCGTCACGCATGCGCAGCACATCGATGCCGAAGGCCAGGTTGTCGGCCAGCTCCTCCAGCAGGCTCACCTCGTCGGCGGCGAATGCGTCGGACTCGTCGGCATAGATGGCCAGGCAGGCCAGGAGTTCATCCCCGTGTTTCAGCGGCAGGGCGATGCTGGCGCGGTAACCCCGGCTGATCGCCTCGTCACGCCATGGCGTCATCAGGGGGTTGTCCTGGAAATCATGGTTGATCTGCACGATGCCGGTACGGATGGCCACGCCCGTGGGACCGCGGCCCTGGGCCGTATCCGCCCAGCTGATGCCGATGCTGTCCAGATAGCCGTCCTCGAATCCGAATTGCGCCACCGGCCGCACGGTCTTGGCGTCGTCGTGTTCCGCGTATCCCACCCAGGCCATGCGGTAACCGGCCGCATCGCAGATGGTGCGGCAGACATCGTCAAGCAGATCCTGCTCGTTCGTCGCACGCATCAGCACCTGGGCGCAACTGCTCAGGGCATTCAGCTGGCGGTTCAGCCGGCGCAGCGTACCCTCGGTGCGCTGGCGCTCGCTGATGTCGTGGGCCTGCACCACATAAAGCCCTTGCGATCCCCCCCGGAAAGGAAAGACGCAGACCTCGACCGGGAACACGCTGCCGTCCTTGCGGCGAAGATGTGTATCGAAGCGGACGTCCCGGCCCGCTGCGAAGCGCGAGGCGATCTCTTCCCGGGAAGGATGGGCACGGCTGGCATCGATGCCGACGGAGCGCGTGCCGATCAACTCCCCGCGCGTGTAGCCCAGGCTCTCGCAGGCATGCCGGTTGGCATCCAGGATGACTCCGTCCGCGTCGTACAGGAAAAAGGCATCGGACACGTGATCCGCAAGGGTGCGAAACCCGGTCTCGCCGGGGTGCGGTGGCTCCGCTGCCGTCCGGTCGTCCGCGGCATCCCGCCCGAATCTATCCATGCCGTACCCAGCCCATCCGATCGGCCCCTCCTTACGCAGGCGTAAGTCCTTGCGCGCCAGCATATCAGGAAAGACGGATACACCGAACATCCGTCGACGCCCTTACATTCATGCCGGAGCATGGTAGGATTTTTCCATGCCCGGGTTTCGCGTATCGCCACAAGGAACGACGACATGAGCGACTGCCTCTTCTGCAAGATCGCCGCGGGCGATCTCCCCTGCAACAAGATCGACGAGGATGATGACTTCCTGGCCTTCCACGACATCCATCCGAAGGCGCCGGTGCATGCCCTGGTGATCCCGAAGGCGCACGTGGACACGCTGGCCGATGCCGACGATCCCGCCATGCTCGGCCGGCTGATGGACCGTGTCCGCCGCGTGGCCGAGATCCTGGGCGTGGCCGACGCCGGTTATCGCGTCGTGATCAATGTGCGCGACGGCGGCGGCCAGGAGATCTACCATCTCCACGCGCATATCCTGGGCGGCAAGCGCCTGCCGTTTTGACCCGGCCATCCCGGCCCCGTTCACGACTGACCCGGCTCGAGCACGACCTCGCCGGGGTGCTGGGCCCGGACAATCTCGCTCCGCTGATGGCCATGGCCCGCCTGCGCAAGGCCTGGCCGGAGATCGTCGGCCCGATGATGGCCGCGCGCACCGAGCCGGTACGCATCGAGGATTACGCGGATGCCCACGGCTCGGGGCGCCGCCTGTGGGTGGCCGTGGATCACTCGATCATGGCCCAGCAGGTCCGCATGCTGCGCGGCGACATCCTGCGGGCCAGCCGCACGCGCGCACGCATCGATGGCCTGACGCAGATACGCACGCAGATGCTGGCTGGTGCCGGCATCCGGTCCGATACGTCGGGGCCGCATGCCGCACCGGTGCCGTTGAGGCTGCGCAAGGCTATTGCGAGATCACTGAGACACATGGACAATGACCGTCTTCGCCGGGCCATCTACGAGGCCCGCGTGGCCCAGCTGGCCTATTCCGAGGCATCCGCGCCCGTGCGTCAGGAGGACACACCGTGAAACGCATGTTCGCCACAGGTCTGATCGCCATCGTCGGTATCACCGTGCTGCACCCCGGGAATGTCGAGGCCCGTCGCTTCGGCGGCGGTGCCAGCTTCGGTTACCACCGCACGATCCCGCATACGCCGTCGGGCAGCTATGCCTCGACGCCCCGGCAGCCGGTCGGCACACCCGGCACCGCCACGCCCCGCCGCGGCTTCATGGGCGCCCTCGCCGGACTGGCCTTCGGCGGCGTGATCGGGGCGCTGCTGTTCGGCAGCCCCTTTCACGGCTTCAACCTGTTCGACATCCTGGTGATCTGCGGCATCCTGCTGCTGATCCTGTCATGGCTGCGCCGCCGGGCCGGGTCCATGGCCTATGCCGGCCACCATTTTGCCGGCCCGCAACTGATGCATGGCTATGGGGCCGCGTCGGCATCATCCCGGCATGCCGGCGGCGGCGACGTGCCGAGCCTCGACCGCGAATGGTTCCTGTCCACCGCCAAGCAGGTCTTCGTGCGCATGCAGGCCGCCTGGGACGCCAAGGACATCAGCGATATCCGCCGCTTCTGCACCCCGGAGATCGCCGCGCGCATCGAGGCGGACATGGGCGCCCTCGGCGAGGGACGGGCCCTGACCGAGGTGACGACGCTGCATGGCGAGATCGCCGAGGTCTGGCAGGAATCCGGCTACGAATGGGCCGCCGTCGCCTTCCGCGCCATGCTCCGCGAACAGGGCCTGGATGCCAGCGGCGCCCTGAGCGAGGACGTGCGCCACGAGATCGGCGAGATCTGGATCTTCCGCCACGACCCGCGCTCGGAAGACCCGACCTGGTTCCTGGCGGGCATCCAGCAGGCCGGCTGACGCCGGCTCAGCCGAACCGGAAGGCCGACACGGCCTTGCCGACCATGTGGTCGCTGTAGCTGCGGCGGCCCGAGTCGTCACCGGCCGCCCCCGCGGCCACGAACAGCGGCACCAGATGCTCGCTGCGGGGATGGCTGGACCTGGCACCGGGCGCAGCCTCCCAGGCAATGAGCCGCCGCTCGCGCTCCGCCGCATCGGGCTGCTCGACCGCCTCCGTCAGCCACGCATCGAAGGCCTCGGCATCGGCGACAACCTGGGCGTCGCTGGCCATCAGCTGGCGCAGGTTGTGATAGCTCAGGCCGCTGCCGACGATCAGCACGTCCTCGTCCCTGAGCGGTGACAATGCCCGGCCGATGGCCAGGTGCGCCGCGGGATCGAGATCCCGCTGCAGCGACAGCTGCACGATCGGCACGTCCGCCCCGGGATAGATCAGCATGAACGGGATGAACACCCCGTGGTCGTAACCGCGGCCGGCGTCCTCGCCGGCATCGATCCCGGCCGCGGCCAGCAGTTCGTGCACGCGGGCCGCGATCTCGGGAGAGCCCGGCGCCGGATAGCTGAGATGGTAGGTGTGCTCGGGGAAGCCGTAGTAATCGAACAGCAGCGGCGGCTGGCGGCCGGTGTTCACGGTGGGCCGTGGCTCCTCCCAGTGGGCCGAGACCACCAGCGCGGCTTTGGGCCGGCGCCCGACGTCGCCGTCGATGCCGCGCAGGTAGGCATCCAGGCCGTCCCACATGCCGGGCGGTCCGAAGGCGGATTCCATGAACGGCCACGGACCGCCCCCGTGCGAGATGAACAGCGTCGGCAAGCGTCCGGCATCATGGCTCATGGCACACTCCTTGGCGGCGATGTCTGCAGGATTGCATCGGCCGGCGACAGATTACCACGCATGGTGCATGGTTGCCGCCCCGTCCGGCCGCACCTACGCTTGCCCGATGATGCAACTGGCCCCCCCGTCCCCCATCAGCCGCACCTGCCCGGAACGGGAGATCTACAACGCGCTGCTGGCGCTCGACGGCAAGGACATCCTCGAGCTCGGCTGCGGCCGCGCCGAGATCACCCGCGCCATCGCCAGCGAAGGGACGGACCGGCGCATCACGGCGCTCGAGGTCGACGAGATCCAGCACCGCAACCACCTCGCCATCGACGACCTGCCCAACGTGCGCTTCGTGCTGGCCGGGGCCGAAGCCATCCCGGCGCCGGATGCCGCGTTCGACGTCGTGTTCATGTTCAAGTCCCTGCACCACGTGCCGATCGGGCTGATGGACAAGGCGCTGGCCGAGGTCCGGCGCGTGCTGAGGCCCGGCGGCCTGGCCTACATCTCGGAGCCGGTCTTTGCCGGCGAATTCAACGAGATCCTGCGCCTGTTCCACGACGAGGAGCAGGTCCGCCGCGCCGCCTTCGAGGCGATCACCCGCGCCGTCGACACGGGCGTGCTGGGCCTGGCGCAGGAGATCTTCTTCCACTCCCCGATGCATTTCGACGACTTCGCCGACTTCGAGGCGAAGATCCTGAGGGTCACCCACACCAACCACCAGCTGTCGGCCGAGCTGTATGACGAAGTAAGGCGCAAATTCGAGGATCACCTGGGGCCGGACGGTGCCGATTTCCTGATGCCGATCCGCGTGGACCTGCTGCACAAGGCCGACTGACGCAGCCCCGGACCGCTCAGCGCGGCCGGCGCAGGTGCCGGCGCACGTACCAGGCGATGCCCGCCAGCAGCATCAGGCCGATCAGGGCATCGAAGCGGTGGAAATAGGCCCCGAGCGTGTGCCAGTTCTCGCCGAGCTTCATGCCGATCCAGGCCAGGCCCCAGCACCAGATCAGCGAACCGGCGAAGGTATAGGCGCTGAATCGCCATAGCGGCATGCGCGACACGCCGGCGGGAAAGGCGATGAAGGTGCGCACCACCGGCAGGATGCGGCAGACGAAGACGGTGATGTCGCCAAAGCGGGAAAACCAGCGATCGGCCAGATCGAGGTCATGGTGGGAGACCAGCACGTAACGCCCGTATTTCTCGACCAGCGGCCGCCCGCCCCAGGCCCCGAGGGCATAGGCCGCCCACGAGCCGAACAGATTGCCGGTCGCCCCGGCCACGGCCACCGCGGTCAACTGCATGGTGCCCTTGAACACCAGGAAGCCCGAGAACGGCATGATGATCTCGGACGGCAGCGGGATGCAGGCGCTCTCGATACCCATCAACAGCACGATGCCGCCGTAACCGAGATCGGAGATCACGGCGATGATGGCCGCCGCCAGCGCGGCGATGAGTTTCGCGATCAAACGATTCCCCCCCTGCCAGCGCCTCAGAAGCTGGAATCCGGCTCGCTGAGGAAGGCCAGTTCCTCCGCCGTCGATTCCCGGCCGAGGATGGCGTTGCGGTGCGGATAGCGGCCGAAGCGGTCGATGATGCGCTTGTGCTTCAGCTCGAATTCGAGATTCGACGCGATGCCGTTGGCGGTGAACAGCGCCACCGCCACCTCGTGGATGCGCGGCGATTCGCTGTGCATGAACGGCATGTACATGAAGATGCGCTCGATGGCGGTCAGCTGCCGGTCCACCTGCCTGGAGATGGCCTCCTGCGCCAGGGCCAGGGCCAGCGGGTCGTTGGCGAAGGCCAGCGGCGAATCCCGGTACATATTGCGCGAGAACTGGTCCAGCACCAGGATCTCGGCCAGCCGCCCCCTGGCGCTGGCGCGCCAGTCGGCCAGCTCGCAGCGACAGGCCATGCGGTGAATCTCCATGAATCGCTCGCCGATTTCCTGGTCGAGCGCCTCGTCCTTCGCCCACCATTGATGCGGCTCGAGCTCGTCGAACCAGAAAGCCAGGATCTCCTCGACCATGGATCGCCTCCTATGCCGCCGGGAACTCGGGATGGGCGGGGACATCGTCGCCGAAATCCAGCCACGGCAGGTCGTGCGAGGTCCAGATGTGCGCGAACCCGGTGGGATGCGGATCCTCGTCGAGGGTGACCACGCGCAGGATCACCTGCGGCTGGTCCACCCATTCCGCCAGCAGGTGCGAGCCGCAGACCGAGCAGAAGCGGCGCAGCTTGCCGGGCGAGGACTCGAAGGCGGACAGCCTGTCCTCCCCCTTCAGCCAGCGGAAATGTGCACGATCGACGCGGCCCGTCGATGCGAACGCGGCCCCCTGCGCCTTCTGGCAGGTGCGGCAATGGCAATGGCGCACCGGACCGGCCAGGCGGTCGACCTCGTAGGCCACAGCCCCGCACAGACAGCTTCCCTTCATGGTTCCCTCCCGCTCGCCGGTTCGTTCAGTATCTCCCGCCACGCTGACGGCAGCGAGGCCCGGATCTCCATCGACGCGTCCGTCACCGGATGTGCGAAGCGCAGACGCCAGGCATGCAGCATCAGCCCCTTGCCTCCCATGGCGCGGAACGCCGCCAGATCGCCCTTGTCGCCATACTTGGCGTCGCCGAGGATCGCATGCCCCTCGGCCTGCAACTGCACCCTGAGCTGATGCGTGCGGCCGCTGTGCGGATGCAGCGCCACCATGCCCCAGTCGAAATCGCCGTGCCGGCGCTCCAGCATCACCTGGAAATCGGTCACGGCCTCCTTGCCGTCCTCGGCATCGACGACCATGCGCTCGCCGCCGCGCACCACGCCCTTGGCCAGATGCGAGCGCATGCGCCCGGCATGCGGGTACGGATGGCCGGCCACCAGCGCCAGGTACGTCTTGTGCATGTCCCGCTCACGGAAGGATGCGGTCAGCCGGCGCAGCGACTCGAGGTGCTTGGCCAGCAGCAGCACGCCGGAGGTGTCGCGGTCCAGGCGGTGCGCCAGCCTGAGATCGGGAAGGTCCCTGAGCTGCTTCATCGCCTCGACCAGGCCGGCGCCGTGGCCGGAGCCGCCGTGCACCACCATGCCGGCCGGCTTGTCGACGGCGAGCAGCCAGTCGTCCTCGTACAGCACCGGCACCCCTTCGGCCCGCCGGAGCACCCCTGCGGGCACCCCCTCGGCCGGGGCGGCTGCCGCGCCCGGACGCAGGCTGGCGGGCAGGAACACACGGTCACCCGCGGCCAGCCTCGACTCCGGCTTGGCGCGGCGGCCGTTGACGCGGACGTTGCCCTTGCGGATCAGGCGCATCAGCAGCGGACGGCTTCCATCCCCGAGCAGGCGCAGCAATGCCCGGTCCAGGCGGCTGCCGGCTTCCCGTTCGTCGATGTCCAGATAGGGCCCAGGGGAAGGCGCGCTTGCCAAAAATGCCTCCGATCTCTAGCTTTGGCCGATGCAGTGATGCTCCGCTGGCGACATGCCGTGATGGTGCAAGCATGCGCGTCCGACCCGGACACGACAACCTCTCCGCCGAGGCGGATCAGGAGGACCGGGTCGCACCGAAGAATTCGCCGGACCCAGGCTGTTTGAAAGACCGGGTCCACGCCATGCGCTTCCGTCCGTTGCCGCCGTGTTGAGACCTGCAATAAAAAGGTCTTGTCTGACGATTTGTACCGTGGTGCGGAAGGTTTCGGCGCGACGGTGAGAACTGGATCAGCGTGCTTCCCGGACCATGGCATGGTTCCGGGACCGTGTGTTGTGTATCAGCAAATCCTCAGGCGGCCACCAGGAAGTGGTGAATGAGCAAGCGCATGCTGATCAATGCCTCCCATGAGGAGGAAAGCCGGGTAGCCATCGTCGACGGCGATTACCTTCAGGAACTGGACATCGAGTCCGCCCAGAAAATCCAGACCAAGAGCAATATCTACAAGGGGACGATCACCAAGATCGAACCGAGCCTGCAGGCGGCCTTCGTCGAGTACGGCTCGGCCCGCCAGGGCTTTCTGCCGCTGAACGAGATCCACCCCGAATACTGGAAAGAGGGGGCCGACAAGACGGCCGATCATCGCAACGTCAGCATCCAGGACGTGCTGGAGCACAAGCAGCCGATCCTGGTGCAGGTCGTCAAGGAGGAGCGCGGCACCAAGGGTGCGGCCCTGACCACCTACATCTCGCTGGCCGGCCGCTATCTGGTGCTGAGCCCGAACACCGAGCGCGGCGGCATCTCGCGCAAGCTGGACGAGGCGGACCGGCTGGCCATGAAGCAGATCCTGTCGCAGCTGAACGTCCCGGACAACATGGGCCTGATCCTGCGCACCGCTGGCAAGGACCAGACGCTGGAGGCGCTGGAACGCGACTACGCCTACCTGTCCCGGCTATGGGACGAGATCCGCATCAAGAGCCAGAACGCGCCGCAGCCGTCGCTGATCTACCTGGAAGGCGACCTGGCCACGCGTGCCATCCGCGACCACTTCACCGACGACATCGCCGAGATCTGGGTCGACAACTACGAGATCTACGAGCGCACCAAGCAGTTCGTGCACGCGGTGCTGCCGGGCAAGGAGAAGCTGGTCAAGCTGTACCGCGGCAAGAAGCCGCTGTTCCGCCACTACAGGATCGAGGACCAGTGCGAGGAGATCCACGAGCGCGAGATCCGGCTGCCCTCCGGCGGCTCGATCGTGTTCGATCCGACCGAGGCGCTGACCTCGATCGACGTCAACTCGTCGCGCTCGACCGGAAGCAAGCACATCGACGACACGGCGGTCGCCACCAACCTCGAGGCGGCGCGCGAGATCGCCCGCCAGCTCAGGATACGCGACATCGGCGGCCTGATCGTCATCGACTTCATCGACATGGCCTCGCGCAAGCACGCGCAGCAGGTCGAGGAAACGCTGCGCGACGCATGCAAGGGGGACAAGGCCCGCATCCAGATGGCGCGCATCTCCCGCTTCGGGCTGCTCGAGATGTCCCGCCAGCGCCTGCACCCGTCGGTGCGCGAATCGACGACCGAGATGTGCCCGCGCTGCCAGGGCCGCGGCTATGTGCTGACCACCGAATCGATGGCCTTGCATGTGCTCAACCGCATCGAGGACCTGGCCGAGGCAGGCAACAAGCCGACGCTGGTGGTGCAGGTGCCATCGGATACCGGCGAATACCTGATGAACAACAAGCGTGGGGATGTCGCGCGCATCGAGTCGCTGTACGAGATCCAGGTGACACTGCAGATCCGCCAGGAGCTGGAGATCCCGCACTTCCGCATCGAGCGCCACTGGTCGGACAACAACCAGCAGAAGATCGAGGTGCTCGAGGACACCACCAAGGGCAAGAAGCCGCCGCGTCCGGGCCGCAAGCTCAAGCCACTGGAGCCGATCGTCGGCATACCTCAGGCGCCGGAAGAGCCCGAAGCCAAGGAGAAGCCCTCGCTGATCGGCTCCCTGTTCGGCAAGCTGCTTGGCCGCAAGAGCAAGGAAGAGGAGGCCGCCGCGGCCGCCGCGGCCGCCGAGGAAGAGGAGAAGAAGGCCCGTCGCGCCTCCGGTCAGGGAGCGCGCCGGGGCAGGCGCGGTGGCCGCAACCGCCGCGGTGGCCGCAAGCCGCAGCAGGAGGGTGGCGCCCAGTCCGGACAGGAGCAGACGGAACGCCAGAAGCCGAAGCGCGAACGGCCGGAGAGGCCTGCAGAGGCGAAGGCCGATGGCAGTGACAACGGGGCCGAGGGAGATGCGCAGAAGAAGAAGCGGCGCCGTCGCCGCCGGCGTCCGAGCGGCCGTTCCGGGGAGCAGTCAGGCTCCCAGTCGGCAGGCGGTGAGACCCGGGCTGCGGACAGCCAGCCGGCGGTTACGGCCGGAGAATGAATGCCGGCATCGGGATGACCGACGTCGTCATCCCGGACAGCCTGCACGGCCGGCGCCTGGACCAGGCCCTGGCCGACCTGACCGGGCTGTCGCGCAGCCGCATCCAGTCCCTGCTCGACGAGGCGCATATCCGCAAACACGGGCAGCCCTGCAAGGCGTCGGACCGTGCCGGCGCCGGCGAGAGATACAGCATCGACATCCCGCCGGCAGCACCCCTTTCCCTGACGCCGGAGGCGATCGCACTGGACATCCTGTACGAGGATGCGCACCTGATCGTCATCAACAAGCCGGCCGGCATGGTGGTGCATCCCAGCCACGGCCATGATGCCGGCACCCTGGTCCATGCCCTGCTCCACCATTGCGACAAGCTGCCGGGGATCAACGGCGTCGAGCGGCCCGGCATCGTGCACCGCCTGGACAAGGACACCTCCGGCAGCCTCGTCATCGCCAAGACCGAAGACGCCCACCGCCGCCTGACCGCCATGTTCGCGGCGCATGCGCTGGACCGGCAATACCTGGCCTGGTGCCGCGGGGTGCCGCGCTGGCAGCACAAGCGCATCGCGTCGGCGCTGGGACGCCATCCCCAGCATCGCCAGAAGATGGCGGTACGCGAGGACGGCAAGCCGGCGCTTACCGACGCGCAGGTGGAACGGCGTTACGCCGACGACTTCTGCCGCATGCGCCTGACCCTGCATACCGGCCGCACGCACCAGATCCGCGTGCATCTGGCCCATGAGGGCATCCCGGTGCTGAAAGATGCGACCTATGCCCGCAGCTTCCAGCCGGGCAAGGGCGTGCCGGAGCCGGCACGCAGCGCCGTCGCCGCCCTGAAGCGCCAGGCCCTGCATGCCGAGCTGCTCGCCTTCGCGCATCCGGTCAGCGGCGAGCCGCTCAGCTGCATCGCCCCGCTGCCGGCCGACCTCTCGCAGCTGTCGGAGGCACTGGACCAGGCCTATGTCTGAGCCGTCCGCTGAGCCGATGTTCCTCGCCTCGGCGCTGTTCGCCCGGCATGGCGCGACCGGCGTCTTCTCGCTGCGCCACGGCGGCGTCAGCGACGCCCCGTTCGACACGCTGAATCTCGGTTACGGCCTCGGCGATGCCGATGCCCGTGTGGATGCCAACCTGCGGCGCTTCGTCGATGCGGCTGGCGTGCCATGGCCGCATACGGCCCGGCAGTGCCACGGCACGACCGTGCTCAACTGCCATGGGCCCGGCCGGGCCCACGAGGCGGAGGCGGACATCCTGCTCAGCGACGACCCCGGCACGGCCGTCGGCATCCGCGTGGCCGACTGCGTGCCCATGCTGCTCGCCGATCCGCGGCACCGCCGGCTGGCGGCGATCCATGCCGGCTGGCGCGGCACTGCCGCCCGGGCCGCCCGGCACGCGGTGCGCGCCATGCAGGCGCTGGGCTCCCGGCCGGGCGAGCTGCTGGCGGTGGTCGGCCCCGCGATCGGCCCCTGCTGCTATGCCGTCGGCGACGACACCGCCCGCGAGCTCGGCTATCCGCATCCGCCCGAGGCCTTCCGCCGCACCGACGGCGTCATCCACGCCGATCTCGCCCTGCTGAACATCGGGCAACTCGCCGCATGCGGGATCCCCGAAGCCTCCATCGAGCATCTCAACGCCTGTACCGCCTGCCATCCCGATCGCCTCTTCTCGCACCGGCGCGATCACGGGCGCACCGGACGCCACCTTGCCGTTGCCGCATGGGCACCGGCCACCTAGACTGCCGACCCATGCAGATTTCCCGTTTCCCGCTCTGGTTCCTCTATGCCGCCATGGCCCTCGCCCTCGGCGCCTGTGGCAGCAACAAGCACTTCGACATGACCACGCCCAAGGCCGACTACGAGAAGGCCAAGAAGATGGTCAGCCAGCATGAGTACAACACGGCGGCCTATTTCCTGCAGCAATACGCCTCGAGTCACCCGTACAGCAACTACACGGTGCAGGCGGAGCTGCTGCGCGCCTACGCCGCCTACAAGGGCGACGAGTTGCCGCTGGCCGAAACCGTCTGCGAGGAATTCATCCGCCGCCATCCGAGGCATCCCGACGTGGTCTATGCCGAATACCTGCTGGCCATGACCTTCTATCACGAATCCTCGCCGCCGGAGAAGGACCAGACGATGACGATGAAGGCGATCGACGCCTTCAAGCGCGTGATCAGCGAACACCCGGGCACCATGTACGCCAAGGATTCGGCCCGCTACCTGCAGCACCTGTACAACAACCTGGCCAGCCACGAGGTGACGGTCGGCAAGTTCTATTTCGACCGCAAGCAGTACGTGGCCGCCGCCAACCGCTTCCAGCGGGTGATCCGTTCCTACCAGACCACGCCATCGATCAAGGAGGCGCTGTACTACCTGGCCGCCTCCTATGCGGCGCTGGGCCAGAGTGACGATGCACGGCAAACGAGCATCCTGCTCCGGGCCAACTATCCACGGAGCAAGTGGAGTGCGAAGGCCAAGGCGTTTCTCTGACATCCGGCTGGCCGCCGCCGGCCTGATGCTGGCGCTGGCGCTGCCTCTGGCGGGCTGCACGGACGCCCAGAAGCTCGCGATCCGATCCGTCATGGATGCCCGCGACCAGGCCATCTGCCACAAGGATATCCGCGCCTACAGCCAGCTACTGCTGACCGACTACCACGATCACGGCCAGACCAAGGTCGATGTCGTGGCGCAGATGATGGACATGTTCGATCGTTTCGATCAGCTCGACATGCACTCCTTCGACCGCGTCATCCGGGTGCTCGACGCCACGCACGCCCAGTGCGAGCAGAGCTATCGCCTGCGCGTGCGTCGGCACCAGGTCTGGCGCACCATCGTCGAGCGCGAACAGCTGGAGCTGCGGAAGACTGCCGACGGCTGGAAGATCAGCGCCGGGCTGTAGGGCGCTTGCGTGCCGCCGCGGCTTTCGCCGCCGGCTTCGCCGTCGATCGCTTCGCCACTGTCTTCGAGGCTGTCTTCGCCCCGGCCTTGGCAGGCGCGAAATCGTCGACCTGGATCACCTGCAGCGCCGCCTCCCGGAACGCGTTCAGAAGCTGGCGCTCGTCCGCCGTGATACGACTCTCCTGCTCGATCTGCCGCAACCAGTCATCATGCGGCATCTGCCCGTCGGCACGGATGCCCTCCCGGCGCAGGCGGGCCTCGACGACCTCGGCCTGCATCGCCAGCCCCAGCGCATGCTCCAGCCGGCCGACGATGTCGTCCGGATCGGACGGCGCGAAGACGCCGGCGGTCAGGCGATCGCGCGTCTCCGACGGGGCCAGCAGCAGCCCGGCCACCTGATGCCCGAGCCGGTCGGACGGCGCGTGCCAGCGGCGGCCGAGCGGGAACAGCAGCGCGCGCATCAGCGTGGCCGGCACGCGCAGCGGGAAGTTGCGCAGGATGCCGTCCAGGGCCTGTTCGATCCGGTGCAGGGCATAGCGACAGCTCCAGTGCAGCAGCGGCAGGTCGGCCTCGGGGCGGCCGTCGTCGGCATAGCGCTTGAGCACGGCTGAGCACAGCACCATATAGCCCAGCGCATCGGCGAAGCGGCCGGACAGCCGCTCCTTGCGCTTGAGCTGCCCGCCCAGCAGCAGGAAGGCCATGTCGGCCAGCACCGCGAAGGCGGCGGAGAAGCGGGACAAGGCCCGGTAGTACCCGGCCTCGGGGCCAGCGACCGGCGACGGGGCCAGCCAGCGGCCGGCGACGGCATAGACGACGGCGCGCGCGCCGTTGTGCACGGCGTGGCCGACATGGTCCAGCAGCAGGGCATCGAAGCGGGCCACATCGTCCTGCCGGGCCGCGGCCATCTCGTCGAGCAGGTAGGGATGGCAGCGCATCGCCCCCTGCCCGAAGATCATCAGGGTGCGCGTCAGGATGTTGGCGCCCTCGACGGTGATGGCCACCGGGATGGTCTGGTAGGTGCGCCCGAGGTAGTTGGTCGGCCCGAGGCAGATGCCGCGGCCGCCGTGCACGTCCATGGCGTCGTTGATGACCGTGCGCATCGACTCGGTCAGGTAGTACTTGACCATGGCGGTGATCACCGACGGCCGCTCGCCGGCGTCCAGGGCCGAAAGGGTCAGGCGGCGGCCGCCGTCCATCAGGTAGGTCAGGCCGCCGATGCGCGCCAGCGCCTCCTCGACCCCTTCGAAGCGGCCGATGGGCAGATGGAACTGGCGGCGTACGCGGGCATAGGCGCCGGTGGCCAGGCTGGCCAGCTTGCCGCCGCCGGTGGAAAGCGCCGGCAGCGAGATGCCGCGTCCGACCGACAGCCGCTCGACCAGCATGCGCCAGCCCTTGCCGATCTGCGCCTCGCCGCCGATCAGCCAGTCCATCGGGATGAACACGTCGCGGCCGTGGTTCGGGCCGTTCTGGAAGGCCGAATTGAGCGGGTAATGCCGGCGGCCGATGTCGATGCCGGGGGTGCCCGGCGGCACCAGGGCGCAGGTGATGCCGAGATCCTCGACGTCGCCGAGCAGGTGGTCCGGATCGTAGGCACGGAAGGCCAGGCCGAGCAGCGTGGCCACCGGACCCAGCGTGATGTAGCGCTTGTCCCAGTTGACGCGGAAGCCCAGCACCTGCTTGCCCTCGAACTCGCCCCTGCAGGCGATGCCGGCATCCGGCATGGCGCTGGCGTCCGATCCGGCCAGCGGCCCGGTCAGCGCGAAGCACGGCACCTCCTCCCCTTTGGCCAGGCGCGGCAGGTAATGATCCTTCTGCGCCTCGGTGCCGTAGGCCAAGAGCAGCTCGGCCGGACCCAGCGAGTTGGGCACCATCACCGTCACCGCCGCCGTGACGCTGCGGCTGGCCACCTTCATGACCACCTGGGAATGGGCGTAGGCCGAGAACTCCAGGCCGCCGTAGGCCTTGGGGATGATCATGGCGAAGAAGCCGTTGGCCTTGATGAATTCCCAGACCGCGGGCGGCAGGTCGTTGCGCTCGTGCGTGATCTCCCAGTCGTCGAGCATGCCGCACAGCGTCTCCACCGGTCCGTCGAGGAAGGCCTGTTCCTCGTCGGTCAGCGTGGGGGCGGCGACGGCCAGCAGCTTGTGCCAGTCCGGCCGGCCGCGGAACAGCTCCGCCTCCCAGCCGACGGTGCCGGCATCGATGGCCGCCTTCTCGGTATCGGACATCGGCGGCAGGGCTTTGGCGATGGCATGCATCACCGGCCGGCTGATCCACTGGCGGCGGAACGGCGTCCACAGCAGGGGCACGGCCACCAGCAGATACAACAGCACCGCCACGACCACGCCGATGGCGTGCAACAGTCCCGTGGCCACCAGCGCCACCAGCGCCGCCGCCGTGCCGGCCAGCCATGTGCGGTATCCCCACCGGGTCTGCGCCAGCAGCACGGCCATGACCGCGATGATGACGATCCAGATCAGCCACTGCATATCGACCTCCCTGTCATGCCCCGGATGCGGGCGC
>CAZBLR010000012.1:0-46707 GCA_964492895.1 uncultured Zetaproteobacteria bacterium | reverse complement strand
AGCGCCACGTGCAGGTGTCCGAGATGGTCATCGAGAAGGCCAAGCGCATGGTCGAGCATGGCAAGGACGTGGTGATCCTGCTCGACTCGATCACGCGCCTGGCGCGTGCCTACAACACGGTGGTGCCGTCCTCGGGCAAGATCCTGTCCGGCGGCGTGGACTCCAACGCCCTGCACCGCCCGAAGCGCTTCTTCGGCGCGGCCCGCAACATCGAGGGCGGCGGCTCGCTGACCATCATCGCCACCGCGCTCGTCGACACCGGCAGCAAGATGGACGAGGTGATCTTCGAGGAGTTCAAGGGCACGGGCAACATGGAGATCAAGCTGGAGCGCAAGCTGGTCGACAAGCGCGTGTTCCCGGCCATCGACATCGCCCCGTCCGGCACCCGCAAGGAAGAGCTGCTGGTACCGCGCGACGAGCTGCAGAAGATCTGGATCCTGCGCAAGATCCTGTCGCCGATGGGCACCGTCGACGCCATGGAGTTCCTGCTCGACAAGCTCTCCAAGACCAAGAACAACGCCGAGTTCTTCGAGAAGATGAACCAGTAGCGACGGCGACGGTTTCGTGCCCGCACAGGTGTCGAATCCGTTGGCGCTGGTCGGCAGGGGGCTGTTGCTGGCCCTGCTCGCCTACTGGAGCATCCGCTTCATCTTCTCGCCGGTCGCTGCGAATGCGGCCGGCGAAAGCTTCCTGCATGGGGTCAACCTGCCCTTCCACGAGTTCGGCCACATCCTGTTCCGCCCCTTTCCGGCGGTGATCACCTCGCTCGGCGGCAGCCTCGGGCAGCTGATGATGCCGGCGATCTGCTTCTTCGTGCTGTGGTTCAGGACGCGCGACGCCTTCGGGGCGGCGGTCTGCCTGTGGTGGTTCGGCGAGAATTTCCTCGATATCGCCCCGTACATCAACGATGCGCGCAGCCTGTCGATGCCGCTGCTCGGCGGCAACGTCGGCGAGCGTTCGCCCTACGGCTTCCATGACTGGAACTTCATCCTGACCGAGACGGGGCTGCTGGCCGATGACCACCTTTTTGCGGCCGTCGCCAAGGGCATCGGGACGCTGGTGATGGTCGGGGCGCTGGCCTGGGCCCTGGTGCTGCTGTTCAGGCCTGCTGCGGCAAAGGCGGCAAAGGGAGGGCGCTGAGCCGGCGCGCGAGCGCCGCCACCGTGGCCGAGCAGAAATGCCACCGGGGCGATGCGCGATCGCTGATCCAGGCCGTACGGGCCCCCAGATGCGCGGCGGCGGCCAGGTTGTCGGCCATGTCGTCGATGACGATGGCGCAGGAAGGCGTCGTCTGTTCGGCCGCCAGCAGCATGGCCAGGGTCTCCGGGCAGGGCTTGGGCCGGTAGTCGTTGAAGCGGATGTCGTAGATGGCGTGGAAATGGTGGCGGATGGCGAGCGCCGCCAGCACGCGTTCGGCATGCTCGCGGGTGCCGTTGGTATGGATCACCTTGCGCCCCGGCATCGCGGCCAGGGCCGTGTCCAGCTCCCGGTCCGCGGACAGCAGGGTGTCCACGCCGATGTCGTGCACTTCGTCGAGGAAGGCCTCCGGGTCGATGCCGTGATGCAGCATCAGGCCGCGCAGCGTGGTGCCGTAGCGGTCCCAGTAGGTCCGGCGCAGGCGGTTGGCCTCGTCCGTGTCCACCGACAGCCTGCGTTCGATGAAGCGGTTCATGCGCGCATCCATGCGCGCGAACACACCGGAGCTGGCGCGGTACAGCGTGTTGTCCAGGTCGATGACGGCCAGATCGAACGGCATACCCCATTGTGATGCCGCCCGCCCAGCCGCGTCAACGGGTCGGGGCGGTGATGCCTTTCCAGCGGCATGGCATGGCTGGTGCGGCCGGCGGCAAATCGGCTAGCTTTGGCGCATGCAACAGATACGGCAACTGCTGATCCTCGGTTGCGGCTATGTCGGCGAACGCCTGGCCATGGCCGCCCTGGCCCGGGGCATGCGGGTGAGCGGCACCACGCGCAGTGATGCACGCGCCGCGACCCTGCGCGCCCGGGGCATCGAAGCGGTCATCGCCGACTCTCCGGCCGATCTGCCCGACGCACTGCTCAGCGAGGTGGATGCCGTGGTCGATTCGATCCCGCTGGCGCGCGACGGGGACACCATGCTGGCCCCGCAGGCGGGGTGGCTGCCGGTGATCGCCTCCCGGCTTTCAGGGCTGCGCTGGGCCGGTTACCTGTCGACGACGGGCGTGTACGGCGATGCCGAGGGGGCCTGGGTGGACGAGTCCTGGCCGTGCCGCCCGCGCAGCGCGCGCGGCGCCGGACGGCTTGCGGCGGAGGCGGCCTGGCTGGACTCGGGGCTGCCGGCCGAGGTGTTCCGCATCGCCGGCATCTACGGCCCGGGGCGCAACATCATCCCGCGCCTCAGGGAAGGCGGGTACAAGGTGGCATGCTGGCAGCCGCCGCACTGGTCCAACCGCATCCACGTCGACGATATCGTGGCGGCCCTGCTGGCGGCGATGACGCATCCAAGGCCCGGGCGCATCGTCAACCTGGCCGATGACGCGCCCTTGCCGCATGACGAGTACGTGTGCGAGCTGGCACGCCTCGTCGGGGCGCCGGCGCCGGTCATCCTCGATGCGGATGCGGCGGCGCAGGAATTGCCGCCGGCCGCGCTGGAGTTCTTCCGCGACAACAAGCGCGTGTGCAACGCCCTGCTGCATCGGGAGCTGCTGCCGCGGCTCAGCTACCCGAGCTTTCGCGAGGCCGCCGCGTCGCTGGCATAGCGGCACGGGTGACCGGAAAAGCGCGGAGATGCTAGTCTGTCCGCATGGATGACGAAGCCTTCCAACAGCGCGCGAGCGAGATCTTCGCCGGCCTGCCGTCACGCTTCCGCGATGCCATCGAGAATGTGGTCGTGATCACCGAGGATGTTCCGGATTCCGACACCATGCGGCAGATGCATCTGGATTCACCCGACGAGCTGCTCGGCCTGTATTCGGGATGGCCCTTGCCCGAGCGCGGAAGCAGTTACGGCGGGCATCCGCCGGACGTGATCTATCTGTACCGCCGGCCGATCATCGCCTATGCCGCGCGCCACGAGCTCAGCATCGACGCCTGCATCCGCCATGTGCTGGTCCACGAGATCGGCCATTATTTCGGCTTCAGCGACACGGACATGGAGCGCATCGAATGTCAGCCGTAAGCGCCACCGGAGACGAACGGTCGCAGCTGCTCCGGCTCAAGGCGCAACTGGGCGTCGTCATGGCCGGCAAGGCCGAGCGCCTCGATCTGGTGCTGGTGGCCCTGGTCTGCGGCGGCCACATCCTGATCGAGGACGTGCCGGGGGTGGGCAAGACGACGCTGGCCAAGGCCCTGGCCGTTTCGCTGGGCACCGATTTCGGGCGCATCCAGTTCACCGCCGATCTGTTGCCGGCCGACATCACGGGTGTGGAGATGTTCGATCCGGAGCAGCGGCGGTTCGTCTTCCATCCGGGGCCGGTGTTCCATCACATCGTGCTGGCCGACGAGATCAACCGGGCCACCCCCAAGGCACAATCGGCGCTGCTGGAGGCGATGGCCGAGGGCACGGTCAGCATCGAGCGGGACACGCATCCGCTGCCTGATCCCTTCTTCGTCATCGCCACGCAGAACCCGCTGGAATACGCCGGCACCTTCCCGTTGCCCGAGTCGCAGCTCGACCGCTTCTTCATGCGCATCACGCTGGGCTATCCGGATGCCGAGGCCGAGCGCCGTGTGCTGCTCGGCCTGGCCGGGCGCGTGCAGCTGGAGGGGCTGAAGCCGGTGTTCCCGGTGGCCCAGCTGGCGCATATCCGTGAGCTCGCGGCGGCCGTGCCGGTATCCGATGCCCTGCTCGACTACGTGCTGGCGCTGCTGGCGCAGAGCCGCAACGGCCAATGGCTGCGCCAGGGCGTGTCGCCGCGCGCGGCCCAGGACCTGCTGGCCGCGGCGAAGGCCCGGGCCTGGCTGGCCGGTCAGCCCTATGTCAGCGCCGCCGACGTGCAGGCCGTATGGCTGCCGGTCGTCGGTCATCGCGTCGTGGCCGACGGCGATGCGGGCAAGGCGCTGCTGTCGTTGATGGAGCAGGTTCCCGTTCCGGCCTGAGGCGCCGATGCCGTACGATCCATCCGACCTCCGACTGCCGCCATGGCTGCTGCGTCTCATGGACCGGGTGGTGCGCGCCGAGCTGCGCCTCGGCACCTGGCGGCTGGGGCTGACGCGGCCCGGGGCACTGTACCTGGCCACGCTGCTCGGCGTGTCCGCCGCCGCCGTCTATTCCGGCAACAACCTGCTCTACCTGTGCGGCGCCATGTTCGCATCCTTCGGCGCCGCGGGCCTGGTCAGCGGCATACGCCTGCTGCGCCGGCTCCCCTCCCTTGCCCGCTTGATGCCGGACCACACGCAGGCCGGCCTCGCGCATGTGCTGCGCGAGGCCGTGCCGCTTGCCTATCCGTACCCGGCCCTGGTCGACATCAGCTGGCACGACGACGGCCCGCAGGCGCCGCTGGCCCTGAGCCTGCGGCTGGAGCGGGGAGGGGGCGTTCTCGGCGGCTCCATGCTGGCGGACAGGCGCGGCATACGCCTGCTGCGCCGGCTGCGGCTCGCAACCAGCGCGCCGCTCGGGCTGTGGCGGCTCGGCCTGGAACGCGAGGAGGCCTGGGACTGGGTGGTGGTGCCGGCACCGGTGGCGATGCACGGTGGCGTTGCCGCGGCCCGGAAGCCGGCGGACATGGCCGGTGACGAATGGCGGGATCTGCGCGCCTACGTGCCGGGTGATCTGCGCTCGCGCATCCATTGGCGCAAGCTGCCGGCCGGGGCCGCCGATCCTCGGCAGTGGCTGGTCAAGCATTTCGCCGCACCGCCGCCCGAGACCCGGGTCGAGCTGGTGCGGGTGGATATGCGCCTGCCCGAAGGCACGCCGCCGGCCGCCCTGGATCGCCTGCTCGGCCAGGCCGTTTCCTGGCTGCTGCAGCCGCCATCCCGCCAGCCGGATACGCGGCGCATCGTCATCGGTGCCGTGGAGAGCGGGCCGGCCGATCCGGCGCTGTGGCGCCTGCTGGCCGGTGCCGCGCCCCAGGCCGAGCCGCCGGCCGGGCAGGGCGGGCTGCTGCTGTCGCTGGTCGGGCCGGCATGATCCGGGCCGCGATGGCGCCGACGCTGGTGGAGGCGGAACGCCTGACGCTGGCCGTGCTGTTCTGCGGCGTGGCCGCGCTGGCCCTGTCCGATTTCGTCAGCCCGTTCTACTGGCTGTTGGTGACGACGGCAGGCCTGCTGCGCCTGTGGCGGGGCCCAACCCTGTCCCTGAAGGAGCTCCATGCCAGCCTGATCGGCTGGGCCGGCTTCGTCTGGGTCGCCATCGAGCTGGCACTCGGGCGCGCCTTCCTCGTGGCCCTGACCGATTTCCTGCTGATCCTGGCCCTGGCCGTGATCGTCGAGGAGGCGACACCGCGCAACCATCTGCACCGCATCCTGGTCTCCGGCTTCCTGATCCTGGCGGCGGCGGTGTTGACGGACAGCGTGCTGTACGCGTTGCCGCTGCTGGCCTTCCTGCTGCTTCTCTGGCGCGCCGCCCAGCGCCTGTACGGCCTGCAGCATGCCGGGGAGGCGTTGTCCCTGGCCGCGTGGCGCGCCGATGCGGGCATGGCGGCGGTGATGGCGCTGTCCAGCGCCATGCTGTTCGTGGCCCTGCCGCGCTTCGACTTCCACTCGGTGTTGCGCCCGACCCAGCCCAGGATGGAGACCTCGGGCTTCTCCAATCAGGTGCAGCTCGGCGACTTCGGCCGCACGCTGGATCCGACGGTGGTGCTGCGGGTGGAGCCGGCGCATCCCGAGGATGCGGCCCGTTTCCGGCACCTGATCCAGGGGCGTTACTGGCGCGGCATCGCCCTCGGCCTGTTCACCGGCGACGGATGGCGCCGGCTGCCGCCCGTCCTGGTGGCGAGCTGGCACGCGGGCGAGGATATCTCCCGTGGCGATGGCGGCATGGAGGTCGCCGTCTACCGCGAAGCGACCGATCACGGGGTGGTGATGCTGCCGGACGGCTGGCACGGCCTGCGGCAGATCCCGGCACCGATGGTGGCCGACGATCAGGGGACCCTGCGCTTCGACTCCCCCCCGTCCCGCCGGCTGCGGCTGCTGATGACCATCGGCCGCGACCACGCGGAACCGCCCGGCATGCGTCCGCCGGTCCCGGCCGAGCGCGATGCCTCGGTGGTGCCGCCGGCGGTGGCACGCTGGGCCGCCGGGGTGGCCGGCGACGGCAGCGACGGCGACAGGGTAGGGCGACTGGTGGCCACCCTGCGCGGCTGGACCTACGATCTGAACGCCAAGGTCGATCCGGCCCACCCGATGCAATCCTTCCTGCAGACGAAGCGGGGCTATTGCGAGATGTATGCCACGCTGCTGGCACTCGCCATCCGCTCGCTCGGCATTCCCTCCCGCGTGGTCAACGGCTATTACGGCGGCGAATGGAACGATGTGGGCCATTTCCTGCTGATCCGCCAGGCGCATGCCCACAGCTGGGTCGAGGCATGGATCGGCGGACGCTGGCAGCGCGAGGACGGCACGCCGTCGTCACGGTGGGCCCTGAGCGGGGTACGCTTCCCCGATATCGACGCCATCTGGGAGACGGTCAAGCTGAGCTGGTACCGCTACGTGCTGGAATTCGAATCCGCGGACCGCGGCCGCATGCTCGCCGCCCTCTGGAACGGGCTGCGCCGGCAGCTGCCGCTGTTGGCCGCGGCCGCGCTGCTGCTGGCCGCGGCGATCTGGGGCGGCCCGCGCCTGATGCGCCGGCGGCCGCGCAAGGTCCGGGCCTGGCCGCTGCTGGATGCATGGATGAACAAGCGGGGCTGGCAGCGCCCGCCGTCGATGCCCCTGCGCGCCGTGCCGGTGCCCGCCGGCATTCCCGCCGGGCTATGGCGGGCCTTCGTCAGGGCGTGGGAGGCCCAGGCATTCGGTGCGACCCGGCCATGGCGGCGGGGCGAGCTGCGCCGCAATCTGCGTGCGCTTTCCAAAGCGCGCTGGTAGCCTTGTCTGCACTGATCCACACATATAGGAGGAGAGGCTTGGGAATTCTGTCTGGCAAGAAGGGACTGATTCTGGGCGTCGCCAACGACAAGTCGATCGCCTGGGGTGTGACGCAGGCCGCGCACCGCGAGGGCGCCGAGCTCGGATTCAATTATCTCGGTGAGGCCCTGGAGAAGCGCGTGCGGCCGCTGGCCGAGTCGGTCGGCGCCACGCTGGTCGAGTCGCTGGATGTCGGGGACGATGCCCAGCTCGATGATTTCTTCGCCGAGGTCGAACAGCGCTGGGGCGGGCTCGATTTCGTCGTGCACTCGATCGCCTATGCCAACAAGGATACGCTGAAGGGCCGCTTCATGGATACGACCCGGGACGATTTCCGCATGGCCCTGGACATCTCGGCCTATTCCTTCATCGCCGTGGCCCAGCGTGCGGCCAGGCTGATGAATCCCGGCGGCTCGCTGTTGACGATGAGCTATCTGGGGGCGGTGCGTGCCGTGCCGAACTACAACGTCATGGGCGTGGCCAAGGCGGCGCTCGAGGCGTCGGTGCGCTACCTGGCCCAGGACCTGGGTCCCGACGGCATCCGCGTCAACGGCATCTCCGCCGGACCGATCAAGACCCTGGCCGCCTCCGGCGTCGGCAACTTCCGCAACCTGATGGCCAAGAGCGCGCGCGGCGCCATGCTCAAGCGCAATGTGACGCAGGAGGAGGTCGGCAACTCGGCGGCGTACCTGCTGTCCGACTGGGCCTCGGGTGTGACCGGCGAGATCCATTACGTCGACGCCGGCTTCAGCATCGGCGCCGGTGACCCGGGCGTCGAGGAATAGGATTGTCCGGCAGCAGCTTCGGCCAGATCTTCCGGGTTGCCACGGCCGGTGAATCGCACGGTCCGGCGCTGGTGGCCATCGTCGAGGGCTGTCCTGCCGGCCTGGAGCTCTCCGAAGCGGATATCCAGCCCGACCTGGACCGGCGCCGCCCCGGCCAGTCCCGCTACACCACGCAGCGGCGCGAGGCGGATGCGGTGGAGATTCTGTCCGGGGTGTTCGAGGGCCGGACCACGGGCTGCCCGATCGGGCTGCTGATCCGCAACACCGACCAGCGCAGCAAGGATTACGGCGAGATCAAGGACAAATTCCGTCCCGGCCACGCCGATCTGACCTACCTCGAGAAGTACGGCATCCGCGATTACCGCGGCGGCGGCCGCGCCTCGGCGCGCGAGACGGCGATGCGTGTCGCTGCCGGCGCCATCGCCCGCAAATTCCTTGCCGCGTCCGGTATCCGCATCACGGGCTGGGTGGACCAGATCGGCCCGGTCCGCATCGATCCTGCGCGCTTCGATGCCGACGAGATCGGCCGCAACCCGTTCTTCTGCCCGGATGCCGAGGCGGCCCGCGCCATGGGCGAATTCATGGACGCCCTGCGCAAGGACGGGGATTCGATCGGCGCCGGCGTCAGCGTGGAGGCGCACGGCATGCCGCCGGGCCTGGGCGAGCCGGTGTTCGACCGGCTCGATGCCGACATCGCCAAGGCCATGGTGTCGATCCAGGCGGTCAAGGGCGTGGAGATCGGCGACGGCTTCGCCTGCGTCACCGCGAAAGGCTCCGAGTTCGGCGATGCCATCCGCAAGTCGGGCTTCGCCAGCAACCATGCCGGCGGCATCCTGGGCGGCATCTCCAACGGCGATACCATCCGCGTGCGCCTGGCGCTGAAGCCGACCTCGTCGATCCTCAAGCCGAGGCCGACCGTCGATATCCACGGCAACGAGACGGACATCGTCACCAAGGGAAGGCACGATCCCTGCGTGGGCATCCGCGCCGTGCCGATCGCCGAGGCCATGCTGGCCCTGGTGCTGGCCGATCATCTGCTGCGCCAGCGGGCCAGCCGCCTGGAGAACTAAGCCCTCGATCGTCCGGATGTGGCCCTATGGCCCGAAGGGATCGGTGCCGAAGTCGTCCGTCGAGGCCTGGGGTGGATGCCCGTCGTAGATCTCGTACTGCCGGTTCTGGCGCCAGGCCTCGCGCGTGAAGACGTAGGGATCCAGCGCCAGTTCGCTGACCATGTTCGAGGCGTCCATCAGGTTCGAGCGCGTGTTCAGTACCGACAGGATCGACAGCGGAATGGTGACCTCGGGCGCGGTGGCGTTCAGCGAGATCCAGAACAGCGGGTTGGTCGCATAGGTCGAGGCGATACCGAAGGTGTCGCGCACCGAGCTCGGTCCGAGCAGCGGATACACCAGGTAGGCACCCTGCGGCACGCCCCAGACGGCCAGCGTCTGTCCGAGATCCTCGTGATGCTTCGTCAGCCCCAGGCCGGTGGCGGGATCGCCCAGGCCCGCGAAGCCGATGGTGGAATTGACCAGGAAGCGGCCGAGGTCGGACATACCCTGCTTCCCCTTGCCCTGCAAAAAGTCGTTGAGCACCGTGTTCATGTAGCCGATGTTGCTGAAGAAGTTCGACACCAGGATGCGGAACGTATCCGGGGTGGCGGCACGGTAGGCGCGGGTCGCCGGCAGCACGACGAGCTTGTCGGCGCCTTCGTTCATCGAATAGAAGCTGCGGTTCAGCGGCTCGAGCGGATCGTAATGGTTCTTGGCGGTGGCACAGCCGCCCAATAGCGGCAGGGCCAGCAGCAGGGCCAGCAGCGGCCAGCAGCGGCGCGGGGCGGGGCCGGTTCGCATCGGCGACTGCAAGGGGGGAGGGTCGCTACTGGCAGGCCGGGCAGGCGCCGGCACCGCAGGCCGGCATCGCGCAGGCGGGTTCGCCCTGGCTGCTGCCCACGGCGTGGGCCGACATCAGTTTGTCCAGCGCCATGCCGTCGCAGCCGGGGCAATGCACCGGCTCATCCCTGTGCATGACCAGGGTCTCGAAGCGATGATGGCATTGTCGGCATTCGAATTCGTAGATCGGCATGGCACCCTCCTGGATGAACGACGTCCATCCTAGTCAAGCGAGGGTCGTCCGGTAAAGCAATGGACCGGGTCAGGCCAGGTCGGGGAAATCGACGTCGAGTACCGGATAGCGGGGCCAGCAGCGGTGGTCGAAGTGCCACCATTCGCGCGCATGCACGGTGAATCCCTGTTCCTCCATCCAGGTGCGCAGACGGTCGCGGTGGGCAAGCCGCGACGGATCTCCGCCGGCATAGTCCGGGTAGGCACGTTCGCTGAACTCATCGAAGCCGCTCGGCATGGCCAGTTCGCGGCCCGTGGCCAGGTCGAACAACGTCACGTCGACGGCGCAGCCGCGGTTGTGCACCGAGCCGGTCCGGGGATCGGCGATGAAATCGCGGTATTGCGGATAGGCCTGCCACAGGGTGCGGGTGACCCGCCAGGGCCGGTAGGCATCGAGGATCAGCAGGCCGTAGCCATGGGCTCGCGCCCGCTCGTGGGCGCGGCGCAGATCCTCGGCCGCCTCGCGCTGCAGCCAGGCCGCGGCCTCTGCATACAGCGGCCGGCCCGTGAAGTTGTCATGGCCGGCGTAACGGATATCGAGCGCCAGGCGCGGGTCGAACCGGGCCAGGTCGATCAGGCCATGGCCCGCCATGGCCTGCCCCGGCGTGGCATCAGGCAAGGGGACGGTTCCAGGTCCCGGCAAAGCAATGGTCGCCCAGCGGCCGGCGCTTGCGCTCGTCCAGTTCGGGCGCGTGGAAATCCTCGTCGAGGGTGTCGATGCCGGCCCGATAGCCCAGGGCGATGGCCACCATGGGGGTGAAGTCGTCGGGGATGGCGAAGGCGGCGCGGGCCTTGTCGGCATCAAAGCCGCCGATCTGGCGGCTCGCCAGCCCCTCGGCGGTGGCCTGCAGGCTCAGGGACATGACGGCGGCGCCGGTATCGTACTGGGCCCAGCGATTCGGGTTGCCGCTGGCGCGGAAGGTGGCGCCGGCGCAGGCGAGCAGCAGCACCGGCGCCTTGGCGGCCCAGCGCTGGTTCTTGGGCGTCAGGCAGGAGAACAGCTTCTGCCATCCCGCCTCGTCGGCGAAGCGGTCGCAGACGACGAAGCGCCACGGTTCGTCGCCATAGCAGGAAGGCGCCCAGCGGGCCGCTTCCAGGCAGCTCAGAAGCTTCTGATGCTCCAGCGCCTGCGAGGCATCGAAGGATCGCGGGCTCCAGCGCCTGGCGATGATGTCGTGGATGTCGGCGTGTGCATCGGCTCGGTGGTGGGCCATGTCTCAAGCTCCTGAATCAGTGGTTGGGAGGCAGCGGATCAGGGAAGGTCGAACAGCAGGATCTCCGCATCCGCCGCATGCTCGAAGTTCAGGACGTTCTCTTCGCTGATGTAGGCGCCATCGCCGGCCTGCAGGGCGTTGCCGTTCATGTAGACCTTGCCGCGGGCCAGATGCACGTAGGTCTGGCGCTGCGGCACAAGCTGCCGCTGTACCGCCGGGGAGAAGATGTCCATGCGGGCGATATACAGGCAGGCATCCTGGTGGATGCTGACGCTGCCGTCCCTGCCGTCGGGAGAGGCCACGAGCCGGAAATCGCTGTCCAGCGCATCGTCGCTGAAGGACACCTGGGCATAGTCCGGGGTGTGGCCGCTGCGGTCCGGCAGGATCCAGATCTGCAGAAAGTGCGTGCGTTCGTGCTTGCTCGGGTTGAATTCGCTGTGGGTGACGCCGGTGCCGGCGCTCATGCGCTGCACCTCGCCCGGGCGGATGACGGATCCGTTGCCCATCGAGTCCCGGTGTTCGAGCGCCCCCTCCAGGACCCAGGAGATAATCTCCATGTCGCGGTGCGGATGGGTACCGAAGCCCTGGCCGGGTTCCACCGTATCGTCGTTGATCACGCGCAGCACCGAATGCCCCATGTGCTGCGGGTCGTGGTAATCGGCAAACGAGAACGTGTGCCACGAATGCAGCCAGCCGTGCTCGGCGCGGCCGCGCTCGGCCGCCTTGCGGATACGGATCATTCAGTCCTCCCTAATCGACGTACGGTCCGTGCTGGCGGATCGGCTCGCCGTGCGGTTTGCCGAAGCACCACATCAGCCGTGCCGCCTCCGGGGCCGACAGGTTAACCGATGTCGTGTCCTCGATCAGCAACGCCTGACCTTGCCTGACGGTCTTGTCTCCGGCGGCCAGCGTGCCGGCGATGACATAGAGGAATCCGCGGAAGCCGGCCGGGATGTCCCGGTTCAGGCTTGATGCGGCCGGCATGGCGATCTCGAGGTATTCGACCGGCGTGTGCAGCCTCAGCGGCGAGCCCCCGCCGACGATGGTGCGGATGCGCACGCCGCTCTCGTCGTGCTCCGGGATCTCGCCGGCCTGCAGCTGCTGGTAGTCGGCGGGGATGCCCTTCAGGCGAGCCGGCAGGTTGATCCACAGCTGGATGCCGGCGGCATGGCCGTCCGGGAACTCCGAATGCACGAGGCCGCGCCCGGCCGTGAAGCGCTGGGCGCCGCCGGCATGCACGGTGCCGCGGTTGCCGAGATTGTCGGCGTGCTTCATGCCGCCCGCGAACAGGTAGGTGATGGCCTCGAAGCCGCGGTGCGGGTGATCCGGGAATCCTCCCGTTGCGATGTCGAAGTGGTCCCACAGCACGAAGGGATCGAAGTTCAGCATGCCGTGCACGGGCATCAGGCGCCTGACCGTGACGCCGGCACCCTCCGGCACCGTCAGTGCCTGCTGGATTCGCATGGTTCCCGCCATGGTCAGGAGCCTAGCGTACCGTGCGTGCCGTCGCAGTACGGACGATTGCCGGACTGCTGGCAGCCGCAGATATACACGGTTTTGTCCTCATCGAAGGTCTCGATGCGCGGGGCACCGCCGACGCGCTTGTGCGTGCCGTCGCAGTACGGGCCGTTACCGGACTGGCCGCACATGCAGAAGGCCTTGGTTTCTCCCTTCTTGATCTCGATCGCAAACGGTTCGTTCTGCCATGCTGACATGGGTGGTCTCCTTTGACGGCGAGGTTCCCGCCGGGTGATGCAGGCAGAGTACAATTGATATTCCGATATAAAAGCGCAAAAGTACGATGCTTATCATCATGTTTTTCGATAGGTGCAGGCGATGTCCGTTCCGAAAACCAGTCTTGATCAATGGCGATGCTTCCAGGCCGTCGTGGATGCCGGAGGGTACGCCCAGGCCGCCGCCCGGCTGCATCGCAGCCAGTCCTCGGTCAGCTACGCCGTGAACCGGCTGCAGTCCCGCCTCGGCGTGCACCTGCTGCAGGTACAGGGGCGCAAGGCGCGGCTGACCAAGGCCGGCGAGGTGCTGCTGCAGCGTTCACGGCAATTGCTGGGGGATGCCCTGCGTCTGGAGGAGCTGGCGACGAATCTGGAGCAGGGGTGGGAGGCGGAGGTCAGGCTGGTGGTGGATGCCGCCTTTCCGGCGCATGTGCTGATGCAGGCGCTGAAGACGTTCGCGCCGGTCAGCCGCGGTACGCGCGTGATGCTGCGCGAAGAGGTGCTGTCGGGGGTCAGCGACGCCCTGCTCGATCGCAGCGCCGATCTTGCCATCTGCGGGCATGTGCCGCCGGGGTTCGTCGGCGAGGAGCTGCTGCGCATCGCATTCGTGGCGGTGGCCCATCCCGATCATCGCCTGCACACGTTCGGTGATGCGCTGTCCCTGCGCGAGATGGCGCAGGAGCTACAGGTGGTGGTGCGCGATTCCGGCGTGCGCGGGCACGATGTCGGGTGGCTGGGAAGCACGCAGCGCTGGGTGGTGTCGAGCATCGATACGGCGGTGGAGGCCGTGGCCAGCGGCCTCGGTTTCGCATGGCTGCCCTGCCACCAGATCGAGTCCTATATCACGCAGGGGTCGCTGAAGGAATTGCCGCTGCGCCGTGGGGCGAGGCGCAACAATAGCCTCGAGCTCGTGCTCGCCGAACCGGACCTGGCCGGGCCCGCGACACATGTGTTGGCGGATATCCTGAAGCAGGCGTCGCACACCTCGGGGATGTCGCAGTCGCTGTAGCGCCAGGTGCTCATGCCTCCATGCTCAGCACGAGCTTGCCGGTCATGCCGCCCCGCTCGAGTCGCCGGTGCGCCTCGGCGGCCTGTGCCAGCGGCAGCACGTCGGCCACATGGATATGCAGGCGACCGGCGTCGATGTGCTCGGCACAGCGAGCGAGGATCCCGGCCTGGCGGGCGCCTTCGCCGAGGCCGAACAGCTGCGGCGACAGCATCAGTTCCTGACTGATGTGCAGGTTGCGCAGGCGCGCGGCCTTCCAGTCGGCATGCTCCGGGACCTGCAGGATCGTGACCAGCTCGCCATAGAAGCGTACCAGCGGGATGCTCTGGTCGAAGACGTCGCCGCCGACCGTGTCGAACGCGATATCCACGCCCCGGCCGCCGGTCCAGTCCATGATCGCCTGCAGGACGTCCTGGTCCCGGTAGCGGATGGTCGCATCGGCGCCGAGGCGTTGCACGAACTCGGCTTTGGCCCCGCTGCTGACCGTCGTGGCCACCTCGGCGCCCATGATCTTCGCCAGCTGGATGGCCACGTGCCCCACGCCGCCGGCACCCGCATGGATCAGGACTTTCTGTCCTTTGCCGAGACGGGCCCGGTCGAACAGGGATTCCCAGGCGGTGATCAGGACCAGGGGCGCGGCGGCAGCCTGGACGAAATCCAGCGAGGCCGGTTTGCGGGCCACGAAGGCGGCATCGACGATCGCGTATTCGGCATAGTTGCCGGTGCGCCGGCGCCCGAGGCCGCCGTAGCAGTAATAGACGGCATCGCCGACGCCGACGTGGTGCACATCGGAGCCCACGGCCTCGACGATGCCGGCGCCGTCGCAGCCGAGGATGCAGGGCAGGCCTTCGTCGATCATCGGGCCGCGTGCGCGGATCTTGGTGTCGACGGGGTTGATGCCGGCAGCCTTGACGCGGACCAGGACCTCCGTGGCGGCCTCGATGGCCGGTTGCGGCATGTCGCCCGCCTCGAGCACCTCCGGCGCTCCCGCTTGCTTCATCAGTACGGCGTACATGGCTTCCTCCTTTTCCGTGGCCTTTGCGCATCATAACGCATGCATCGTCCGCATGGGGCGCTTACATTTGTCCGGCGTCCGGCATATCATTGATACAGGGGTCGCAGCCGGCGACCAAGAGGCGAGCAGAGCGCATGGTTCCTTCCCGCATTGAGCTTTACGACACGACGCTGCGTGACGGCGGCCAGACGGCCGGCATCCATTTCTCCGCCGAGGACAAGCGGCGTATCGCCGAGCGTCTGGCGGAATTCGGCATGGACTGGATCGAGGGCGGCTGGCCCGGCAGCAGTCCCAAGGATGACGCGTTTTTCGAGCTGATGCGCGACCGCCAGTGGCAGAAGAGCCGGCTGGTGGCCTTCGGATCCACGGCGCGCTCGGGCCGGCCGGTCGAGGAGGATGCCTCGCTGCAGCGCCTCGTGGATTGCGGTGCCGACGCCGTCTGCATCTTCGGCAAGAGCTGGGGCCTGCACGTGACCAAGGCGCTGGGTATCGATCTGGAGCGCAACCTGGAACTGGTGCGCGATTCCATCCGTTACATGAAGCTGCATTTCCCCGTGGTGTTCTTCGACGCCGAGCATTTCTTCGACGGATACAACAATGACGACGCCTACGCCGTGGCCGTGCTGGAGGCCGCCCGCGAAGGCGGGGCGGATACGCTGGTGTTGTGCGACACCAACGGCGGCAATATCCCGTATCGCGTGGCCGAACTGGCCGGCGCCATGCTCCAGCGATTCCCCGACACCACGATCGGCATCCATACGCACAACGACTGCGAGCTCGCGGTGGCCAATGCGCTGGCGGCGGCCAGGGTCGGGGCCCGGCATGTGCAGGGCACCATCAACGGCCTCGGCGAGCGCTGCGGCAATGCCAACCTGGTGTCGATCATTCCCGGCCTGCAGCTGAAGATGGGCCTGGATTGCGGCGTGCCGCCGGAGCAGATGCGCCAATTGGCTTCGCTGTCCCGCTTCGTCAACGAGATGGCCAATCGGCTGCCCTGGCAGCACCAGCCGTACGTCGGGCTCAATGCCTTTGCGCACAAGGGCGGCGTGCATGTGTCGGCCATCCGCAAGGAGGCCGCGCTGTACGAGCACATCGACCCGTCACTGGTCGGCAACGAGCAGCGCATCCTGGTGTCCGACCAGGCGGGGCGGAGCAACGTCCTGGTCAAGCTGTCCCAGATGGATCTCGGCCAAAAGCTGGACCCGGACGACCCGGCGGTGGCCGAATCGGTCAGGCAGGTCAAGGACCACGAGGCCCGGGGCTATATCTATGAAGGGGCGGAGGGGTCGCTGCAGCTGCTGCTGCTCAAGGCGATGCAGCGCTTCCGGCATTACTTCGAACTGGAGGGTTTCCGGGTCTACGACGAAAAAGAGGGCCATGAGGGCCAGCCCGTGGCGGAAGCGACCGTCCGCGTCAGCGTGGGCGGGCGGCCGGCCCATGCGGCCGCGCTCGGCAACGGCCCGATCAATGCCATGGACAACGCCCTGCGCACGGCGCTGCTCGATTTCTATCCCGGCCTGGCGCAGATGCGCCTGACGGATTTCAAGGTGCGGGTACTGACCACGAAGCAGGCGACGCGTGCGGCCGTGCGGGTGCTGGTCGAATCGACCGACGGGCGCCACAAGTGGGGTACGGTCGGGGTGTCGACCGACATCATCGAGGCCGGATACCAGGCGCTGGTGGATGCCATCGAGTACAAGCTGCTGCTCGATCACATTCCCTACCCGGAACCGGCGCCGGCCATGCAAGGAGGGACCGATGGACCTGACCGATAAGCACTGCGTCCCGTGCCAGGGGGGCGTTCCCCCGATGACCGAAAGCGCTGCCCGGGCGATGCTGGAGCAGGTGGCGGACTGGGAGCTGATCGATGGCGGCACACGCCTGCGCCGGACGTTCACCGGCGCCAATTTCGCGCGAGCCCAGGCCATGGCCTTGCGGGTGGGCGAGCTGGCGGAAGCGGAGGGCCATCATCCGGACATCTGCTACGGATGGGGATATTGCACGGTCGTCTTCTATACGCACAAGATCGGCGGCCTGCACGAAAACGATTTCATCATGGCGGCCAAGGTCGGCCACCTGTTCGAACGCTAGAGCCCCAGGCCGTAGAAGCCGTTGGGGTGATCCGTGGACGGGGTCCCGGGTTGATTGCCGTTCGCGTCCGTCGGCGCCGTACCCTGGCGGAAGGCCTCCAGGAACGGTGATTTGGTGCTGACGTCGGCGGGCTGGCCCGTTTTCGGATCGATCATCACCCATTCGATGCCCGGCGGCGGCGTGAAATTTTCCACCGGCCGGCCCTTTTCGAAGGCCTTCATGGCCTGCAGCCAGATCGGCAGCGCGGCGTGCGCGCCCGTTTCCGTATGGCCCATGCTCGTGGGGGTGTCCCGGCCCGACCAGACGCCGGTCAGGACCTGCGGCGTGAAGCCCATGAACCAGGCATCGACCTGCTTGTCCGTCGTTCCCGTCTTGCCGGCCGCCGGTCGTCCCAGTGCCCTGGCGCCCCGGCCGGTGCCATGCTGGATCACGCCGTGCATCAGGTTGGTGATCAAAAAGCTGGTGGTCGGGTCCAGCACCGGGGTGGCCGGCTTCATTGCATCGTTGACGGCCAGTACCGGGTCGGCATGGCAGACCTGGCAGCGATGGCCCGCGACGGAGCGGTACAGCGTCGTGCCGGTGCGATCCTGGACCTGCTGCACGGCGACCGGCTTCCAGCGCTGGCCGGTGGCCAGCACGATGTACGAGTTCGTCAGATCCTCGAGCGTCACCTCGGTCGCGCCCAGCGCCAGCGCCAGCTGCGCCGGGAACTTCTCGTGCATCGGGTAGTTCTTCAGGGCGCGCAGGAAGGTGCTGACGCCGATGTTCTGCAGCAGCTTGATGGAGGCGAGATTGCGCGAGTGCTCCAGGGCGTTGCGCAGGGTCACCGGGCCGGCGAAGCGGTTCCGGTAGTTTTCGGGGCGCCAGAACTCGTCCAGTTCCTGGTTGTCGAAGACGATCGGGGAGTCCATCAGGATCGATGCCGGCGTGTACCCCTCATCGAGGGCCGTGGCATAGATGAACGGCTTGAAGGCCGAACCGGGCTGGCGCTCGGCCTGCGACACGCGGTCGAAATCGCCGAAGTGGTAATCGTAGCCGCCGACGCGGGCCAGTACGGTGCCGCGTTGCAGATCCACGCTGTACAGGGCCGACTCGATCGACGGGGCCTGCGTCAGGCGCACCCCGCCCTTGCCGTCGCCCTGCAGCAGGATCTCGTCGCCGGCAATCCAGGTGCGCGGGCGATTGTACTTTGCGGGTAGCGGCGCGGCCTGTTGCCCGGGAGGCTGCCCGGCCTGCCGGGTGTCGGGATAGTCCTCCCACCGCCAGTCCGGCTTGGACAGGGTCCATTGCTTGAGGCCGTCATCGACCTTCAGATCCCCGTTGGGAAGTACCGCCTCCACCAGCGCCGGCATGGTCTGGTCGGTGCCCAGCGGGCCCTGGGCCGCCTCCCGGTCCGCCTTCCAGGAGGCCAGAAGCGTGGGCCAGTCGGCCTGATCATGGTGGGTCGGGAAGCGGTAGGGCTGGCGCTGTTCAAGGTCCAGGTCTCCGGTACGCACGGCCTTCTGGGCCGCCTGCTCGGCCTGGGGGTCGTAGGGTACCAGGACGGTCAGGCCCTGCCGGCGCAGGGTCGAAGCGCCGAACTGGCCGGCCAGCTGCTGGTAGACGGCATTTTCGTAGGAATCCGTCAACGTGTTTTCGTACAGCGGGGCGACCGTCAGCGGCTCCTTCAGGGCCTTGTCCACATCGGCCTTGCTGGCCAGGCCGCTCGTGAGCATCAGCGACAGCACCGTGTTGCGCCGCTGCAGGGCGCGCCTGGGGTGGAGATTGGGCGCATACGAAGTCGGCGCCTTGGGCAGGCCGGCCAGCATCGCGGCCTCGCCCAGCGTCAGCTGGTCGAGGCGCTTTCCGAAGTAGCGCCAGGCCGCGGAGGCGACGCCGTAGGCGCCGCGCCCGAGGTAAATCTGGTTCAGGTAAAGGTAGAGGATTTCATCCTTCGTGAATTTCTGTTCGATCCGGTAGGCCAGGATGGCTTCCCGGATTTTCCGGGTATAGGTCCGTTGCGGCGACAGCAGGAAGTTCTTCGCCACCTGCTGGGTGATCGTGGAACCGCCCTGCACGGTGTGTCCGGCGCGCAGGTTGGCGATGGCGGCCGACAGGATGCGGGCGGGATTGATGCCCGGGTGTTCGTAGAACTGTTGATCCTCGGCCGCCAGGAAGGCGTTGCGCACCATCAGGGGAATCTCGGAGAACGGGGTCAGGATGCGGTGCTCGTCGGCATATTCCGCGATCAGCTCGCCACGGTCGTTGAAGATGCGCGTGGTCAGTGGCGGCTGGTAGTCCGCAAGCGAAGTCAGGTGCGGCAGGTTGCGGGAGAAATAGAGATAGCCTACGGTCATTGATATCGCAGCCAGGACGGTGAGAACAGCTATCGACTTCATGATGGCGAGGAAGATGCGCATGGCGCGAACCCTACGTGGGGACTGTTCCAATCGGCAAGAGGCAGGGCAGCGGGGATTCTCGCTGACCGAGATGATGGTCGCGATCGGCATCATGGGCATCATCCTGGCCCTCGCCCTGCCTGCCTTCGGCGCCTGGCGCGAGAGCGCCGCCCTGCAAAGCGCCACACAAACCCTGATGGCGCATATCAAGCAGGCGCGGCTGATGGCGGTTTCCGGGAATCGAACCGTGCGGGTCGTGTTTGCGCCGGACGGCTACACGCTGGATTCGGGCGGAGCCAACGAGCAGCAATACCCGCTGAGCCAGTATTCCGATGCCCTGGCGTTCACCGATGTCTCTTTCAGCGGCAACAAATTGACCTTCCGCAGCAGCGGCATGGCGAACTTCGGCCATGTGGTCATCCGGAATGGCGATGGCAGCGCGCACAAGATCACGGTCAACATCATGGGCCGGCCCTACGACTGAGTCGCGACGCGCCGGCGACGGCCGATCACCCGAAAGCGGGACGGCGTGGCAGGTTGCGGTAAAAATGGACATGGCCTATTGTGATCGCGGTCACGGTCAAATTTGTTGCAGGAGCTATGAATTACAGGATGGCAGAAGGTGTGCGCATAGCAATCCCCCTACGTGGGAACCATTATGGCCGGCAAGCAGAGCGGCAACAGGGCTTCTCGCTGATCGAGATGATGGTCGTGATCGGCATCATGGGCATCATCCTGGCCGTGGCCCTGCCCGCCTTCAACGCCTGGCGCGAGAGCACCGCCCTGCAGAGCGCGTCGGAAACCCTGATGGCGCATATCAAGCAGGCGCGGGTCATGGCCATCTCCGGCAATCGCTCGGTATCCATCGTCTTCACAGGCAGCAGCTATACGTTGGATTCGGGTGGGGCCGAGCAGCAGCAGTACCTGCTCAGTGATTACGCCAAGAGCCTTACCATGACCTATACGGCCGCCACCCTGACGTTCAACAGTGATGGCACCACCAATACGACGGACACGATCGACATCAAGAATAACAACGGCACCACGAAAAGCATTTCGGTCAATATCGTGGGCCGGGCGTATTACCTGTGAGGCGTGACGTGAACGGACGCGAGCGGCAAAGCGGCTTCACGCTGATCGAGGCCATGGTGGCCATGGTGATCTCCGCCGTGATCCTGCTGGCGATGGGGATCTTCACCGTGGCGGTCATGCGCTCCGACAACACGGCCAAGCAGCGCACGGTCGCCGTGCACGTGGCCGAACAGCAGCTGGAGCAGTGGTACAGCACCAACACCACGCCGACGCAGACGACGACGGTCACCATCAACAACACCGTCTATCAGCTCCAGAGCTTCGACGCGACGCCGGTCAGCGGCGTATCGGACACCGCCATGAGCGGGGCGGGTACGAACACCAACGTGCGGGCCATCACCGTGTACTGGAAGAACGCCTCCGGCGTGCATCGGGTGACGGTGTCGAACATGCAGAGGATGCAATGAGGACGGGTTCCGAATCGAACATGGCTGCGGAGCGGTCGCGGGGCTTCACGCTGATCGAGCTGCTGGTGTCGATGGTCATCGTGATGATCATCCTGGCCGGCCTGTACAGCAATGTGCTGATGCAGTCGCGCGTGCAGGCCAGCCAGGCATCGACCGTCGACGCCGTCGAGGACCTGCGCATCGCCTCCCAGATCATGGGCAGCCAGCTGCGCCTGGCCACCAGCATCTGCTGGGACTCCGGCAACAGCCGGCTGGTCTACCAGCCGCTGGGCGCCCCGGTGACCCTGACGGCGGCGAACTGCGGCACCCTGGATTCCTCGTGGGGCGCCTTCCAGTTCAGCAGCGGCACCACCGCCACCGGCGGCAAGCTGTGCTGGGACGTGCCGAACAAATGGTCCACGTCCGGCGTCGGTTGCCAGGAGGTGCTGCGCGGCCTCAACCAGGCGACGGGCTTCTCGGCGTCGCCGACCTCGAACAGCAACCTGGCGGCCATGCGCACGCTGACCCTGGTCAGCCAGTACAAGTCCGTGGACAGGACAAACAGGGATCTGCAGATCAGCTTCGATGTGCTGCCCAGGAATAACTAGGAGACAATGCATGTACGAGCGCAACCATGACGAACGCGGTTTTGTGCTGGTCACCAGCCTGGTGATCCTGATGATCCTGACCATCATGCTCGTCGGCCTGTACCTCAGGGGCAAGGTCAACCAGGATACCAGCATCTCCGAGCGCGACTCCACCCAGGCCTTCTACCTGGCCGAGGCCGGTCTGAACTACCTCACCTGGGCCCTGTACACGGACCCCGACTTCCCCAGCAAGGACAACAATGTGGACCTGGACGGGGACGGCGTGGCCGACAACAGCGAAATCGAGACCACGCCCAACCAGGCGGGCAACCCCCCGACCAGCAACACGCTCGGCTACTTCGATATCAACAATACGATCAATTATGATCCCACGAGTCCGACGTCGGTGAATCTGTCGACGCTGACCCTGCCCAAGCACGTGGCGTTGGACATCACGGTCACCAAGCCGTCGAACGCCGTGGCCGTGACGCCGGAGGCCTTCGGCAGCGGCACGGCGTTGCCGAGCGGCAACGGGGCCGTGGTCTGGCTGGTGCCGGCGGTGATGGACACCAGCGGCGTCGCCCCGCTCAGCGAGAAGGACACCTCGAATACCAGCAACGACTATGCCGTCTATGCCTACTCGATCGGTTATGTGAACGGCAAGCCGCTGCGGATGCTGCGCGCCAAGATCGGCACGGCATCGAACAGCTTCCCGGCTAACCTCGGGGCGATGACCAACGGCTACCAGTAAGGAGGCCTTCCATGTTCAAGATCGTACGACATCGTCTGTTCGCCATCGGCGCCGCCGCTCTCCTGGGTGTTCTCTCCCATGCCGGCATCGCCGGCGCCTGGGGCTCGACGCCGGGGGATGCGACCTACCACACCATCGTCGACTTTACGCAGGGCAACAGCGTCAACGTGCTGGTGACCAATACCCAGTCCACGACCTCGGCACGCTCCTACCCGTATGTCGGCTCGGACGTGAATCCGTGGGCCGCCGTCAACCCGAACCTGTACCCGTCCGGCTACACGCCGCCGACGCCGGACCTGTACGTCGAGGTCAAGATGAACAACTCGGACGTGCGCAGCAACTCGCTGTCCAGCGCCACCCTCAACACCTGCGACCAGGGCGATCCGAGCAAGTGCCCGTCGGGGACGGTGCCGAAGACCTTCGTGCATCGCCTGGGCACCTACAACAGCAGCACCGGTCTGGTCACGGCGCTGACCAACAACAAGCTGCCGCCTTCCAACGCCGAGACCCTGAACAACATGTTCACCAAGAACGGCCAGGCCTTCGACATGGACCGCATCCGCTTCGCCGCCAACCGCCTGTGGGCCCAGTGGCGCAGCGACGTGCTGAACAACACCGGCTGGGCCAAGATGTTCAGCTACCAGCCGACCGGCACCATGTCGTTCGAGAACTTCGTCAACAACATCGTCCACGGCTATCCGATGTTCGGCATCGTGCGCGTGGTGATCCCGGTCGAGACCCAGTCGTCGTACGGGTGGGGCCATCATGGCGGTACCAGAAAGACACGCGGCGACATGTACCTGGACCCGAGTCAGCCGGTGGCCGGTGCCGAGTTCACGACGACGCATAGCTGGTCGGGCACGGGCACGGGCAGCTCCTCGCCGGTGATGGTGGACTACGAGGCCATGTGGCCGGGCACCAGCATCCCGTCGTCGGCGAACTCCAGCAGCAAGCGGGAGCCCTATTCGGGCACGATGACCGTGTACGGCATGCTGCTGATCGATTACGTCGATTCGCGCACCTACGATCCCGATCATTTCTTCGACAGCACCCAGGACTACATCGACAACTACACCGACGTGGCCACGCACGACGCCGCCTCGCTGACCGGGCGCAGCAACGTCATCCTGCCGCGTTCCTCCGGACGCGACGTCGTGCTGATGGACTGGGATACCCTGAACATCAATCCGGTCGACGATCTGCAGAGCTTCGTGCAGTACACCGACCCCCATACGACGGGGCCGGACGGGCGCATGGACACCCTGGACATCGCCCGCCGCAAGTATGTGATGGGCAAGAGCACCGCCTACCAGGCCTCGGAGATCTCGGATGCCTATGTCTGGGAGTACTGGATGCGCGAGGCCATGAAGCTGCCGAACGGCAACAGCACGCGCACGTCGATCCTCAGCGACCTGACCGGCTCGACGCCGCAATACAACGTCTGGACCCAGAAGTTCAACACCGGCGCCGCGCGCCGCACCGACTTCGACAACACCGCGTGGGCCTCGATGGCCGAGCAGGACAAGTTCCACGCCTATTTCCCCAACGGCTACGAGCGCGGCTGGATGATCGCCTTCGACGCCCTGCGCATGGACCAGCTGGATGCGACGACCTCGACCAAGGATGCCGGCAGCTGGTGGGCGAACCTGACCCAGAACGCCGCCGGTACCGACGGCATCATGACCAGCAAGAGCTACACCCCGTTCGATGTGCCGGCCGACAACATGGCCATCACCATCGATGCCAACGGCGACGGCACGGCCGTCAAGATGCCGAATTTCTTCAGTTCGGACTGGGAGGATCTGCCGGCGATGGCCTTCGCCGGCGGCCTGTTCGACGTGCACGGCTTCATGAACACCTCCGGCATGCTGTACACGCCGGACTCGTGCGAGATCGAGGCGCATTCGGGATCGGAGGTGCCGGGCGGCAGCAGCAGTGCCGGGCCGTTCCAGTACGTCAACGGCGCCCTGCTGGTCGGCAACGGCCTGTGGCTGGAGGACCAGGCTACCGGCGACCATTCGATGATCGCGATCTCGTACAACTTCAACTCCTTCGACCGCCTGCGTACCGGCACGGCGCGCCTGACGATCAAGCAGGTGCAGAACATCGCCGAGATCAAGGGGCAGTGATGTCGACACGGAAACGCAGGCTTGCCTGGCCTGCCGCGGCAGCGGCAGGCCTGGCCCTGATGCTGCTGGCATCCCCCGGCGCCGCCGTGGCCGGACAGGTCTATCAATGGACGGATGCCAACGGCGTGATGCACTTCTCCGACAATCCCGACGACGTGCCGGTCCAGGACAGGGACAACAGCCGTCGCGAGGTCCAGCCGCTCGCGGGCATCGCCCCGCAGGAAGACACGGCCGCACCCGGTGACGACGATGACGGGCGGAAGATCTGGGAAAGCAAGTGCCAGGCATGCCACGTCTATGACAGCAACAGCACGGAGAAGGGACATACCGGGCTGCTCAAATATATCCTGAACCCGGAGACGAAGTTTCCCTATCCGGACAACGTGATCCTGAATTCCCTGGAAAAGGGCGTCAGGGGTAACGGCGAGGGCATGCCGGCCATCGACATCAGCGAGGATGAACTGAAGACGCTGATCGTGTTTCTGAAAAAAGAGGTCTCCACGCCCTAAGCTGTTCGCCCTGTACCTTCGGACAGTCATGTTGACTTTTTCTTTATGTGTGGCTAAGTTGCATCCATAAGTGCCAGTAGCGCTTGAAGATAGGAGGGGAAGTGGCCCTGTTCTCCGGTAAGCAAGAAGGCCTGATGGGCGTGGATATCAGCGCCACCGGCATCAAGCTGGTGGAATTGGCGCAGTCCCGCACGGGTTACGAATTGAAGTCGATGGCGATCGTGCCGCTGCCGCGCGATGCCATCGTCGAAAACACGATCATCGACTCGATGGCCGTGTCGCAGGCACTCCTGGATGCCATCGAGGTGGCCCGCCCCTCCAGCAGCAACGTGGCCATCGCCGTTTCCGGCAATGCGGTGATCATCAAGACCATCTCGATGCAGACCATGACCGAATTCGAGCTGGAAACCCAGATCCAGTTCGAGGCCGACCAGCATGTTCCGTATGATATCGATGACGTGTATCTCGATTTCCAGATCCTCGGCAAGTCCAGCAGCGATGCGGAGGAAATGGATGTCGTGCTCGTGGCCTGCAAGCGGGAGGTGGTCGAGGACTTCCAGCTGGTGCTGAACGAGGCGGGGCTGCAGGCCAAGTGCGTGGATTGCGCCGTCTTCGCGCTGGAGAACGCCGCCGAGCTCACCGAAGAGCATGGTACCTACGGCGGCGAAGCCGAGGTCGTGAGCCCCGAGGATGCGCAGGTGAACGCCCTGGTCAACATCGGCGCAAGCCTGATGAACATCAATGTCCTGATCGACGGACAGATGTCCTTCGTCCGCGACCAGTTCTTCGGCGGCCACAACCTGACCGAGGAGATCCAGAAGGAGCACAAGATCAGCTATCAGGCCGCAGAGCAGATGAAGCTCGAGAACTTCTCGGGCATCAGCCCGGAGGCCCTGGAACGCTTCTATGTCGGCCTGACCTCCGAACTGGTGCGTTCACTGGACTTCTATGCCGCCAACCATGCGGAGTTTCCGGTGCAGAAGATCCTGCTCAGCGGCGGCACGGCCATGATCCCCGGCATCGCCAGCGAGATCGAACAACGCCTCGGCATCGAGACGGCGGTGTTGCATCCGTTCAAGAACATCAAGATCGCCAACCGCAAGTTCGACAGGGAATACCTCGAGCGCATCGGCCCGATGATGGTCGTGCCCATCGGCCTCGCCCTGAGGAGCTTTGACAAATGATCCGGATCAATCTCCTTCCCTACCGTACGGAGAGGCGCCAGAAGCAGATCCTGCAACATCTGATCGCTGCTGTGGGGGCGCTGGTCCTGGCGGTGGCGATCAGCCTGTCGATGCAATGGATGGCAACCTCGAACCTGTCCGATCTCCAGGACGAGTTCGGGCGCCTGCAGGCGCAGAACCACGCCCTGATGAAGGAGATCGGCAAGATCAAGAACCTGGACAAGCTGCGCGCCGACGTGGAGCGCAAGCTCAAGCTCGTGGATCAGTTGCAGCACGGCCGCTTCAGGTCCCTGAACACCTTCGTGGAACTGGCCAAGGTCATCCCGGAGAACGTGTGGCTGACCTCGGTCAAGGATACGGGCAAGCAGATCAATCTCACCGGCCTCGGAGAGAGCAACAATGCCGTGGCCAATTTCATGCGTGCGCTCGACGCTTCACCGATCTTCAGCAACGTGCGGTTGCAGGTGATCACCCGTACCCAGGTCGGGGGGGTGGCGGTGCGCCAGTTCGACCTGGTGTTTGATCGTGTCGACCAGAAGGGAGGGAAATCGTGAAGCTCGATTCGATCGACCTTTCCGCGCTCGAGGTCCTGCGCCCTGTCCTGCCGCTGCCGATGTGGCAGAAGGCCGCGGCGGTGGCCGCCGGCTTCGTGCTGATCCTTGCGGCCTATTTCTATTTCGGGTGGATGCCCGTCCAGGACCAGATCAAGCAGCAGCAGCAGCAGGTGGAGCAGCAGCGGCTGATTCTGCAGCGCAACCAGCGCCTGGCCAAGGATCTGCCGCGCAAGCGCAAGGAATATGCGCAGCTCGAGAAGCAACTGACCGTGGCGCTGAGCATGCTGCCCAAGCAATCCGAGATTCCGGACCTGCTGGAAAACGTATCATGGGCGGGCAAGGACAGCGGACTGGAATTCCACGTCTTCAAGCCCGGCGCTGAGGTGTCGAAGCAGTTTTACGCCGAGGTGCCCGTGAACCTGGATGTTTCGGGGTCCTACGGTCAGATGCTGACCTTCCTGAAGCGGGTCGGGGAGATGCCGCGCATTGTCGACATCAGCAACCTGACCCTCGGCCAGACCACGGCCGGTGGGCCGCTGACGATCACGGGCAAGGTGACGACCTATCGTTTCATAGAACAGGCTGAGAACACGAACGGCCGGCGAGGACGGCGCTAAGATGATGCGCAAGGTCCGGGAGTATGCAATGCAAAAGGAACCGACAATGCTGAGAGAACGAAGCAAATCTGTAGGCCACATGATGCTGGTCTGTGGCGCCCTGTTCATCATGGGGCTGGCGGGCAGCGCCCACGCGGCCACGACGGTCAGCGGGGTGGCGCTCGATCAGACCGGCAATGTCTCCGTGGTGAAGATCAAGATGGATCAGAAGGTCAACTACGAGGTCTTCGATCTCGAGGATCCGGTGCGCGTGGTTCTGCAACTCCCCGGGGCCAAGCTCGCATCCACGGTCGAGCCCGTGAAGGCCGACGGCACGGACGGCGTGACGTCCGTGTTCCCGATGCAGACGCCCGACGGCGTGAAGGTCGAGATCGGGCTCCAGGGCAAGCAGGCCTACAAGATCGTCGAGGATGGCAACAACCTGGACGTCCGCATCCAGAAGCCAGCCCAGGCCGCGGCCGCTGCCAAAGCCGCGAAGAAGGCCCAGATCAAGGATATCCAGGTCTATGACAGCGGTTCGGTGACCGAACTGGTGCTGCATGGCGACCACATGGATGCCAGCCACGATGCCTTCATGACCAACAAGGGCCAGACGATGATCCTGGACTTCTGGGGGGCGACATCGCTGCTGCCCAAGGAGCACTATGCTTATTCCACGCAACGCGTGAACGACGTGACCGTCGGTCAGGGCAATGGCCGGGTCCGTCTGGTGGTGGGGCTGCTGCCATCCGCCGAGAGCAAGTATCAGGTTCAGGCCAGTCCGGACGAGATGGTGGTCCGCTTCGGCAATGTGCTGCCGAGGAAGAAGTCCGAGAGCACGATCGTCGAGAGCGTGAACTTCCAGCCGGAAGACCGCGTTTCCCATATCGTGATCCGCACGGATACGACCAATCCGGTGGTCAACATGTACCGCAAGGGCGGCAACGTGCTGATCGACGTGCGCAAGGCGACGCTGGCCGAGGGCCAGGAGCGCACGCAGGACGTGCGTGAATTCCCCGGCCCGATCAACCAGATCGACAGCTACCAGGTCGACGACAACGTCCGCATCGTTGCCCGCCTGCGCGAGAAGGTCGAGATGTCCTCCTACCAGCAAGGCAATCTGCTGACCGTGACGCTGGAGCCGGAGGATATCGCCGCGGCCCGGCAGGGCGGCGCCAAGAGCTCGAAATTCGCCTACAGTGGCCAGAAGGTGACCTTCGACTTCAAGGACATCGATATCCGCAACGCGCTGAAGCTGATCGCGGAGATGAGCAAGCTGAACATCATCATGTCGGACGACGTGAAGGGAACGCTGACCATGCGCCTGGTCGACGTGCCATGGGATCAGGCCCTGGATCTGATCCTGTCCGCGCGCGGGCTCGGCAAGGAGCAGGAGGGCAACGTCATCCGCATCGCGCCGATCGATGTGCTGCGCAAGGAGTACCAGGCGAAACTGGAGGCCCAGCAGGGTTCCACCCAGCTGGAGCCGCTGGTGACCGAGTTCATCACGCTGAGCTATACCAAGGTCGCGGATGTCAAGAAGATGCTGGACAACGCCTCGGCCAATGCGACCAAGGGCGGTGCTTCGACCGGCGGCACGGCCACGGCCACGGCGGCCACCAGCCAGGCCGCTACGGCCACCAGCGCGTCCGGCCAGCCGCAAAGCGTCGGCATCCTGTCGCCGCGCGGCAGCTTCCTGATCGATGAGCGCACCAATACCCTGATCGTCAAGGATACGGTCGAGTCGATCAACAACGTCAAACGGCTGATCGCCGCCATCGACAAGCCGGTGCAGCAGGTGCTGATCGAGTCGCGCATCGTCGAGGCCAAGGAGGACTTCAGCCGCAGCATCGGTATCCGCTGGGGCGGGCAGGTCCAGCGCACCGGTGGTGGCAACTCGATCACGATCGGCGGCGCCCAGGGCTCCGGAAGCCCGACCTCGACCACGGCGGTGACGTCGACGGGCGATAGCGGCTTCCTGATCGACATGCCCGCCGCGACCGTGTCGGCCGGCTCCGGCGGTGCGGTCGGCATGGTGCTCGGCGGCCTGAGCCGTGCCTTCAACCTGTCGCTGGAGCTGTCGGCGGCGGAGAACAACGGCGAGGCCAAGGTGATCTCCAATCCGCGCCTGATCACCTCCAACCTGAAGCAGGCGACGATCTCGCAGGGTGTGTCGATCCCGGTGACGACGCCGGCGACGAGCACGTCCCCGGCCACGACCACGTACACCCAGGCCAACCTGTCGCTGCAGGTGACGCCGCAGATCACGGCCGACAACAAGGTCATCATGGACATCACGGTGACCAAGGACGCGCCTTCGACGACGATCTCGGTGGGCGGCAACCCCGGCATCGACACGAAGACGATCACCACCAGCGCCTTCCTGGCCAACGGCGAGACCGTGGTGATCGGCGGCATCTATCAGAAGACCACCGGCAGTACCACGAACAAGGTCCCGGGCCTCGGGGATATCCCCATCCTGGGCTGGCTGTTCAAGAACAAGGCGGTCAACGACAACCGCACCGAACTGCTGATCTTCCTGACCCCGACCATCATCCAGCCGATGGCTACGCAGGGATCGAACACCTGACGGTGAAACTGACCCTGGTCGGTCCGATGGGGGCCGGCAAGACGACGATCGGGCGGCTTCTGGCCGCCCGATTCGCGTTGGCATTCATCGACCTGGACGAGGTCATCGTGGAACGGGCCGGCAAGCCGATTCCGACCATGTTCGCACAACAGGGCGAGTGCCTGTTCCGCGCGCTCGAAAGCGAGATGCTGGCCCTGTACTGCACCGACGATCGCGAAGGCCGTGTCCTGTCCACCGGGGGTGGGGCAGTGCTGCTGTCGGCCAATCGGGAGCGGATGCGGCGCTGCGGGACCGTGGTCTGGCTGCATGCGGCGCCGGAGGTGTCGGCCGCCCGCATCGAAGGCGATGCCAACCGGCCGCTGATCAACGGGGTGGATCCATTGGCGAAGGCCAGGGAACTGGCGCGCATCCGTACCCCATTGTACGAGGCCATTGCCGACCTGAGGATCGACACGGGCCGGCGCTCCGCCCAGGAAGCAGTGGATGATATCCATGCCTTTCTGTCACAATCCGGCCATGACTGAGATGCACCACGATTTCCGCATGGCCCTGGGCCGGCGCAGCTACGACATCCATATCGCGTCCGCTTGCCTGGATCATCTCGGTGTCGCCATGCAGCGCCTGTTCGGGCCCGCGTCCCGCTGCCTGGTGGTCAGCAACGAGGTCGTGGCGCCGCTGTATCTCGGCCGGGTACGCCACAGCCTCGAGGCCGCGGGCTGGCAGGTCGGCGAATGCGTCCTGCCGGATGGCGAGGAACACAAGAACATGCAGCAGTGGGGCACGATCATCGATGCCCTGATGCAGGCCAAGCTGGCGCGCAACGAGCCGGTCGTGGCCCTGGGCGGCGGGGTGATCGGCGATATGGTCGGCTTCGCGGCCGCCTGCTACCGGCGGGGCATCCCCTTCGTGCAGGTGCCGACGACGCTGCTCGCCCAGGTGGATTCCAGCGTCGGCGGCAAGACGGCGATCAACCACCCGCACGGCAAGAACATGGTCGGTGCCTTCTACCAGCCGAAGCTCGTATGGATCGACCCGGAGGTACTGCGCACCTTGGACGGGCGTCAGCTGCGCGCCGGGCTGGCGGAGGTGATCAAGTACGGCCTGATCCGCGATCGCGCCTTCTTCGAGCGCATCTCGGCGCGCATGCCGGAACTGCTTGCGCTGGACGACGACGCGGTTTCCGAGGCCATCCTCGCTTCCTGCCGCCACAAGGCCGCGCTCGTCGTGGCCGACGAAACCGAGCAGGGCGAGCGGGCGCTGCTCAACCTCGGCCATACCTTCGGCCATGCCATCGAGTCGTTGACCGGCTACCGGAAGTACCTGCACGGTGAGGCGGTGGCGATCGGCACCTGCATGGCCGCCCGCCTGTCGGAGCAGCGCGGTGACGGCCCGGCCGGCATGGAACAACAGATCATCCGCATCTACCGGGACGCGGGGCTGCCGACGGAGGTGCCGCGCTTCGATGCGGGGACCTGGCTGGATGCCATGGGACACGACAAGAAGAACATCGGCAGCCGCATCCGCTACATCCTGCTGCATGCGATCGGCGATGCGTTCATCGCCGAGGATGTGCAGCCCGATCAGATCAGGCGCCTGATCGCGTCATACGCCTAGCGATCGCTTGTCGAAATGAGCAGGCAGGAGGACCTCCCTCCTCAGTTGTCATCCAGCATGCCGAACAGCACCAGCAGGTTCTCGAACAGCAGGAACACATCCAGGTATAGGGTCAGCGCGGCGGCGATGTATTCGTCGTTGGGATAGCTGCGCAGGATGGTCGACGTGTCGTACAGGATGAAGGCCGAGAACAGCAGTACGCTGATGCCGCTCAGCGCCAGGGCCATGGTGGCCGAATGGAAGAACAGGTTGCTGAGTCCCAGGATGACCACGGCGATCAAGCCCATCCACACGAAGCCGCGCAGGAACGAGAAATCGCGGCGGGAGACGAAGGTATAGGCCGTCAGGGCGACGAAGGCGACGGCCGTCGTCATGAACGCCTGCGCCACCAGCATGCCGGACTTGGCGGCCACCAGACCGATCAGCGGGGAGATGGCGAAACCGGTCAGGGCGCCGAAGCCAAGCAGGGCGAGCAGGTTGATGCCGGGGGTATGGCGGACGGCCTGCACGACGAAGACGCCGCCCATCATCATGAACAGGGTCAGCCACGGATGCGCCATGGGGAAGGCCATGCCCAGCGAGGCATAGGCGCCGACACTGCCGGCGGCGATGCACAGGGCCAGCATGCCGTAGGTGCGGCCGAGAAAGGCGATGCGGGCATCGGCCAGTTGGGTGGAGCTCAGGGTGGCTAGATTCATGGAAACCTCCGGATCACGATCTGCGCGGAAGCTAGCCGCGCCGAGCTTAAGATTTAATGAAGCGGATGGTGCCGGTCATCGCTGCTTTCGACGATCTCGGCCTCGATCCAGGCCGCCTGGCCGGATGCGGACAAGGACCCGGGAAGCCATCGGCGCATGATCAGCCGGCGCAGGGCCGGGATCAGCAGCAGAAAACCGATGATATCGGTGACGAAGCCGGGCGTCAGCAGCAGCAGGCCGGCCAGGGAAAGCAGCAGGCCGTGGGCCACGGACTCGGCCGGGATCTGTCCTGCCTCCAGATGCCGGCGGGCCGTCAGCAGGGTCTGCAGGCCCTGCACGCGCACCAGCCAGCCGCCGATGGCCGCCGTGGCCAGGCAGAGCAGGATCGTGATGGCCCCGCCGATGCGGCTGCCGACCTCGATCAGCACGTACAATTCGGTGAGCGGCAGGAAAACCAGCAGGACCAGTAGCAGACGCAGCATAGAACCTTTATGGGGGCTGGTGAGCCAAAATACAAGCCCCCGGTGCTAGGAAGACTCTGAAAAGCTGCATCGCTGCAGTCTTTCAGGGCGCAAAGGGAAAAGCGCGGTTTTTCCTTTGCGCACACAAGATTGCAGGAGAGCAATCTTGCACGCATCGCACCCAATGGGTGCCATACATGGATGCGCTGCGTTTCTCAGGGCATCCTTAGCCTTCCGTCAGGGCAAGGCTGACCAGTGCCCCGATGCCGGTGGCCATGGCCTGCTCGTCGATGTCGAAGGCGGGATGGTGCAGGGGATGGCGGGTGTTCGGCGTGGCCCCCGTTCCCAGGCGCAGCAGGCACCCGGGCACCCGTTGCAGGAATTCGGCGAAATCCTCTCCTCCCATCGATGGCGCCTCGATGCGGATCAGCGGGGTGTCGGGCATCAGGCGCCGCAGCGCATCCTCGGTCAGGCGCATGATCTCCGGCGGATTGGCGAGCAGGGGGGTCGTGGCATTCATGGTGAAGCTTGCCGTCGTTCCCCAGATCTCGGCCGTTTGCCGGATGATGTGGTCCATGCGGGAGCGGATCTCGTCGCGCACCTGCTGGTCCAGCGTGCGCACGGTACCGGAGAACGTGACGCGTTCGGGGATGACGTTCGGGGCATGGCCGCCCTGGATCTGACCGACGGTCAGCACGGCCGGCTGCATCGGGTCCACGCGCCGGCTGACGATATGGTGCAGGGCCTGGATGATGTGGCTGGCGACCAGAATGGTATCCGTGCATTCGTGCGGCCGGGCGGCATGGCCGCCATGACCCGTGATCTCGACCTCGAACATGTCCGCCGAGGCGCACATCGGCCCGGTCCTGAGGCCGATGCTGCCGCTCGGCAGGTAGGGGTAGACGTGCAGGGCATGGATCCGCTGCGGCCGGATGCGCTCCAGGACGCCGTCCCGGATCATGGCGGCGGCGCCGGCGGTCGTCTCCTCGGCCGGCTGGAAGATCGCCGCCACGTTGTGCACCAGCCCGTCGAGGCCTTGCAGCACCATCAGCGTTCCGATCAGCATGGCCGTGTGGGCGTCATGGCCGCAGGCATGGGAGACGCCGGGATTCTCCGATGCATAGGCGCAAGCCGTGGTTTCATGGATGGGCAGCGCATCCATATCGGCGCGCAGGGCGATGCAGGGGCGGTCGTCCGCGATATGCAACCGGGCGAGCAGGCCGAATCCGCCGATATGCTCCTCCACCGCCAGTCCGAGGTTCTTGCAGTGCCGGGCCACGAAGCGCGACGTGGCCTGTTCCTGGCCGGACAACTCGGGATGCCGGTGCAGGTGGCGCCGGATATCGACAACGGCCGGCATGACGGCGGCGATATGGGCGGCCAGGTCTCCGGGCGAGATCCCCGCCGTCATTGCGCCTGATCCTGCCAGGAAGCCCAGCCGTCATTGCAGATGCCTTCGATCATCGCCGCCCTCGAGTCTGTTTGTGCATGGATGCGACGCTGGCGGTCGGCGCCGTCACCGTCCGCCTGCCATGCCGGAAGACGGCCGGAAACGGCAGACAGGTCGACGGCGTCGGCTCCTCGTGTTTCAAGGTATGCCAAGCGACGTTCGAGCCAGGTGAGGAGCGGATACTGCCTTTCGGTATGCGGGTCGATGATGCTGGCGTGCATGCCGTGGCGGCAGGCCCGCCACCGGTTTTCGCGGATCAGCGACGGGTGCATCCGTTTCACTTGTCCATCGGTCGAAAGGGCCGCCAGGCATTCGCTCCTGACATAGGCGACGTAGGCGTGCGTATCCTCGGCGGTGGCCGGCATGTCGCCGACGCGGATCTCGAGGGTGCCGAAATCCGGATGCGGGCGCATCTCCCACCAGATCTCGCGCACGGTTTCGATGCTGTGCGTGGCGATCAGTCGGTGGACACAGTGCCGGAAGTCCTGCCAGTCGTCGTAATAGAACGGCATGCCCCCCTGGCTCAGGTTCTCGGAGACCTTGGTCCGGTAGGAGCTCAGCCCCGTATCCTCGCCGTGCCAGTAGGGGGAATTGGCCGAGATGGCCAGGAAGAACGGCACGATGGGCATCAGGTGGTTCATGGTGCGGATGCAGGCATCCCCACTGGGCATGCCGATATGCACGTGGATGCCGAAGATGTTGAAGCGGCGGGCGGCCCGCTGCTGTTCGTCGATCAGCCGGTGATAGCGTGGATCGTCGGTCACCTGCTGATCCTGCCAGCTTGCGAACGGGTGGGTGCCGGTCGACATCAGGGCGCCGTCTCGCCCGGCCAGGATGCGGCTGATCCGGTGGTGGGATGCGGCCATCTCATCGATGCAGGACCGGCTCTGCATGTGGATGCCGGTGTTGATCTCGATGGTCGATGTGAACAGCTCCGGCTTGATCCTGGGGGTCGGGTCGATGGCGTCGAACACGGCGGGTGCCAGTGGGGCCTGCATGCCGGAAGCGCTGTCGACGGTGATCCATTCCATCTCGATGCCCAGGGTGCCTGGCTTCGAGGGGACGAAGGGGATGTCCGTGGCCGAATTGCTGCCCATCCCGGTCAGTATAGCCCGTCCGGGAAAGCCGCGCGGGTCTCAGTCGAGAAGCCGCCCCGCCTTGGCCCAGTTGCCGCGATCCACCTCATCGATGGTGATGTAGGTCGACTCCGGCGGCTTGCCCGCCACCTCCTGCATCACGCGCGTGATCCCGTCGACGATCCGTTCCTTCTGTTCCCGTGTCAGCGCGCCCGCGACGCGCACATTGATATAGGGCACTATCGATCCTCCCCGTGCATGTCAGCCTGCCGTTTCAGCGCCTGCTCCATCCGGTCGGCACGCGCATTGTCGCCCAGTTTGCGCAGCACGGCAATGATGCGCGTGCGCACATCGGCCTCGTCCGGGTCCAGGGCGGCGCTCTTCTGGTAGGCGATCAGGGCGGCATCGTATTTTCCGGTCTGGTTCAGGATGTCGCCATGGATCATCCAGCAGGATGCGATATTCGGCAGCAGCGCCACGGCCCGGGCGCTTTGCGTCAGGGCGGCGGTGACATCGCCGTGCGCGGCCAGGAAGCGGGCGTAGCGGATATGGGCATAGCCGTTCCTGGGATCGGCACGCAGGGCCTGCTCGTAGTCCCGGCGTGCCTCGGTGTTGTGCCCGTCACGGGCGTCCATCCCGGCCAGCATGTACCATGGGACGGCCTCGTTCGGGAAATGCGCGGCGGCATCCTGCAGCAGTTTGCGGGCACGGTCGGCCTCTCCGGCCTGGCGGTACAGCACGCTCAGGTTGACGACGGTGGGCAGGTGCCAGCCGCGCCGCATGTTCTCCTCGTACAGCTTTCGCGCCGCATCCGTGTGGCCGATGCGCGTCAGCAATACGGCCAGGTTGTAGCGGGCGTCGAGGTTATCCGGCCGGGCCGCGAGCTCGTTCTCGAGCGCGCGCCTGGCCTCGGTATCCTGCCCCGCCTCGTAGTAACGCTGGGCAGCACTGAAGGGGGTTGGCGGCTTGCTCGTGGCGCAAGCACCGAGAAGGCCCAGCATCAGCAGCAAGGCGAGGCTACGGCTGCGCAGGGCTCACTCCCATCTGGCCGGTGGTCAGCAGCATCTCCTCCATCTTCTCCTGGCGCGCACGCGGGCCCGGCGGCACCTCGGGTCCCTTGTTGAGCAGCTTCCAGGGGTTGCGGCGCAGGTCGTCGGACAGCGCCTCCAGGTTCTCGGAGGACTTGCGCAGTTCGAACAGCATGCGATACAGGTTCTCGCGGTTGTCGACCAGGATGGCGTCGGCATGATTCACGGTGGTCGTGCCTTCCGAGAAGAATTGTTTGCTGGAGCGGATCGCCGCCGGCAGCTGCTTCGTGGCCTCGGACAGCTCGTGAATCGATGCCGGCAGATCCTTCTTCAGGTCCGCGCTGACCTTGCTCAGGTTGTGGATGGTGGCATGCAGGTCCTTGCGGTTCTCATGCACCATCTGCGAGATCTCGGCGACGGTGGTGTTGGTTTTGCTGATCAGGGCGCGCAGCGAGTCCTTGCTATCGCCGTTGGCCAGCATCTGTTTCAATGCGTCGCTGATGGTGCGGATGTCCGCGATGACGCTGCCCATCTGGCCGATCAGGGTGTTGATGTCGCCGCCCGGCACGGAAGGGATGCGCGCCCCGTCCGGCAGCCAGCGCGTGTCTCCCGGGGTGGAATGCAGCGACAGGTATTTCTCGCCGACCATGCCGCGGCTGACGATCGAGGCCTGCGTGGACGCCGGCAGCCGGATGCCGGGCAGCAGCGCGATGCGCACCAGGGCCCGGCCTTTGTCGAGCTTGATCTCCTGAATGGAGCCGACCTTGACGCCGGCCATGCGCACATCCGACTGGGGTTCGAGTCCCATCAGGTCGTTGAATTCGGTTTCGACGATGTTGTGCTGCTGCTTGAACCATACGAAGCCGCCGATGCGGCTGGACATCAGGCCCAGCAGGATCAGCGCAACCAGGACGAAGGCCCCCAGACGGGCCTGGGCATTCAAGTCTGCACCCCTTTGTTCATGTCCCCGCCCCATTGTGTTCGCTGACGTTGATCGGTCCTTCGGCCCGGCCTTCGACGAACTGCCGGACCACCGGATCCCTGTCAGATTGTAGCGCGTTTGCGGGCATTTGCCGATGGATGCGCGCGTTGGCGAGCATGGTGATCGTATCGCTGATCGCCATGGCGCTTTTCATGTCGTGGGTGATGGTGACGATGGTGGAATCGAAATCGTGGTGCAGGCGCACGATCAGGTGGTTGATGACGTCCGACATGATCGGATCCAGCCCGGTCGTGGGCTCGTCGAAGAACACGATGTCGGGACGGTGGCAGATCGCGCGGGCCAGGCCCACGCGCTTGGCCATGCCGCCGGAAAGCTCGGCCGGCATCCTGTCCTCGATGCCGGGCAGATCGACCCAGTCCAGCACCTCGGTGGCACGGCTTCGCGCGGCCTCGCGGGACTCGCCGTGATGCAGCAGGGCGAAGGCCACGTTCTCCCAGACCGGCAGCGAATCGAACAGGGCAGCGCCCTGGAACAGCATGCCGACCCGGCGCATGCGCTCCAGCTGTTCGGCCTCGTCCAGGGCCAGCCAGTTCTCGCCGTCGACGAGTACCTCGCCGGCATCCGGCTTCATCAGGCCGAGGATGCACTTGATCAGCACGCTCTTGCCGCTGCCGGACATGCCGATCACGGTCATCGATTCCCCCGGCATGATGTCCAGATCGATGCCGTCGAGCACCAGCTTGTCGCCGAAGCCCTTGCGCAGGCCGCGGATGCGGATGCGGGGCTGTGTATCCTGACTCATCCGAACATCCATGCGGTCAGGAAGTAGTCGGAAACCAGGATGCTCATGCTGGCGATGACCACGGCACGCGTGGTGGCCCGGCCGACGCCGGCCGCACCCCCCCGGCAATGGAAGCCCTCGGTGCAGCCGATCAGGCCGATCAGCATGCCGAAAAAGCCGGCCTTGATGATGCCGGAATAGAAATCGTTGAGCTGCAGGTACAGCGTGGTCTTGTCGATATAGACGGACGGGTTCTGGTGCAGCATGAGCACGCTGATCACATAGCCGCCGGTGATGCCGATCATGTCGGCCACGATGACCAGCAGCGGCAGCATCAGCGTGGCCGCGAGCAGCCGCGGCAGGATCAGGTAGCGCACCGGGTCGGTGGACAGCGTCCACAGGGCGTCGATCTGTTCGGACACGCGCATGGTGCCGAGCTCGGCGGCGAACGAGGCACCGACGCGGCCGGACACCATCAGGCCCACCAGCACCGGTCCCAGTTCGCGCAGCATCGACAGCGACACGACGACGGCGACCATGCTCTCGGCCCCGAAGCGGTGGAAGGCGATATAGGACTGCAGGGCCAGCACCATGCCGGTGAACAGGGCGGTCAGCAGCACCACGGGCAGCGATTGCACGCCGACCATCTCCGCCTGCTGCAGGATCAGGCTGCCGTACCAGGGGCGGCTGCCCATGCGCTTGATGGTGCGGCCGAGGAAACTCGCATACAGACCCAGATGGGCCAGGAAGGCCTCGACCCCCGCCCCGAAGGCCTGCAGCCAGCTCACGTACGCACCTTCCGGATCACCCGCTGCCCGACGCCGGCGAACAGGGTGTAGGCGATGGTATCGAGGATGTCCGCCACCTCGTTGGCGAGCAGGGCCTCGCCCCAGAACTCAACGGTGTCGCCGGGCCGGATCGACGGGGCGTTCCGCGCGTCCAGGATGACGTAGTCCATGCAGACCCGGCCGACGATGGGTAGCCGGGCATCACCATGGATGCCGGCTCCCCGGTTGGACAGCCCGCGTGGCAGGCCGTCGCCGTAGCCCATGCTGACGACGGCCACCGGCATGGCATCCGGTGCGATGAAGCTGGCACCATAGGATACGGAGCTCCCCTTGGGGATCTCGCGGAGCTGCATGACCTGGCCGGTCAGGCGCATCACGGGCTTCAGGCCCATCGGCCAGCCGGGGATGGGCTCAGCGCCGTACAGGGCGATGCCGGGCCGCACCAGATTGCCGGCCATGTCAGGTCGGATCTGGATGCCGGCGCTGTTCAGCAGTGAGGCCTGCGTGCCCTTCGGGAAGCTGCCCAGGATGGCCTGAAACTGATCGGCCTGCACGGCGTTCAGGGGGTGCTCCGGATCGTCGGCACAGGCCAGATGGGACATGATGCCCTCGACCCGGATGCCGTAGCGGCGGCAGATATCGGCGAGATCGGCCGGCGAGCGGCTGCCCAGCCGACCCATGCCGGTGTCCACCTTGATCCAGATCCGGCCTGTAAAGCCCGCCTGTCGCAGGTGTTCGGCCTGAAGCGTTTCGGCGATGACCGGGACCAGGGCGTGTTCGGCGGCCAGGCGGGCATCCTCGGCATCGAAGATGCCTGACAGCAGGTAGATGGCGGCATCGGCATCCTCCGGCAGCAGGCTGCGCAGGCGGGTCCCCTCGCTGGCATCGGTGACACCGAAGTGGCGGCACCCGTCCGCGAACAGCGCCGGCGCCACGAGATCGAGCCCGTGGCCGTAGGCATTGGCCTTGACGACGGCCATGACGGCGGCCGTGCCGGCACGCTCGTCGAGCAGCCGGTAGTTGTGGCGCAGGTTGTCCAGGTCGATGTGGGCGATGGCGGGCCGGCTCATGAACGGAGTGTCGCCGCCGGGCGTCTAATCGTCAAAGCCCCGGGCAGCGGCATGATTCTCGAAGCGCGTGTATTTGTTGATGAAGGTCAGCTTGACGTTGCCGATCGGGCCGTTTCGCTGTTTGGCGATGATGATCTCGGCGATGCCCTCGTTCTCGGGCTTCTTGTTGTAGACCTCGTCGCGGTAGATGAACATGATGACGTCGGCATCCTGCTCGATGGCGCCGGATTCGCGCAGGTCGGACATCATCGGGCGCTTGTCCGCCCGCGATTCCAGCGAGCGGTTCAGCTGCGACAGGGCGATCACCGGCACGTCCATCTCCTTGGCCAGCGCCTTCAGCCCGCGCGTGATCTCGCTGATCTCCTGTTCGCGCCGCTCGGCATCGGCGCGCCCGCTCATCAGCTGCAGGTAGTCGATGACGACGAGGTCCAGGGCCTTGGCCTCCCGTTTCAGGCGCCGGCATTTGGAACGGACCTCCATCACCGAGATCGCGGGCGTGTCGTCGATGAACACCGCCGATTCGGCCAGGGCACCGCTGGCCGAGGCGAGCTTGCGCCAGTCCTCGGCCGAGAAGCGGCCGGTGCGCAGGTTCTTCATATCCACGCGCGCCTCGCTGGCCAGCATGCGCTGGGCGATCTGCTGCGAGGACATCTCCAGCGAGAAGGCGGCGACGACGTGCGCATGATCCGCACGGATCGCCGCATTCTGGGCCAGGTTCATGACGAAGGCGGTTTTGCCCATGCTCGGGCGACCGGCGATGATGACGAGGTCGCCGCGCTGCATGCCGCTGGTCAGCTCGTCCAGGTCGTCGAAGCCCGTCGGCACGCCGGTGATGGCCTTCTTCTGCTCGTAGCGGGCCTGCAGCTCGTGGTAGGCCTCGAGCATCAGCTTGTCCATCTTGCTGAAGGTCGGGCGCGAACGATTGAAGTTCTCGGCCACGGCCAGCACGTTCTTTTCGGCCAGATCCAGGTGCTCGTTGACCTCGCGTTCGATCTCCTCGTAGACGTCCTGGGAGATGCGCCCGCACACGGACAACAGCTGCCGCAATGCGGCGCGCTCGCGCACGATCTCGGCGTAATGGCGCACATTGGCGGCGGTCGGGATGGAGGTGACCAGTTCGGCCAGATAGGCCTCGCCGCCGCAGGCATCCAGTTCGTCGGCGCGTTCCAGCTGATCCTTGACGGTCAGGGCGTCGACCGGCTGATGTCGGGCCGACAGGTTCAGAATGGCCGCGAAGATGCGGGCATTGGCCTCAACATAGAAATGCTCGGAAAGCAGGGTGCCCTCGAGGCGCTCGAGCGCCTCGGGGTCCAGCATGATCCCCCCCAGCACCGCCCGTTCCGCATCGTATGCATGGGGCGGGACGCGCTCCCTGAGCGTGTCGGTGCGAATCAGGGGGTTGGCGCTCAATCGTGCTCGGCGGCTTCGACCTGGATCGTCAGTTCGACCGTGACATCCGGGTGCAGGCGTACGCGGAAGGCATGTTCGCCGACGGTCTTGATCGCTTCATCGACCAGCACCTGGCGTGTGCCGACCGTGCAGCCGTGCGAGTCGAGCAGTTCGGCGATATCGTGCGGCGATACCGAACCGTACAGGTGCTGGCCATCGGATGCGGAGCGGGCGACGGTCAGGGTCAGGCCGCGCATCTTGTCGGCCAGGGACTGGGCCTGCTGCAGATCGTCCTGCTGCTTGGCCTCCAGCTCCTGGCGGCGGCGCTCGAACACCTTGCGGTTCGCATCGGTGGCCGTCACGGCCTTGCCCTGCGGCAACAGGTAGTTGCGGCCATATCCCGGCCGGACCTTGACCTCGTCGCCGACATTGCCGAGCCCGGCGATTCGCTCCATCAGAATCAGTTGCATCATCATCCTCCATCTGCCGATTTCATCTGTCGGCGGTAATCAAACCAGACATCCATCAGGCCGAGCAACACGAACGGGATCGCCAGCACCGACCACATCGCAAGCAGCATGTACATCATCACAATCATCCATGGCTGCTGCCTCAATTTCAACCAACTGTGCGCCACCGCCACACCCTGCAGTCCCAGCATGCCGGAGCCCAGGATGGCCGTGCCGACGGCCAGGTACTGGGCATCGCCGCCAGCCATGTTGGCGACGGCCATGGCCAGGATGAACACATACGCGACCCAGCGCCCGAAGCGGATGCCCAGCACGGGCATCGGATCGCCGCGGAAGAATCCGTAACGTCCGGCCAGCGACCTCGCCAGCAGGATATTCCCCCACCAGATCAGCCACAAGCCGAGCGCCAATGACCCCGGCAGGATCCACACCGAGCTGCGGCGGAACTGGGCCAGCGCCGCCAGCGTTGCCGGCTCATGGGCGGGCAGCTGGGCGCTGGCACTGTCGAACATCGGCGCCAGCAGATGGTCGACATAGCCGCGCATGTCCATGTTCGCGGCATGGGCCCCCGCCAGCAGGCCGACCAGCACCGCCAGCAGCAGGCCGATCGCCAGGTTCTGGCCGCTGCGCGCCAGTCCGCCCGGACGCTGCAGGCTGGTCGCCGCGACGATCGGCAACGCGCCGTACATCAGCAGCATCGCCAGCCCCGGCAGCAGGTGGATGCCGGACGCCAGCCCGACGCCCGCGGCCGCGAGCGCGGCCACCTGCAGGGCGTAGATGCCGCCGCCGCCCAAGGCGATCAGCGCGAACATCCCCGGCGTCAGCAGGTGGATGGCGATCGTCGCCACCGCCACGACCCAGGCCAGCAGCGGTAGGCCCTGCAGCAGGGCCGGGAGCCACCAGGCTATCGAAAACATCAGGACCGCCAGCAGTGCGCAGGGGACACGGCGGGTCAGGACGTATTCGGCAACCGTCGGCATCCTGGGTGCCGGCGTCGGGTTCATGCGCTTGGGCCTGAGCCCGCAGGCCGGTTCAGTCGCGGTGCTGCGTCGTGAACGGAAGCAGCGCCAGGACCCGAGCGCGCTTGACGGCCGTCGTCAGGGCCCGCTGGTGGCGGGCGCAGGTGCCGGTCACCCGGGCCGGCACGATCTTGTAGCGCTCGGTCACGTAATGGCGCAGCGTCTCCGGATCCTTGTAATCGATCTTCAGGCTCGTATCGGCGCAGAACTTGCAGAACTTGCGTCGGCGGAAGCCGCCGCGGCCGCCGCCGCGGCCGCCACCACGACCACCGCGCTCGTCACGACCACCGCGCTCGTCACGTTCGCCACGTGCGGCCGTGCGCTCGCCACGCTCGCTGCGTTCGCTACGCTCACCGCGCGGGGCTTCGCGCTCGCTACCGGCCGTTGCCGTTTCCTTGTTCGTCTCTTCAGCCATGTTCCTTCTCCTCAATCATTGCCGGCCCAAGCGGCTGGCATCGGTTCACCCAGATTTCTACCTGGCCCCAGCAGGGCTCGCCGTCCCGGCTGTAAAATCGTCGTCTCAATTGCCCTTCGATGGCCACGTCCTTGCCCTGCTGGGCCTGGATGCACTCGGCCATCTTCCCCTCGGCCCTGAGCGGAATCGGTTGCTCGCTCGCCGTGGTGGCCCGTACCGGCCCCAGTGCCGGGCGCGGCAGAACCAGGGTCGCGATCACCGCCAGGCTGCCGTCCGGCATCCAGCGCTGCCTGACCTCGTCGATCCGACCGTGAAGCCGGGCGCTGTTCACGACCGACTGCGTGTCCGGACTCAGGCTTCAGCCGTCTCGTCGGTCGGCTTGGCCTCGCCCGCGCTCCCGGTTTCGGTCTCTGCCTCTGCCTCGGCAGCCGGCTTGGCCTCGTCCTCGCCCGTATCCGCCTCGGCAGCCCTCTCCTCGCGCGCCTTGCGGCGGCGCATCAGCGGCGAAGGCTCGTCGGACAGCTCATTCAGGCGCACGGTCAAGAAGCGCAGGATGCGCTCTTCCAGCTGGATGGCGGTTTCCAGGGCCTGCAGGGCCGTGGCCTCGCCGTCGGTCACCAGCAGCACGTAATGGCCGCGCTTGCGCTTTTCGATCGGATAGGCGAGCGGGCGAACGCCCCAGTACTCGCGCTTGACGATGCGGCCGCCGGCCTTTTCGACCTTGGCGACCAGTTGATCGGTCAGTTCTTGGGTCTTTTCCTGGGAAATGTCAGGATTGACGATATAGGTGGTTTCGTAATACACGGCGCCTCTCGGGGTACTTGGTTTCGTACGCCCCGGCATCATTGCGCAGCCGGAGCAAGGTATGTCAAAGGGCGCGCAATATACGCAGTGCGGGCGTGCAAGGCAAGGGGTGGCCGCACGTCGCCGCGGCCGGGGCGTGTCCTAGGACTGGATGCGGCGGAACGCGGCCTGGCGCAGGCGTCGCTTGAAACCGGCGTGTTCGGCCGAGATGTCGTTGAGCACGGCGCGCGGAATGGCCAGAGCCTCGAGATCCGAGTCGGCCACCACGTCGGCGATCGGGGGGCTGATGCCGGCCGAGGATATCTCGCCGGCCAGTTCGCCGGCCTGAAGACGCCCGACCTCGGTGCCGTTGATGGTCACGCGCGCCTGTCCCTCGAGGATGATGAACAGATCCTGTGCGGGCTGGTTCTCGGCGATCAGCTTGTGCCCCTTGGCGAAGGAAGAGACCAGGCAGGAATGGCCCAGCGCTGCCAGCGTTTGCGGCGGCAGATCCGTGAACATCGGGTGCGACGCCAGCAGGCGGGTGATCGAATCGGCGTTTTGCTCTGACATGTCCTCTCTCCCTATCACGACGATGGCCATAGTAATCCGAAAACCGGTTTGAGCGCCACCGCTCCGCTGCTAGGATGCCCGGCTACGTCAGGGCGAATGTGAGGTGGATCAATGCGCGGTGAACTGAAATACGAGGGCAAGGGCAAGCGGCTGTATGCCTGTGATGTCGCGGGCGAGCTGATCCAGGAATTCAAGGACGATGCCACCGCCTTCGACGGCATCAAGCACGACGTCATCGCCGGCAAGGGACGGTTGAACTGCGCCATCTCGTCCTTCTTCTTCGAGCGGCTCGCCGCGGCCGGCATCGCCTCGCATTACGTGCGCCAGGAAGGGCCGGTGGAGATGCGCGTCAAGGAGCTCACGATGATCCCGGTCGAGGTCGTCGTGCGCAACGTGGCGGCGGGCTCGATCTGCAAGCGCCTCGGCCTGGAGGAGGGCATGGCGCTCAAGTGGCCGCTGACCGAGCTGTTCTACAAGTCCGATGCGCTGCACGATCCGATGATCGCCATCGAGCACGCCGAACTGTTCGGCTGGGCCAGCCGCCGGGAGATCGAGCAGATGCGGGCGATGGCGCTGAAGGTCAATGAGGTCATGAGCAAGATGCTGGTGGACGTCGGCATCCGCCTCGTCGACTACAAGCTGGAATTCGGCAAGACCGCCGACGGCAGCATCGTGCTCGGCGATGAGATCACGCCGGACGGCTGTCGTCTGTGGGACGTCGAGACCGGGCGCAAGCTGGACAAGGATGTGTTTCGCCGCGATCTGGGCGGGCTGTCCGAGGTCTACCACGAGGTGGCGGGCCGCCTGGGCATCGAGATCTAGGCCGCCGATCCGCTTCGAACCAAAAAGGCCGGGGAATCCCCCCGGCCTTTCGTCTGTCTCAGGTGCGGCGCCCGTGGATGTATTGCATGGCCGCGGCCTTCGCCTCGTTCATGTGGCGGATGGTGCCCGACATGCTTTTGAGGGTGTGCACGAGCAGGTCGCGCACCACGGCTTCCTGGCGATAGGCGAACAGGCGCGACAGGTCGTCGCGTGTCAGCTTGTAGGCCACGCACGGCGTGCGGGCGATCAGCGTGGCGCCGGCGCCCTGTTCGTCCAGGAAGGACATGTCGCCCAGTTCGGCGCCTTCCGCGACATCCGTCAGGTGCATGGTCTCGCCGCAGAACTCCAGTTCCACCGACACCCGGCCGGAGCGGAGCAGGTACAGGGTGCCGCCCGGTGCGTTCTGCACCATGATGCGCTCGCCTTCGGCGAATTCCACCCGCTGGATCACCGATTGCAGGCTGTTGCGTTCGTCCTCGGTCAGGGTGCGTTCAAATATCCGGTTCTCAAGCCATTCCCAATCCATGATTGCCAAGCCTCCATGTGCTGGTATCGAACACGGCCGACTATGGACATGCGCGCGCCCCGGGGCTGTGATACCCGACACCGGAGACCCCGATGCGCGGATTTGCCACATCAGGCCCCGGTTGCCCTGATTATTCGGGCACGAGCCAGCGAACCCTGGTCCGGCCGGCGCGTCCGGCGAACAGCCAGGCCAGATCGCCCAGCACCGGTGCCAGCTCGGCATCGAGCCGCCACGGCGGGTTGATGATGGTCATGCCCGTGCCCAGCAGGCGCTCGCCGTCGAGCTCCCCCAGGGTCATCTCGGCATCGAGGATGCGGCGGATGCCGGTGGCGGCGAGCCTGCGATGGAAGCGCTCGACCGGGGCGCTGTCCTTCAGCGGGTACCAGATGGCGTAGATGCCGGTGGCCCAGCGCCGGTAGCCCTCCTGGATGCCGGCCGTGAGCTGCGTGAACTCGTCGCTGCGCTCGAACGGCGGATCGATCAGCACCAGGCCCCGGCGGGGCGTCGGCGGTAGCAGCGCCTTCAGCGCCTCGTAGGCGTCCATATGGTGGACGACGGTCTGGCGGTCGCGCGCGAAGCCGGCGCGCAGCGTCTGCACGTCATCCGGATGCAGCTCGACCAGATGCAGCCGGTCGCCGGCGCGCAGCAGCTGGCGGGCGATGCGCGGCGAGCCGGGATAGCGCTGCAGTTCGCCATCGCCCGTGCCGGCGATGCCCGCGACCAGTTGGCGCAGGCGCGCCAGCGGCGGGGACAGGTCCGGGGCGGCCATCAGGCGCATGATGCCGTCCTCGTGTTCGAGGGTTTTCTGCGCTTCTTCGCCCGTCAGGTCGTACATGCCGATGCCGGCGTGCGTGTCGATGACCGTGAACGGCTTGTCCTTGGCGCGCAGGTGCTCGATCAGAAGCATCAGGATCGCGTGCTTGAACACATCGGCGACATTGCCGGCATGGTAGGCGTGCCGGTAGTTCATCGGGCTTTGGCGGAGGGGGTCGGCTTGGCGGTCAGATTGTTCCCTTTGGCGTTCCCTTTGGCGTTCCCTT
>CAZBLR010000011.1:1594-56325 GCA_964492895.1 uncultured Zetaproteobacteria bacterium | reverse complement strand
AGGACGCAAAGGCATGCAGAGAAGGCATTGCGATGGATGGACTCCCCACTCCAGACTTTGCGCCCCTTCGCGCACGTTGCGGTAAACCATGTCGCGCGCATGTGTCATTATGCCACATGAGGGGTGTGTCGCGGTTGACCATGCCACGGCCGTGACACAGATTGTCCGGTAAGTCGACCGGAGGGGTCCAATTTTTCATCGCTGTATGCCGGTGTCATGGGGAGCCATGGATTTCGTCTGCAGCATGAATGGGTTCCGAAGGAAGGCCGTTTTCCCGGCCCATTGAGCCAAGCTCTTTGAGCCAAAAAATCTTGGAGGATAGTTACTAATGAAGAAGATTCTTCTTTCTGCCGCTGCCTTCGCAATGGTCGCCGTGTCTGCTATCGCAGTCGCACCGACCACTGCCCAGGCTATCCCGGCATTTGCTCGCCAGACTGGCGCAGCCTGCTACAGCTGCCACTTCCAGTCTTTCCCGGCTCTGACCGATTTCGGTCGTAGCTTCAAGCGCGATGCATTCACCGACGTGGGTGAAGAGGCCCTGGTCGAGGACGACAACCTGTCGATCCCGGCCGTGCTGAACGCCACCCTGGTGATCCACGCCGCCTACGCCGACCAAAAAGACAACGGCAACCCGGCAACTGCTAAAACCGGAGGCTACAGCAATGGCATTTGGAGCCTGCCGATCGAGGCCCCGCTGCTGATCGCTGGCCGCATGGGCAAGAACATGGGCGCCTTCGGTGAGTTCGGTGGTGGTTCCGCTGGAGCCAACGGTGGGCCGGTTGCCAACTGGCAGGTGATGACCTCGTTCGACATGGGCAACTTCCGCATGGGCCTGAACGCGTTCAACACCTCCTTCGGCTTCACCGCCGGTATCGAGACCTTCAATACCTTCGGCCAGCACGCTGGCGTGCTGAACGGTAACGATGTGTCCGCCGTGTCCAACGTCGGTAACGGTAACGACATCATGCTCATCGGTGGTGTGCAGACCCAGGGTCTGACCCTGTGGGCCGGCAACGACATGTGGTTCGCAGCCCTGACCGGTTGGGCGCCTGATATCCCGGGTGCTGCCAACGTTGGCCTCTCGCTGATCCCGGGTATCCGTGTCGCCGTGACCCCGCAGGTCGCCGGCTGGGATACTGAGATCGGTGGTGGCTGGACTGACGGTACCGCTGGTAAGGGTGCTCCGGTTACGGGCACCAAGGTTGCCGGTGCAAGCCTGTGGTGGATTGACGCCCAGGCCCAGGGTGACGTGGGTAACACCTCCATCGGTGTGTATGCCGACTATGCTCATACCAAGTCCAAGGCCAACACGCTGCAGGATGTGTTCATGGCATCTCCGGGCTCTGCTCCGGTTGCCGGTGCCAAGACGGATGGTTACTCGATCCGTGCCACCGTCAAGCCGATCCCGCAGTGGGTCTTCGAGGCTGGCTACGGCGAGACCAAGTACAAGGCGCCTGCTCTCGTTGGCAACAGCAAGAGCAAGATCTGGCAGATCGGTGGTCAGTATGAGTTCTACCAGAACGTCAATCTGAAGCTGATGTACGAAGATCAGAAGATTGGCTCTGCCTACCCGGGCTATGTTGCTCCGGCTGGTGGCGGAGATCAGACGGTCAAGACCACGACGCTGGAGCTCGACGCTCTGATGTAAGGTCTGCATCTCTCGGGATGTTGGGAGGGGAGCCGCAAGGCTCCCCTCTTTTTTTTGGGAATGCGACAAAAAGGAAATCGGAACCGCGAAGGGCGCGAAGTCACGCGAAGGAAAACGGAGAAATCAGTCTGCTCTCAGGCTTATGTCTTCCTTCGCGTGCCTCTGCGCCCTCTGCGGTGAAGAAGAGAGGTTTACCGCAAAGGACGCAAAGGACACAGAGAAATCAAGGATTGGAACCTTGAAGGTCGCGAATTGGCGCAAAGGTTGGATCGGGAAGTCAGGCTCGCCCCAAGTCTTCCCTTCCATTGTCCTCCTTTGCGTACCTCTGCGCCCTCTGTGGTGAGTTTCTTGCCGTCATAAAAAGAGCCGATGCGCCCAGGCATCGCCCGATCGTGAACGTTTCTTTAGTTGACCGGAAAGGCCGTTGACGCTGGAATGCATCTCCATGAATCGCAAGCACTCCCTTCTCATCCTACTCATTTCGACCCTGACCCTGGCCTCCTGCTCGAACATGCCCAAGCTGTTCTGGAGCGAGAACGAGGGCTCCACACAGCAGCCTTCGGGCGAGCAGGCGGCAGCCGCGCCGTCGCAGCAGCCGCTGGTGGTGCCGCCGGATCTCCGGGGCGAGGTGTCGGTGCCGATGCCGGACAAGGTGGCCAGCGACCAGTCGACGCAGGTGCAGCAGGCCGAGAAGCGCGACGATGCCAACGTGGCCGGCACGGCCGTGGCCCTGGATACGCGCGTCTACGACCAGCCCGTGGCCACGGTGTTTTCGGCGGTCGTCGATGCCATGACGTCGCTGAACATGCCGGTGCAGAGCGTGGATTCCCCGAGCGGCACCATCACCACCGACTGGGTGCGCAAGGATGCCAGCAATCCGAGCATGTTCACGCCGATCATGAACATGTTCGGTGCCAGCGGCCCGCTGGCCGAGCGTTATCGCTTCGTGGTGCGTGTGCTGCGCCTGAGCACGCCGGCCGGCGTCAAGACCCAGCTGGAGATCCGTATGCTGGGCCAGGTGTTCGAGAACCGGCACTGGGTCAACAAGCAGGTCAAGTACAAAGCCTCCAACGACCTGTTCAGCGCCGTGGAGGGCCAGCTGGCCCGCCAGGCCACGGCCCAGGCCCCGGCGGCCGCACAGCCCGCGGCTCCGGCAAGTTCGGCGACAACTCCCGCAAGCCCGCAGTAAGGTCGATCCGTTTGTCATCCCGAAGGCCGCCGGCATTGTCCGGCGGCTTTTTCGTATCTGTCGTCGGCAAGGCCTTGAAGGAGGTATGTGCCCGTCGATGTGCCCGATCCGGGCGCTTGAATTGACGGGCGAGCCCTGATCGGGCATTTTTGTAGGAAACCCGACAATTCGTCATCGTCAAGTGCATTGACCCCGATAGTAGGGGGAGTTTATACGCCATCGGGGCCGGGCGCGGGGCAGCGCGAAGGCATCGGGTTGATCTCTTGGGGGATGAATCACATGAAACGAATCGTTCTTTCCGCCGCGATCTTCGCGGCTGCGGCGGCCTCTGCCATCACCATGGCTCCGGGTTCGGCCCAAGCCATTCCGGCGTTTTCCCGCCAGACCGGCGCGGCTTGCCTGCATTGCCATTTCCAGTCCTTTCCGGCCCTGAGCGTCGCCGGCCGTGCCTTCAAGCGCCGGGCTTTCACCGATGTCGGGGAGCAGGCATTGCTCGAGGATGACAACCTCTCCATCCCGGCCGTGCTGAACGCCAGCCTGCTGCTCAGCGCCGACTACACCGATACCAAGACGACCGGCGTGGCCGCGGCGGCACCCGGATACAGCAACGGCACCTGGAACCTGCCGGCCGCCGCGCCGCTGCTGATCGCCGGCCGCGTCGGCAGGCATGTCGGCGCCTACGGCGAATTCGGCGGCGGTGCCGGGGCGGCCAACGGCCAGGCGGTGGACAATTGGCAGGTGATGTCGTCCTTCGATGTCGGTGGCATCTCGGTGGGCCTGAATGCGTTCAACACCAAGTTCGGATGGACGGCCGGCCTCGAGGCATCGAACGTGTTCGGCCAGAATTCCGCCGTGGCGGACGGCGGCGAGGTGTCCGCCGTGCAGAACGTCGGCATGGTCGACTTCAACACCCTGGGTATCACCCTGTGGGCCGGCAACGACCTCTGGCTGGTCGGCGTGAGCGGCGTGTCCCCGGATCTCTCCTCCCTGGGCGCCACCAACGTCGGGACCGCGATGATCCCGGGCATCCGCGCCATGGTGATGCCACAGGTCATGGACTGGGATACGATGATCGGTGCCGGCCTGCTGAACGGCACCGCCGGCGGCGCCGGGCCGGGCGGCGTCAAGGTCGCCGGCGCCGACATGTGGTTCATCGATGCGCAGGCCCAGGGCGAGATCGGTGAGGAGACCCTGGTCGGCGTGTACGCGGATTACGCGCATACCCGTGCCAAGGCCAATGTCACCTACAACATCTACGGCGCCGATCCGCTGGCGTTCGATCCCGCCACCGGCCAGTTCGTGCCCGGCAGCGGCACCACGGCCGTCAGTGGCGAAACGACCGACGGCTGGTCGATCCGGGCCGTCGTCAAGACGCTCGATTTCCTGATCCTGGGTGCCGGATACGGGCAGACGACGTTCAAGCCGGTGGCCGCCGCCAGCGAGAAGAACAGCATCTGGAATGCCAGCGCGACCTACGAGCTGTACCAGAATGCCGAGCTGAAGCTCGTCTACAGCGAGCGCAAGCTGGATCCGAACTACCCGACCAACACGCTGCTGGGTGCCGGTTCCCAGACGATCCGGACCACGAAATTCATGCTCGAGGCTCTGATGTAAGGGGGCATCGACCCTGTGAGGACGGGGAGGCGAGCGCCTCCCCGTTTTCGTTGGACGGGTCGATGAGCCGGCTAGGCGAGCAGGGTAGCCAGCGCCTGGCCGGGATCCGGCGCGCGCATCAGCGATTCGCCGACCAGGAAGCCGTGGACGCCGGCCTGGTTCATGCGTGCCACGTCCGCGGGGCCATGGATGCCGGATTCGGTGATGACGTAGCGATCTGAAGGAATATGCGGCAGCAGCCCGATCGTCGTCTCCAGACGCGTGTCGAAGCTGTGCAGGTCGCGGTTGTTGATGCCGATGAGCTGCGTGTCCAGTGCCAGCGCCCGTTCCAGCTCCGCACGGTTGTGCACCTCGGGCAGGATGGACAGCCCTTGCTCGCGCGCGGCAGCGCACAGTTCGGCAGCCAGCGCATCGTCGACCATGGCCAGGATCACGAGGATGCAGTCCGCGCCCATGGCGCGCGCCTCCAGCACCTGGTACGGATCGAGCATGAAGTCCTTGCGCAGGATGGGCAGCGCCACCTGCTGCCGGATGTCGGCGAGATACTGATCCGAGCCCTGGAAGAAGCGCTCGTCGGTCAGCACCGACAGGCAGGTGGCGCCGTTCGCCGCATAGGCGCGGGCGATGGCGACCGGATCGAAATCCTCGCGGATCACGCCCTTCGACGGCGAGGCCTTCTTGACCTCGGCGATCACGGCATTCTCCTTGCGGCCGATCCTGTCGGCCAGGGCGCCCGCGAACGGGCGCGGCGAGTAGCCTTGCGCCTTGGCCAGCAGCGCCGATTCGGGCACGCGGGCCTTGCATTCCCGGACCCATTGGCGCTTGTAGTCGGCGATCTCGCTCAGAATCGAACTCATGTCATTCCACCGCCAAGGACGCAAAGGTACGCAAAGGGTTAAAAGTCATTGACCATCCTTTTGATGCCATCCTTTTAATGGCATGTGTTGAAATTGATCAGCAGTCCCAGCCGTTTCTTTGCAAGACGAAGATATGAAAGTAGCTGGGCTTCGTGGATTGGAAGCAATCGCTCAACAGCTTTCAGTTCTATGATGACCAGATTTTCCACCAGCATATCGATACGATATCCGGCATCAATTCTTTTGCTGTCGTAGATAATCGGCAATTCAACCTGAGAGGATGTCGAAATTCCCTGTTTGCCAAGCTCATAGGCCAAGCGCTTTTCATATGCTGATTCGAGCAGTCCGGGGCCGAGGGCGGAATGAACTTGAAAAGCGGCATCGAGTACAATTCGGCTTAATTCATTCTCTCTTTGCGAACCTTTGCGACCTTCGCGGTTCATGCCTGGCCATTGGTGAATCTGACGAGTTGGTCGAGCTTTTCCTGCGCCTTGCCCGCATCGATGGCCTCGGCGGCCATGGCCAGCCCCTGCGGGATACCCTCGACCTTGCCGGTGATCCACAGCGCGGCCGCGGCGTTCAGCAGCACGATATCGCGGCCGGCGCCGGCTTGGCCTGCGAAGATGTGCCGGAGGATGGCGGCGTTCTCCGTCGCATCGCCGCCGGCCAGCGCCTCGGGTACCGCATACGGGATGCCGAAGGCCGCCGGATCGATCTCGAAGGGGCGGGGTGGCTGGTCCCTTTCCACCAGCACGGCATCGGTGATGGTCGTGGTGGTGATCTCGTCCATGCCGTCGCGCCCGTGCACGACCAGCGCCCGTTCGACGCCGAGGCGGGACAGGGCTCCGGCGATCAGCTCCAGCTTGTGGCTGTCGTAGACGCCCAATACCTGGAACTCGGCTCCGGCCGGGTTGGTCAGCGGCCCCAGCAGGTTGAAGATGGAGCGCACGCCCAGCTCGCGGCGGGGGGCGGAGGCATGCTTCATGGCCGGATGGTGGCCGGGGGCGAACAGGAAGCCGATGCCGACCGCATCGATGCAGTCCGCCACGTTGGCGGGCGGGATGTCCAGGCGCACGCCGAGCGCCTCGAGCACGTCGGCGCTGCCGGAGCGCGAGGACACGGCGCGGTTGCCGTGCTTGGCCACCGGCTGGCCGCAGGCGGCGACGACGATGGCTACGGCCGTGGAGACGTTGAAGGTGTGCACGGCATTGGCGCTGGTGCCGCCGGTGCCGCAGGTGTCGAGCAGATGATGGGTTTTCGGATGGATCGACGTGGCGGCGGTGCGCATGGCGCGTGCGGCGCCGGCCACGATCTCGGGGGTTTCGCCGCGGATGGACAGGCCCATCATCAGGGCCCCGGTCTGCGCCGGCGTCGCCTCCCCCGCCATGATGGCCGCGAACACCTGCTCCGCCTCGCTCTCGGTCAACGACGTGCCCGCCTGGAGCATGCGCAGGGCGTTCTGCATGGCGTTGTTACTCATCGTGCACTCCAGCCTGTTTGTTTACCGCAGAGGACGCAAAGGTGCGCCAAGGAAGAAAGGGGAACATGCCGGAGTGCTTTGCATCGATCATGCGCCGCATCCGCGATCCAGGGGATGCCTATCGATCTCTTTGCGGAACTTTGCGCCCTTTGCGGTGCGGATTTTGTTCATGCGCGGAACTGCAGGAAGTTGGCCAGCATCTTGTGGCCGTGCTCGGTGAGGATCGATTCCGGGTGGAACTGCACGCCGAAGGTGGGATGCTCGCGGTGGCGCATGCCCATCAGCTCGCCCTCCTCGGTCCAGGCCGTGCGCACCAGCTCCTCAGGCAGCGGCTCCTCGACGATCAGCGAATGGTAGCGCGTGGCCGTGAACGGCGAGGGAATCCCCGAGAAGATGCCGCTGCCATCGTGGTGGATCGGGCTGGTCTTGCCGTGCATCAGGCGCGGTGCGCGGATGACGTTGCCGCCGAAGGCCACGCCCATGGCCTGGTGGCCCAGGCAGACGCCGAGGATGGGGATCTGGCCGGAGAAGCGGCGGATCAGATCCACCGAGATGCCGGCCTCGGCGGGGGTGCACGGGCCAGGCGAGATCAGGATATGCGCCGGGTGCATGGCGGCGATCCCGTCCAGCGTGATCTGGTCGTTGCGGAAGACCTCGGGCACCTCGCCCAGCTCGCCCAGGTACTGCACCAGGTTGAAGGTGAAGGAATCGTAGTTGTCGATGACCAGTGTCGTCACGACCGCTGCCCCTCGGCCAGGGCGATGGATCGGAACAGCGCCATGGCCTTGTTGACGCATTCGCGGTGCTCGGAGGCCGGATCGGAATCGGCGACGATGCCGGCGCCGGCCTGCACGCTGATGCGCCCCTGCCGGATCACGGCGGTGCGGATGGTGATCGCCGTGTCCATGTGCGTGCCCCCGAACGAGATGTAGCCGACGCATCCGGCATAGGCGCCGCGGTCCTCGGATTCCAGTTCCTCGATGATCTGCATCGCCCGCACCTTCGGGGCGCCGGAGACGGTGCCGGCCGGGAAGGTGGCGGCGAGCAGGTCGATGGCGTCGACGTCCGGGCGCAGCTGCCCTTCGACCTCGGACACGATGTGCATCACGTGCGAATAGCGCTCGATGGTCATCGATTCGTGCACGGCCACCGAACCGTATTCGCAGACCCGGCCCAGGTCGTTGCGCCCGAGATCGACGAGCATCACGTGCTCGGCCAGCTCCTTGGTGTCGGCCAACAGCTCCTTCTCGAGCCGGAGGTCCTCCTCCTCGGTCTTGCCGCGCGGGCGGGTGCCGGCGATCGGGCGTACGATGGCGCGATTGCCGGACTTGCGCACCAGGATCTCCGGCGAGGAGCCGACCAGCACCATGTCGTCCATCTGCAGGTAGAACAGGTAGGGCGACGGGTTGATGTGGCGCACCGCGCGGTAGACCAGCAGCGGGTCGCAGGCGAGATCCGCCGAGAAGCGCTGGGACAGCACCACCTGGAAGATGTCGCCGGCCAGGATGTACTGCTTGGCCTTCTCCACCATGGCCTCGTACTGGTCCGGGCGCATGTGCGCCTTCGGATGCATCTCGGCCCGGCCGGCGGCGTCGGGGCGCAGCGGCGCCGGACGCGGGGCCGTGTCCAGGGCCTTCTCGATGCCGTCGAGCAGCGATGCCACCGTGGCGGCATCGCCGTCCGACAGCACGCACAGGTGCATGACGCCGCGCAGGCTGTCGAAGACCACGAAGCGGTCGATGATCATGAAGGCGGCCACCGGCTCGGATGAGGCCTCCACGGTGCGGCCGGTCGGCTCGAAGCGGTGCACGATGTCATAGGCGAAATAGCCGACGGCGCCGCCGGAGAACGGCAGGCCCTCGGCCTCGACGGCCGGACGGGCGATCACGCTGCTGCGCAGCCAGGCGAGGATGTCGCCGCCGGCCACCGTTTCGCGTGAGCCGTCACGGCGCCTCAGGTGCAGGGCCTCGTCCTGCTCGTAGGCGACGGTGTCCGGGTCGAAGCCGATGATGCTGTAGCGTCCCCAATGCTCGCCGCCCTCGGCGCTTTCGAACAGGAAACAGTTGCCCTGGCCGCGCAGTGCGGCAAAGGCGGAGACCGGTGTTTCGCAGTCCGCTGAGCGCACGCGTACGTGCAGGCGGCAGGAGGATTCTGCGCCGGTCATCGCGTCATTTCCGAGTGTTGACAGCGGGCGGCGTGCATGGCTGAATGCGCGCCCTCACGAGAGCATTCGACGATTCTGATCGCTCTCTTGATCGTTCTCTTGATCGTTCTCATAAGGGGGCCATAGCTCAGCTGGGAGAGCGCTTGCATGGCATGCAAGAGGTCGGCGGTTCGATCCCGCCTGGCTCCACCATACAACAGACCGGGCATGGTTGCATGCCCGGTTTTTTTTGTGCCCGGAAACGGCTGTCCGCAGTCCATGATCAGAAGCGGTCCAGGGCCTTGGCGTTGATGGTGATGGTATGCTCCGAGCGCACCGAGGCCATCCAGCGTGAGAAGCGCACGGCACCCATGGCCCGGGTCACCTCCTGGGCGATGGCATCATGCTGTTTGGCGTATTCGGCCTGATCCGGGGCGATGACGTCCTCGATCCTGACCAGGGCCTGGCCGTCCGGTACTTCGATCAGGTGATCCACCCACTGCCCCTTGGGCGTGGCGAAGGCGGCGCTCAGCACGGCGGACGTCAGCCAAGAGGCGGTGTCGCCGTCGCCGTTGCTGCGCACGGGCTTGGACAGGAATTTCGGCTGGCCGGATGCCTGGGCGATCTGGTCCACCGTCTTGCCGGCGCTGTCATGCAGCAGCTTCTCGGCGGTGTCCAGCGCCATCTTTTCGGCGGCGGCCTGCTCGGCATCGGCCCGAACCCTTGCGGCCACCGCATCGAACGGCAGCACCGCCGGTTCCAGGCGCTTGGTCACTTCCACCGCGGCGTAGTGGCCGTCGGCGAGATCCAGCACGTCCACCGGATCACCCGGCTTCATGGCCAGGGCCTTGGCGCGAAGGTCGGGGTCGCTGGCCAGCAGCTTGTTGGTCATGACCTGTTTAACGCTGATCGGGCCGATGGGTTGCACGGGCAGATTCAGGGAGGCTGCCGCATCCTTCAGCTCGGGCATCCTGCCCAGCGCATCGTCAAGATCCTGCGAGAGCTTGTAGGCCTCGTCCCTGGCCTTCGACTGGACGAGGTCGTTGCGGATCTTGTCCTTGACCTCGGCGAAGGGCTTCGCTGCCGCCGGTTTGATGCCCTCCAGCTGGATCAGGTGGTAGCCGAACGGCGTCTCGACGATGTCGCTGATCTGGCCCGGCTTCATCGAGAATGCGGCCTTGTCGAGGTCGGTTGCCAGCGTCCCCTTCGTGAACCAGCCGAGCTCGCCGCCCTGGGCGGCCGTCGACTTGTCCTGGGAATCCTTCCTGGCCAATGTGGCAAAGTCGGCACCGGTTTTCAATTTGGTCTGGATGGCCTCGATCTTCTTGCGCGCAGCGGTGCGCACGGCCTTGCTGGCCGTGGGGCTGACGCGGATCAGGATCTGGCGGGCCTGCCGCTGCTCCGGCTGCATGAAGTCGGCCTTGTGCTTGTCGTAGTAGCGTTGCAGCTCGCCATCGTCGACGGTGATGCCCTTGGCGACGGCCTCGGGGTCGATATCCACGGCCAGCATCTGCAGGCGCAGCGGCGAGCGATAGTCGTTCTTGTGCGCCTCGTAATACGCTTTGACCTCGGCATCGGAGACCTTGACCTTGGTGTCGAACTTGTCGGGCTCGACAACGACAGCGGCGATCACGCGCTTTTCGAACTTGTGCTCGAAGCCGGCGCGGATGTCAGCCTCGCTGACCGGGGCCGAATCCATGATGCTCTTTTCCAGCGAGGTCGCCAGCAGGTCGACCTTCAACTGGGCTTCATACTCCTGCGGGGAACGGAACCCCATGCGCTGGGTCATGATGCGGTAGCGCGTCGGATCGAAGCTGCCGTTGTTCTGGAAGGCCGGGTCGAGCTCCACCTCGTGCAGCACGGCGCTGGCCGGCGTGACCAGGCCCAGCTTGTGGGCCTCGATCAGGATCAGGCGGCGGTTGATCAGCGTCTGCAGCGTGTTTTCGCGCACGTGCAGCTGCCGCAGCAGCTCCTTGGAGAACTGCTTGCCGAATACGGCGCGGTAACTGTTCGTCGCCCGTTCGTAGGCCTGTGCGAACTCCGGGTCGTGGATCGGTTCGCCGTCGACCGAGGCCACGGTCTCGACGCGGCTGCCGAGGAAGTAATCGCCGATGCCCCACAGGCCGAAGGACAGGACGATGGCCCACAGGATCAGCTTGGCGATCCAGGACTGGGCGTGAGTGCGCATGGTTTCGAGCATGAGTTTCCCCGGTTTACTGGCTGGCCGGCATGGCCTTGAATGGACAGCGGACGCTACTCAAGGGCGTGTGGCGGCGCAAGCAAACAGCGTCCTTTCCGACCCTGTTTTCCAGGCATGCCAATGCTTGCGTTTGCATGGCGAGAGCCTATAAAGAGCCTATGCAGCAGCGAGGGGAGTTACCGGGCAGCCATTGGCTGGAGACATGGAACTGGCGTGCCGACCGCGTAGGGGCCCAGGCCATTCATCTGGCCCGGGGGGTATGGCGGTTCCTGGATTTCGTGGTCTCGGTGCTGGCGGCGGGCCTGCGCCTGCGCTGGCTGCACCGGCCGGCCGTGGTGTCGGTGATGGTGCGGCAGATCTATTTCACCGGCGTGCAGAGCCTGGTGTGGGTGTTGTTGCTGTCCCTCGGCATCGGGGTGCTGACGGTGTACAACATCGTGACCTTCGCCAAGGGGATCGGTGATCTGTCCCTGATCGGGCGGCTGGTCAACGGTGTGCTGGTGCAGGAGATGGCGCCGCTGATCATCGCGGTGTTCCTGCTCGCCCGCTCCGGGGTCGCCGTGGTCACCGAGGTCGGCACCATGCATATCCGCGGCGAGGATCTGCTGCTGCGCAGCCTCGGCATCAGCTGCCAGGAATACCTGTTCTGGCCGCGCATGATGGCCTTCGCCCTGTGCGGGCTGATCCTGACCTTCATGTTCGTCGCCCTCGCCCTGTGGGTCGGGGGGCTCGTGGTGTCGTGGACCTATACCCTGAATTTCGGCGAATACCTGATCGATGTGCGTCAGGGGACGACCCTGACGGAATTGCTGATGATGGCGGCCAAGGGGCTCGTCTATCCCCTGCTCGCCTGCGGCATGCTGCTGGACCAGGCGGGCCGGGTCGGCGACAACCCCAACCAGATCCCGGTGCGCGCCACCTACGGAGTGCTGGGGTCGTTGATGATCGTGCTGTTCCTGGACGGGCTGACCGTGCTCGCCAACAGCCTGGGATGAGGGGCGCGCATGCGTGAGGCCCTGTGGTGGCGCAAGCAGCGGCTGTGGGATGCCGAATTGGCGGAAGCGTCGGTCGGCGTCGGCGAGCATGTGAGGCTGATCATGGAAGAGGCCTACCAGCACGCGATGATGGACCGGATCATCGACGTGGCGCCCGGTGACGAACCCGGTGCCTGGCAGGTCTGGCTGGAGACGGGCCAGGGCAAGTTCCGGTCCGATACGCCCGCGTTCCATGCCCGCGTCGGCATCATGATCCGGCGCCGGGGCTTGCTGGCCAATCTGAGCCTGCGTGAGAATCTGCTGTTGCCCTTCCTGTATCATGGGGATGCGGCGCGGATCGCCAGAGCGGAACAGGAGGTGGAGGCGGTGGCCGATTTTCTCGGGCTGTGGGATGTTCTGGATGAACAGGCCGGGGAGCGCTCCAACTATACGCACGCCCTGCTGAGCCTCGGGCGTTGCATGTTGATGCATCCGGCCATTATTGTGGCACAGGAGATTCATGTGGGGATGTCGCCGGAGCGGCAGATGCATTTCCGGGACCTGGCCATCGAGGCCTTGCAGCAACTGGGTTCGGGGCTGTTGTACCTGACCTCGACCGAGCACGAGGGGTCCGGCGTGCATTTCGACCGCACGCTGGTGCTGCAGGCACAGGCCGTGCAGGGGATGGCATGAGGAGGATGTATTGATGGTGGCGCGCGACTATGTGGCGGGCATGCGCCGCCAGGTCGGGTGGTTCGTCCTGCTGGGCATCGGTGCCCTGGTGCTGCTGCTGCTGGTCGTCAGCCTGCAGACGAACGTGTTCGCCAAGAAGTTCACGCTCATCGTCAGCCCGCCGTCGGCGATGTCGTTCTTCACCGGCCAGGCCGTGCAGTTCCAGGGCTTCACCATCGGGCGGGTCAGCGACATCGAACTGCGCGAGCAGGGCGAGGTGGTGGTGTACATGCGCCTGCTGGACCGCTACCGGCACATGCTGCACGAGGGTGCGGTGGCGCGCCTGACCAAGGAAGGCTGGATCGGCGAATCCACGCTGGAGTTGACGGCCGGCGATACCAAGAAGCGCCCGCTGCACGATGGCGAGCAGGTCGGCTACCAGACGGAAGCGACGATCGAGCAGCTGCTGCGCGACCTGAAGCCGGCCGTGGAAAACGCCAATGTGCTGTTGCGCGAGATGGCGAGCCTGGCGAAGTGGGCCAACGATCCGCACGGCGACCTGCGCGTGGCCCTGGCCGGCATGCGCCAGTTGGGCAAGATCAATGGCGAGAAGATCGAGCAGGCGGTCGAGGGCTTCTCCGATGTGATGAAGCAGCTGCAGGCGATGTCGAAGACCATGAAGGACCAGAAGCTGCTTGAGGACCTGTCCCGTTCCCTGAAGGCGAGCTCGCGCATCCTCACCAACCTGGAGCCCCTGTCGAAGAGCGTCGGCCAGCAGGGGCAGCACACCATGGCCCAGATCAACGCGCTGCTCGGCCATGTGGACCAGTTGACCCGCTCGCTGGATACGGTGGCCGCCGACCTGTCGGAGCTGACTCCCGAGCTGCCCGGGCTCGCCCGCCAGTCGCGCCAGACCATCGAGGAGATGCAGGGGCTGTTGCGAAGCATGCGCAACTCGTGGCTGTTCGGCGGCGGCGCCGACGATCACAAGGCGGGCGGCAACGGCACGGTGGCGCCGCCGCTGACCGGGCCGCAGCCGTGAGGCGTCTGCGCCCACCGCTGGCGATGGTGCTGGCCGGGCTGCTGACGGCATGCGGCGGCAGCAGCCGGCATGCGCCGCTGGTCGAGAATCCCTATGACGAATCGGCGCGGTCGTTCGCGATGGCCGGGGTGTCGGCCATGCAGCGCGAGCGCTGGGATGCGGCGGAGCGCAGCTTCGAGCGGGAGCTGATGGCGGCCCAGTTGGCCGACGACACGCCCGCGGTCGTGCTGGCCCGCTACAACCTCGGCATGGCGAGCCTGGCGGCCGGCAAGCGCGATGCGGGGAGGCGGGAACTGGCGCAGGCCATGGATCTGGCGCAGCGCAACGGGCTCGACGTCATGGCGGTCCGCGCCCGGCTGGCCCTGGCCCTGGCCCGGGCCGGGGAGGGTGCGGTGGCCGGCCTGCCTGCCGTCGAGGTTCGGACATCCTGGCCGGCCGACGTGCAATTGAGTGCGGGAAGGCTGGCGCTGTACCGAAAGGACGTCAGCGGCGCAAGGCAGGCCTATGCGCGGGCATTGCACCAGGCCGGTACCGACCGCGCCGGCGTCGTGTTGCAGGCCAGGGCGCATCTGGGCCTGGCCATGGCGGCGCGGGCCGCCGGCGATGCCGGCGGCGAGCGTTTGGAGCTGCAACAGGCGCTGGCGCTGTGCCGGAAGGCGGGGGCACCGCGTGTGGCCGCCGATGCCCTGATGATGCAGGCGTCCGCGGGCGGGGCGGCCGACAGCAGGTTGGATGCCCTGGAACGGGCGCTGGCCATCTACCGCAACCTGCAGGACCAGGCGGCCCAGCGCCGGGCGCTGTCGGCCCTGGTCGCCCTGACCACGGGCGATGCCCGCAGCCGATGGCAGCAGCAGCTCGATGCCCTCGGCACGGCCCCGTCGGGGCCGGGGGCGCCATGACGACCGGGAAGGATATGTGCGAGGCGAGGATTTCGTGCAATATCGATGCCTGCAGCGATTGTGTGCACGTATTGCAGTCGATGGCGGAGCTGATGGCGCTGCGGGCCGGCATGGAGCCGGTTCGTGCCAATCGCCTGGCCCTGGCGGTGGACGAGCTGTTCGCCAATATCATGCGCCACGGCTATGACGGCGAAGGCGGGCGCGTGGAGATGGAGGCCGTGCTCGGAGTCGGTAGCGATGGCCGGCGCCGGTTGACCTTCATCTTCCGCGATTACGCCCCCGGCATCGAGGATCCCGAGTGCCTGGAGGCTAGGGTGCGCGGCAGGGATGAGCCGGTGCAGCCGGGTGGGCTGGGCCTTTGCCTGATTCACGCCGTGATGGACGAGGTGCATCATGAGGCCCTGGAGGACGGCAACCGCTGGCGCCTGGTGGCACTGATCTGAATGAAAGGGGAAGGGGCATGAACCTGGAAATCGACATACACGAAGAACGCCCGAGCGCGGATACGGCCCTGCTCAGGGTCAGCGGCCGGGTCAACATCCACACGTCCCCCACGCTGCGCAAGATGCTGAAGCCGTTGCTCGTCGATGGGGTGCACTCGGTGCAGGTGGCGCTGGACGGCGTGGATTTCATGGATTCGTCCGGCATCGCCACGCTCGTGGAAGGGCTGCAGTGGAGCCGCGCCTCCGGCGGCGAGTTCGTGCTGACGGGACTCAGTGAGACCGTGCGCGATGTGTTCACGCTGGCCAAGCTGGATACGGTGTTCGATATCCGCGATTCCGGGCCCGGCGCATGAGTTTTGGCGATCTGCGCGCCTTTCTGACGGAGCTTGAGCGGCGTGGCCAGCTGAAGCGCATCCGCACGCCGGTGCGGGCGGAGCTGGAGGTGACGGAGATCGCCCGCCGCGTGCTCGAGGCCGGCGGGCCGGCATTGCTGTTCGAGAACGTCGAGGGCAGCCGCATGCCGCTGCTCGCCAACCTGTTCGGGACCCAGGAGCGCATCGCCCTCGGCATGGGCCGCGAATCGGTGGCCGAGCTCGCACAGATCGGCGAGCTGCTCGCCTACCTGAAGGAGCCGGAACCGCCGAAGGGCCTCCGCGATGCCTGGGACAAGTGGCCGGTGCTGAAGAACGTGCTGCATATGAGCCCGAAAGTGGTCAAGAAGGCGCCGTGGCAGGACGTGGTGCTGAAGGGTGATGACGTGGACCTGGGGCGGCTGCCGGTGCAGACCTGCTGGCCGGAGGATGCCGGGCCGCTGATCACCTGGGGGCTGGTGGTGACCCGCGGCCCGCACAAGGAGCGGCAGAACCTGGGGATATACCGCCAGCAGGTCATCGGCAGGAACAAGCTGATCATGCGCTGGCTCAAGCACCGCGGCGGGGCACTGGACCACCAGGAGGCCGGGCGGGCGGGAGCCGAGCGTTTTCCCTGCGCCGTGGTCATCGGCGCCGATCCGGCCACGATCCTCGCCGCCGTGACCCCGATTCCCGACACCCTGTCCGAATACCAGTTCGCCGGGCTGTTGCGCGGGGAGAAGAGCGTGCTGACCGATTGCCTGTCGGTGCCGCTGCAGGTGCCGGCCTCCAGCGAGATCGTGCTGGAGGGCTACGTCTCCCTTGACGAATATGCCGAGGAAGGGCCGTTCGGCGATCATACCGGCTACTACAACGAGGTGGAGCGTTTCCCGGTGTTCACGGTCGAGACGATGAGCATGCGTCGTGACGCGATCTACCATTCGACCTATACCGGCAAGCCGCCGGACGAGCCGGCGGTGCTGGGCCTGGCCTTCAACGAGGTGTTCGTGCCCATCCTGAAGAAGCAGTTCCCGGAAATCGTCGATTTCTACCTGCCGATGGAGGGCTGTTCCTATCGCGTGGCGGTGGTGTCGATAAAGAAGGCGTATGCGGGCCATGCCAAGCGCGTGATGTTCGGCATCTGGTCCTACCTGCGCCAGTTCATGTACACCAAATTCATCATCGTCGTCGATGACGACATCGATTGCCGTTCCTGGGCGGAGGTGATCTGGGCGATATCGACCCGCTGCGACCCGGCGCGCGATTTCACCATGGCCGAGCATACGCCGATCGATTATCTCGATTTCGCCTCGCCGGTGGCCGGCCTCGGATCGAAGGTCGGTATCGACGCCACCAACAAATGGCCCGGTGAGACCAGCCGCGAATGGGGCCGCCCGATCGCCATGAGCGAAGCGGTACGGCGTCGCGTCGACGAGATCTGGGGAGAAATGGGGCTGTAATGCTGGTAAGGTGCTTGCGGCAGGAGGGCATATGCATCTGGTGAGGGTCGCCGCCATCGTGGTCGCTTTCGTGTTGCTGGGTTCCGGCCTGGTGTATTTCGCGGTATCCGGCGGCAGCTACCAGTTGACCAACAGCAAGGCGGTTGAGCGAGGGAAGGCCGCGTACGACAAGGGTGATTTCAAGGCGGCGATGAAGGCCTTCAAGCTCGCCGCCCGTCGCGGCGATACCGAGGCGCAGTACTACGTCGGCCTGCTGTACCGCACCGGCTCGGGCGTGGATCGCGACGATGTCGAAGCGGTGCGCTGGCTGAAGCTGGCGGCCCAGCATGGGTATGGCCAGGCGCAGTACCGGCTCGGACTGGAATACGAGTCAGGCCGGGGGGTGTCCCGACCGGATGACACGGAGGCGGCCCACTGGTACCGGCTGGCGGCCGGCCAGGGTGTCGCCGAGGCCCAGTTCCGCATGGCCGTGTTCTCGATGGAGGGCCGTGGGGTGCAGCAGAGCGATTACGAGGCCCTGCGCTGGGCCCAGCAGGCGGCCAAGAACGGCAACACCGATGCCGCGAACTATATGCAGCGCATCGTCAACCATATCCAGGCCGATGCGAACAAGGGCGATCCGAAGGCCGAGTACCGCCTGGCGATGATGTATGCCCACGGCATGGCTGTCACCCGGGATGACAGCCAGGCACGGGCCTGGCTGGAACGCGCCGCGAAATCCGGCCAGGACGATGCGCAGTTCCAGCTGGCGGAAACGCTGGTGGCCACGCCCGGTGGGCTGGACCAGGCGCTCGATTGGTACGAAGCGGCGGCCAAGCAGGGGAATATGCAGGCCGCTGCCGCATTGGGGGCCCTGTACGGTGGTGCGCAGAAGGGTGTGCCCGTCGATGGGGGCAAGGCCTTCGCATGGCTGGAGAAGGCATCCGATGCCGGCGTGATGCTGGCGTGGTTCAATCTCGGCATCCTGTATCAGCAGGGCATCGGCGTGGCGCGCGACGACGCGAAGGCACTGGAGGCCTACAGAAAGGCGGCTTCGGCCGGTATCCCGGCTGCCCAGAACAATCTCGCCGTCATGTACGTGCTGGGACGGCCCGGTCCGGTCAACATGGGCCAGGCCGTGCACTGGCTGAATGCAGCCGCAGGTGCCTGCGCCATGGCCCAGTACAACCTGGGCCTGATGTATGCGCGGGGCATCGGCGTCGAGCGCAATGACGATCTTGCCGGCCGCTGGCTGAACAAGGCGGAAGCCGGGGGCAATGCCAGGGCCAAATGGCTGCTGGGCCTGTTTTACGAACTCGGGCGCGGCGAGGGGCAGAGCGCGGCCGAAGCGGCCAAGTGGTATCAGCAGGCGGCGGATCTGGGCTATGACGACGCCATGTTCAATCTGGCCGTCCTTTACCTCAAGGGCCGGGGCATCAAGGTGGACCCGAAGAAAGCCGCGAGCCTGTTCGCGCAGGCGGTGCAGCAGGGCGATGTCGCCGCCATGAACGACCTGGCCACGCTGTACCAGGACGGCCACGGCGTGCCGTATGACCTGGGCAAGGCGTACGAGCTGTATTCGCAGGCGGCTGCGGCAGGCTATGCCATGGCCGAGTTCAATCTGGCCAACCTGTATCGCCAGGGCGTGGGCGTGGCGCAGGATGATGCGAAGGCGGTGTACTGGTATCGCAAGGCAGCGGCGCAGGGCCTGGCGGCCGCCGAGAACTCCCTGGCGTACATGCTGGCCAGCGGACGGGGGACCAGGGCCGATACCAGCGAGGCGGCGCGCCTGTTCAAGGATGCGGCGGCACACGGCCTGCAGGATATGGCCAAGCAGAACCTCGGCATCCTGAAGAGCGGCAACAACAAAAAAGGCTATGTGCTGGTCAGCATGCTGCGCGAGGAGCGCTCCCGCGACCATGTGCTGCGCGACAAGACGATCGACCTGACTTCCTGGTTGGATTATGCGCGGCGACCGAAGATCAATTAGCCGTCCGGCATCTCGACAATCCGTTTTTGACAGCTAGATTCGCTCCCATGCTTCGGGTGCCCTGACCGCCTTCCGGCGGCAGGGTGAAACGGGAAGCCGGTGCGGTCCATGACCAATGCCGGCGCTGCCCCCGCAACTGTAAGCCTGACGAACCCGTCCGCACGCCACTGGGTAACCGGGAAGGCATGGATGGAGGAGGTTGAAGGCAAGCCAGGAGACCGGCCCGATGCACGGCGTCATGGACGCCATCACGGGCATGCCTCGGCGGGAGGCGATTCCTGGTCTGTCACTCACCTGACACCCGGTTTCCTTTCGCATCGATCCTGTCCGCATATCACGCATGCGCGGTGGGCGCGAAAGGAGCATTCAGTGCACAACACCATCATTCGATACGCGGTCCGGGGGCTGTTCGCCCTGGGATGCAGCCTGGCGGCCATGGCGTCGCCAGCCATGGCCGCGACCAGCGATCTCGGTGTGGTCAACGTCACGGCCGAAGGCCAGCCGTCATCCACGGCCCAGTCATCGGTGCCGGTCACCGTCATCGGCCGCAAGGCCATCGCGGCCAGCCATGCCGAGAACCTCGTCGGTCTGCTGCAGGGTCAGGCCGGCATCGTCGTACGCGATACCTCCGGCGTCGGTGCCAAGTCGTCGGTGGATCTCGGCGGTTTCGGGGAGTCGGCCGCGGCCAACAGCGTGGTGCTGATCGACGGGCGGCGCGTCAACAGCCCGGATCTTTCCGGCGTCGACTGGACCCAGATCCCGCTGGACCAGATCGAGCGTATCGAGATCGTGCACGGCGGCGGTGCCAGCCTGTACGGCAACGGTGCCGTCGGCGGCGTCATCAACATCATCACGCGCATCCCTGAGGCCGGTGGGCATGTGTCCGTGCGCGGCGGCGCCTATGGCAGCGGCGGCTTCGCGGCCAGCATCGGCGCCGACAGCGGCAGCACCCGCGTCGAGGCCAACGTCTCGGGATTCCATAGCGACGGCTATCGCGTCAACGGTAAATTCGAGCGGCTGGACGGCGGCATGCGCGCCGAGGCCGACCTGCCGGCTGGTTTCAGCCTGCGCCTGAGCGGCAACGAGCACCATGACCAGGCAGGCCTGCCCGGTTCGCTGACCGCGGCCCAGATGGCGGCGGATCGCCGCCAGAGCCTGACGCCGCGTGATTTCAGCCGCACCGACGACGGCTACGTCGACGCAGGGCTGGGTTGGCAAGGTGATTCCGGATTCGGGTTGGACATCGACGGCGGGGTGCGCCGTCGCCAGGTCCATGCCGAGTATCTGACATACAACTCGATCGGCGACAGCGTGATCAACACGCGCTCACTGCGCCCGAAGCTGAGTTACGAAACCGATTCCGGCATCCATGTGCGCGCGCTCGTGGGCGCCGATCTCGCGACCAGTGTCGGCGACTGGGCCTACAGCGGGGCGTTCCCTACGGCCGCGAACTTCGATCGGCTGCGCGAAGCCTATTATGCCCATCTGCACCTGGAGGGTGACGACGGTCGCTGGAACCTGTCCGGCGGCGCACGCACGGAGCGCATCCGGGACAGCTTCGTGATGGGTGCCGCGAGCGCCATCAGCAACCGCAAGAACGCCTGGGATATCGGCGGCTCGTTCGCGCTGGGCGATCGTCTGCTGCTACGCGTGCATGCCGAACAGTCGGTACGCTTCCCGCTGCTGGACGAGCGTTTCAGCCTGTTTTCCGGTACACTGGATACGACGCTGAGGCCACAGACCGGCCATCATCTCGGGGGCGGTCTGCGTTATACGGCCGGTCAGGCCTGGATCGAGGCCTCGTTCAGTCGGGCCGACCTGAACAACGAGATTTATTACAATCCGGCCACGTTCGCCAACGAGAATTACACCAGTGGCACCCGCCACGACGTGTGGATGATCACCGGTCACTGGCATGCCTCCGACCTGCTGCAATGGACGGCCAGCTATACGCATACCACGGCCAGGTTCCGCGGCGGCAGCTACGGGGGCCACTGGATCCCGGCCGTGCCGCAGCATCTGGCCGCCGTCGCCTGGACGGCCGACTGGACCGGCAATCTCGGCACCACGCTGAACCTGCGCTACGTCGGCACTTCCTACCTGATCAGCGACCAGGCCAATGCCGGACCCAGGCTGCCCGGCTATACGGTGGCGGATGCCGTGGTCGACTATCGCTGGCAGCATGTGCGGATGTTCGCGCGCGTGGACAACCTGACGAACCGCAAGTACAGCAGCTACGGCGTGACCTATGGCGGCCCGGCCTACTATTACCCGGCGGCCGGCATCGCCGTCAACGCGGGGGCGGATGTCCGCTTCTGATCCCTGGCGCCGGCGCTGGCGCTGGACGGCATGGGCGGCGGCCAGTCTCGCCGTCCATGCCGTTGTCGTGGGCTGGATATCCGTCCGGCTCTCACCAATGATGGTCTCCGATCCGGGCTCGGTGGTGACGGTGGATCTGGTGCCGATGGCGCCGGTCCGTTCCGGCTTGAAGGCCAGGTCCGCAGTCGCACCGAAAGCCCCGGCGCGGCACGCTGTCGCCAGCAGGCGGGTCGGCAGTGCCCCGGCACACAAGCGGCCGGCGACGCCCGTGCTCGCCGAGGCTGGCCGGCATGCATCTCCCGCCCCGCCGCCCAGGCAGGTTGAGGCGTCCCGGAACGCCACCGCGCCCGATCATGCCTCCGCCCCTTCCGCTTTGGCGCTGGCCGCAGTGTCCCGGCAGAACCTCGATCTGGTGCGCCGGCATCTGGAGCGCTTCAAGTTCTATCCGGAGAGCGCCCGCCGGCGCGGCATCGGCGGCCATGTCGACGTCGGTTTCCGGCTGACCGCCGGCGGGCATGTGGCGCAGGTCCGGATCACGGGCTCCTCCGGCTATGCCCTGCTCGACGAGGCGGCCGAGGCCATCGTGGCGCGCGCGGTGCCGTTCCCGGTGGATACGGGCCAGTACCGCGTGCGCCTGCGCTTCTGGCCATAGCATGATGCGCCTGTGGCTTGCGCTGCTGTGCCTGCTGGCCTGGGTGCCGGCTGCCCGGGCCGAGGCGCGGGTGCTGGCGTTGACGCCGGCGGCCTGCGAGATGCTCTACGCGATCGGTGCCGGGCCGGAGATCGTCGGGGCCTCCGAGCATTGCGATTATCCGTCCGCCGCCCGCCGCCTACCTCGCGTCGCCGATTACCGGCGCCTGTTCGTGGAGCCGGCGCTGCGCCTGAAGCCGACGCTGGCCGTGACCGGGGCCGCGGATCTCGCCGGGCTGGCGTCACTGAGGGCGGCGGGGGTGCGGGTGATGCTGGTGCATCCCGTCTCGGTGCGGGACGTGCTCGATGCGATGCAGGCCCTGGGCGAGGCGACCGGCCATGCCGCCGGGGCCGGACGGGCCGTCGCGGCCATGCGCCGGCGTCTTGCCCGTATCGCGGCAGCAGCGACGGGTCCGCCGATGCCGGTGTTCTACGAGGACTGGTCGCAGCCGCTGCTGACCGAGGGCGGTTCCAGCTTCATCACCGACGCCCTGGCGCGTATCGGTGCCCGAAATGTCTTCGGCGCCATGCCGATGGAAACCCTGCGCACCAGCGTCGAGGAAGTGGTGCGGGCCCGGCCGCAGGCCATCATCGTGCCGGGTGCAACGCCCGCGATGCTGGCGAAGCGCCGTGCCTTCTGGCGGCGCTGGCTGCCCGGCGTGCCGGTGCTGTCGGTCGATGCCAACCTGATGCAACGTCCGGGGCCGAGGCTGGTCGACGGCATGGCCGAGCTGCAGCGGCGCCTGCAACAGGCGGACGGGCATGTACATGCGCCTCGCTAGGCCGGCGTTCGCCCTGACGGGCCTGCTCGTGCTGACGCTGGTGCTGCTCGCTGTCGCGGCCAGCAGCGGTGCGGGCTGGATCAACCCGTGGCACCCGGGGGATGCCACGAGTGCCGCCATCTATTGGCAACTGCGCCTGCCGCGGGTGCTGACGGCCTTTGCCGTCGGCGGCCTGCTGGCGGTGGCCGGGGCCTGGTTCCAGGTGATGCTGCAGAACCCGCTGGCCGAGCCCTATATCCTCGGCGTGGCCGGCAGTGCGGCCAGTGGGGCGGTCGCCGCCTCGGCCGTGTTCCCCGCCAGCGCCTGGGCCATGCCGGCCGGCGCCTTCGCCGGGGCCAGCCTCGGCATCGCCGTCGTCGGCCTGTTCGCGTCGCTCGGGCCGGCGCGCCTGCTGCTGGCCGGCGTCGTGCTGGCCGCGTTCTGGGCGGCCGTGCTGGCCCTGCTGCTGACCCTGCTGCCTGCGCGGGCGCTGGGGCGGGCCTTCGGCTGGATGCTCGGGGATATCGCCTCCTCGCCGCTGTCGCCGACCCTGCTGCTTGCGGCGCTGGCGGTCTCGGTGCTGGCAGGTCTTTGGCTCTCGGTATCGCTGGACCGCCTGCTGCTGGGGGAGATGCAGGCGCGTGCGCTGGGGGTGCCGATACGCCGCCTGCACCTGGGGCTGCTGCTGGGGGCCTCGGCGATGACGGCGGTGGCGGTGACGGCGGCCGGCACCATCGGTTTCGTCGGTCTGGTGGTGCCGCATCTGGTGCGCATGCTGATCGGGCCGATGCACCGATGGCTGATCCCGGGTGCCGCCCTGGCCGGCGGCGCCCTGCTGGTCGTGGCCGACACCGCGGCGCGCACGGTGGTGGCCCCGGCGGAGCTGCCGGTCGGGGTGCTGACGGCGCTGCTCGGGGTGCCGGTGTTCCTGTTCCTGCTGGTGCACCGGCGATGAACGGGCTTGCCATCGATGGCCTGGCCGTACAGCGCGGCGAGAAGCTGCTGATCGGGGATCTGCGCTGCGAGGCCACGCCGGCCTCGGTCACCGTGATTCTGGGTCCGAACGGCGTCGGCAAGTCCACACTGCTGCAGATGCTGGCCGGGCTGCTGCCGGTGGCTGGCGGGCAGGTACGCTGGCAGGGCCGGAGCCTGGATGCGTATGCCCGTCGCGACTGGGCGGAGATCGTGTCCTGGCAGGGCGCGGTCGAATATGCCGACTTCGGGCTCACCGTCGCCGAGCGGCTGCATCTCGCCGCCGGCATCCGGACGGGGCTCGAGGCCGACGGGATATTGCAGGCGCTGGATGTCGCCGCATTGATGGCGCGGCCGCTGGCGCAGCTGTCCAGCGGCGAACGGCAGCGGGTCGAGGTGGGGGCGGCGATGCTGCGGCCCACACCGGTGCTGCTGCTGGACGAGCCGACGGCGCATCTGGATCTCAGGCACCAGGCTGCCTGCCTGCGCCTGATGCGCCGGCAGGCGGATGCCGGCCGGGTCGTGCTGGCCGTGCTGCACGATGTGGTGCAGGCGGCGGCGGTGGCCGACCGGGTGGTCCTGCTGTACGGTGACGGGCGAAACGAGGCCGGACCGGCTTCCGCCATGCTGGCGCCCGAACGGCTCGCGGCGCTGTACGGCATGCCGATGCGGGCCATCGAGGGCGGCGGGATGCTGCCCGATTTCCGGAGGACGGTGTGAAGCAGCGCGACAGGCGACAGGGCCTGATCCTGGTGCATACCGGGGACGGCAAGGGCAAATCATCCAGTGCCTTCGGCATGGTGTTCCGGGCCGCGGCCTGGGGCATGCGCGTGTGCGTGATCCAGTTCATCAAGGGGCGCTGGAAGACCGGGGAGCAGAAGGCGGCCGAGCGCTTCGACACCATCGAATGGCATGCGCTCGGCGACGGTTTCACCTGGGATACCAACAATCCGGAGCAGGATCGGCGGACGACGCGCGAGATCTGGGAGCTGTGCAAGGCCAAGGTGCGCTCGGGCGACTACGACCTGGTGGTCTGGGACGAGATCAATTACTGCTGCGGCTACGGCTGGTTGAGCGGCGATGAGATCGCCGGCTTCCTGCGCGAGGAGCGCCCGCCCTGGATGCACGTGATCCTGACCGGACGCGATGCGGCCCCGGAGGTCATCGACGTGGCGCATACGGTGACGGAGATGCGCAAGATCAAGCATGCCTTCGACCAGGGCATCGCGGCGGCGCAGGGGATCGAGTTCTGATGGTCGATTGCATCCGGCCTGCGCCATCCATGGCTTCGGCCTTCGGGCGCTCCGCAGGAGCGTGGTCTTGCTTCGCTCACGGGCTGGCGATGCCCGCCCGCCGCAGTGAACGCTTGCATCCGGCCTGCGCCATCCTGGCTTCGGCCTTCGGACGCTACGCAGAAGCGCGGTTCTGCTTCGCTCACGGCCAGGCCACGCCTGCCCGCCGCACCTCCTGTGCGGGGAAGGACTCGGCGCGGTAGGATGGGCGCATGAATCTGTTGCTGGCACACGGCTCCCCGGATGCGCGGCACCGCGAGCAGGCCGCCGGACTCGCCGCGCGCACCTCAGCGGTGCTCGGCGACGAGGTGCGGGCGGCCTTCCTCGACGATGCGGACGTGCCGCACGGGGCCAGGGTGCTGCCCTTGTTCCTCGGCGCGGGCCGGCATGCCGGCGCGGACGCCGAGCGCTTCGCGGCGCAATTCTCCGGTGTGCTGCTGCCGCCGCTGGCCGAGGCTGCGGGCGAATTGGCCGACATGGCCGTATCCATGGCGGCGGCGCTGGTGGGGCCGCGTGAACCGGCCATCTTCGCCTTCTACCGCTTCCAGCATTTCGAACGCCTGCTGGCCGGGGTGTACGCGCTGCGCAAACGGCTTTCGAAGATGAGCATGGCCTCGCTGCACGGAGCGCCGGGCTGCGCCGACATGGTCCGCTTCTGGGAGGACCAGGGAGAGAATCGACTGGCCGTGCAGCCGATGCTGCTGTTCGCCGGACATTCGCTGGATGCCGTGACGGCCGGTACCGGATCCACGGCGTTGCAGCTCGCACTCGGAGCGCCGCTGGCGGCGCATGCGGACATGCCCCGGCTCGTCGCCGAGCGCTTGCGGGGTGTGGCATGAGCCTGTCCATGCCGCTGCAGCCCGGGGAGGTGGCCCTGGTCGGGGCCGGTCCGGGCGCACCGGATCTGCTGACGCTGGCGGCGGCGCGCCTGATCGCCGATTGCGACGTGATCGTCCACGACGCGCTCGTCTCCGAGGCGGTGCTGGCGCTGGCCGGCGCCGATGCGCGCCTGATCGCGGCCGGCAAGCGCGGCGGACGGCCTTCGGCCGACCAGCGGGACATCAGCGACACCCTGATCCGTCTGGCCCGGGAAGGGCAGCGCGTGGTGCGCCTGAAGGGGGGCGATCCCTTCGTGTTCGGGCGCGGCGGCGAGGAGATGCGGGCCCTGGCCGCGGCCGGCATCCGTTGCCGGGTGGTGCCGGGCATCACCGCCGGCGTGGCCGCCCCCGCCGTGGCCGGTATCCCGGTGACCGACCGCACCGTCAACAGCTCGCTGGCCTTTTTGACCGGGCACGAGGTCGGCCATGACAGCCGCATCGACTGGCCGGCACTGGTGGCCGCCTTTCCGGTGCTGGTGTTCTACATGGCGGCGCGTTCCCTGGCCGACATCGCCGGGCAGTTGACGGCGGCAGGCCTGCCGGCCGACACCCCCGTCGCGGCCATCAGCTCGGCCACGCTGCCCGACGAACAGGTGGCGACGGGCACCCTGCAGGATGCGCTGGACGGCCGCCTCGTCGCGCGCTCGCCGGCGATCATCGTGGTCGGCGAGGTCGTGGCCTCGCGCATCGACTGGCGCGCCATGGCCGGCATCCCCCCCAGCATCCACCCATGAGCTGAGCCGCGCCCCGCGGCCGGTATCGTGCCGGGGAGCGGATGCGTATGCTTGCCGCCATGGTCACCCGCGCCTCCCTGCACCATATCCGCCTGTTCTATGCGGCGTATTTCGCGGCCATGGGCCTGATCCTGCCGTATTTTCCGGTGTACCTGGCCCACCGCGGCCTCGATGTCGGCATGGTCGGCGTGTTCACGGGCCTGCTGGCCCTGGCCAAGGTGATCTCGCCGCCGCTGATCGGCGGCATGCTGGACCGCCGCCACCGCGCCGATACCCGCATCTTCGTCGCCGCCGTATCCGCGGCCGCCGCCCTGTTGGCCATGGCCTTTCCATGGGCATCGCCGCCATGGTGGCTGGCGGTGCTGACGCTGGGCTTCGGGTTCCTGTGGGCCGCCGCCCTGCCGCTGACGGACGGCATCTCGGTGACCGTGGCCGAGTCGGCGTTCGCCGAATACGGCCATCTGCGCCTGTGGGGCTCGATCGGTTTCGTGCTGGCTTCGCTGGCCGGCGGCATCTGGCTCGTGGATGCACGCATCCAGGCGTTCCCATGGTTTCTGGCCGGATTGCTCGCCGTCACGGCCGTGTCCGCCCGCGGCTTCCCGCGTGAGGCGGAAGACCTGCATGCCGACCGTCGCGGACGTGACACGATGGCGCCTGCCTTCCTGCTGCTGCTGGCCGTCGGCTTCATGATGCAGCTTTCCCACGGGGCCTATTACGGCCTGTACAGCCTGTACCTGCTGCATGCGGGCTACACCGGCGGGCAGGTGGGCCTGTTGTGGGTGATCGGGGTGCTGGCCGAGATCGCGCTGATGTGGCGCTTCTCCGGCGCCATCGGACGCATGGCACCGGTGCCGGTGATCTCCGCCTGCCTGCTGTTGGCAGCCGTGCGCTGGCTGGGCATCGGCCTGACCACCGCCTGGCCGGCGCTGGCCGTGCTGCAACTGCTGCATGCGGCCAGTTTCGCCGCCTTTCACATCTCGGCCGTGACCTGGGTGCGCCGGCTGGTGCCGGCGGGACGCTATGCGGCGGCCCAGGGCTGGTATTCGGCCGCCGGCTTCGGCCTGGGCTCGACGATCGGCATCATGGGCAGCGGCTGGATCGCCGGGCAGTGGGGCTACGCCGCCGCCTTCATGGCCTGCGCCGCCGTGGCCCTGGCCGGGGCCGTGGTGATGTGGCGCGTGCCCTGGCGGATGTGAGGGCCGGGACGGGTCTGATGGGGATCAGGACTCGCCGGCAGGCAGGTCCCGAACGGCACGCCAGGCGGTGCGGGCGTCCGTGAATCGCAGCCGGTAGAAGCGGGTGGCGGCCGGGATGCGGTGGTTCAACTCCTGCAGCATGATCTCGGGCGGCATCCGGTGATGCAGGTGGCGCGGCAGCTCCATCAGCGCCTCGCTGCGCCGGATGGGGCGAAGCGCGGCGGCGGGCGCCTTGGTGTGATATTGCGGCAGCACGACGATACCCAGCGGCAGCGGCGTGTGCCGGACCTTGGGCGGCAGCCACAGCAGGGTGGTGACGGTGTTGCCGTGCCGGTCGGGGAAACGGAACAGCGCCTTCGTCAGTCCCCCATCCAGCATCCGGGCATGGCGGAAGGCCGGATGCCGCAGCTTCCCCCATTGCAGCGGGCGCGGAAATGGGATGACGGTGCCATCGGCACCGAGCAGGGCGAATTCGTCCGACAGGTAGCCCGCTCCGTCCAGCACTGCCGCCGTGGTCAGGCTGCTCTTGCCGGCGCCGGATTCGGCAGCGAACAGGCAGGCCTGGCCGTCCAGCTCGACAGCGCCCGCATGCAAGGACAGCGTTTCCGGGGCCATGGCCGCCAGCAGGTGCTCGTACAGGCGCACCTCGAAACCGGCGGCGATCTCGCCGGCATCCGTGCCTTGCCACAGGGTCGTGCCGTTGACGCTGAGCCGGATTCGCTCCTCGACGGGCTCGACCCGGAAATGCAGCGCGGGTGCATCCGTACTGCCGGCGTACAGCCGGCACATCGGTTCCAGGATGGTGGTGCAGGGGGCATGCGAGGAATCGACGCTGACGCTGACGCCGCCCACCCGGAAGCTGCGGTGCCACATGCTCAACCCCGAATCAGGCCGTAGGCGGCGAACTCCTCCAGGATGGCCTGCGTGTCCTTGCGCACCCGCTCCGGATCCGCCTCCAGGTTGCCGAGGATCACGGCGGTGATGTCGTCACTGGTGCGCGTACCGTCGCACAGCTCCAGGATGGTGGCGGCGACGATGTTCAGGGCGTAGTTCGACCCGGTTTCGGTGTCGACGTAGACGACCTCGTCCATGCCGTCCATCTCCTCGCCGACCAGCTCCGGCCGCTTGCACGGGCGTTCGGGCACGTGGATGTCAGGCAGCTCGGTCAAGGTGTCCGTTCCCCCAGGGCATAGACGTTCATCCGGCAGTCGAGGCAGCCTAGGCTCTGTTGACAGGACGTCCAGCGCCCGGCGGACGGCGCGGCCGGCCGGCGCTCGGCCAGGGAGCGTACGATGGCGTCGAGCCCGGCGGTGCGGATGTTCCCGAGCGGCGTGCGGCGGGCGAAGATGCACGGGTAGACGCTGCCGTCGGCGGCGATGCACAGCTTTCCCGAGGCATCCTGACCCTGCGGCGCGTGGCCGCCGGACATGTGCACCTGCTGCAGGCGCGTGCTTGGCCGGCCGCGGCCGGCCTGCTTGACCGGATCGAAGCGGATGTGCGTATCCGCAAGTCCCAGCTCGCGCTGCAGATAGTCCCGCGTGCGGGCGGCATGGTCGAGGTTCTCGTCCATCAGGGCGATGCCGGCGCGGACCTCCAGTCCCGCCTTTCGGGTGCGGTGCATGGCGGCCAGCGTCCGCTTCCAGCTTCCCGGCACGCGGGTGATGGCATCGTGGATCTGTGGTTCGTCGGCGTAGACGGAAAAACACAGGCGCGGGGCGAAGGGGATCAGCCGTTCGATCAGGGGCGCGTGCAGCAGCAGCCCGTTGGTGTAGATCTCGATGCCTGCGACGTCCAGGGAGCGGGCGTGTGCCACTGCCTCGACCAGATCCGGGTGGATCAGCGGATCGCCGCCCGTGAACTGCACGAACGGCCGGCCGAGGCCGGCCGCCGCATTCAGCACGGCCCGGACCTCGGGCAGCGTCAAAAACTCCGTGCGCTCCGGGTCGGACTCGGCATAGCAATGGATGCAGCGCTCGTTGCAGCGGGCCGTCAGCTCGACGAACAGCATGCCCAGCGGCAACACGGCGGCGGCCAGGCCGCGATCCGGGGCGGGACGTGCGCGCTGCAGGCCGTGCAGCCAGGGATGGGATGCCTCGAGCATGGCGAGGCGCTGAAGATCGGCCGGGCCGGCGTGGCCGGCGAGCAGGGATTGCAGGCTGGCGGCGAAGGCGCCGGTCACCGTGGCCTCTCCGCCCTGCGTCTGGATGACGATGCGCTCCGTGGTTTCCGGGGTGGCCAGGATGCGGGGGCGACCGTCCACGAACAGCAGCCGGGGGGGCGAGGACTGGGTGCTGGCCGGGAAGCTGGCTGGCGCCGTTATTGGCAAACCCAAAACTGCCTGCGGCGACCCCCGCCTCCGCCGATCGGCACGCAGGTGCAGGCGCCGCAGGCGGCGGTCGTGCTCTGGCACTGATTCTGGTTGTTGAATACGAGCTGCTTGCAGGCGGTGCAATTGCCGAGCTGGCAACGCTCCTGGTTGCAGCGATACCAATTGTATTGGTTGGAGCCCGGCACACAGGGGCAGCAGGCATAGCCGCTGGCCGAGACGACGATGGTGCTGCCGCCGCAGTGGATGGTCTGGCCGACCGTGGCCGCTTCGGCCAGCTTCGAACTGGCCAGCATGGCTCCGAGGATGGCCGGCGGGGTATAGGCCGCCAGCTTCAGCAGATGCCGCCGCGCCTGCTGCTCGGGGGAATGCTCGTGTTGCGGGCTATCGGTCATCACCTCTCCAGTCCGTCTTCAGGATACCAGAACCTAGGCCATGCATCATCCTATGCCTGGCCGAATGGCTGCGACAAGAGAATTTCCAGGGGAGCGGATGGCGGGCTTGCTTACTGGCAGACCCAGAATTGTCTGCGACGGCGGCGGCCGCCGCCTACGGGGATGCAGGTGCATGAGCCGCAGGCGGCGGTGGCGCGCTGGCAATCGTTCTGGTTCCTGAACACGATCTTCCCGCAGGCGGTGCAGTTTCCGAGCTGGCAGCGTTCCCGATCGCAGCGGTACGGATCATACTGGTTGGAGCTCGGCACGCAGGGGCAGCAGGCATAGCCGCTGGCCGAGACGACGATGGTGGTGCCGCCGCAGTGGATGGTCTGGCCGACCGTGGCCGCCTCGGCCAGCTTGGAGCTGGCCAGCATGGCCCCGAGGATGGCCGGCGGGGTATAGGCCGCCAGCTTCAGCAGATGCCGCCGCGCCTGCTGCTCGGGGGAATGTTCATGGTCGGGGGACTCGGACATCGGGCACCTCCGCTGTTCGCGGGCATTCACCGGTTACCTTATGTGCCTGGGCCGGCAATTGCAAATTGGCGAGGAAATTCAAGGTGTTGTAACCAGGTTGTGGCGCATGCTGGCAGATGGGCGGCGTCGCGCATACACTGGCAGGCATGCCGACTTTCCCAAGCAAGGTCGAAGCGCGCCGCATGCTTTGCAGCATCCTGAAGCCGGATGCCGGCCGGACGCCCATCCCCGATACCCTGGTGGCGGCCGCCCACGGCGAAGGGGTGCACGGCCTGATCTGGCCGCTGTTGCAGGCCGAGGCAGGGCGGGAATTGCCCGAGGCGCTGATGCGCGAGCACGGGGCCTGGATCCTGCGCATGCGCCATGCCACGGCCCAGGTGCTGGAGGCGATGGCGCGGGCCGGCATTCCGGCCGTGTGCCTGCGCGGCCAGGCCGTGGCTGCGCTGTACGGCGAGCGGGGGCGGCTCAGGCCGCAGAGCGACATCGATCTGCTGGTCGCCGAGGAGCGGCTGCAGGATGCCAAGCAGGTGGCCTGGGACCTCGGCTTCCGCCCGGACGAACTGTACCGTCATCATTTCAGCCGCGGCGACGTGCAGATCGATTTCCATTTCGAGCCGCTGGGCATCGAGCGTATCCACGCCTGGGCACACCTGACGCCGCTCAGGACCGGCGATTTCCTGGATGCGGCGGTGCCGGGCGAGGTGGCCGGCACGCCGGCCCTGGTCCTGCCGCCGCGCGTGCTGCTGCCGTACCTGGCCTTCCATGCCATGAAGCATTCCTTCGAACGCCTGATCTGGCTGTGCGACATCGCCGAGCTGACCAAGGACATCGATCGCCAGGGGCTGTGGCCGGAGGTCGTGGACGGCATCCGCAGCTACCGCCTGCAGCGGCCGTGCTATTTCGCGCTGGCCTATGTGCAGGCCCATCTGGGCGGGGCGGTGCCCGAGGCCGTGCTCCAGGATATCCGGCCGGCGATGGGCTGGGTGGAGCGGCGGCTGTTCGCGCGGCATATGCACCACGAGGTGGTACCGTACCTGGCCGAGCGGCTGTTCGCGCGCATGATGCCGGATTGGCGTCATCGCCTTGGATTCTGGCGCGAGACGATCTACCCGCGCTACGAGGTGCGCCGGCAGATCGCCGAGGCCGGCTGCGTCCGGTGCCATTTCATCCGCAAGCGCCTGCGCCTGCTGCTGCGCGCCGCCGGCAAGCTGTTCAGCGAGTCGTGGCGGACCCTGACAGCGCTGCGCTGAGCAGGGCCTCCAGTTCTTCGAGCATCAGGGGGATGTAGCGGTCGAGCCGGTGATCCCCGCCATCGATCAGCGTCAGGGTGCTGCCGGCGATGCGCCGGTGCAGATCCTCCGATTCGCTGTGCGGGATGCTGTGATCGTCGGTGCCGTGCATCAGGCGGACCGGGCATGGCACGGCGATCGGGCCCGCTGCCGGCTCCATGGCGCGGATATCGTCGATCATCGCCCGCGGGATCCGGTACGGCTGCTGCAGGTAGGGGTCGAAGGACTCGACGTATCCCTGCTGCTCCAGCTGCATCCGCACCTTCTCGTCACCCGAGGCCGGGTGACGTGAGATGAAATGGCAGGCCGGGGCGATGAACAGTGCCCCGCGCACGGGCAGCGCTTCGGCCAGGGCGATGCGCAGGGCGATCATCGCGCCCAGGCTGGAACCGATCAGGATCACGTCCGCCGGGTCGAGGGCACGGATGGCGTCGATGGTGTCCTCTACAGCGGCGGAAACACGGAAGTCCTCGAAGCGCCCATCCGAATCGCCGTGCCCGACCTGATCCAGGCGCAGGCAGCCGAGACCGTGCGCGGCGGCATAGCAGGCCACGGCCTGGGCCTTGGCGCCCCGATGGTTGGAGCGGAAGCCATGGATGAAGACCAGCAGCGGGTCGCGCCCGGCCAGATGGCGCCCGCGCAGGACCAGGCCATCGGGCCGGACGCGCGTGATGTCCGTTTCCCCCGGGACAGGATCAGGGGCCATCGCGGTGGTTGCTCTCGTCGAGCAGGGATTCCAGTTGGGCCAGAGCCAGCATGACCTCGGTGCGCGATGGGGGGACGGCGTCGTTCTCGGCATCGAGCCATGTGCGCGTCTGCATCAGGTTGGGCCAGTAATGGTGCCCCGACCACAGGAGCTCGCCCGTGGCGACCATGTCCCTGGTACCGGGGGCCAGCAGCTGGCCGGTGGCCTGGGCCTTCAGGTGCGTCAGCCGGTGCAGCCATTCGCGGCGCAGGGCATGGGCCTCGTCGTCGTTCCAGTCGGAGGAGCGCAGCTGCATCTCCAGTGCCGTGATGGGCAGCAGGTGCAGGCAGGCCTGGGTGGCCTGCAGGCAGATGCGCAGGGGTAGTTTCAGGTGCATGCTCAGGTACAGGGCGGTGGCCGACTCGGCCAGTTCCGGCATGGTGGCCAGCTGCTCGGCTGCGTCCGTCTCCAGCCCGGCCTGCGTCGTCGTCTTGAGCATATCGAGAAAGGCGCTTTGTTCCATGCCGCTGATGCCGTGACCGGCGATCGAATGCCGGAAATGGCGGATATCGTGCCATTGCCGCTGAATCCAGGGCAGGTCCAGATCCGTGATCGTGCATAGGCGGGCCAGTTCCTCGGCAAAGTGCATCACGTGATCGGCCAGCGTATGCTGGATCTGAATGGTCGTCTCGGCGTCTTCGATCTGGCTCCAAACGGCCTGGCGCAACGACTGGGCGTCGAGCAGCCGGTCGGCGATCAGCAAGGCTTCGACGATCTGGGCGATGGGGACGTCGAGCAGGCTTTCCAGGTGGTGAACGGCAGTGATGCCGATGTGATTGACCACATGATCGGCCGCCTCGGTGTGCACGATGTCGTCGGCCAGCGGATGGGCCGGGATCAGGCGCTTGTGGCGGCGGAGCACCTCCTCCGGGAAGTATCCTTCCAGCAGTGTGCTTCGCAGGGCCGTCCAGCGGGCGAAGCCGTCGCGGGCCAGGGCCTCGCGGATGCGATTTTTCTCGTGGCCGAGCAGCACTGCCAGCTGGGGCCTGAATACCAGCGATTCCTCATCGAGCCCGGGATCGCGCTGCGCGTCCAGCCTGCCGTCCTCCAGCATGGCATTGCACAGCCGGCGCAGGCGGGGCAGATGGAATTGGGCGTTGTATGCGGCCAGCGACAGCGCGTGCGACTGCAGATGGTTGTCGTTCAGGCATTGCCCGGTGACGGCTTCCGTCAGGCCTTCGAGGATGCGGTTGCGCCGCGCCTGGCTGATCGGCGGATGGGCGGCGCCGAACATGATCTTCAGGTTGACCTCGTGATCGGACATGTCGACGCCGGCCGAGTTGTCGATGGCGTCGGTGTTGATGCGTCCGCCTGCGCGCGCGAACTCCATGCGCGCCAGCTGCGTGAATCCGAGGTTGCCGCCTTCGCCGACCACCTTGGCCTGCAGCTGACTGCCGTCGACGCGTACGGCGTTGTTGGCCGGATCCCGCACCTCGGCATGGGTTTCCTGCTCCCCCTTGACGTAGGTGCCGATGCCGCCGTTGTACAACAGGTCCACGGGGGCGGCGAGCATGGCCTGGATCAGGGCCTGGCCCGACAGCGATCCCGGCTTGGTGCCCAGGGCCGCTGCCGCCGCCTCGCCGATCGGGATGCGTTTGGCGCTGCGGTCGAACACACCGCCGCCCCTGCTGATCAGCGAAGGATCGTAGGCATCCCAGCCGCCGCCTTCCCGGAACAGGCGCTGGCGCTCGGCGAAGGCGCGTCCGGAATCGGGGGAGGGGTCGAGGAAGATGTGCCTGTGGTTGAAGGCGCCGATCAGGCGCAGCGCGGGGTTCAGCAGCATGCCGTTGCCGAACACGTCGCCGCCCATGTCGCCGATGCCGATGGCGGTGATCGGGTCATGCCAGGCGTCGATGCCGAGATGCGCGAAATGATGGGCGACGCAGACCCAGGCGCCGCGGGCGGTGATGCCGATCTGCTTGTGGTCGTAGCCGTGCGAACCGCCGCTGGCAAAGGCGTCGTCGAGCCAGAAACCGGCCAGGCGTGATTCCTCGTTGGCCAGGTCCGAATAGCGGGCCGTACCCTTGTCGGCGGCCACCACCAGGTAGGGATCATTCATGTCCTCGGGATGGATGCGGATGCCGGTCGGCGGCACGGCCTCCTGGTGGATGTAATTGTCGGTCAGGGTCAGCAGGGCGCGGATGAAGTTCCGGTACTGGGTCCGGACGAAGTCCTCACCGCTGCCGCCCCGCAGCACGAAGCCCCCCTTGGCGCCCGTAGGGACGATCTGGCCGTTCTTGACCACCTGCGTGGCCATCAGTTCCAGCACCTCGGTACGGAAATCGGACGGACGGTCGGAATAGCGGATGCCGCCGCGGGCGATCGGGCCGGCCCGCAGGTGCACGCCTTCGACATGCACCCCATGTACGAAAATCTCCCGGTAGGGCGCCGGCGCCGGCATGTAGCCCAGCCGGCGCGGCATGATCTTGATGGCCACCGGCTCTTCCGGCTCCCGGGTATAGGCATTGGTGCGCGTGCTCGCCTCGACCAGCTCGCCCATGGCGCGCAGCCATCGGTCGTCCGTCAGGTTGGTCACCACATCCAGTGCCTTGTCGAACTCCAGCCGGGCCTGGGGTTCGTAGCTCGCCGGCATGGCCGGGCGGTGCCTGGCCTCGAACAGGCGGTACAGGCAGGAAGCAGCGGCGGGGTGGCGGCACAGCATCTGAGTCATCGGTGTCGGTGCGGCATCGGGCATGATCTGGATCAGGTGGTTGCGCAGGGTGATGATCACGGCGATCTGATCGATCGTCAGCCCCCCGCTGATCAGCAGGCTGTTGACCGCATCGTCGTCGGCGGTATCGGCCAGCACACGTTGCAGGCCGGTCTGCAGGCGCCCGAGATCATCCCGGATCAATTCCTGCGGCACCTGACAGCGGATGCTGGAGATGTGGACCCGCCTGGAATCCTCGCCGAATTCGACCACGGCCTCGCGGATGGCGGTGAGGCCGAAGTTCTGGATCGAGGTCACCAGCCGGCCGAGCAGGATCGGCTCACGGGTGACGATGTGGAATTCGATGTCCCCGTCCGTGAGCTGTGCCGTGACCCGCGGCCGTCCGTCGGCCAGCACATGGTCGCGGGCCTGAAGGTCGCTGACGAACTGTTCGGGCGGGAAGATCCCGGCATAGAGCGGCGACAGGGCATCCAGCGTTTTCATCGCCCCGGGCACCTGGATGCTGCGGAACGCCTGCAGGGCGGCGGCCTTGGCCTTGTCCTTCCAGAACAGGATGCATGCACGCAGCTGAGTCTCCAGCGTGGCCATGCGTGCGTCGATGGTCTTCGCCTCCCCCGCATCGCAGCTAAGGACCAGGATGCGGTGCTGGCCGGAGCCGAAGCTCTCGTAGCCGTAGGTCGAGATGCCGGCATCGTCGCAGTACTGCCGCAGGCAGGTGAGCACGTTCGGGCCGAAGCGGCTGGCGGACAGGGCGATCGCCAGCCAGCCGACGCCCCCGAAGCGGGACGGGACATAGCGGGCGACGAGGGCGGTATCGTCGGTCATGTCGGCCATGGATTTCAGCGGTTTCAGCCAGTCGGTCGGACGGGTTGAAAGCAGGGTCGGCTTGGGCATGCGGTCGAACAGCGTGCGCAACTCCCGGCGGTAGAAGGTCGACTGGCGCAGTAGCGGCTGTTCCTCGAGTGTCTTCCAGTACTGCTCCAGCATCGGCGTGTAGCTGGCATTGGTATAGCGGGCGCTGCGGGAGAAATGGCCGATCATGATCAGGCTGTCCACGCCGGTCTGTCCCGGCCAGTTGATGCGTACGACCTCCAGCATGGCCGGGCTGTACATGTGCTGGTGGGATGTCGGCAGCGGCAGCCATTCGAGGCCGGGACCGGATGCGGGCAGCAGCTTGTCCGCTTCCCCGAGAATGGTGCCGGCCACACGGGATGCCGTGCGCTTGTCGCGAAGTACGCCGAGGCGTGTTGTACCGTGGCGCAGGCCGAACATCAGGTACTTGTTGTCCAGCATCCAGTGCAGCAGGGCGGCATCCTCGGGGCGCACCGGCGAAAGCGCACTGGCGGCCATGTTGAGCCGGTCGCGCATGGCGTCGAAGTCGCTGACCGAGATGTTCACGGCGCGCAGGATGGCGCGCAGGTCCGAAACCAGGTCGTCGAGGTCCGGCACCAGCGTGGCCGAGACATGCAGGGCGATGAACATGATGTTCTGGCTGTGGTCCATGCCGGGCCGGTACAGGGCGATCGTGCACTGGTTCTCGTCGCAGGCCTCGTTGGTGATCAGTGCCTGCAGGGCCAGGGGTGCGATCGCGCGTTGCTGCAGATAGCCCTTGATGGCATCGAGATAGAAGGCCTGGTCCGGGCAGCGGATGCACAGGATATGCCGGTGCAGCCAGTCATGGCTGAGCGTGCGGGCCGTCAGCGCCACCTGTTTCGACTGCCCGCGCTTGGGGGCTGCCACCAGCAATTGCATGAAGTCGTGCACCAGACTCGCGGCGATGCGCGGATGGGGTAGGGAATACTGCTGCTGTTCGGCTGCCTCGGTAAGCAATTCGATCAGCTGGGCTCGCAAGCGGCGCATGCGGGGAATCATAGACGTTCTGGAGAAAAATTCCGCCCTTTGCGTGATGAGGTGGGCGCATATTTGACGCCCCGGTGTTCATCGTCTTTGATATCTGCGCCCATCCCGATGCATTCGGGCATGCGCGTGGGGAGTCGGATATGGATGTCAGCATCCGGGGACATCGCGAACGCCTGCGCCAACGCTTCGCAGCCAGCGGCTTCGATGGCTTCCATGATTACGAGGTGCTGGAGCTGCTGCTGACCTACGCCATTCCGCGCGCCGACGTCAAACCGATCGCCAAGCGGCTGCTGAAGGTGTTCGGCACCCTGGCCGGCGTGTTCGACGCGCCGATCGCCGAGCTGGTGCAGGTCGAGGGCGTGGGCGAGAAGGCCGCGGGTTTCTTGTCTCTGGTACGCAACGTCGAGATGCGTTACCTGGCCAGCGATCTGCCGGGGAAATCGGTGTTCGACCGGCCGGACAAGGTCAAGGCGCATCTGCGCCTGCTGGTGCAGGGCCGCGGCATGGAATGCTTCGGGGCCATCTTCACCGACCAGCAGCACCGGCACGTGGCCACGCAGATCATGTTCGAGGGCACGGTGGACCGTACGGCGGTGTATCCGCGCAACCTGATCAAGCGGGCGCTGGAACTCGATGCCAAGGGGCTGATCCTGTTCCACAACCATCCGGGAGGCACGCCGAACCCCAGCCCCGAGGATATCCAGCTGACGCGCCTGATCGTGCAGGCCGGGCAGGCGCTGGACATCCGGGTACTCGATCATTTCCTGATCGCCGGCACCGATGTGCTCTCGTTCAAGGAAAGGGGATGGTTCTAGCGTGAGGGCCATGACGGGGATGCCGGTTCGTGCTATAGAACAGGGGCGGTCATACGAAGGAGGCCGGTCATGAAAATCACGTCGGGTATCGAACATGCGGTGGCCATGCTGGACGAGGGAAGCAGTGCGCTGGAGGCCGCCAGGCTGATGACCGACAAGTTCATCGGCTCGGTGGTCGTGACCAGCCATTCCCGCGTGGTCGGCATCTTCACCGAACGCGAGCTGATGATGCGGGTGGTCGGCAAGGGCCGCGATCCGGCCCAGGTCAGGATCGGCGACGTCATGCACACGGATCATCTGATCATCAAGCCGGACGCAAGCTGCGACGAGGCCCTGCAGCTGATGAAGGAGCAGCGTTCCCGGCATCTGCTGGTGTTCGACGACGACCGCTTCATCGGCCTGCTGTCGCTGCGCGACATCGTGGTGCTGACCCTCAGGGAGAAGGACGACCTGATCGCCCAGCTGCAGCGCTACATCACGGCCGCCTGACATCGCGTGGAACTGAGCGATGCATGAGATCTCATTGTGTGAGAGCGTGGTGCAGCTGATCGAGGAACAGGCGCGGTCACAGGGTTTCCGCAAGGTCAGGCTGGTCAGGCTCGAAATCGGCAGGCTGGCCGGTGTCGAGATCGAGGCCATGCGCTTCGGGTTCGATGCGGTGGCGAAAGGTTCCATCGTCGACGGGGCGGGCCTGGACATCGTCGAAGTGCCGGGTACGGCATGGTGCCCGCGCTGCCAGAGGCGGGTCGGCGTGCAGCTGCGTTTCGAAGCCTGTCCGGATTGCGGCCACCTGCCGCTGGAACTGACGGCCGGTGACGAGATGCGTATCCTGGAACTGGAGGTGGAATGATGTGTACGACTTGCGGCTGCGGTGAGGGTGAAGTGGCCATCGACGGGCACGGGCATCACCACCATCACGCGCATCATTTGCTTGATTACGGGAAGGGCCCAGCCGGCGGGCAGGTGCCGGGACTGAGCCAGACCCGGATGGTCCGGATCGAGCGGAACATCCTGGCCAAGAACGACGGCTACGCGTCAGCAAACCGGCAGTTTCTTGCGCGCATGCGCATCGCGGCCCTGAACCTGGTGTCCAGCCCCGGCTCGGGCAAGACGACGCTGTTGACACGCACCCTGAGTGATCTGAAGGGGGAGATGCCGATGGCGGTGATCGAAGGCGACCAGCAGACCAGTGTCGACGCCGAACGCATCCGGGGTACGGGGGCGCATGCCGTACAGATCAACACCGGCAAGGGCTGCCACCTGGATGCGCATATGGTCGGCCACGCCCTGGACAGGCTGGGGCCCGAGGCGGGCAGCCTGCTGTTCATCGAGAACGTCGGCAATCTCGTCTGCCCGGCCGCCTTCGACCTGGGCGAGGTCTGCAAGGTGGCCATCCTTTCGGTCACCGAGGGCGAGGACAAGCCGCTGAAATATCCCGACATGTTCGCCGCCGCCGGCTTGCTGCTGCTGAACAAGATCGACCTGCTGCCCCATCTCGCCTTCGATGTGGAGCGCTGCATCGGGCATGCCCGGCGCGTCAATCCACAGATCCGGGTGCTGCAGGTGTCGGCGACGACCGGCGCGGGCATGGAGGCCTGGTACGGCTGGCTGCGGGAGCTCCGCGGCGCGGCCCTGGCCGGCCTTTCCGAGCCGGTCGCCGCCTGAGCCCGCCATGTGCCTGGCTCTGCCGGCAAGGGTGGTGGCGCTCGATAGGGACGCGGATCTGGCCACGGTCGACATGGACGGCGTCAAAAAGGACGTGTCGCTGGCCCTGGTCGACGGGGTCGAGCTCGGCGATTACCTGCTGATCCATGTCGGCTACGCGCTGCAGCGGCTCAGCGAGGCCGAGGCGGCGCAAACGCTGGCGCTGTTCGACGAACTCGAGGAATCGCGCGCGTGAAATACGTCGACGAGTTCCGCAGCGGCGAACGGGCCAAAAGGCTCGCCGCCGCCATCCGCCAGGAGGCCGATCCCGGCAGACAGTACCGGCTGATGGAGTTTTGCGGCGGCCATACGCATGCGATCTTCCGCTTCGGCCTGCAGACGCTGATGCCGGATAACGTGGAATTCGTGCATGGTCCCGGATGCCCCGTGTGTGTGCTGCCGACGGGGCGCATCGACGCCGCCATCGGGCTGGCGCGGGGCCATGATGTCATCCTGTGCACGTACGGCGATCTGATGCGCGTGCCCGGCTCCGGGCGCATGAGCCTGTTGAAGGCCAAGGCCGCCGGCGGCGATATCCGCATGGTCTATTCCACCCGGGACGCCCTGGCGATCGCCCGTGCAAACCCTGAGCGCCAGGTCGTGTTCTTCGCCATCGGCTTCGAGACCACGACACCGCCGACCGCCGTGGCCATCCGCCAGGCCGAGGCCGAGGGGCTGGAGAACTTCAGCGTGTTCTGTAACCACGTGCTGACCCCGCCGGCGTTGCACACCATCCTGCGGCAGAATGCCCGCGACGGGGGCATCGCCGGCGTGCTGGGCCCTTCGCACGTCAGCACCATCATCGGCAGCCGCGCCTACGAGCCCTGTGCTGCGACCTTCTCGATGCCCGTGGTCATCGCCGGCTTCGAGCCGCTGGACGTCATGCAGTCGGCGCTGATGCTGATCCGCCAGATCAATGCCGGGCGCCATGCGGTGGAGAACGAATACACGCGTGCGGTCACGCCGGAGGGCAACGGCAAGGCGCAGGCGCTGATGGCCGATGTGTTCGAGCTCAGGCCCACGTTCGAATGGCGGGGGCTGGGCATGTTGGCGCACAGCGCCCTGGCCGTCGCCGATGCCTATGCGCCGTTCGATGCCGAGCGGCGGTTCGCGGTGCCTCAGATCGCCGGGGCCGAAACCAAGGGTTGCCTGTGTCCGTCGGTGTTGCGCGGTGTCGACAAGCCGACCGACTGCAAGCTGTTCGGCACCGTGTGCACGCCGGAGAACCCGATGGGGGCCTGCATGGTGTCGTCCGAGGGGGCCTGCGCCGCCTACTGGAGCTACGGCCGGTTCCGCCGGCCCGCCGCCGCATGAATCGTACGCCCCGCTTTCCCGCCCGCCTCGATGTGAAGGGCGGCGCCGTGGATCTAAGCCACGGCAGCGGCGGCCGGGCCATGGCGCAGCTGGTCGAGGAGCTGTTCGTCCGCCATCTCGACAACGCCTGGCTGCGCCGGGGCGACGATGCGGCCGCATTCTCCGTCGCGGCCGGGCGCATGGTCGTCAGCACCGATGCGCACGTGATCTCGCCGCTGTTCTTCCCGGGCGGGGACATCGGATCGCTGGCCGTACACGGCACGATCAACGACGTGGCGATGGCCGGTGCGATGCCATCCTACCTCACCGCCTCCTTCATCCTCGAGGAGGGCTTCCCGCTTCGCGATCTCGGGCGCATCGTCGCCAGCATGGCCGAGGCCTCACGTGCGGCCGAGGTGCCGATCGTGGCCGGGGATACCAAGGTCGTCGAACGCGGCAAGGGCGATGGGGTGTTCATCACCACCACCGGCGTCGGCGTGGTGCCGAAGGGGGTCGAGGTCTCCGGCGACCGGGCCCGGCCCGGCGATGCCATCCTGCTCAGCGGCACGATCGGCGATCACGGTGTCGCCGTGATGTCCTGCCGCGAACACCTGGCCTTCGAGACCGAGGTCCGTTCGGACTCGGCCGCCCTGCACGGACTGGTCGCGCGCATGGTCGGGGCGGTGCCCGGCATCCGCTGCCTGCGCGATCCGACGCGCGGCGGCCTGGCGACCACGCTCAACGAGCTGGCCCTGCAGTCCGGCGTGGGCATGCGGGTGGAGGAGGACCGCATCCCGGTGGCTGCACCCGTGGTCGCCGCCTGCGAGTTGCTGGGGCTGGACCCATTGTACGTGGCCAACGAGGGCAAGCTGGTCTGCATCTGCGACGCGGACGACGCCGAGCGCCTGCTTGCGGTCATGCGTACGGAGCCCCTCGGGCGTGAGGCCGCCATCATCGGGCATGTGGTCGACGATGCCCAGCATCTGGTGCAGATGCAGACCGCCTTCGGCGGGCAGCGCATCGTCGACTGGCTGGCCGGCGAGCAACTGCCGAGGATCTGCTGATGCTGGAATCGATTCGCGTACGCGGGCAGGTGCAGGGGGTGGGCTTCCGTCCCTTCGTGTGGCATCTGGCCCATCGCCTCGGCATCCGCGGGCGGGTGTGGAACGACGGCGACGGTGTCCGCATCGAGGCCTGGGGGGACGCGGCGGCACTCAGCGATTTCCGGCAGCAGATGCGCGCCGGTCCGCCGCCCCTGGCCCGCATCGATGCGCTCGATCATGCCGCGTTCGACAGCGCGGACATGCCCGAGTCCTTCGTCATCGTCGGCAGCCGGCCGGGCGAGGCCGGCCGGGTGGTGCCCCCGGATGCCGCCGTATGCCCGGACTGCATGCGGGAGGTGCTGGATCCGGCGGACCGCCATCACCGCTATCCACTGACCAGTTGCAGCCATTGCGGGCCGCGCCTGTCGATCATCCGGGGCATCCCCTACGACCGGGAGCACACCAGCATGGCGCCCTTCACCATGTGTCCGGCCTGCCGGGCCGAGTACGAGGATCCGGGCGACCGCCGCTTCCATGCCCAGGCCAATGCCTGCCCGGCGTGCGGGCCCGGCGTATGGCTCGAGGACGCGGCGGGGCGGCGCTTGGCTGCCCACGATGGCGATGCCGTCGATAGGGCGGCGCAACTGATTCGCGAGGGGGCGATCGTCGCCATCAAGGGCATCGGCGGCATCCATCTGGCCGCGGATGCGGGGCACAGCGAGGCCGTGGCGCGGCTGCGCGCGCGCAAGGGCCGCGAAGCCAAGCCGTTCGCGCTGATGGCGCGCGATGCGGACATGGTGGCCGCGTATGCCGAGCTGGAGGAGATGGAGCGGGAACTGCTCGAGGGAAGCGAGGCGCCGATCGTGCTGCTGGCGAGACGTGCCGACGACGCGGGGCTGGCCGCCGGCATCGCGCCGGGGCAGGGCCGCCTCGGCTTCATGCTGCCCTACACGCCGCTGCATGCGCTGTTGATGCGGGATCTCGAACGGCCGATCGTGCTGACCTCCGGCAACCGCTCCGGCATGCCGCCGTGCACCGGCAACGACGAGGCGCGCCGGCATCTCGCCGGTATCGCCGATGCCTGGCTACTGCACGACCGGGATATCGTCAACCGCCTCGACGATTCGGTGGTGGCGGTGGCGGCCGGCCGGCCTCGGGTGCTGCGCCGGGCCCGGGGCTACGCACCGGTGCCGCTGACGCTGCCGCCGGGGTTCGGGGCGGCGCCGGCGGTGCTGGCCATGGGCGGGGATCTGAAGCACACCTTCTGCCTGCTGGGCGATGGCCAGGCCGTGCTGTCGCCGCACATCGGCGACATGGCGCACGCCGAGGTGTACCGCGACTGCCGGCACGCGCTCGACCTGCACCGGGCCCTGTTCGATTTCCGGCCCCAGGCCGTGGCCGTGGACATGCATCCGGATTACCTGTCCGGCCGCCTGGGCCGGGAGCAGGCGGCGGCGGAGAGCACGCCGCTCGTCGTGGTGCAGCATCACCACGCGCATATCGCGGCCTGCATGGCCGAGCACGGCGTGCCGCTCGATGCGCCGCCGGTACTGGGCATCGCCCTGGATGGCCTGGGTTACGGTGCCGACGGTACGCTGTGGGGCGGGGAGTTCCTCGAGGCCGGTTACCAGGGATTCGTGCGCCTGGCCTGCTTCCGGCCGGTGGCGATGCCCGGCGGCGACCGGGCCGCGCGCGAGCCGTGGCGCAATGCCTTCGCGCAGTTGAACGTGCTCGGCTGGGAGCGGATGCTCTCCGAGTTCGGCGACGTCGATGTCCTGCGCTACCTTGCCGGCCGGCGCGTGGACGTGTTGCAGGCCATGATCGCGCGCGGGCTGAACAGCCCGCCGGCCTCGTCGTGCGGGCGCCTGTTCGACGCCGTGGCCGCCGTGCTCGGCATCTGCCGGGAACGGGCGAGCTACGAGGGGCAGGCGGCGATCGAGCTCGAGTCGCTGGCCATGTCCGCTTCCGGTGACGCTGCCGCCTATCCCTTCCGCATCGCGCCCACCGAGCACGGCGTGTCGCATCTGTGCTGGGATACGATGTGGCCGGCGCTGCTGGCCGATGTCCGTCGCGGCACGGACCGGGCCGCCATCGCCGCCCGCTTCCACCGCACCGTGATCGACGCCGTCGCCGGGGCGGCGCTTGCGCTGTGCCGGCAGCGGAAACTGGACACGGTGGTCCTGGGCGGCGGCGCCTTCCAGAACCGCCTGCTGCTTTCGGGTGTCGTCGACGCATTGCCCCGAGCGGGGCTGACGGTGCTGGCGCCGGAGCGCATCCCGCCCAACGACGGCGGCCTGTCGCTCGGGCAAGCGACGGTGGCGGCGGCCAGGCTGCTGCGGGGAGACTGAACCGATGCCCCGTCCCATGTGCAGCGTCGCCGTTTTGTCATCCGTACGGGATACCCTACAATGATGACAAAGGAGCCAGCCATGGACCCGGACAGCGGCGAGGACGACATGCCTGACCGTGCATCACCCGGCCGCGCCGGCGGGCATTTGCTGCACGTGCTGTACGAGGTGCAGCAGCGGCTGCGGCATATCCCCCGAGACGCCATCTGCGACGTCGCCGACCGCCTCGGCCTGCCGATGAGCCAGGTGGAGTCCGTGGTCGATTTCTATGCCTTCTTCTCCCGCACCCCGCGTGGGCGCTACGACATTCTGTTCAGCACCTGCACCAGCTGCGGCCATGTGCATGGAGAGACCGACCTGCTGCAGGTGCTGTGCGAGCGGCTCGGGGTGGCGGCCGGACAGACGCGCGCGGATGGCCTGGTCAGCATCGGTACGACCTCGTGCGTCGGCATGTGCGACCAGGGCCCGGCAGCCCTGGTCAACGGCGTGCCGCTCATCGGTCTGGATGTCGGGCGCCTGGGCGATGTGGCCGAGCGGGTCGAGGCCGGCTCACCGCTTGCCGACTGGCCCGGTGAATGGTTCGACGTCGAGGATCATGTGCACCGGCCGGGGTTGCTGCTCGCCACGCCGTGGCAGGACGGTGCAGCCATCCGCGCCAGTCTGGATGCCGGCCCCGAGGCGATGCTGGCCGAGATCACGCGCTCCGGCCTGCGCGGTCGGGGCGGGGCCGGCTTCGGTACCGGCATGAAATGGCAGTTCTGCCGCCAGGCCGATGCCGGCGAGCGTATCGTCGTCTGCAATGCCGACGAGGGCGAGCCCGGCACCTTCAAGGACCGCGTGCTGCTGACCGGCCATGCCGACGTGATGTTCGAGGGCATGACCGTCTGCGCGCACGTGATCGGCGCCCGCCGCGGCTTTGTCTACCTGCGCGGCGAGTACCGCTACCTGTTGCCGGCCCTGACGGAGACGTTGGCCCGGCGGCGCCAGGCCGGCCTGCTGGGGGCGGGCATCCTGGGACGGGACGGGTTCGACTTCGACATCGAGATCATCGTCGGCGCCGGTGCCTACATCTGCGGCGAGGAATCGGCGCTGATCGAATCCATGGAAGAAAAGCGCGGCATCCCGCGCATCCGCCCGCCGTTCCCGGTCACGCACGGCTACCTCGGCCTGCCGACCGTGGTCAACAATGTCGAGACGCTGGCCGCCGCCGCGGCCATCGCCGTCAATGGCGCCGACTGGTTCGCGGCCCAGGGCACCGACCAGTCGAAGGGCAGCAAGCTGTTGAGCATCAGCGGCGACTGCGCGGCCCCCGGCATCTACGAGTATGCGTTCGGGGTCACGATGCGCCAGATCCTGGATGATTGCGGGGCGAATGAGGCGCAGGCGGTGCAGGTCGGTGGGCCGGCCGGCACGCTGATCGGGCCGGCCGATTTCGAGCGGCGGCTCGCCTTCGAGGACCTGGCCACCGGCGGCTCGCTGATGGTCTATGGCCGCCAATGGGACCTGCTGGACGTCATCCGCAACTTCGCGCGCTTCTTCGTGCACGAGAGCTGCGGCTTCTGCACCCCCTGCCGCGTCGGCACCTCGCTGCTGCGCAACGCCCTGGGCAAGATCGGGCGGGGGCACGGCACGCATTACGATGTCGAGGAGATGCGCAGGGTCGCGGCCCTGGTCAAGCGGCGTTCGCACTGCGGCCTCGGCCAGACGGCGCCCAATCCGATCCTCGATCTGCTCGCGCGCTTTCCGGGGGTGATCGAGGTGTATCTGGCGCATGGCGGCTTCGAGCCCTATTTCGATCTCGACGCCTCGCTGGAGGAGGCGCGGCAGCTTTCGCACCGTAGCGATGCCGAGGCACATCTGAGATGAGTACCGCGGGCAAGGGCGGCACGATCACCATCGACGGGCGCGGGATCCCGTTCGAGGCCGGGCAGACGGTCATGGATGCGGCGTTGGCCGCCGGCATCTATATCCCGCATCTGTGCCACCGGCCCGGCCTGACGCCGCACGGCAGCTGCCGGCTGTGCACCGTCGAGGTGGGCGGCCGCAACGCCGCCGCCTGCACGCTGCCGGCGAGCGACGGGATGCGTGTCGACAGCGATACCGTGGCGCTGAACGCGGTGCGCAAGACCATCACGCAGATGCTGTTCGTCGAGGGCAACCACCTGTGCCCGGGCTGCGAGAAGAGCGGCGACTGCACGCTGCAGGCCGTGGCCTACCATCTGGGCATGCTCGACGGTCATTTCCCGCAGTTCTATCCGCGCCGCGAGGTGGATGCCTCGCATCCGGACATCGTGCTCGACCGCGACCGCTGCATCCTGTGCGAGCTGTGCGTGCGCGCCAGCCGCGAGATCGACGGCAAGAACGTGTTCGCCATCAGCGGCCGCGGCATCCATGCCAGCCTGATCGTCAACGCGCCGAGCGGGCGGCTGGTCGACACCGATATCGAGGTGACGGACCTGGCCGCCCATATCTGCCCGGTCGGCGCCATCCTGCTCAAGGGTCACGGCTTCGAGGTGCCGATCGGGCAGCGCACCTTCGACATCCACCGCGTCAGCGAGACCGACCGCGAGCGCCTGCCTCTGGTCAGGCCGGACCATGTCGATGACGAGTAAGCTCCGGGTCGCCACCACCTCGCTGGCCGGCTGTTTCGGCTGCCACATGTCCTTCCTGGACATGGACGAGCGCCTGGCCGGGCTATTGGAGCATATCGTGTTCGACCGCTCGCCGCTGACCGACATCAAGCACTGCGATCCCTGCGATATCGGCCTGATCGAGGGCGGTCTGTGCAATGCCGACAACGTGCACGTGCTGCGCGAATTCCGCGCCAACTGCCGCATCCTGATCGCCGTCGGGGCCTGTGCCATCAATGGCGGCATTCCGGCGATGCGCAACCATTTCAGCCTGCGCGAATGCCTGCAGGAGTCCTATGTCGACGGCCTGGGCGTCGTCAATCCGCAGATCCCGAATGATCCGGAACTGCCGTTATTGTTGAGCAAGGTGCATCCGGTGCACGAGGTCGTGCATGTGGACTACTTCCTGCCCGGCTGCCCGCCACCGGCCGATGCCTTCACCGAGGTGCTGACCGACCTGATCGAGGGCCGGGAGCCCAGGCTTCCGCGCTCGCTGCTGCATTACGACTGAGGATACGCATCCATGGACCAGCCGCAGAACCCGCCCCCATCCACGCTCAGGCGCGTCGCCATCGACCCGGTGTCGCGCGTCGAGGGCCATGGCCGGATCACGCTGCAGCTCGACGAGGCCGGCCACGTGCACGAGGCCCGCTTCCATATCGTCGAGTTCCGCGGCTTCGAGAAGTTCATCCAGGGCAGGCCCTATCGCGACGTGCCCTTCGTCGTGCAGCGGTTGTGCGGCATCTGCCCGGTCAGCCACCAGCTGGCGGCCGCCAAGGCGGTGGACCAGTTGATCGGCGTCGAGCAACTGACGCCCACGGCCGTCAAGCTGCGCCGCCTGCTGCATTTCGGGCAGGTGCTGCAGTCCCATGCCCTGCATTTCTTCCACCTGGCCTCGCCGGACCTGCTGTTCGGCTTCGGCAGCGATGTGGCCCAGCGCAACATCGTCGGCGTGCTGGACAAGTACCCGGATCTCGGCATGAAGGGGGTCAGGCTGCGCAAATACGGCCAGCAGATCATCGAGGCCATCGCCGGCAAGCGCATCCATGGCACGGCCACGGTGCCGGGCGGCATGAACAAGGCCCTGGCCGCGGAGCGGCGCGACGTGCTGCTGGCCGGCGTAGCCGATGCCATCGCATGGTGCCGGGAGGCGGTGGCGCTGAACGAGGAGATCCATCGCAGCCATGCGGAGCACCATGACTTCGGCGCTATCCGCAGCCATTTCCTGTCGCTGTCCGGCGACGGCGGTGCGCTGGAGCTCTATCACGGCGGCCTGCGCGCCCGTGCGGCAACGGGAGAGTTGATCTTCGACGGCGTCGACTACCGCAGCTACGCCGAACTGCTCAGCGAGGAAGTGCGGCCGTGGAGCTACATGAAGTTCCCGTTCCTGCAGTCGCTGGGCCGGGAGCACGGCTGGTACCGGGTCGGGCCACTGTCCCGCGTCAACAACTGCGATCTCATTCCCACGCCCTTGGCCGAGGCGGCGCGCCAGCGCTTCCGGGACTACGCTGGCGGCGGGCTCGTGCATGACACGCTGGCCTATCACTGGGCGCGCATGATCGAGGCGCTGCACTGCGCCGAGTCGATCGCGTTGCTGCTGCGTGACCCCGAGATCACCGGAGCCGAACTCGTGGTGCCGGAGGGGGAGCGGCGCCGCGAGGGCATCGGCGTCATCGAGGCGCCGCGCGGCACGCTGTTCCATCACTACCGTGTCGACGACGACGGCCTGATCGAGAAGGCCAACCTGATCGTATCGACGACGAGCAACAACCAGGCGATGAACGCGTCCGTGCGCGTCGTCGCCGACCACTACCTCGACGGCCGCACCCTGACCGAGGGGCTGCTGAATCATCTCGAGGTGGCGATCCGCGCCTACGACCCCTGCCTGTCCTGCGCCACGCATGCCCTGGGGCGCATGCCGCTGCAGGTGGAGCTCGTCGATGCCGATGGCCGCATCGTCGATCGCCTGACCAAGGGAGGTGGCTGACATGCCCGGCATCCTGGTGTTCGGATACGGCAACCCCGGCCGCGGCGACGACGCGCTCGGCCCGGCCTTCGTGGAACGCCTGCAGCACGAGGGGGTGGACGCGACCGGCGGGGTCGAATGCCTGACCGACATGCAGCTGCAGGTCGAGCACGTCACCGACCTGTGCGTACGCGCGCTGCTGCTGTTCGTCGATGCCGACGCCTCCTGCGCCGCCCCCTACCTTCTGTCGCCGGTGCGCGCCGCGAAGGACGACAGCTACACCAGCCATGCCATGACCCCGGGGGCGCTGCTGTACGCCTACCGCCAGGTCTACGGGTCGGAGCCGCCGCCCGCCTTCGTGCTCAGCATCCGCGGTTACGGCTTCGAGCTGGGCGAGGCGCTGGGCCCGCGGGCCGAGGCCAACCTGGAGGCGGCACTGGCGCTGTTCCACGGCCTGTGCGCCGATGCCAGTCCGGAATCCTGGCAGCAGGCCGCCCTCGACGGGGCGGCATGCGGCGCGTGAGCCGGCGACGGAATTCAAGATAGGGGCAAGCCAGTCATGGGACCGCATTACCTGAATCCTTTTTTCGTGCCCAGGAGCGTGGCCATCGTCGGGGCGACCGAACGTCCGGACAGCGTCGGCCAGCGCCTGATGATCAACATGCAGGAGGCGGGGTTCGCCGGCCGGCTGTATCCGGTCAACCCGAAGCACGAGCACATCCTCGGCCTGGCCTGCTACCCGGATATCGATGCCCTGCCCGAGGCCCCCGATCTGGTCGTGATCGCCACGCCGGCGGCCACCGTGCCCGCCATCATCCGCCAGTGCGGGGAGAAGGGGACGCGGGCGGCGGTGGTCATCTCCGCCGGTTTCGGCGAGCTCGGCGAGGCCGGGCACCGGCTGCAGCAGGAGGTGCTGGAGACGGCCGGTCGCTACGGGTTGCGCATCGTCGGCCCGAACTGCCTCGGCATTATCCGGCCCAGCGCCAAGCTGAATGCCACCTTCGGCTACGGCACCATCGGCGACGGGCATCTGGCGCTGGTGTCGCAATCCGGTGCGGTATGCACCGCCATCCTGGACTGGGCCCAGTCGCAGGACATCGGCTTTTCCACCGTCGTGTCGATGGGCGATGCGGCCGATATCGATTTCGGCGAGATCCTGGATTTCCTGGCGCTCGATCCACAGACCAGGAACATCCTGCTCTATGTCGAGGGCACCCGCGCCGCCCGCGGCTTCCTGTCCGGCCTGAAGGCGGCGGCGCGCCTGAAGCCGGTGATCCTGATCAAGGCCGGGCGGCACGAGGCGGGCAGCCGGGCGGCCATGTCGCATACCGGCGCCATGGTCGGCGCCGACGATGTGTTCGACGCGGCCATCGAACGCGCCGGGGTGGTGCGCACCTACAGCATCGCCCAGCTGTTCTCGGCCGCGCGCATCATGGCCAATACCTACACCATCGAGCGGGACCGGCTGGCCATCATCACCAATGCCGGCGGCCCGGGCGTGATGAGCGCCGATCGGGCCGAGGAGGTCGGCGTCACCCTGGCCGATCCCGGCGAGGAGACCATGGCCAGCCTGAATGCCGTGCTGCCGGCGCATTGGTCGCATGCCAATCCCATCGACATCCTCGGGGATGCCACGCCCGAGCGTTACCGGCAGGTGCTGGAGATCTGCCTGAAGGACGACGCGATCGACGGCATCCTGGTGATCCTGACCCCGCAGGCGATGACCGATCCGGCCAGGGTGGCCCAGCTGCTGGTGCAGGCCGCCAAGGGAAGCAGCAAGCCGGTGATGGCATCCTGGACGGGCGGCAAGCGCGTGGAGGCGGGGCGGGCCCTGTTCGCCGACGAGCATATCGCCCACTTCACCACACCGGAGGTGGGCGTCGATGCCTTCTCCTTCCTGGCCCGCTACAAGCGGAACCAGCGGCTGGTGCAGCAGATCCCGCTGCCGCGCGATCAGTACCGGGCACCGGACATCGATGGTGCGCGCCTGATCATCGAGCGCGTGCTGGCCGAGGGCAGGGATGTGCTGACCGCCCAGGAGTCCAAGGCCATTCTTTCGGCCTTCCATGTACCGGTGACGCCCACCGTCAAGGTCGGCGATACCAAGGAGGCCATGATGGCGGCCGAGACCCTGGGATTCCCGGTGGTGCTCAAGATCAACATGTCCGAGTTCAGCCACAAGTCCGATATCGGCGGCGTGCGCCTGAACCTGGCCAGCGCCCAGCAGGTGGCGCGGCAGTTCCAGGAACTGGAGGCCCAGGTCAGGCAGCTGCGGCCGGAGACGGCGCAGGTGGAGATGACCGTCGAGCCCATGCATCGCTCCGCCAGCAGCCGGGAGTTGATGATCGGTGTCGTCCGCGATCCGGTGTTCGGGCCGGCCGTCAGCTTCGGGCTGGGCGGCACCATGGTCGAGATCCTGCAGGACAAGGCCGTCGCTCTGCCGCCGCTGAACAGCGACCTGGCCGAACAGCTGATCGCCAAGACCCGGGCCAGCCGCTACATCGCGCCGTTCCGGCAGATGCCGGCGATCGACCGCCAGGCGCTGATCGAAACCCTGCTGTGCATCTCGGAGATGGTCAGCGAGTTGCCGGAGATCATGGAGCTGGACATCAACCCCCTGATCGCCGACGAGCATGGTGTCATGGCCGTGGATGCGCGCATCCGGGTGGCCGCGTCGCACCAGCTGACGCCCTACGCCCATATGGCGATCCATCCCTACCCGCACCAGCTGGCCCGTCAGCACCAGTTGCCGAACGGCATGACCATCCAGATCCGTCCCATCCGCCCGGAAGACGCGAGCATGGAAAAGGATTTCTTCAACGGCCTGTCCGAGCGCAGCAAGTTCTTCCGCTTCCGCAAGGTCACGCAGGAGCTGACGCCGGAGATGGTGATCCGCTTCACGCAGATCGACTACGATCGCGAGATGGCCTTCGTGGCCATCAATGTCGACGAGAGCCTGCCGCGCGAAATGGGTGTGGCCAGCTACATCACGAACCCGGACGGCGAATCGGCGGATTATGCCGTGGTGGTCGCCGATAGCTGCCAGCGCCTGGGCATCGGCACCCGCCTGATGCGCACCCTGATCAGCACCGCCAAGGACAAGGGTATCCTGCGCTTCGAGGGCGAGGTGAGCCTGGAAAACAAGGCCATGCTGACGCTGGTCAAGAAGCTGGGCTTCACCCTCGAACCGATGCGCGAGCACAAGGACATCGTGCGCGCCGTGCTGCCGCTGCGTTAGGCAGATGCGACGGGCGCGCATTTGCACTGCTTTTCCTCGGATGCATATTGCCCATCATCGTGAAGAAGGATATTTTCGGCAAAGGCCCGGTGCGCCCCGGACAGATCGATGACGGGGGCCGGGGCGGAATGCGTAAGGTTGCTTAAGTGAGCATGCTTATACAGATTATCATGCTTTCTGGTAATACTCACCGAAGCCGGAAAGAGGGAGGGCTGAAGCGTTTGGGCTCATTTTCTGGGATCAAGTGCCACCGGATTCCGGGTGGCGGTAGCCCCCGCTCCACCGGGAGCAGATGCTTTTCTGAGGGTGCCATGGGCGATGCTGTGACAAGCCGTGGAAGGGCCGGAAACACCAGCTCCGGGCAGGGCCAGACGGCCGCGGAGACCTGCGGCTGTCCGATCCTGGGTATGGCATCATGACTACCGAACCTGTCGTTTTCATCATCGACGATGATGAGGTGGTGCGCAGTGTGCTCGCGGAATCCATCGAAGCGGGCGGCTATACCGTCCGCACCTTCCCGAGTGCCGAGGCGTTTATCGCCGGCTGTTCGCCCGACTGCCGCGGCTGCATCGTCCTCGATGTGAAGATGCCGGGCATGGACGGCCCGACCCTGCAGAAGGAATTGCTGCAGCGCGACATCCGCCTGCCGATCATCTTCCTGTCGGCGCATGGCAACATCCCGTTGACCGTGCGCACCATCAAGGCCGGAGCCGTGGATTTCCTGACCAAGCCGGTGGATACCGAGGTGCTGCTCGAGCGCATCCGCACGGCATGCGAGATCAACAACCGGTTTATCGAGGCCAAGAAGCGCCTGGAGAACCTGACCGACCGTGAGCACGAGGTGCTGTCGCTGGCCGTGCAGGGCAAGGCCAACAAGGAGATCGCCCGGGAGCTCGACATCAGCCCGCGCACGGTCGAGGTGCATCGATCCCACATCATGCACAAGACCGGGGCAGCCAGCCTGCTCGAGCTCGTGGAGATCATGCAGGAAATCGACAAGTGGAACTGATGCCCCGGCGCGTGCCGGTCCGGCCCGCTTCCCGTCGCCGCTAGGCCCCGAGGCCGGCACCCGATACCGCTGGGGTCGCCATGCGCGCGGATACACTGATCTTTGTCTACGGCACGCTGCGCCATGGCGGCAGCCATCACCGGTTGATGGAAGGGGCGGAACTGCTCGGGGGCTGGACCAGCGGCCCGCACTACGACCTGCTCGACATGGGGGCGTATCCGGCGCTGGTGCCGGGAAGCGGCACGGTGGCCGGCGAGGTCTACCGGATCGAGCAGGGCATGCTGCCGGCGCTGGATGTTTACGAGGGCTGCCCGGGCGATTATCGACGCGAGCACGTCCGTACCCCATACGGTGAAGCCTGGGTCTATCTGTGGGACCGTCCGGCACCGGCCGTGCCGGTGGTCATGGGCGGAGACTGGCTGCGCTATCTGACCCGGCGGGGCTGAGCCTCTCTAGCGGGCCGGCTGCACGCTGACGCGGCCCTCGGGCGAGACGACGATGCGGTAGCGCTTGCCGTTCGGGCAGGTGGCGAGGATGGTGCGTGTGCCCGAGGCATCGGTCGATTCACGGATGTTCGTGACGGCATCGCCGCCGCACTCGTAGCCGCGCAGCCGGATCGTCGTGGCGATGTCCTGGGCATCGGTGACCGCCCAGGCGTTGGGGGTCATGCCCAGGAGGAATAGCCCCAGCAGCAGGATCATTGGTTTCATGCCTTCACCTCCATCAGATGTTGCCAAAGGTTGTCGCGCGCGGACTGGATGTCCTGCGCCAGCCTGGGATCGTCGTTGAGCAGTGCCAGCACCTTCAGCAGCAGGCCGTTGAAATGGGCCTTGATGCGTTCGAGCTGTCTGGTCGATCCCTTGGTCTTCTTGTAAAGCTTGACCTCGTTGATCAGGTCGGTGACGTCCGAGCGCAGCACCAGCTTGGTCAGCACGCCGATGGCCTGGGTCTGCTTCAGGCGCTCGATCAGCGTGTCCATGTCGAACTGCGGGGCCGGTTTGGTCTCCGTGCTCTTCACGGTCTTGGCATCGGACGGCTTCGCCGTTGTTGCGGCCTGTGCCTGCTGGCCGTTGGGCGACTGCACGGCGGCGGACGCGGCGGC
>CAZBLR010000011.1:0-1494 GCA_964492895.1 uncultured Zetaproteobacteria bacterium | reverse complement strand
CGGCGGCGGACGCGGCGGCCAAGGCCGGAGGGTTGCCGGCCGGCAGCAGCAGTGCGGCAGCCAGAAGCGGAAGAAGGCGGAGGGTCGTCTGTGTCATGGCGCTTGTCTGCATCCTAGACGAACGACACCGGGCTGGCATGGCGCAATGATCACGGGAGGGCGGTGGCATTGCGGCGGCCGCCTGCTACATTGACGGTATGCGTTACATCGATGTGTTCAACGGCGACGCCGACGGCATCTGCGCCCTGCACCAGTTGAGGCTGGCCGATCCCCGCGAATCGGAGCTTGTCACCGGCGTCAAGCGTGACATTGCGCTGTTGAAACGCGTCGAGGCGGATCGGGGCGATCGGGTGACGGTGCTGGACATCTCGCTGGATGCCAACCGCCACGACCTGCTGCGCCTGCTCGCGAACGGTGCCCGCATCCGTTACTTCGACCATCACTTCGCCGGCCCGGTTCCGGACAGCACGCATTTCGAGGGGCATATCGACACGCGTTCCGAGGTATGCACCAGCCTTCTGGTCAACGATTATCTTGAAGGACGGTATCTTCCCTGGGCGGTGGCGGCGGCCTTCGGCGACAACCTGCACGACTCGGCCCGCCACGCGGCCGCGCCCTTGAACCTGAGCGAGGATCAGCTGCAGGCGCTGCGGAGCCTCGGCGAGTGCATCAACTACAACGGCTACGGCGCTGCCGTCGACGACCTGTTCTACGCCCCCGATGACCTGTACCGCGCCGTCCGGCCCTATGCCGATCCCTTTACCTTCATCGCCGAATCCGAGGCCTATCCGAAGCTGCGCGACGGCATGGCCGGGGACCTGGAGCAGGCCAGATCGCTGCCCGTGGAGGAGAAAGGTCCGGGGGCGGCGGCGGTGTTCCTGCCCGATGCGTCGTGGGCGCGCCGCGTGAGCGGGGTGTATGCCAACGAGCTGGCGCGCGCCAACCGCGGCCGGGCGCACGCATTGCTGACCGGGCTCGCCGACGGCGCCTATCTGATCAGCGTGCGCGCACCGCTGAACAACCGCGCCGGGGCCGGCGAGCTGTGCCAGCGCTTCCCGACCGGCGGCGGCCGCGAGGCGGCGGCCGGCATCAATCACCTGCCCGCCGACCAGCTCGACGTCTTCATCGATGCCTTCCGACACCAGTACCAGGATCCGGTGTAGCCGCCAGCGCGTGTCGTCCTTGCACGGAACCCAACTGGCATAAGCGGTCGTTCGAAACCGATCGAGTCCGACCTCATTGATCCGATAACGGATACGGCGATGACACGGTTAAGCCGGATTATTTGAATACGAGAAAGGACCGACATGGAGGTATCACAATGAAAGCACATGGATATGCCACGCACGCCGCCACCGCAGATCTTGGGCCCTTCAGTTTCGAGCGCCGCGAGCCGCGCCCCGAGGATGTGGCCATCGAGATCCTCTTCTGCGGCATTTGCCACTCGGACATCCACATGGCCCGCAACGAATGGGGGGGCGGGACGCATTACCC
>CAZBLR010000010.1:20820-61845 GCA_964492895.1 uncultured Zetaproteobacteria bacterium | reverse complement strand
GTCTCCCGAAACAAAAAAGAGGCCCGCTTCGGGGCCTCTTTCTCGTTTCTGGCGGAGAGGGTGGGATTCGAACCCACGTGGCGGAATTACCCGCCCAACCGATTTCGAGTCGGTGCCGTTATGACCGCTTCGAGTACCTCTCCGTGAAGGACGCGCATTGTAGGCAGGGCAGGGGCGCGGCACAAGGCCCGTACGGGCCCGGTCAGCCGTCCGGGTCGAGCGGAACGCGGTAGCTGCGGTTGCAGTATTCGCAGCTGACGACGATGTCCCCATGTTCATCGGCCAGGCTCACCAGTTCATCCCGGGCAAGGTGACGCAGCGCCTCGACCATCGACGCCTCGCTGCAGCGGCACTGGTATCGGTACGGCACCTGCTCGACGATCTTGCATCCGAGGTCGGCAAAGCCGGCCAGGATGGCCTCGGGGTCGTCCGCCGCGAGCGTCTGCGAGGGGATGGCGGCCATGGCCTGCACCGCCTTGAACCAGTGCTCATCGTCGCATCCGGGCATCGCCTCGATCATCAGCCCGGTGGTGCCGACCAGCGCCACATCGGCATGCACCTGCACCGACTGACTCAGGTAATGCACCAGATGGTCGGCCAGATGCTCCGAATCGTGTTCGATGGTGGAGACATAGGGGTGGCCGATGCCCAGGTCACGCACGGTCGACAGCAGCAGGGGACGCCCCAGCCAGTCCGTGATGCCATGGGCGCCGCCCTGGATCATGGCCCCGTTCTCCCGCCAGATGACGTAGCCGCGGACGCTGCCGTGGCCCGCCTCGGCCATGATGCGCACCAATGGCGAAGCGCGCTGCTCCGGCCGGGCATCCAGTTGCAGCACCTGGCGGATTCCGCCCTTGCTGATGCTGAGCAGCAATACCGACGCGACCAGCGCCTGTCCGAACAGATCCGCCGGTGCACCGGCCAGTCCGTGCACGCGCACGCCTTCCGCGGCGATGCTCCTGCCGCAGATCAGAGCACCGCGGGTATAGGCTCCGGCCAGCAGAAAACGGGTCAGGATGTCGGAATCTGCGTGCTCAGCCATTGTTGGACCTCGGTCAGGGATGAAAAACAGTGCTCGGCGCCCGCCGCCTCCAGCTCGCGGCAGGAAAATGCATGCGCAAGCCCGAGGGGTGTGCAGCCTGCGTTTACGGCCGCCTGCATGTCGGCGGTGCCGTCACCGATCATCACGGCCTCGTCAGGCGCGACACCCATGTAGTCGCAGGCCAGGTACAGGGTATGGGGATCGGGCTTTTGCGTCCGGCCGTCCACCAGGCCGACCACGTAGTCGATCCACGGCGTCCAGCCCAGGTGCATCAGCTGCGCCTCGGCCCGTGATTGCGATTTGCTGGTGACGACCGCCACCGAGAGCCCGGCGGATTTCGCCCATTGCAGCATCGGCTCGGCGCCGGGCATGGGCGTAAGCTCGTACAGGCGCTCGTCGTGGAATTGCAGGTACAGGCGAACGGCCTCGTCGCGGCGCTCTCCGAACAAGGCCCGGATGCTGCTCTCGCCGCGACCGGTATGCCGCCGGATGTCGGCCTCGCTCATCCCGGGAAGCCCCAGTGTCGCCAGTGTGCGATTCAGGGCGTAGACGATGGGGGCGAACGCGTCGACCAGCGTGCCGTCCATGTCGAGCAGCATGGCACGGACGCTCATGCGCCGAGGCTCCGGAAACGGTCGAGCATGGCCTGGCGCAGCCTCAGGGTCGTGACCCCGGGCTGGCCGCTGCCGATGGGCTGGCCATCCACGCGACAGACCGGGGCAAGGGCATACAGGGTGCTCGTCATCATGCATTCGCTGAGCGAGGGTTCCGCCAGCGTCCATGGCCGCTGTTCGACCCGGATGCCGGCCTCGTGCGCCAGTTCCAGCGCCATCTGGCGCGTGATGCCCCCGAGCACGTGCCGGTCGAGCGGATGGGTAACGAGCGCGCCATCGATGACGGCCAGGACATTCGTGGCCGTACCCTCGAGCACATGCCCGTCGGCATCGGTCCAGAAGGCCTCCTCGGCCTCGCGGCGCACCGCCTCCCGGCGGCCCAGCACGCTGGCGATCAGGGCCGTGGTCTTGATGTCACATCGTCCCCAGCGGAAGTCCTGCAGGGTGACGGCGGAGAAGACGGGGGCCTGTTCGGGCGGGAACGGCAGCTCCCGGCAGGTGATGACGAGGCCCGGCGTCAGGCCGTCCGGGATGGAGAGCGAGCGGGGGGCCGTCCCGCGGGTCACCTGGACGTAGGCCGAGGCATTGGGGAAGGGATTGCGGCGGCAGGTTTCCCTGATCGTTTCCTCCAGCTCATGCAGCGGGCAGGGCATGGGCATGCCGATGGCCGTGCAGGAGGCCTCCAGGCGCTTCAGGTGGGCCGGCAGATCGAGGAAGCATCCGCCATAGCAGGCGATCACCTCGTAGACGCTGTCCGCGAACTGGAACCCGCGGTCCTCGACGTGCACATATGCCTGATCGAGCGGCACGAAGCCGCCGTTGACGTAGGCGATCAGGCCCGACACCGCGCCGGCGATCTATTCGTCGGCCTGCGCCGCCTGGTCGTTGGCATGCCACCACAGGCGCAGGGCGTCCCACTTGCGGCCGAACCACGAGGCGAGGGCCACGCGGCTGTCGGCCTCCATGGGCACGCTGCCGAGCACCTGCGCCTTGTCGTCACTCGGGGTCTTGGCGACGGCCTCGACCGTGCCCAGGACCTGCCCCTTGGCGATCGGAGCGCGCAGCGGCGCCTGGTAACGCAGGTGGAACTTGACGTATCTCTCGAAGCCGCGCGGCACGCTGATCCACATCGGCTGCTTCGGGACCAGCCAGACGGTGTCCTGCTTGCCGTCATAGACCTGGACCTGGCGCCGGATGTCGTGATCGGCCGGCCGCATGGTCACGAAGTTGCGGAACGCGAAATCCAGGATGGCCTTGGACTGCTGGGCACGGGCATCATCGGAATCGGTGCCGAACACCGCGGTCACGAAGCGCGTGTTGCCCTTCTGGGCGGAGGTGACCAGGCAGAAGCCGGCCGCATCGGTATGGCCGGTCTTGATGCCGTCGACGCGCGGGTCCCGCCACAGCAGGCGGTTGCGGTTGGACTGGGTGATGTTGTCGTAGGTGTAGCTGTGCTCATCGAAAATTGGGTAGTACTTCGGAAAGTCCCGCCACAGCGCGGCACCGAGATGGGCCATGTCCAGGGCCGTGCTGTAATGGTCGGCAATGGGATAGCCGGTGGCATCGGCGAAGTGCGTGTGCGCCATGCCCAGTTCCTTGGCCTTGGCGTTCATGCGGTTGACGAAGGCCGACTCGGTGCCGGAGATGTACTCGGCCAGGGCGATGACGGCATCGTTGCCGGAATCCGTGGAGATGCCGTGCAGCAGCTGCTCGACGGTCGGGTGCTTGCTCGGATCGATAAACATGCGGCTGCCGCCCATCTTCCAGGCCTTGACGCTGACCGGCACCTGGTCGCTCATCTTGATGCGGCCCAGCTTCAGATCCTCGAAGGCCAGATACAGGGTCATCATCTTGGTCAGGCTGGCCGGAGGCAGCTCCATGTTCTCGTTGTCGCTCGCCAGCACCTGGCCGGAACGCGCATCCAGCAACACCCACGACTTGGCTGCGATATGGGGGGGCTGGGGCCACCATTCGGAAGCCCGGGCCGCGGATGCCATCATCAGCAGGGCAGCAGCGAGCAACATCAATGACCAAGTGCGTTTTACCATATCCAGTCCTCCTTGGGATCAGCATGCCATTCCATGGCTTCGGGCCATGCCGGCGGTTCAAGCGAGAGCGTATGCGCATGCAGCATCAAGCGCGGGTGCGGCCGGCCGCCGTAGCGGCTGTCCCCGAGCAGGGGGCATCCTAGCGCCGCCATATGCACGCGCAATTGGTGCGTACGCCCGGTATGGGGGATCAAGCGCACCAGGGCGCGGCCGTCACGGCGTTCGATGATCCCGGCCTCGCTGTCGCAGGCGCGCCCTGCCGGGTCCACCGCGTAGCGGCCTTGGGCATCGCGCCGGGTCCCGATGGGAAGATCGATGCGTCGGTGCTGCCAGTCCGGGGCGGGATCGGCCACGCCCAGGTAGGATTTTTGCACCGACGAGGCCCAGTGCCGCTGCAGATGCTGCAGGGTCGCCGGATCGGTGGCGAACAGCATCAGCCCGGAGGTGCCGCGGTCCAGGCGGTGTACGGGCCGGACATCGTCGGCCTTCAGGCCGAGATGCAGGGCCAGCTCCGCCGGCAATGTCCCCCGGCTGCGGTGCAGGGCCTCCTGGGCGTACTGACCGCTTTGTTTGTGCACCAGAATCAACGAATCCTGCGACCACAGGATCTGCTCCGGCCGGAACGGCACGAGCGTCTCCCCGTCGAGACAGACGATGCGCAGGCGGTCGCCGGTGCGCACCGTGCGGCCGGCCGTCCGGCAACGGTGGCGATTGAGGTAGACGCCGCCGTCCTCGATGACCCTGCGGATGCGCCGACGGGACATCGAAACGCCCTGGGCCAGCACGACGTCGAGACGCTGGCCATCGCCGGCGCCTGGTACCGTCAGCATCAGATCCTGGAAATCAGCGATGGCATTGGGCAAGGTGCGCCAGGACCTCCTCGTGGCTTTGGCAGACGTGCATGCTGTCAAAGGCGTGCTCGACCGACAAAACCAGGTTCTCCCGCAGCGCCCCGATCACCGGCTCCCACATCCGCCCGAACACGACCAGGGGACGCGCCTCGAGCACGCGGATGGCCAGCAGATCCCAGGTCATGGCCAGCTCGGCCAGCGTACCCAGCCCACCCGGCAGCACCAGATAGGCATCCGCCGCCTCGATCATGGCCTGCATGCGTTCGAAGAAGTTCCTGGCCCGGACCTCCTCGTTCAGGCTGTTGCCCGGCGGGGTGGGGAAGCGCTCGAGCGTCACGCCTCGGACATGGCCGCCACCGGCCCGGATGCCCTCGGAGAAGGCGGCCATCATCCCCTGATGCCCGCCGGTGATACCGTCCCATCCGGCCGCGGCCAACTGTTCCGAGAGATCCCGTACATCGGCGTATTCCGGTGATCCGGAAGCGGTGCGTGATGAGCCGAAGGCGGCGATGCGTTTGCGCGGGCGCATCCTACTCGATGACCACGATGGTATCCCGGATACCGAGGGCCTGCAGGGACATCACCGTCTGCTCGATCTGATGCACGTCCCGGAAGGGTCCGATCCGGACCTTGTACAGCCGCGCCGTGCCGCTGCCCGAACTGTAGACGGCGATATCGCCGTAGGCGTTGGCCAGGGAGTGGGTGAGCCGGTTGGCATTGTCGATGGACGCAAAGGCCCCCAGCTGCACGTACAGGGCGCCGGAGGGCCGATCGGGGATCGCGTTGCCGGCCGGTGCAGGTACAGGGGCCGCGGCAGGCGTCATGGGCAGCGGGGTACGCGGCACCGGCGGCCGTGCAACCGGCGCTGGCGCGCGCCTGTCGGCAAGCATCGGGCCACCATCCTGGAGCCCGGCCAGGGCCTGCACGCGCACGCGCGTCGTGCCCTGCTTGGCGAAGCCGAGCTCCTTGGCGGCGGCATAGGAAAGATCGATCAGGCGGCCCTTGACGAAGGGCCCGCGATCGTTGACCCGTACCACGACCTGGCGCCCGTTCTCGAGGTTGGTGACGCGCACGAGCGTGGGCAGCGGAAGCGTGGTATGGGCGGCCGACATGGCATGCATGTCGTACCATTCCCCATCGGCGGTGCGGTGGCCGTGGAAGTCCCGGCCGTACCAGGAGGCGATGCCGGTCGCATCATAGCCGTAGGCACTGGCCAGCGGGTAATAGGTCCGGCCATTGACGGTATAGGGGGTGCCGGTCTTGACATGGCCGCCGGCGCCGGATGGCAGGGAGGCGGGCTGGTGGCGGTAGGCGGAGGTGGTGCTGCAGGCTGCGATGGCTGTTGCCGCGAAGGCGAACAGGGCCAGGCGTAGCATCGTCACAGGCCGGTGCCGCAATGGCTGCATCCCATCAGGTGGGCGAGCTCGGTGGTGGCCATGGCGTAATTGTAGGAGCGGTTCCAGCGTGTGATCACATAGAAGTTGCGGCTGACGACAGCGGTGCGATCGTGGTCGCCCGGCTGCATGCTGATCAGCGCCACCGGATCCGTCTTATGCCATGGCGCCGGCAACTTATGCAGGCCCTCGGCATACAGCTTCTGCAGGGGTTGCCAGTCCTGCATCTCCTTGTCGCGCTGATCCAGCAGGGCCTTCTTCTCCGGCTCGTGCGCAAGCCAGTGCGCCACCGGCAGGCGCGGCTGCCAGCCGTGCTGGTGGAAATAGTTGGCCACACTGAAGATGATGTCCCGCGGCGAATGCCAGACGTCACGGCGCCCGTCGCCGTTTCCATCGACTGCATAGGCCATGTAGGACGAGGGGATGAACTGGGGGACGCCGAAGGCCCCGGCGTAGGAACCGATGATGCTGTCCGGATCCAGGTTCTCCGCATGGCAGAGCTTCAGATACTCGCCCAGCTCCTTGCGGAAGAAATCGGCCCGGCGCGGGTAGCCGCTGGCCAGGGTATACAGGGAGTCGAGCACGCGATCGTTGCCCTGCCGGTCACCGAAATGCGTTTCGATGGCCAGGATGGCGGCGATGATCTGTGGCTCGACACCGTAACGTTTCCACGCCTCGTTGAAGATCGCACGGTGCGCTTCCAGGTACTGCCGCCCGGTCTGGGCCAGCTGCTTGCGCACGAACAGGGGCCGGTATTCCGCGTAGGGTCTCGCCTCGTACGGTGTTTCCATGCGCGTGATGACGCTGGGATCGAAACGGGCGTTGTCCAGTGCCGGGCGAAGCACCTTGTCGGACAGACCCGTTTCCGACTTCAGAAGCTTGAGCAGCGTGGCCTTGTCGACCACGGGAACCGGGGTGACATCCGCCCCGGCAGCCGGGGATGGTGCGGCATCGCAGACGGGGGACGGCAGGGCGGCGGCGAGCAGCATGCCGAGGCACACGCCTCCCAGCAGCCTCCGCCAGCGGGAATCGGGGGTCGCCTGGGTGGAACGGTCGGTCATAGGTTCATCATACCTTGAGACGAGACAAATCGGTAGGGCGCGATGCTCGCGCCCGCGTCAAAACACGAATTCGCGCTTTTCGGGCAGTTGTTCGATATCCTGCAGCAGGGTTTCGAGCAGGGCGGTCTTTTGCCAGGTCGAACCGCTCCGGCGCAGGTGCACCAGGGAAACCACCGGATTGCTGCCGATGAAGGCCACCATCTGGCCGCCGTCACGCAACAGGGCCGTCAGGTGCTCGGGAATCTCGGAAACGGCGGCACCGATGACGATGACGTCGAAGGGGTGGGCCATCTCCTTGTGGCGCTTGATCTCCTCGTCATGCATGGCATTGACGTGCAGCACACGGGCGTTGGTGATGCCGTGCTTGCGGATATTCTCGGCCGCCATGTCGGCCAGTTCCTGATGCAGCTCGCAGCTGACGATCTCGCCGGCCTTCATGGCCAGCAGGCTGGTCAGGTATCCGGTGCCGGCGCCGACCTCGAGAACCCGTTCGTGGCCCTGCAGGGCCAGGCTTTGCAGGATGCTCGCTTCCTGCAGCGGGCTCAGCATCTCCTGGCCGCAGGCCAGCGGCACGTGGCCCTCCATATAGGCCAGGCTGCGGATGTCATCGGGCAGGAACTCCTCGCGCGGCATGGTTTCCAGCAATTCCAGAACCGCGGTATCCAGGACCTTGCAGCAACGGATCTGGTTGTCGACCATGTTCCGGCGTGCAGTCTGGAAATCGATTGTGTTGTAGCCGCTCATGCGTATCCCTCATCCCCGAAAACGTTCGTCCGATGCCCGGTCGGGCAAGATGCTAAAGCTTGCTGCAGACGGAGGCGCCTGACAAGCCTCATGGACGCGGTGATTTCCCAGCTGGCGGGAGATGCGATGCCGTTCTCAGGGCGTAGGCGGAGACAGCCGGTAGTCCCGGATGACCTTGCCCATCGGGCCCAGTGTGCCGGCGTCGATCAGCGGCTTGTCGTCCACGGTGACCTGCAGGGCGCCGGCATTGCCGCAGTTCATCAGCAGCGCATCGGCGTCGGTGTCGACCTTCATGCTTTCGCCCTTGCGCAGCAGCACCTCTTTGAGCAACTCGGTTTCGGCCATGGTATCGCCATGGCTGCGGTAAAGCTGCAGCCAGACATCCTCGCCGACAGCCGTGAAACGGAAGCTGTGCAGCGGTGCCGGGGATGGTTGCGCTGCTGCGGATGGGGACGGCGTTACCGGAGCCTCCTGGGCGGATTGCTTCGCCGCTGGCGGCTGCGGTGTGGCCGCGGTCGCGGCTGCGTGCCCGTTCGCGGCGGGGGCCGTCTGGGCGGGCACGGGTGAGGGCGGGGGTGTGGAGGCCAGCGGGGCAGGAGCTTGCTTGTGTTCGTGGTTGGCCGAGTGGAAGACATTGAAGGCGATCAGCAGCACGATGAACAGCAGCGTGGCCGTGACCGCCCAGCGCTTGGCCGGTGCGATCGGCGGATCGGGAAAGGTCAGCGGCCGGGTCAGCTGGTAGGTGCCGCTCTTGATGCGTGCGATGTCCTCTTCCAGGTCGAGTCCCAGAAAACGGGCGTACTGCCGCGTGAAGCCGATGCCGTAGACATCACCGGGCAGGGTATCCCAATGCCCCTTCTCCAGCGCCGCCAGATAGACCGCACGCAGTTTGAGCTCGCGTGCCACCTCGTCGATACTGATCCGGCGACTCTCCCGGGCCTCGCGCAGGCGCCGGCCGATGTCGGCCAGCAGCGTCTGCCGGTCTTCCACCGGTGCTTCCGTCTCCTTCTGAGGCTGTTCGGGAGGCGTGGGATCGATATCGGTGGTCTCGGTCATGGCAGGTGCTATTGCTCCAGTTTATCCAGCTGATTCAGCTCATCTTCGGCCCACGCCTTCTGCAGCGGGTCCTTGCTGTGGAAGTCCCGGTACCCCTCGAGCAACTCCCTGGCCGCATCGAACTCGTTCTGCTTCTTGAGCAGGGCCAGCAGGGCCTCGGTCAGCGCCCGGTTGCCCGGAAGATCCCTGAGCTTGGTTTCGTAGAGGGCGCGGGCGTAGTTGTAGCGGCCGTATTGCGCGTAGGCGCTGGCCTCGTGCAGCACGGCCGCGAGGCTGTTGGGATTCATCTGCAGGGCCTGCCGGTAGGCGCCGATCGCTTCGTTGAACCTGTCCTGGCCCAGCAGGGCATCGCCGAGATTGATGAAGGCCAGATCCTGGTTGGCGTAGCGGGGGTCGTTCAGGGCCTTGCGGGCCATGAGCTCGGCTTCCTTGTACTTCTTCATCTGCAGCAGCAGGCTGGAGTAGTTGGTGTAGTTGCGCGGGCTGACGCCGGGCAGGCGGATCAGTCGCCGATAATAGGTGTCGGCCTTCTTCAAATCGCCGCGCATGCGCCAGGCCACACCGAGCGCGTCCAGTACATCCGGCTGGTTCGGACGCATCTTGTCGGACTTCATCAACTCGTCGAAGGCCTTCGGCAGCTCGCCCTTGCGCAGGGCATCGACACCGAGTTCGTAGTGGAGCTTCGCGCCGGTGTCGATCTTCTGCACGCGAGCGGGGCTCTGGCATGCGGTCAGGACGGTGCAGCAGATCAGCAGCGAAACGGTTGCATGCAGTGGCTTGTTCACAGGAAACGCTCCACCAAGGGATAGATGGGGCGCAGGGCCGCATCATCCTGGGATTTGAGATCGGAGAAAATACCGTGCTCCAGCGCGTGCTGGCAACCGGCATCGCAGGCGTGGGACCCGGGCAAACGGAACAGCGTCTGGATCATCTTCTGCGCTTTCTTCACATTGGACTGCATGATTTCGATGATCGAGCTCACGTTGACATCCTCCTCTTCATCATGCCAGCAGTCGTAATCGGTGCACATGGCGACGGTGGCGTAACACATCTCCGCCTCCCGGGCCAGCTTGGCCTCGGGCATGTTGGTCATGCCGATCACGTCCATGCCCCAGCTCCGGTACAGCATCGACTCGGCACGCGACGAGAACTGGGGCCCCTGCATGACCAGGTAGGCGCCGTTCGGGTGCGTATGGATGTCGCATTCGGCGCACGCCCTGGCTAGCCGGGCGGTCAGGGAGGCGCATATCGGGTCGGCCATCGAGACATGGGCCACCACCGGTCCGTCGAAGAATGTCGCCGGCCGGCCCTGGGTGCGATCGATGAACTGATCGACCAGCACGAAGTCCCCGGGGCGGATGTCCTCGCGCAGGGAGCCGACCGCCGAGATCGACACCACCTGCCGCACGCCGGCCTGCTTCAGTGCGTGGATATTGGCCCGGTAGTTGATCCGGTGCGGCGGGATGCGGTGGTACTGGCCGTGGCGGGGCAGAAACACCACCTCGTGGCCGTTGATGCGCGCCAGCACCAGATCGTCCGAGGGTGGGCCGAAAGGGGTGTCGATGCTGAGGTGATCGACGATATCGATGCCATCGATGACGTAAAGACCGCTGCCGCCAATGATGCCGGTTCGTTCACGCACGGTGGTTCCGATCCTCCTCCGCCATGGATTCGGAAGCCGACTTCAGCTGGCCGCACGCGGCCATGATGTCCTGGCCCCTCGAGCGACGGACCGTGGCACGGATTCCGTGCCGAATCAAGCCCTGGGCGAAGGCATCCATGCGTTCCCGCGGGGTGGCGCGGTAGGGGTTGCCGGGGTAGGGGTTGAAGCTGATCAGGTTCACGCGTTCGCGCTCCGGGCGCACGAAGCGGACCAGTGCGTGCAGATCCTCGTCGCGATCATTGACGCCATCGAGCATGACATATTCCAGCGTGATATGGCGTTGCCGGCCCACGACGTAGTCATCGAGGCACTGACGCAGCCTGGCCAGCGGGTACTTGCGGTTGATGGGAACCAGCACGTCGCGCAGCGCATCGGTGGCGGCGTGCAGCGAGATGGCCAGGTTTACCGGATAGGCTGCGCCCAGGCGCTCGATCTGCGGGACCAGGCCGGAGGTGGAGACGGTGATCCGTCTGCGCGACAGGCCGAGGCCCTCATCGGCATCGAGCAGCACGGCGAGGCTTCCATGCACACCGTCCTCGTTGGCCAGCGGCTCGCCCATGCCCATGTACACCACATGCGTGACATCGGCATCCGGGTAGCCGGGGACCGGCTCGAGCCGCAGGTCCGCCTTGACCGCCAGTACCTGTGCCACGATCTCGGCGGCCGTCAGGTTGGCCTCGAAGCGCTGGGTGCCGGTATGGCAGAACGGGCAATCCAGCACGCAGCCGACCTGGGACGAGACGCACACCGTGCCGCGCTCGGGCTCCGGGATGAACACGGTTTCGATGGCCTTGCCGGAGTGCAGGGCGAACAGGTATTTGCGGGTGCCGTCGACCGATTGTTGCCTGAGGCGCAGCGTCAGGGGCTGGCAGTCGATCTCCGATTGCATGCGCTGGCGCAGTGAGGCCGGCAGGTTGCGCATCTCATCGGGCGCCAGCACGCCCTTGTTCCGCCAGCCCAGGATCTGCTTGCCGCGATAGGCCGGTTCGCCCCAGTCCGCCAGGTGCGACTGCAGCGCCATCAGGCTCATCGTGGGCAGTTGCGGATGCGGCAGGTTCGGCATCGCGGCAGTGTAACGGATCGACCGGCACACCGTAAGCGGCGGTGGTGGTTGAGCGGGTGTCCACCAGCCATTAGCGTGCCTGATCATGAGTCTGGCATCCGAAACCCCGATCTCGCTTGCACGGGATGCCTTTGACCGCATGCTCGATTTCGTGCGCCTGACCGAGCGCCTGGCGCACGCACCGGAATACAGCGCCCGCCTGGAGCGACTGCTGCCGCCGACCGCGCATTATGTCCCGGAGCGCCCATCCATGCTGATGGGCTATGATTTCCACCTGACCCCGGACGGCCCGAAGCTGATCGAGATCAACAACAACGCCGGCGGCCTGTTCGTGAAGGGGAGGCACTGGATTCCCCAGCCGGAGATCCCCGAACTTGCAGGGACGCTGCTTGCCCGCCTGCTCGGCATGTTCCCGCCGTCCCTGCAGCGTATCGCCATCATGGACGAGGATATCGCGCAGCAGCACATGTACCCCGAGATGTGCGCCTATGCGGACCTGCTGCGTGCGGACGGCCGCCGTGTCTGGCTCGTCACGCCGGAGCAGATCGAGGCCGGTGACGACGGCCTGTGGATCGATGGCGAACGCCTGGACGCCATCTACAACCGGCATACCGACTTCTACCTCGAGGGTGATTCCCTGGCGCATATCCGCCGCGCCTTCCTGCTGGGCATGGTGGACCTGAATCCATATCCGCGCAGCTACGCCTTGCTGGGGGAGAAGACGCGCATGGCGGACTGGTGGCGGCCCGGCTGGCTCGATGCCTGGCTCGAACCGGCATCGGTATCGCTGATCCACACCATCGTGCCGGAAACGCACCTGCTGCGGGAGATGGATGCCGACCGGATCTGGAGCGAGCGCAAGCACTGGGTGTTCAAGCCGGCGGCCCGCCATGGCGGCAAGGGCGTGATCGTCGGCAAGAACATCAGCAGGAAGCGCTTTGCGGACATGGGGGATGACACCATCATCCAGCGCTTCATCCCGCCCAGCATCGTGTCCGTCGATGGCAGGGACATGAAATTCGACGTGCGCCTGTACACCTGCGGCGCCGAACTGATCGCCGTCTCCGGCCGTGTGTGGCAGGGACAGGTGACCAATTTCCAGGCCGAGGGCAGCGGCTGGGTAGGCCTCGACATCCCTGCGCCATGAGGTCGAGCATCGGTGTGGTGATCCCGGTCCTGAACGAGGCCGCGATCCTGCCGGCCTGCCTGGAACAGGCACGAGGTCTCGGGGCCGATGCGGTGGTTCTCGTCGACGGCGGATCGCGCGACGGTTCCGAGGTGCTGCTGCGCGCATCCGGCATGCGCTGGATACGCGCCCCGGGCGGCAGGGCCGGACAGATGAATGCCGGCGCCCGCATCGTCGATAGCGATATTCTTCTTTTTCTACATGCTGATACGTCGATATCTTCAAGCCATCTCGAGGCTGCGAGGCGGGCCATGGCCGACCCAGTGTGCGTCGGCGGCCGGTTCGACATCCGCCTGGAGGGAAGCCGTCCGGGCCTGCGTCTGATCGGTTCCCTGATCAACCTGCGCTCGCGTCTCAGCCGCGTCGCCACCGGCGACCAGGCGATCTTCGTTCGCCGCCGGGTGTTCGAGGACTTGGACGGCTATGCGGATATCCCGCTGATGGAGGATGTGGAGTTCGGACACCGGCTCAGGCGTTGCGGCCGCATCGCCTGCCTGCGCGACAAAATCGGCACGTCGGGGCGGCGCTGGGAACGCCACGGGGTGCTGCGCACCGTGCTGCTGATGTGGTGGTTGCGCCTCCGATACTGGCTGGGAACCGATCCGGCGGTGCTGGCCGCGCTGTACCGGGACGCCCGATGAACGGCGTGCGCGTGATCATCCTGTGCAAGGCGCCCGTTCCCGGCAGGGTGAAGACGCGGCTGATGCCGGCCTATTCCGCGGCGGAAGCCGCCGGGCTGCATGCCGCCATGGCCTGCACCGTCATGGCCCGTGCCCGATCGCTGTTCGCCGAGGTGTGCATCGCGGCCGACGAGTGCTGGCACCCGTTCTTCGCCGCCTGCGCGCTGCCCGTCGTGGCCCAGGGAACGGGGACGTTGGGCGAGCGCTTGATCCGGCTGTGTCACGATGCCTTTGCCGAGCGCGTGGAGCCAGTGCTCTTTCTGGGCACCGATTCGCCCCATATGGGGCCGCAGCGGCTGATCCGCGCCGCCGGGCTCGTGCAGACGCATGATGTGGTCCTCGGCCCGGTGGAGGACGGCGGCTATGACCTGATCGCCTGCCGCAGCGACCTGCCCGGGGTTTTCGAGCGCATACGCTGGAGCACGTCGCATGTGCTGGATGACACCCTCGGCCGCATCGACGCGCTGGGGCTGTCCGGGGCGCTTCTGGACACATCGTTCGATATCGATCGTGCCGAGGACGTGGTGAGGGCCCGATCGTGCGGATGGGTATACGACCCGGTCTGACGTCTAATGGATGGGCGAATGGGCGGCCTGCGACGGCTTGGAGGTCGCCGGCCGGAACAGGTCCGGGAACAATGCCTTCAGGCGATCCAGTTCATGGCCGAGGCGCTCGTAGACCGCCGGGTCGTTGGCCGGCAGAAGCAAGGGCCGGTAGAGCATCCTTTCGGTGCCCGGCACGTGGGTCCGCCGGGCTGCGTCCCAGATATCGTCCTCGCCATGGTCGAGCATGCTTTCCAGCGCGATGTGCGCCATATGCAGCAGCATGATCGAGGTCTGCATGTCCATCGGCCAGATATCGGGGGTATGCCAGCACGGATGATGGTGGAAATAGATGAAGCGGTGCACGGAGCGCGGAAGCTTCCAGCGCAACGCCAGCATCATGCCGGAATCGATATGGGTGTAGCCCAGGGTTTCCCATTCCGCCTGCAGGCTCGGCGTGCCTTCGGCGATGGCCTGCCTGAGCTGTTGCAGCCTTTCCTCCGATTCCACCTGCAGGATCACCAGCTTGCCGATATCGTGCAGCATGCCGAAAAGGCTTGCAAAATGACGCTCCACCACCTGACCGTAATCGCCGAGCAGACGCGCGAAATGGGCCACGGCCATGGCATGGAACCAGATGCGCTGCACCGCGAGCGATCGCGAGGCGTCGGCCGCTTCGCCTGCTGCCGAGAAATCCGGCACCACGTGCTGCAGAATCAGGTCGTGCGCCGTGTCCATGCCCAGGCGGGTGATGGCCAGCGCCACCTGCGTGACCGGCTTGCTTCCCGGCGTCGCGAAGGCCGGGGAATTGCATTGCTCCAGCAGATGCGCTGCCAGCACCTGATCCCGCTCGACAATCGCCGCCAGGTCCGAGGGTGCGGCCATGGGATCGTTCAGCAGGTGCTGGACCTCCAGCCAGGTATCCGGCAGGGCGGGGATGCCGGCGATGGCCTGGCGCAGTCTGGCCAGGGTCGAGCCCTTGATCGGCGGAGGCGAACGCAGGTCGAGCGGCACGTGGTCGACGTCGGCCGGCGCCGATGACTTGAATACCCAGAGCAGGGTGCCGGGCATCGGTTCGCTCAGGCTGCTGCTGCTGATACTGCCGAGCGTATCCGTTTCGTAGGCCTTGCCCGAGCCCTGGGTCGATGCGCCTGACGTCAAGCCTGCGTGCAGGTCCGAGAACTTGCGCTTCTTGCCCGGCTGCGGGGAGACCGGGGCATCCAGACCCCGCAACACCGACTGCACCGCCGCGGCGTCGCTCGGACGATCCTCCGGCGCTTTCTGGAGCAACTGCATGATGAGCTCGACCATCGGCTTCGGAATCTTCGGGTTCAGGGTTTCGGGCCGCTCCGGCATGCGGCGGACCTGTTTCTCCATCAGCTCGAATTCGCCGCCACCGGTGGATTCGAAGGGCATATGGCCGGTGCACAGCCGGTACAGGATGATGCCCAGCGAATACAGGTCGGTTCTCGGGCCGATGGTGCCGCCGATGATCTGTTCGGGGGCCATGTAGTAATAGGTGCCGACCGCCGCGCCGCTGCTGGTGATGTCATCCTCGGCATTGCTCAGCTTGGCCAGGCCGAAGTCCATGATTTTGACGCCGCCTTCATCGGTCAGGAAGATGTTCGACAGCTTCAGGTCGCGATGCACGATGCCGAGGGCGTGGGCGGCGGTGAGTCCCGACAGCACGCCGTTGGCGATGAACACGATCTCACCCCAGGCAAGCACGGGCTTCTCGCGCAGGAACTCCCGCAGCGAGCAGCCGTGCACCAGTTCCATCACCAGGGCGATGATGCCGTCATCTTCATAGACATCGAGCACCTTGACGATGTTGCCGTGCATCATCTGGCTGTGCAGCCGGGCCTCGCGGCGGAAACGTTCCGCATGGATCGGATCTTCCACCAGCTTCTGGTTCAGCACCTTGACGGCAACCTCGCGGTCCAGGTTCTCGTCCACGCCGCGGTACACGATGCCCATGCCGCCCTGGCCGATCTTCTCGATCAGCCGGTACGAGCCGAGATGGGGGGGCTCGTCATTCTCGGTAAGGAACAGACCGCATGCAGAGCACAGTTTTTGCGTCTTGGCGTACCATGCGCCACAACCCGGACATTGCATCAGGTGATTTTTGGTCGGACGGCGGTCAAGTCAAGCGATACCGATCACAGGCATCGGCCGGCACCTGCCCGTGATCCGAATCATCCAGCCAGCCATTGCTGGCGTCCGGGATCGCATCCGAATAGGGGATATAGGGCTTGATGTCGAGCACCGGCGTTCCATCCAGCATGTCCAGGCAGCCGATGCGCAGCACGGTATCCTCGATGCCCAGCAGGCGCACGGCGGACAGGCCGAGACGATTCGGACGATGTGGCGCGCGCGTGGCCAGCACCCCGCGGCGCACGCGTGGTTCGCGCGGAGGAATCACCGTCGGATTCCAGCCCTGGTTCAAATGCATCCAGTAGATGACCCAGATATGGGAGAAACGGTCGAGATCCTGCAGGGCCAGGCGCATGGTGTGCTCCGGCAGCAAATGGATCTCCGCCACGGCATCGCCGGAGGGCTGGCGGGGCGCAGCGAAGCGTTCCTTGTAGGGGCTGTGCACGATGCCGATCGGATGCATCTCGATGGCCTCATGCAGGGCATCGCGCTGCTGGGCCAGGTCGGCGGCATAGCGCTTCGGGGCGCGGGTTGCTCCGGCCATCAGGTGGAGCTGTAGCTCAGCGACAGTTCGCCGCTGCGCAGGCCGACGTGCACCTTGCCGCCTTTCTGCAGGCGCCCGAACAGGATCTCGTCGGCCAGCGGTTGCTTGATCTTGCCCTGGATCAGACGGGCCATCGGGCGGGCACCCATCGCATCGTCGAAGCCATGCTCTCCCAGCCATTTGCGGGCGGAGGCATTGACCTCGAGCTCGACATGCTTGTCCTGCAACTGCGTTTCCAGTTCGACCAGGAACTTGTCGACGATATGCAGGATGGTTTTCGGGTCCAGCGAGGCGAACGGGATGATCGCATCCAGGCGGTTGCGGAACTCCGGGGTGAAGATGCGCTTGAGCGCCTCGCTTTCGTCCCCGCGCTTCTTCGACGGGTTGAAGCCGATCGCATGCTGCTGCAGCTCGATGGCGCCGACATTGCTGGTCATGATCAGGACCACGTGCCGGAAATCGGCGGAACGTCCGTTGTTGTCGGTCAGTGTGCCGTGATCCATGACCTGCAGCAGGATGTTGAACAGGTCCGGGTGCGCCTTCTCGATCTCGTCGAGCAGCAGCACGGCGTGCGGTGCCTTGTTGATCGCCTCGGTCAGCAGGCCACCCTGATCGAAACCGACGTAACCCGGAGGTGCGCCGATCAGCCGCGATACCGAATGCGCCTCCATGTATTCGGACATGTCGAAACGGATCAGCTCGATGCCCATGATGCGCGCCAGCTGCTTGGCCACCTCGGTCTTGCCCACGCCCGTCGGCCCGGTGAACAGGAAACTGCCGATCGGCTTGTCCGGATGGGCCAGGCCCGAACGGGCCAGCTTGATGCTGGCGGCAAGCTGCTCGATGGCATGGTCCTGCCCGAACACCGACAGCTTCAGGTTGCGTTCCAGGTGCTCCAGGTGCTTCTTGTCGGAGGCGGACACCTGCTTGGCCGGGATGCGCGCCATGCGCGCGACGATGGCTTCGACATCGTGCACCGAGACCTGTTTGCGCCGCCTGGAGGCCGGCATCAGCTGCATGGCGGCACCGGCCTCGTCCAGCACGTCGATGGCCGAGTCCGGCAGGTGCCGGTCGTTGATGTAGCGCTTGGCCAGGGACGCGGCCGTCGAAATCGCGTTCAGGGTGTACTGCACGTGATGGTGCTCTTCCAGCCTGGCCTTGAGACCTTTCAGGATATCGATGGTGTCCGGCACGCTCGGCTCGACGATATCGATCTTCTGGAAACGCCGCGACAGGGCCCGGTCCTTCTCGAAGATGCCGCGGTACTCCTGGTAGGTCGTGGCGCCGATACAGCGCAGCTCACCGTTGGCCAGGGCGGGTTTCAGCAGGTTCGACGCGTCCATGGCACCGCCGCTGGCGGCACCGGCGCCGATCATGGTATGGATCTCGTCGACGAACAGGATCGCATCCGGCTCGTCCTGCATGGCGGACAGCACCGCCTTCAGGCGCTCCTCGAAATCGCCGCGGTACTTCGTTCCGGCCAGCAGGGCGCCCATATCCAGGGCGTAGACCGTGGCATCCGCCAGCAGCGACGGCACGTTGCCTTCGACGATGCGCAGGGCCAGGCCTTCGGCGATGGCGGTTTTGCCGACGCCGGCCTCGCCGACCAGGATGGGGTTGTTCTTGCGGCGGCGGCACAGGATGTGCATGCATCGCTTCAGCTCCTCGTCTCGGCCGATCAGCGGATCGGTCTTGCCGTCGATGGCCCGGGTGTTGAGGTTGATGCAGAAACGCTCCAGGGGAGCGGCCTGGCCGGTCTTCTTTTCCGTCTCCTGGGTCTGTTCCTGGCTGTCGGATTCGCCCCCGTATTCGAGCCGCTCGTGGCTCTTGGCGCCGTGGGCGATGAAGCTGACGATGTCCAGCCGGGTGATGCCCAGTTCATTCAGATAGAACACGGCGTGTGAATCCTTCTCGGCGAAGATGGCCACCAGCACATCGGCACCCGTGACCTCGCGCTTGCCGGCGGACTGCACATGCAGCACGGCACGCTGGATCACGCGCTGCACACCGATGCTGGCCGTGGTTTCGCCACTGTCCTCCGGCATCACGGCCACATGCTCCTGGATGAAACGGTCCAGTTCCTGGCGCAGGCGGTCCAGGTCGGCGTGGCAGCCTTCCAGCACGGGCCGGGCCGACGGGTCGTCGATCAGGCCCAGCAGCAGGTGCTCCACAGTGACAAACTCGTTACGGCGCATATGAGCCGAACGGAAGATCTCGTTCAGGGTTTGTTCAAGGTCGTCGCTCAGAATTCCCATAGACACCACCTGTGGCTTCGTTTCTTCGCATCCGTTCCGGAAACATCTAGTCGTGTCCGTCCTGTTCCATGACACAGCGTAACGGGTGACCGTGCTCGCGGCTAGTATGCTCTACACGGGCCACCTTGGTCTCGGCGACATCGTGCGGATAGATTCCGCAGACGGCGCTGCCCTGGTGATGAACCTGCAACATCAGTCGGGTTGCATCCTCGGCCGTTTTCTGGAAGAACCGGCACAGGACGTCGACGACGAACTCCATCGGGGTGTAATCGTCGTTCAGAAGGATGACGCGATACATCGGAGGCCGTTTGAGCTTCGGCTTTCCTGGCTTTACCTCCGGCGTAACGATGACTTCGATGGGTCCCTGGCTCATATCGCCATACTAACGCATGGACCGGGCCTGCCCAAGACCTGCCATGCGGGAAACAGAAAAGGAGTTCGCTTGTATGGGAATGCTGAAATGCCTGTTGTGGGATGTGGACGGAACCCTGGCGGATACGGAAAGGGACGGTCACCGGGTGGCCTTCAACCTGGCCTTCGACGAAGCGGGGATCGACCGGCAATGGGATGTGCCGACCTACGGTGAATTGCTGGCGGTGACCGGCGGCAAGGAGCGCATCCGACATGACTACGAGCGCCGTGGTCTGCAGCCGCCCGCGCAGGAGGCCATCGCCTCGCTGCATGCGAAGAAGACCGACCATTACCAGGGCCTGATCGCCGAGGGACGCATGCCGCTGCGCCCGGGCGTGCACCGCCTGCTGACCGAGGCGTACGAGGCGGGCATCACGCTGGCCGTGGCGACCACGACGACGCCCGCGGCCCTGGATGCCCTGATCGCGCATTCCCTCGGCCCCGAATGGTTCGACCGTTTCGCCGTCCGGGCCGCCGGCGACATCGTGCCGGCCAAGAAGCCGGCGCCCGACATCTATGTCTATGCCATGCATCAGCTCGGGTTGTCGCCCGACGTCTGCCTGGCCATGGAGGACTCCGGCAACGGCTGGCGGGCTGCCCGTGATGCCGGCCTGCGCTGCGTGGTGACGGTCAACGACTATACACGCGGCCAGGATTTCACCGGCGCCGACCTCGTGGTGTCCGAATTCGGGGAGCCCGACGCTGAGCCGATCGAGGTGCTGGACAATGCGCACGGTCTTTCCGATCTGCACCATGTGCGCCTCGCGCACCTCAGACAGATCATGGCCTGAACATGCGCCTGTTCGACACCCATTGCCATATCGACTTCCCGCAGTTCGACGCAGACCGGCCGGACATGATCGGCCGCATGCGCGAGGCGGGCCTGATCGGTTGCGTCGCCGTGTCGGTGGAGCTCGAACAATGGCCGCGCCTGTTTCGCCTGGCCGAGAGCGAGGCGAACATCTGGGCCAGCGTCGGCATCCATCCCAACCACGAGGCCGGGCAGGAGCCGACGGTTGCGCAGTTGTGCGAGCTGGCCCAGCACCCCCGTTGCGTGGCCATCGGGGAGACCGGCATGGATTTCTTCCGCCACCATGTTCCTCCCGAGGTGCAGCAGATGCGTTTCCGCACCCATATCCGGGCGGCACGGGAGCTCGGCAAGCCGGTCATCGTGCACATGCGCGAGGCCGATGACGATACGCTGCGCATCCTGGAAGAGGAGCGGGTCGAGGCCTGCGGAGGCATCATGCACTGCTTCTCCTCGGACATCGATGCCGCCAGGAAGGCCGTGGACATGGGCATGGACATCTCGTTCTCGGGCAATGTGACCTTCCCCAAGAACGAGGCCTTGCGCCAGGTGGCGGCCTGGGTCCCCGCGGAGCGACTGCTGATCGAAACGGACGCGCCGTACCTGGCACCGGTACCGCAGCGCGGCAAGCGCAACGAGCCGGCATTCGTGCGCCATGTGGCCGAGTGCCTGGCCGGGGTGCGCGGGCAAGCGCCCGAGGCCCTGGCAGCGTCCACGACGGCCAACGCCATTCGTCGCTTTTCCTTGCCGATCCCCGTTTAGGAACAACAGGATAGGGCGGCAGCCTGCGGCATGGCGCAAAGGCGGGTTGCATCCGCATGCCGGCACGGTGCTCCTGCAAGTTGACCGCGGCTGTGCTATGCATCCGGGTACCATGAATCAGGGATTGTTTGCCGGACAGACGGAGCTGAGGGCGCAGGCCAAATTCATCGGCCACCGCATCGAGCTGCGCGCCTTCGAGCAGGCCCAGCGGCTGGCCACCGGCCCGCTGACGGTGTCGGCCGGTGCTTCCGGCTGTGCCGTCCTGTTCCGTTACGGGGCGGTCGTGCTGTTCGGCCTGGATGCCGTCGAGCAGATGAATTTCATGGCCGGTATCCAGGGGCTGGTGGTCGAGCCCTTCGACAGGGTCGAAACGGAAGAGATCGATCTGGTCGCCGGCGCAGGCCAGGCCGAGGGCATGGAACAGTCGCGATTGCGCCTCCAGGACTTCGCCATCCCGCGCCTGCAGCTGGTGGCGAGCGTGCTGGCCAAAAGCGCCGTACTGACGCGCTACGAAAACAATATTGCAGAAAGTTTTGACCACATCGAGCCGCTGGCTGCCCGCCTGCGGCGCGGGGGCAGGGGGCTCGGCCGCGGTGGGGAATTACTCAGGCACATCGGCGACACGCTGATCACCCACGGCCGCATGGTCGGCAGGGTGGAGATCTCGGAGAAACCGGACCTGCTGTGGGAACACCCGGAACTGGAACGCCTGTATGCCAAGCTGGAGGACGAATACGAGCTGGGAGAACGGCATCTGGCGCTGGAACGCAAGCTCGACCTGATCATGCGCACGGCGGAGACGCTGCTCGATTTGTTGCAGAACCGGCGCAGCCTGCGGGTGGAATGGTACATCGTGATCCTGATCGTCGTGGAGATCGTCCTCACCCTGTATCAGATGCATTTCTAGCCTTGGCGTGATTGGCGAGCCGTTCCCGGTAGACGGCGAGTGCCTGTTCATCGAAGCATGCGAAGATGATGTGCTCCATGTGCGCCGCGACGGGATGCCCCAGCGTTTCCGAGACGGCGATCCCGGCGGCACGAGGCAGCGGAAAGCCGTAGACGCCGCATGAGATGGCGGGAAAGGCGATGCTTCGGATTCCATGGCGCCCGGCCAGATCCATGCTGCTGCGGTAGCAGGATGCCAGCTTGGCCGCTTCCTGATTGCGGCCGCCATGCCAGACGGGCCCCACCGTGTGGATGACCCATCGGCTGGGCAGGCGATAGGCCCGGGTGATCCTGGCCTCACCGGTCGGGCATCCGCCGAGATTGCGGCATGCCGCCAGCAGTTCCGGTCCGGCCGCCCGATGGATGGCGCCGTCGACACCGCCGCCCCCGAGCAGGCTCTCGTTGGCCGCGTTGACGATGGCATCGACATCCAGGGTCGTGATGTCGCACAACCGGGCCTCGATGCGGGGCATGGACGCATCCATCGTCGCTATTTCTTCGTATGCATCGCCCCGTACATGAACGACAGGCTTTCCTTGTAGCGCTCGATCAGGTTGGAGCTGAACCCGTCGAGCGCCAGCACCAGGAAGCGCAGGATGCGGATGGCGATGCCGCCATGGTTTTCGCACAGGTGGGCGAACTGGGCGCACGACAGCCTGCCCACGCGGCAGTCACTGATGGCCCGGGCCGTGCCGACATGCGGACGGCCGCCGACGAATCCCAGAATGCCGGCGACATCGCCCGGATCGAGCCTGAGCGTCAGTGTCTCCCCGCCGAAACGCTGACGGGTACCGATCTCGATTTGGCCGTCGAGGATGATCAGCAGGTCGTTGGCCTCGAGCGAACCTTCCTCGTACAGGACGGCATCGTGTGGGTGGCTGGATGCGAACATATGCCTGGCCAGTGTGGCGACATCCTCGGGGCTGAGCCCTTCGCAGATGGGCGCATGCACAATCTCTTCTGCGTGAACGGGCGGGCCATCGATCGGGAGGGTCATGGGAATCTCCTGATGGTCGGTGTGCTCGGGCAAGTATAGAGCACCATGGGGAACTTCGTTCAACGCTGCTGACGCCGGTGCTGGAAGAAGGCCCTGAGCAGGTCACCGCATGCCTCGGCCATGATCCCGCCGATCACCTGGGGCTGGTGATTGAGCCGGGCATCGCCGAGCACATGGTACAGCGACGCGACGGCGCCCGCCTTGGGATCGGTGGCGCCGTAGACGACGCGCGCGATGCGGGCATGGACGATGGCGCCGGCGCACATCACGCAGGGCTCCAGCGTCACGTACAGGGTGCTGCCGGTGAGCCGGTAATTGCCGATGGCCCGGCAGGCGGCACGGATCACGTGCATCTCGGCATGGGCGGAGGCATCGCGTTCGCTGATCGGGGCGTTGTGCCCGGCATGGTAGCTGCCGTCGGGGAGCACCAGCACGGCGCCGACCGGAACCTCCTGCATTTCTGCCGCGATATCCGCCTGTTGCAGCGCAATGTTCATGTACTGCCGATCGATGTCGGGATGGGGTGAATTCATGGGCGGCCACTCATCTTCGGATCGAAATAATCGCGCAGCCCTTCACCGAGCAGGTTGTATCCGAGTACGGTCACCAGGATGGCCAGGCCGGGGTACAGGGACAGCCACCAGGCGATCTGGATGTTGTCCTTGCCCTCGGTCAGGATATTGCCCCAGGACGGGTTCGGCGGCTGCACCCCCAGGCCGAGGAAGGACAGGCCGGATTCGACGAGCACGGCGCCGGCGACACCCAGGATGGCGGAGACCAGGATCGGCCCCATGGCGTTGGGAAGCAGATGGCGACCGATGATGCGCACGGCCGGTATCCCGGTGGCGCGGGCGGCGAGCACGAATTCGCGCTGGCGCAAGGACAGGAACTCGGCCCGCACCAGCCTGGCCACGCCCATCCACGAGGTCAGGCCGATGACGATCATGATGTTCCAGATCGAGGGCTTCAGGAAGGCGATGACGGCCAGGATCAGGAAGAAGGTCGGGAAGCACAGCACCATATCCGTCCAGCGCATGATCAGGCTGTCGGCCAGTTTGCCGCCGTAGCCCGCCACGGCACCCAGCAGGATGCCGATCAGCATGGCGATGCCGACGGCCACGAAGCCGACGGCCAGCGACACCCGGGCGCCGTAGAGCATGCGCGAGAACACGTCGCGGCCGAGGGTGTCGGTGCCGCACCAGTGCTGCCAGGAAGGGGGAAGCAGGATGGCCTTGACGTTGATGTCGGTCGGATCGTAGGGCGCCAGCCACGGCGCCAGCAGCGCCAGCAGGCTGACCGTCCCGACGATGATGCCGCCGGCCACCAGCATCGGGTGGCGGCGGCAGAAGGCGAGCGCGGCCTGGGAGCGGGTCATCCCTTGCCTCCGTGGCGGATGCGCGGATCGGCCCAGGCATAGGCGACATCGGCCAGCAGGTTGCCGAGCAGGGTCAGCACGGCGCCGATGACGGTGATGCCCATGATCAGCGGATAATCGCGCGACAACACCGCCTGGTAGAACAGCTGGCCCATGCCGGGTACGGAGAACAGCTGTTCGATGATCACCGAACCGCCGATCAGGCCGGGGATGGACAGGCCGAGCAGCGTGATGATGGGCAGCAGGGCATTCTTCAGCGCCAGGCGGTAGCGGATACGCGTCTCCGGCACGCCCATGGCCCTGGCCGTGGTGATGAAGTCCGCACGGATCACCTCCAGCATCCCCGAGCGCATGAAACGGCTCATGCCGGCAAGTCCCGCGATGGCGGACACCAGCACCGGCATGGTCAGATGGCGCACGAGGTCGCGCTGCCGCTCCCAGAAATCCATGTGCTGCCAGCCATAGCTGTGGATGCCGGAGATCGGCAGCCAGTTCAGGTTGACGCCGAGGCCGATCATCAGCATCAGGCCGAGCCAGAACGAGGGGATGGCGAAGCCCACGAACACGAGCACCGTCATGATCCGGTCCCCCCACGAATCCTGATGGACCGCGGAGGCCACGCCGATGGGGATGGCCACCGCCAGGATCAGCAGGATGGCGAGTACATTGATCCACAGGGTGACGGGAAGGCGTTCGGCGATCTTGTCGATGACCGGGCGGGAGTCGGCGGAGAAGGAATTGCCGAAATCAAGGTGGACCAGGCGCTTGAGCCAGCGCCAGTACTGCACGCTCAGCGGCTTGTCCAGGCCGTAATAGCTGCGTAGCCGCTCGATGTCGTGGGCGGAGATGCGGGGATTGAGCTCCTGTCCGACCACGCTCGGTTCGCCCGGAGCCAGGTGCATCATGGCGAATGAGATGATGGTGATCCCGAACAGCAACGGGATCATGCCAAGCAGACGTTTGATCAGGAACGCACGCACCGAGCGATGCTAACGGCCATGCCCGATGCGTCCAGTATGATCATCCTTAACCATGCGTATGGGGAGGTATCATCTTACGTATGAGGACGTAGTGGCTTTACACCAACCAAAGTGTGTGGTGATAATGGGCATAGCTTACATCACTTAATGGAGGGAGAGAGTGAAACAAGCAAGTAAATGGATGGCCGTTGTGGCGGCCGTGTGGATGCTGGGCGTGCTGGCGCCAGCCACCGGGGTGATGACCTCGTTCGCATCCATACCCGTAGCCGATGCCGCAGCTGCGGACGACAAGATGGCCCAGATCACCCTGATCATCAAAAAGCTGCGCGAATCGATGGCCAGCCTGAAGGACCTGGATGCCCTGGAACAGGCCGGCATGCCGAAGAAGGACGTCGATCGCATGCGCAAGGCCCTGGAGCAGAAGAACCAGGAAATGATCAACGAGGCCATTGCCGAGATTCAGTCTCTTTAACGATACACGGACAAGCAATGCGGCTGCGCCGGACACGCGGATAGAGCAGCCCTGGGGGTTTGATCACGGTCCCGATGGGACCCAAATAACGGGGAGGGTAATGATGATGACAAGGAAGATCTTCGGGCTGGGTCTCGGAGTAGTGATGGTATCGATGATGGCGGGCATCGCGCCGGCATCAGCGGCAGGACATGGAATCCGCTTTCTCAATTTTGCCGCATTCCAGAAGAACGACCCGCATGGGAAATGGGATTACGATGCGCTCGTACTGGGCCACTTCAGCAGCTTCATCACCAATATGGAGGCCGGTTCCCACATCCTGCTGCTGTCGCATACGGCGGACATCAAGGACGGGGATGTCGTCAACATCCAGACCGACGTGCTGCGTGCCGACAAGGGCGGCAAGCTCGGCGATTCCGGCATCAACTGCCAATTGAGCTTTCAGGATAACAGCACGAAGGATACGACCTCCTTTGCCGTCGGCGGCCTGTGCAAGATCCTCGAGATCACCTCGGACAAGGACCTGAGCCTGAAGGCGCTGATTCCGCCTGCAAGTGTCCCCGATACCGCCCAGGGCGAAGACGTGTGGGTCCAGCTCTACGAGGATCCCAAGACCGGCATCGCGTTTTACGCCAACGTCAGCGGCGAGGAGAAATAACAACCCGACGTCGGCATCCTGCTCGGCAACATGGCCGCCCCGTCGCCCCGGATTTCCGGACCGCGACGGGGCGGCTCTTTTGACGGCGCGCCTGCCGCGTACTTGAACCAGACCGATATGTCTCATTTGGAGTGCTACAAGGTGGAATTAAGCCTTGGCACTACGATCTATTACGATGTAAGTGCTGGATTAGCTTGGCCAGTTCCCGGGGGAGCCACTGGCCGCATTTGTACAACAAACATGCAGTTTGCACTTGCAACATGGTTGCATTAATGTTTCGCCATGAAACGCGCGGCAGGGAATGCACCTCCTATTCATATAGCTGATGCCATACGTGCCGCAGGCGCACGCGCGACCGGAGCACGAATATCTGTTTTGGCCCTGCTGAAGGCTGCTCCATCTCCCTTGAGTCATGCCGATATTGAAGCCATGCTCGCCAAGGCCGGCAAAAAGATGGATCGGGTGACGCTTTACCGCGTTCTGGACTGGTTTTCCGATCATGGGCTTGCGCACAAGGCCGCCGATGCGCGCGGCGTGTTCCGCTATAGCGCAGCCGAACCCAACGGCAACCATTCCGCGCACGGCCACTTTCACTGCCTTGCGTGTGGTGGTGTGTATTGTCTCGACGTGCCTGCGCCGCGCACTCCCCGGTTGCCGCACGGATTCCGGCTTCGCAGGATCGCCTTGGATATTCAGGGAGAATGCGCCCGCTGCTCAAAAGCACGACCGTGAACCGGTCCTTTTTCCAAATCGTCTCAACTGGCTTTCGTCTGCGTTCCACCGCGTGCATGCTGGCCGCGATCGCCGTGGTCAGCAGCATGTGGGCGGAGATTGAGTTTCATCACCACGAGACCGGCCTGCACAAACCCATCGTATGCAGCCTGTGCGCCTACGAAAAGGCCGTGGCGCATGGCTTTACCACGAACATCGCCATCGGCATGCCCATGCCGACCGGCATCGATACCGGGATGGACACGCCCGTGTTCCGCCTGCCGGCTGTTGCCTGTCTGCGTTCCTCGCTTATCCGAGCCCCTCCCTTCGCATAACCCGTCCGAAACATCGATGAATTGAATGACGGATGCGCCGGCTCTTTGATGCCGTGTGCAGCAATGCATGTGGAGGGAACAATGCGCTATTTTTTTGCAAAGCATTTGATATTCATGCTGCTTTGCCTGGTGATCTGTACCGTGAATGCCGAAGGGGCGCCGGTACAGAATGTGGGCAAGGTCAGCGGCATCGTCAGTGATGCCATCGGCCATCCGCTCGCCGGCGCCGTGGTCAGCGTCAAGGATGCGGCTGGAAAAGTCGTGATGTCCGCGCAAAGCGATACGCAGGGGCATTTCGCCGTCTCCGGGCTGCCGGTCGGCGTGTACGTGGTGACCGCCGAGAAGTCCGGGTATCGCAACAGTATCAAGGTGGCCAATCTCGTGGCCGAACCCGCCATGACGGTGGACCTGGTGCTGGCAAGTACCAAGGCACTGGAGATCCAGGTCGTCGCCAAGCGATTGCGGCAGGCCAGAAATGCCATTTCCGTCGAAACGGGAAGCAGCGTCTACAAGATGGCGGACGAGAGCCTCGCCACTCTGCCGGAAGGCAGGAATACGTCACTGGACAAGGTCGTCCTGCGCGCTCCGGGTGTCGCCCAGGATTCGTTCGGACAGATCCATGTCCGTGGCGATCACGGCGATATCCAGTACCGCATCAACGATATCATCATCCCCGAAAGCATCACCGGCTTCGGCCAGGCACTGGATACAAGGTTTGCTCAAAGCCTGGACCTGCTGACCGGGGCGCTGCCGGCGCAGTACGGCTATCGTACCGCCGGCATCGTCAACATCCACACCAGGACCGGAGCGTTTGAGCAGGGCGGCCGCATTGGCGTCATGGGCGGAAGCCATGACACCAGGAAGGCCTATGCCGAGCTCAGCGGCAGTGAGAACCGGCTTAGCTACTATGTGACCGGCTCGCAAGAGCGCAACAATCTGGGCATCGAGAACCCGACGCCGGCCAGGAGCGCGTTGCACGACCGGCAGATCCGGGGCGATGGCTTCGCCTATCTGTCCTATCTGCTGAACGATACGACCCAGCTCAGCCTGATCAGCGGCACCTCCGACAATGCCTTCCAGATCCCGAACAATCCCGGGCAGGCTCAGAACTATACCTACAGCGGGGTTCCGAGCTATCCGTCGGCAAACCTGAACGACAACCAGCATGAGCTGACGCACTACGGCATCGTGGCCCTGCAGCAGAGCCTGGATAACGGGCTTGATTACCAACTCAGCGCCTTCACGCGCTATTCGCAGGTGGTGTTCTATCCCGATCCGATCGGCGATCTGATCTACACCGGCGTGGCATCGAACATCAAACGATCCAGTCTCGCCTCAGGATTGCAAGCCGATGCCAGCTACAAGGTGACCCCGCATCATACGTTGCGCACCGGCCTGTTCCTCAGCAACGAACGCTCGGCCAGCTATAACGATTCCCTGGTATTCCCGACGGTCGCCGGTGTCCAGTCCAGCTCCGTGCCGTTCGCGATCAGCGACAACAGTTCCAAGGTATCCCAGCTCTACGGGGTCTATGTGCAGGACGAGTGGCGGCTGAACGACAAGCTGACGGTCAATTACGGCCTGCGGGCGGATTGGGTGAACGCCTATGTCACCGCCAGCCAGTGGAGTCCGCGCATCGGTTTCGTTTACCGGCTGACGCCGACGACCACGCTGCATGCCGGCTATGCCCGCTATTTCACGCCGCCACCGACCGAACTGATCGCGCCGACGACCATCGCGCTTTACCAGAACACCACCAACGCCCCCCCGGGCAGCGGCAACGATCCGGTAAAGGCGCAGTCCTCGAACTATTATGACGCCGGCATCTCGCAGCAGTTCGGCCCTTATGTCACCGTCGGCATCGACGGCTATTACCGGCAGGTGACGAATCTGCTCGACGAGGGCCAGTTCGGGGCGGCGATGGTCTTCACGCCGTTCAATTACAGCCAGGGCAGAATCTACGGGGTGGAGCTGACCGCCTCGTATCATCGCGACAACCTATCCGCCTACCTGAACCTCGCCCGGGCCACTGCCCTGGGCAAAGGCATCGTATCGAGCCAGTACAACTTCGATCCGGCCGAGCTCAGTTACATCGCCACGCACTGGATCCATCTGGACCATGACCAGACGCTGACCGGCTCCACCGGCGTTTCCTATGACTGGCACCACACGACGGTGAGCCTCGACGGACTCTACGGCAGCGGCCTGCGCAGCGGGTTTGCCAATACCGGCCATCTCCCGGCGTATTTTCAGGCCAACGGGTCCCTGGCCCACAGCTTCAGAAGCGACAGCCTCGGCGGGATCGAGGCCCGGCTCAGTGTCATCAACATCTTCGACAAGGTTTACCTGATTCGCGATGGCACCGGTGTCGGTGTGGGGGCGCCGCAATACGGGCCCCGCCGCGCATTCTATGCGGAGTTGAGCAAGGCGTTCTAGATCAAGGAAATGTGGCCGGGGCCTGCATCAGGCCCCGGTTTCAAAAGGAGAAAATCATGGTGGGTCTGCACGAAACAATGGATATGCTGATGCTTGGAGGCGTCATGATGCTGCCGCTGTCGTTGGTGGCGGTGCTTGCCATGGCGATTCTGCTCGAGAAGGGGATCATCTACTGGCGGTATACCCGGCTTGCGGGCGATACGCGGGAATTGATCGAAACCTACAATTTTGCGTGGGATGCATTGACACAAAGATTGTCGTCGATGCAGGACATGCATTACCTGAGGCGTTTTTTCGGCGTGATCGTGGCCAACCGGAGCCAGCCCGTATGGTGGATCGAGTCCAGGGCCGCGGACGAAGCCAAACTCATCGAGGTGTCGCTGTCCCGGCGTCTGTGGCTACTGGAGACCATCGTTACGGCAGCGCCGCTGATGGGGCTGGTCGGCACCATCGGAGGGATGATGCATTCGTTCCACCTGATCGGCGCCAATGGTTTGGTCAATCCCAGCGGAGTGACCGGTGGCGTGGCACAGGCGCTGATTGCGACGGCACTGGGCCTGATCATCGCGCTGGCCGCCCTGTTCGGGTTCAATTTCTTCGCAAAGCTGCAGTCGCAGACGCTCGATGAAATGGAGCGTCTGGGGACACGGCTGATCGACCACATCCGCATCGACCAACAGGGAGGCGGCCGTGAAACTGAATAGGGCAAGAGGCTATCGCAAGGGACGCATCGAGATCATCCCGATGATCGATGTGATGTTCTTCCTGCTTGCCACCTTCATGCTGGCCTCGCTGTCGATGCAGAACCTGCATTCGCTGCAGGTCAACCTGCCTCAAGGCAAGGCCGAACAGCTCGGCAAGGACGTGCCGGCAACCCTGACCGTCACCCGGGACAGCAAGCTCTACATCAACCATACGCCGGTGACGCTCGATTCGCTTGCCGCCGTACTCAAGGCCACCGGCGTGCCCGGCAAGTCGGTCGTCGTCTCGGCGGATACGGCCGCCCCCCAGGGGGTGGTCGTCCAGGCCATGCTGCATGCCCGGCAAGCAGGGGTCGAACACTTCCTGATTGCGATCAAGCATGACTAATTGTTCGTCGGGAAGCCTCGTCGTACACCATCGGCAAACGGACATTTTCCCGTGGGCCCTGGCGGTCGCGGCTGTATGCTGGATCGGAATCTTATGGGCCTGGGCCGCTCATTTCGCGGGAAATCCGGTCGACAACGCCGCCCCGATGGCAGTCGATGCACGCATCGTCGAATTGCCGCCTTCTCCTGTCCAAGCTCCGCCTGCCGCAGCCCTACGGCAGAAGCGGCCCGTTCCCGCTGTCAAACCCAAGAGGCGCATGTCCGTGCCCAAGCCGCGGCCCAAGCCGGCGCCGGCAAGTCCCAAGCCGGTATCAAGGCCTGCACAACCCTCCGCACCGGCAAATGCGCATCCCGCTCACGACATCATGGGCGCCAGGGCGGTCTACAATCCGCTGCCCACCATTCCCGATGATCTGCGCAGTCAGGCCATCCGCGAGGTGGCCGTGGCCCGCCTGCATATACATATCGACGGCACGGTCACGGTTGAGCTGGTGCGGCCCACCCATCAACCGAGAATCAACAAGATCATTCTGGATACCCTGCGCACCTGGATGTTTTATCCGGCCATCAGCAAGGGCGTGCCGGTGGAATCGGTGCAGGAGATCAGGATCGACGTCAGTGTCGGCGACTGATGCCGGTCGTGCAAATCCTCAGGTCGGTCCTGCGGCCTACGGGGTAATGGCGGTCACGTGATATTTCTGCTCGTCTGCCGGAACGTACCAGTGCTCGCTGTTCCAGCCGATGCCGGCCGGGGCCGGCTCGATGCCGTGGATGCGCTTGTGATAGACCGGCAGCGAGTAGGGCGCGAACAGGAACACGACCGGCACATCCTTGTGGATCTCTTCCTGCATGCGATCGTAGTCGTGCTTGCGCCTGGCCCGGTCGAAGGTACGCCGGCCATCCACGAGTGCCTTGTCGACGACCGGGTTGGCGTAGGAGAGGAAGTTGAACTGGTGCGGACCGGTCTGTGAGGAATGCCAGATCACGAACTGGTCCGGTTCGGGCGACATGCCCCAGCCGAGGATCACGGCATCGAAGTTGCGCGTGTCGATGAAGTTCGAGATGAACGACGACCATTCGACGAGCCGGATCTGCACATCGATACCGACCTGGCGCAGGCGTTTCTGGATGATGATGGCGGTATCGGCACGCTGCTGGTTGCCGTTGTTGGTCAGGATCGTGAAGCTGAGCGGCTTGCCGTCCTTGTCGACCAGCCCGTCACCGTCATGGTCGGTCCATCCGGCCTGGGCCAGCAGCGCCTTCGCCTTCGCCGGATCGAAGGGGCGGGGCCGGATGGCCTTGTCGACCCAGTAGGTTCCCGGCTTGTAGGGCGTGGCGATGACATCGCCGAGCCCCAGCAGCACGCCGTCGACGATCTCCTGGCGGTCGATGGCATAGGCGATGGCCCGGCGTACGCGCACATCGTCGAACGGCGGGCGTTTCAGGTTGAAGCCGAGGTAGGTGTAGCTGAAGCCGAGATAGCGGTAGCGCTTGTATTCCCGGCGCAGGATCGGCTTGGTGTCGAAGATCCGGCGGTACTGGATCGGGGTCAGCCCCATCGCATCGAGGTGCCCAGCAGCCAGCTCCAGGAACTGCGTGGAGGTGTCGGGGATGATGCGCGTCAGGCGCTCGGTGATCCACACCGGACCGTCGTAATAGTGCGGATTGGCGCGCATCAGGATGCTCTGCTGCGGCTCCCAGTCGGCCAGGGTATAGGGGCCGATCGTCGCCTTCGGATGCCGTGCCAGCGGCGTATGCATGATGTCCACGCCCTTGAACACGTGCGCGGGCAGGATGGCCAGCGAGGCCCAGGTCGACAGGGCGGGGGAGAAGGGTTCGGTATAGTGGACCACGAAGGTCAGGGGATCGGGGGCCTCATAGCGCGCGATCTTGTCGTAGTCCGACTTGAAGGGGCTCTGCGTGTGCGGATCCTGCATCAGCTTCAGGGTGAACATGCAATCGGCCGAGGTGAACGGCTTGCCGTCGGTCCATGTCAGGCCGGGCCGGAGGTGGAAGGTCAGCGTCAGATTGTCCCTGGATACCTGCCAGGATTCGGCCAGCTGGCCGACGAGGTTCAGATTCTTGTCGTACTTGAGCAGGGGGAGATACAGCTGCCCGGCCACGTCCTGGCTGGCGGAGTCGCTGGCCAGCATCGGGATCAGGGTGGTGGCGTCACCGATGCTGGCCGACACCAGCCTGTCCCCACGGGCCGGCACGTCATCCTTGGCCTGACCGGGGGTCAGGTCGTTGCCCGGGGTCGACGGGGTACTGCTACCGGAACAGGAGGTCAGCGCCAGGATGAATGTGGCGGCCAGAAAGGCGAAAGCGGTCCGGGACCGCCTCAGGAGGGACGGAGATGGGCCAGGATCCAAAGTCGATCGCCCGGACGGATCACGGTATCCATGCTGATCTGGTTGATGCGTGCGATGGCGTGAGGCGACGTGCCGAAGCGGCTGGCGATGGTCCACAGCGAATCGCCGGCTCGGACCCTGTAGTGGATGCGCCGGCCCCGGGCCAGCAGCGGGTTCGGCAGCGCCTGCGCCCGAGCCAGCCTGTTGGCCGGCACCCAGACCAGGTCACCGATATGCAGTACGCGGGAGATTCCCGGGTTCAGGCGGCGGATCGAGGCGACGCTCGTATGATGGGCCCGGGCCAGGCTCCACAGCGAATCGCCGGTGCGTACGGCGACACGGATGGATTTCGGGCCTTCCGGTTCCCAGTCATCGCCGAGGCGCGCCAATTGCTCCTCGGTCAGCTGCAGCGTGATCTCTCCATGAAAATACTGGCTACGGTCCAGCCCGGGATTCAGCCTGAACAGCTCATCGATATCGACCCCGGCCGTATGGGCCAGCTTGGTCAGGTCCACCGGGGCCTGCACATTCAGGGGGCGGGTGACATACGGGGCAGGAAACGTCAGTACGCCCATCTTCGCCAGCGCCGCCAGGCCGAGGATGTGCCGGACGTAGGTTCGCGTCACCTCCGGCACCGGCATGCTGTCGATGTCATCCTTCAAATGCCACGGATGCCGGGCGATGCGACGTGCCACAGCGCCAGGGCCGTCATGGTAGGCAGCGAAGGCCAGCGGCCAGTTGCCGAACTGTTCATGGAGGTTGAGCAGGTAGCGCGCCGCGGCATCGGTGCTGACCTCGACGTGCCGGCGGCCATCGAAGCCCTTGACGCGACGCACACCCAGGACGCGTGCGGTGCCGGGCATCAGCTGCCAGAGACCGAGGGCACCGGCCTGGGAAAGGGCATAGGGGTTGTATCCCGACTCGACAACCGGCACCAGCTGCAGCCCCGGGGGCGCATCCAGACGGTCCAGCACATCCAGCAGCCGGGCGCGGACAAAGCGGGAGCGATCCGAGATCCTCGGCCAGATCGGCGCGAACACGCGTTTGGCCTCGGCCTGGATGCGGGCGACCTCATAGGCCGGCAGACCCGCCAGCAGCGGAGAGACATGGACGACGGGTGCGGAAGGGGTAGGGGCAGCGGTATCGGAAGCGACACCGTTGCCATCTTCAGCTTGCGTCGCTGCCAGGGCGGGTGCGGCCTGTGCACCGTGAGAGTCCAGGGCCTGCCCGAGATCCAGCGAACAGGAACACAGCAACAGCACGGGCGCAAGAAATGCGGCAAATATCCCCTCGTAGCGACGCATGAACGGGAATCTAGCGACAATCAGCCGGGCTGTGAAGTGAGATAGGGCACACAGGCCAGGCCTATGGCCGTACATGCTTGAAATTGCCACCGGCGCTCATTATGGTGAGTGAGTCATTGTGGAAGGCATGAGGGGAGGGTTGAAGCGTTTCGCATCAGCCGTTACGGCGACCGTTTCCCTGCGCCGACATCGCACACGCGCACGCGATGGACAATCTGGCAGGAGACAGCCATGCAGGATGAGGAGATCGTCGAGGAATCGCCAGCAGCTGACGAGTCGGCCGCCCAACAGCCCGATCATCGGGACAAGGCCAGTGCCGAAGTCCCCATGGAGGACATCCTGCTGATCCGCATGGGAGAGCGCCCCTTCCTGATCCGCGCCCACGATGTCAGCGAGATCGTCCGTCCCCTGGCGCTCACCCCCGTGCCCATGGCCCCCGACCATCTGCTCGGGCTGGCCAACATCCATGGACAGATCGTCTGTATCATCGATCCCTGCACGGTGCTTCACCTGGCCTCCGATCGTCATCCGCATTCCGCGCATACACGGTTTCTGATCCTGCGCCATCCGCGGATGCATGTCGGCATCTGGGTGGAGGAAGTGGCCTCCATCTTCCGCGTCGCCGCATCGGAGGTCCCGGTGGCGGAAGGCGCCGATGACGATCAGGAGAACCTCGTGCGCGGGACCATGACCCTGGAACAGGGACAGTTCGATTTGCTCAACATGCAGGCCCTGTTCCGCTGATGGGCGGCACGCGGCGCACGGGCAAGCCCCATCTTGCCAATCCAGGGGATTATCCCCATCATCAGCGCACCATTTAGTGTTTCCAATACAGCGTTTATTGTCGAAGAGAGGGAGAGGACATGGCCAAGCAAACCGGCGGTAAAGGCACCCGGAAAAACCTGAGACAGCAATCCAACCGGAACACGCTGATCTCGGTGTTCCTGTTCGCCATCCTGATCGGCACCGTCAGCTTTACCTACTACAGCGCCAACCAGGGCATGCAGAACCTGGATGTCCTGTACGGCGATCAGGTTCGTCTCGAACAGTTCCGGGCCTCGCTGCCGAACGTCATGTTGCCCCTGAACGACTTCGTGCTGACCAACAACAAGGATGACAAGGACCGCCTGGCCACGGCCGCGGTCAAATTCCGGCAGCTGTACAGCGATGTATCCGGCCTGCCCAGCATGACCGCGGACAAGGTCAAGCAGCTGAAGCAGGTGTTCGACCTGATCCAGCAGGTCGAGGGCATCGCATCGGACATCCTGGGCGGCAAGATTCCCTTCAGCCAGGCCAAGAACATGGCGCTGGTGGCGCAGTCGATGGTGTTCGTGGCCCAGGCCAAGGTGAACACCGTCGCCAACGACCTGAAAAAGGTGCTGGACCAGAAGACCGAGGATACCCAGAACCAGATGACGACCCTGGCCGCCGTCAACATCGCCATCATCGTCGTGCTGCTGATGCTGCTCGTGTACTTCTCACGCAGCTTCGTCCGCAACATCACCAATACGATCTCCGATATCGTCCATAACGTGACATCGGCCTCCGGCGACATTCTGGCCACCGTGGATCAGCAGGTGACCGCCTCCGATACGCAGGCCATGTCCGTGTCCGCGATTACCCAGGAACTGGAGCAGATGTCTGCTGCGGCCAAACGCATCGCGGCGACGGCAGCCAGCGTGGAGAAGATCGCCGATGCCACGATGAGCTCCGCCGACCAGGGCGGCAAGGCCGTGGGCGAGGCCATCGGCTTCTTGAACAACATCCGTAACGAGGTGAACGCCATCTCGGAGAAGGTGAATTTTGCGCGCCAGAAAGCCGAGCAGATTCTGGAGTCGGTGGAGTCGGTGCAGGACATTGCGGACGAAACGCATCTGCTGGCCCTCAATGCCTCCATCGAGTCGGCGGCCGCCGGCGAATTCGGCAAGCGCTTCGCGGTGGTGGCGGCCGAGGTGCGCCGCCTGTCCGAGCGGGTGCGCGAATTCACGGAAGAAATCGAGACCGTGGTGAACGAGGTGAACACGTCGACGCTCGAATCCATGGAAGTGACGAAGAAGGGGCTTACCGAGGTCGAGCAGGGCGTGTTGATCGCCCAGCGCGCGAACGACGCCCTGGGCAAGATGCAGAGCATGTCCAGCAAGACCAGCCAGGCCGTGCGCACCATCGCCCAGGCGACCAGCCGCCAGGACAAGGCGAGCCACGAGTTCCTCGAAGCCATGCAGCAGATCTCGCAGTTGCTCCACGACTCGGCCAAACAGATGCAGAACTCACGTGATATTTCACGCCGCCTGAACGACGTGGCCGAAGACCTGCAGAAGCTGTTTTAGCGGCAAGGCTACCGGCACTTGTCCGAATTCAATCTCTCCAGTTTCGTCGCCTCGTTCTTCGACGAAGCGAAGGAACGTCTGGCTTCGATCAACCAGTACCTGGTATCGCTGGAGGCCGGATCCCTCGATGAGGAAGGCCTGAACAGCCTCCGGCGCGATGCACACACGATCAAGGGATCCGCGCTGATGCTCGGCGTCACCGATGTCGGCGAGATGGGGCATCTGTTCGAAGATGCCATGGAACACCTGATCGAACATCCGGAATACAGAACCGCGAACATGGTGCAGTTCCTGTTCGACCTGCATGACCGGCTGGCGGAACGCCTGCAAAGCCCCGACAACCCCGAACGACTGGATGTGCCGAAATTCCGACAGGAATTCAATGCCTTATGCGAAAGCATTGCGGCAGGTTCTGCAACCGGCGAGCCGCTGGTCGGCCCGCCTGAGCAGGAGGACGGGGCCGGGCAGCCGGAGGCCACGCCGGCGGACATGCTGATCGGTGCCGAGGAGGCCGAGGCATGGAGGCGCTCCGGCGTGGAATCGTCTCCGGAGGCAGTGCCGGAGGAGACCGCTTCAGACGAAGAACCGGCGGAGCAGGAGATGCCCGACCACGCCGAGCTGGCATTCGCCACCGAAGACACCGGGGATTTCCGTCCGGACATCTCGGAATACGAAATGCAGGCATTGGCGCGGCGCCAGACCTCCGGCCGTTACCTTCGTGTGGATGCCGATCGCCTGGGGATGCTGTCCAATCAGGTCATGGAACTGAGCGTGGAAAAGGCCCGTGCCACGGACATGGTGGACAGGGTGGCGGACCTGGGCAGGGATTTGCGCGAGTTGCGCCGCCACTGGCGGGAGTTGCGCGTAACGCTGGACCCGCACCGGCAGCGGCGCCTGCTCGGGGGCGGCGATATGGTCGAATCCCTGGATGCGCTGTTCGAACGCTACATGAAGCACATCCAGCAGTTCGGCGATGACCTGCGCTATGAACGGGACAGGGGCGCCATCGTTCTCAATGACATCCGTGACCAGATTCTCGGCCTGATGCTGCGTCCCCTGGACAGCGTCTTTTCCACATTCCCACGCGCCGTGCGTGATACGGCCATGCGCTTCGACCGCAAGGTCGGTCTGCAGATCGGTGGAAAATCGGTGGAAATGGATCAGGGCGTGGCCGAGGCGCTGGTCGAACCGCTGATCCACCTGCTGAACAACGCCATCGCCCACGGCATCGAACCGCCGGAAGAGCGTCGCAAGGCCGGCAAGCCGGAAGAGGGCATGATCAGCATCCTGGCCAAGCAAAGCGGCAGCGAGGTGCACATCGAGGTCATCGACGACGGACGGGGCATCGATGTCGACCGGGTCAGGGAGACCGCAATCCGGCGCGGCGTCACGACCAAGTTCGAGGCCGACGAGATGGATTCGGCCGAGATCCTCGAGATGATCTTCCGTCCCGGCTTCTCGACCCACGAGGACGTGGACAGCCTCGCCGGGCGGGGCATCGGCATGAACGTGGTACAGGATACCGTGCGCAAGCTTACGGGTTCCGTACGCATCCATACGGAAAAGGGGAGGGGCACGCGCTTCCTGCTGTCACTGCCCATCAGTATCGCCGTCCAGCATGCGCTGCAGTTCCGCATCGGTGACCAGCGATTCGGCATGCTGACGCACATGATCGAGCAGGTCATGCCGCTGGACGCCTTCGACAGGGTCGAGGGCGAGCATGCGGAGGACACGGTCGAACACGAGAAAACCACCATCGTCCGATACGGGAAGCATCCGCTGCCGCTGGTCGACCTGCGCCAGGTGCTGCGCCAGCAGCAGGGGAAGGGCGAGGCAGTAAGGCCCTATGTCGTCATTGCCGAACACATCGAGGGCTACGTCGGCATCGTCGTCGACGAACTGCACGAGGAATCGGAGATCATCGTCCGGGATATCGATCCATATCTGAAGCGCTATCAGGCTCCGGGGCTGATGGGAAACACCATCGTCAGCGACGGCTCCGTGCTGCTGCTGATCGAGCCATACGGCATCAAGGAAATGGGACGTACGGCACCGGGGATGTCCCTGCAGGATGAATACACCGGCAGCCAGCAAGTCGAAGCGCTGGAACCCGTGCCGGCCCCGGCAAGCGAGGGGAGCTATGCAGCCGATGCCGCAACACCGCCGGCGAAGCCGAAGGTGCTTCTGGTCGAGGACTCGCTCATCGCCAGGGAGATCGAGAAGGGCATGCTGCAAAGCGCCGGCTTCAGCGTCAGAACGGCCATCGACGGCATGGACGCGCTCGAAAAGGTGCGCTCGGAGCGCTACGACCTGATCGTCACCGACCTGGAGATGCCGAGGCTGGATGGCTTCGGACTGGTGCGCCAGGTCAGGAACGAGACCAGGTTCGAGGATATCCCCATCCTCGTCATCTCCACGCGTGAAAGCGCCGAGGACCGCATGCGCGCGCTCGATGCGGGTGCCGATGCCTACCTGGTCAAACAGCAGCTCAGTACCGACGGACTGCGCACGACGCTGAAAAAGCTGTTCGGATCATTGACGCCGGGGGAGGATTCGAATACAAATCGCCCCCTTGAAAAGGCTCCCATCGTCTAGCGGTCTAGGACGTCGCCCTCTCACGGCGAAAACAGGGGTTCGAGTCCCCTTGGGAGTACCAAACAGGAATCCAACAAGAACCTACCAAGGCCTGCAGATCAAATGATTGCAGGCTTTTTTCTTGCAGACACCACTTTTCGGCAAAAAGTCATCATCGTGGTTTAAAGAAATAGTATCGCGTTCCAGATTCCCAGCTGACTGGAATCTTCCTCCGTTCCATCATCTTGATGATCTCTTTTCCAGCCGCGTGGTCGACAGGATCAGAGAGCCCGAAGCGGACAGTAGCGCCATCTTTCAGTTTGATATTCATATATTCTTTGGGAGTACGGTCAGTATCAGACATGAGGTCCGCTTTATGCGTAATCCGCACCGATGCTATTTCATTAAACTCGACCAGCCTCATGCCGATGAACGAACCGAATTTGAATCCCTGGTTGCTAACGAGGGTTTTACTGGTCATCCAACCTGCCGACGCTAAGACCATAAGTGTCCCAAAGCATACCAGGCCTATACGCCTCCACCTGGCCCAACTGCGATTGAAAATTCCCAATGACATGAAACCGATGCCGACAAGGAACGGGAAAATCGCTACCCACCATGCCGTTCGATACGTAGTCCAGACTGCACCATAGGATATGCTGAGCGCATTGCTGCAACCTGCAAGCAGAAGACACGCAGGAATCATCAACCACAGCCGCATGCGAGGCCTATATCGCAATGTTGCACCCCCAAGCCATACATACCAATGTAGGCAGCCGGCCAGAGGATCGCAAATTGAGCAGCAAACCGCCGCGTTCAGGGACGCGTGGAAGCGCCGGCGCTGCATCGTGCCGGCGACCGGCATCTACGAGTGGAAGGGGGCAGATGGCAGGCAACCGGACTTCATCCATCGCAGGGACGGCCAGCCGTTTGGCTTCGCCGGCCTATGGGAGTACTGGAAGGGCCCGGAAGGGGGGATGCACACCTGCACCATCATGACCACGGATGCGGACACATCCATGCGACCGATCCACGAACGGATGCCTGTGATGGTGCCTGCTGACAGGATCGAGGGTTGGCTTCTCTTTTATACCCAGGAATCAGAGGCCAGCTACGACCCAGGTGACATGGAGATGTACCCGATCAGCACCTGCGTCACAACAGCCCACGGAATGAAGGAAGGACCAGGATATTATATTGCTGCTGCCGACGCCGGCAGCTAGCAGCAGGCTCTCACCTGCCACCTGCTGGCCCTTGCTAGGCCCTTGTGAGTTCGTCGCGCCATCGCTGATTCAGGGCAGGGTAGTTGTTAGCTGTTTCAATTGGCTGGATGTCGTTTGCTTGTCCCCTTGGGTACCCATAAATAAGCACGCCGACCGGCGTGCTTATTTCATGTCATCCAGGACATAACGGCATCCGCAATAAAGAAAGCGCGCCCGGGTGGTGGCGCGCTTCCTAACCGAATTCGATCAATGCAGGATCGGGATCAGTCGCGATTCTCCGCATCCAATTCCTCGATTCGTTTAACCGCCGGCTGGCAGACGATGACCATCAATACGACCCCCGCCAGAAAGACGATAAACGCAAACAGGAA
>CAZBLR010000010.1:0-20720 GCA_964492895.1 uncultured Zetaproteobacteria bacterium | reverse complement strand
CGCATAATGTATATTATGTAAAGTATCAAACAGATGAACCTGCGATGCCAATGAGCGAATAGTTATTTAGTTGCAAATAGATACACGGATATGCTGATGCAAGGCATTAGGCATAATGCACTGCCCTTCCGCTGTCTCACCCCTGGTAACGCAGGGCGTCGATCGGCCGCATCCGCGCCGCCTTGCGCGCCGGGTACAGGCCGAAGAAGACACCGACCGCGACGGAGACACCGAAGGCCAACACGACCGGTGACGAACTGATCAGGGTCCAGACCTTGAACAAACGCGTGGCGAGCAGCGCCAGTCCGATGCCGCCCACGATGCCGATAATGCCTCCCGAGACGGTGATGATCACCGACTCCATCAGGAACTGCAGCATGATGTCGGCACGCTTGGCGCCCAGGGCCATGCGGATCCCGATCTCGCGCGTACGCTCGGTGACCGACACCATCATGATGTTCATGATGCCGATGCCCCCGACGAACAGGGAGATGGAGGCGATCGCTCCCAGCAGGATCGACAGCATGCCGGTGATTTCCGACGCGGTCTGGGTGACCTCGGCCATGTTGGTCACCGTGAAATCGTCGTCGGCGTGCTCGCCCAGGTGATGGCGCTGGCGGAGCAACAGCTCGATGTTGCGTTGCAGCGTATTCATCACCCCGTCGCTTTTGGCCTGTACCAGGATGAAGGCCACCGTGCCCTGGAACTGGGTGCCGAACAACTGCCTTTGCGCGGTTCTCAGAGGCACGATGATGGTGTCGTCCTGGCTGCGTCCATCCAGCGTTTGCCCTTTCACGCTCAACAAACCGATGATCTTGAATGGAGATTGCTTGATGCGGATGACCTGCCCGACCGGATCGTCGACCCCGAACAACTGGGTCGCCACGTCCTGGCCGATCAGGGCCACGCGCATGCCTCCCTGGATCTCGGACTCCGTGAAATCGCGACCCTCGGCCAGGCTCCAGTTGCGGATACGCAGGAAATCGGCGTTGGTGCCCACAACGCTCGTGCTCCAGTTGTTCGGCCCGTAGATGACCTGTGCACCACCGGTGATCATCGGCGCCGTCATCAGCGTATTGGGCAGCTGGGCGATGGCCTGGGCATCCATCTCGGTCAGCGTCGGCGTCCCCCCTGCCCCCATGCGCACACCGCCCTGGGTGCGGGAGCCCGAACGCACGATGAGCAGGTTCGAACCCATCGAGCGAATGGAATCGGTGACCTGTTTCTGCGTGCCCTCGCCGATGGACACCATCAGCACCACGGCCGCCACGCCGATCATGATGCCGAGCGCGGTCAGAAAAGTGCGCAGGCGGTTCGCGGCCATGGCCTGTAGCGCCTCGCCCAGCAGGGAAAGGATCATGCCAGCACCTCCTGTTCCTGGAAGCTCGATACATCTCCGTCATAATGGATCTCGCCATCCACCAGATAGACCAGCCGCGAGGCATAGCTGGCGACATGGATGTCGTGCGTGACCACGATGATGGTGATACCGCTGTCGCGGTTGATGCGCTGGAACAGGCTCATGATCTCACGGCCGGTGGCGGTATCGAGGTTTCCCGTCGGTTCGTCGGCCAGGATCATGCGCGGCTCCGAAACCAGGGCGCGGGCGATGGCCACACGCTGCTGCTGGCCTCCGGAGATACGCGGCGGCAGCGAATCGAGCCGGTCACCCAGCCCCACCTGCCGCAGCATCTCGGATGCTCGCGAGACGCGCTCATGGCGCCCGACGCGCTGATAGACGAGCGGCAGGGCCACGTTGGTGGCCAGGGTGGCGCGCGGCAGCAGATTGAATCCCTGGAACACGAAGCCGATCACCTGGCTGCGCACCTGCGCCAGTTCGTTCTCCGTCAGGCCGCTGACATCCCGTCCGTTCAGGACGTACTGGCCGGAGGTGGGGACATCCAGGCAGCCCAGGATGTTCATCAGCGTGGATTTGCCGGAACCCGAAGGCCCCATCACGGCCACGAACTCCCCTTCGCCGATGGACAACTCCAGGTGTCTCAGCGCGGGCACGGGGCCGGCATCGGTCTCGTAGTCCTTATCCAGCCCGCGCAGGGATACGATGTCAGTCACGGGCGATCAATGGATCCGGATACGGGGAGAGCGCCCGGATGTGCCGGCATTGCTTGCCATCTCGATGACCACCTTCTCTCCCTGCCGCAGATCGCCGGCCAGCACCTCGGTGCGGTTGCCGTCGGTGGCCCCGAGCAGCAGCGGAACCGGGGTCAGGGCGCGACTTCCGAGCACATAGACGGTCCCGCGCATGCCCTCCCCCTTCGGCCTGGCCCTGCCCGCTTCCTGACCTTGCTCGATCGGCGCCCCCTTGGCCGGCCGGAAGCGCAGTGCCGCGTTGGGCACGCTGATGACGTCCTTCAGGTGGGCGGTGGTGACGTTGACATAGGCCGTCATGCCCGGAAGCAGGTCGCCCTTGGGGTTGTCGACATCGATCACCACGTTGTAGGTCACGACGTTGGACTGGGTGGTGGGATCAAGGCGAATCTGCCTCACCCTGCCGGAGAAGCTCCGGCCCGGGTAGGCATCGACGGAGAAATCGGCGGTCTGCCCCACGCGGATGCCGCCGATATCGGCCTCGGCGAAGCTGGAGTCGATCTGCATATGCGTCAGGTCCTGGGCGATCTTGTACAGCGTCGGCGTCTGGAACGAGGCCGCCACGGTCTGCCCGACGTCCACCTCGCGCGACACCACGACCCCGGACACCGGCGAGCGGATGATCGTGTAGCCGAGGTTGACGCGGTCGCTTTCGGCCTGGGCCTGCGTCAGCGCCAATTGGGCCTTGGCTGACTGCAGCGCCTGCACGGCATTGTCCAGGTCCTGCTTGGCCACGTACTGCTTGTCGTACAGCTCCCGTGTCCGTTTCTCGTTGGCCTCGGCCAGGGCAAGGGAGGCGCGGGCGCTGGCCACGTTCGCCTCAGACTGTTCCAGCCTGGTCTTCAGCAGCGAGGGATCGAGTTCGAGCAGGATCTGCCCCTTCTTCACCTTGTCGTTGAAATCCGCGTAGATCTTCTGCACCACGCCGGAAACCTGGCTGCCGACATTGACGAGCACCACCGGATTCAGCGTACCGTTGGCCGACACGGTCTGGGTCAGATCGCTCTTTTCCACCGGTGCCGTTTCGTATTGCTGCGCCAGCGGGATCTTCTTGGGCCAGAAGTAGAAGGCGGCCACGCCTGCGATGACGGCGATCGTCACGATGGACAGGATGGCCTTGTGGCGGAGGATCTGGGAAATATCCATGCGTTATCGCTCCATGGTGTGAATTCGGTCGAGGGCGGTCATGTCCAGGACACCGATGGACTGGGCCAGCGAGAACTTGGCGATGCGCCAGTTGTACAGCGCGGCCACCTGCTGCTGCCGGGCACTGGCCAGTGCGCTCTGGGCCGTCAGCAGGTCCAGGATGTTGCCGACGCCGGCACGGTAGCGCCCCAGGGCCACCTGCTCGGACTGCGTGGCCGAATCGACCAGGTCCTCGGCCGTACGCAGCGCCTGGCTGTTGGTGAGCAGCGACTGATAGGCCTTCCACACCTCCAGCGCCACCTGGTTCGCCAATTGATCGCGGCTGGCGATATCGTTCTGCAACTGGGCCTGGGCCGCCTCGGTCTGGTACTGGGTCTTGAAGCCGCTGAACAGCGGAAACGTCACCGTCACCCCGATGCTGCCGTTGCGGTTGGCGGCACTGCCCGCCCCGCCGATGGCCGTGTTCGTGGCCGTGGCGCTGGCATCGAGGCTGATCTGCGGCATGCCCGAGGCCCTGGTGGCCTTGACGCTGGCCTCGGCGGCCTTGATCTGCGCTTCCGCCGCGGCCAGGTCAGGCCGCTGCTCCCGCGCCAGATCGAGCAGACGACCGATATCCTTCTCGGCCACCAGATCGGGGGCAGCCGCCGGCGGCGGCGCCAGTGCGAGCGGCAGTGTCAGGCGGATGTTCATGACGTTGGCCAGCGTGCCCTGGGCATCGCGCGCGTTGCCTTCGGCCGTAATCAGGTTCAGCTGCGCCTGGGACAGGGCCGTCTTGGCCTGCAGCACATCGGCCGGGGTCGCGGCTCCGGCATGGTAGCGGGTCTGGGCCGCCGCCAGCCCTTGCCGGGCCGAGTCTTCGGCCACGCGCAACGCCTCGGCATTGGCCTTGGCCGAAAGCAGGCCGTAGTAGGCCTGGACCACCGACAGGAACAGGTTCTGCACCGTGGCATCGTCGTTGGCATTGGCGGCGATCAGCAGCTGGCGTGCATTCTCGACGCTGGCTTCGCGCCCGCCGAAATCGTACAGCAGATAACTGGCGGACACGGATGCGCTTCCCTGATTGCTGGTGGTGGATACGCCACTGGTGCGCGCCTTGCTGCGCGAGGCGCTGCCCTGGACCGTCAGGGTGGGCAGGTAGGAAGCCATGCTCGCACCGAGCTGGGCCGCCTGCGCCCTGGCGGCTGCCCAGCTGGCCCGTGTCTGGGGATTGTTGCACATGGCCAGATCGATGACCTCGGCCATGCTCAGGGCATGGTCCGCGCGGACCTCGGTACAGACATCGCGTGCCGCCGGGCTCCGGGACACCTTCGCCTGCGTGGAAAAGGGGTCGTCCAGCCCGGCCGCCAGCACGGGCGAGGCGGAACAGGCCATCGCCGCAAGCAGCAGGAAAATCAGGGGGCGAAGACGGAGCCGGCGCATACGATTGCGGCTTGCTATCAGAATGGGATGCGATGCGGAATAGCGTTTACAATTATTTACGCATTCCCCGTTGCCCGCTGGGAGCGAATCCGTGCATTCGGGTATGCCATATGGTGCAATATGCGTGACGATGGATGCACCTGGATGCATGAACCCCCCTGGTACCGGTCATCAAAGGTTATAAGGCTCGATGTGAACGGACCATGAACCTGCGAGAGTGATTACATGAAAGACAAAATAAACGAAATTGTCCACTCCATCGATAAGTTGGAAGTGCTCATGGATGTCTTACGTGAACAATGTCCCTGGGATCGCGAACAGACCCTCCAGTCCCTGCGCACCTATACATTGGAAGAGGTGCACGAGGTCATCGAAGCCATTGACCACGAGGACTGGCAGGCCCTGAAGGTCGAACTGGGCGACCTGCTGCTGCAGATCGTCTTCTATGCCCGCATCGCCAGGGAACACGGCGAGTTTTCGCTGCACGACATCGCGGACAGCATCGTCGAAAAGATGATCCGCCGGCATCCGCATGTATTCGAGGACAAGCAGACCGACGACCTTTCCCGCCAATGGGAGGAGCTGAAACGGGCGGAGCATACCGAACGCGCCAGCCTGATGGACGGGATCCCGCCGCTGCCTGCCCTGAAGTATGCGCAGAAGGTGCAGCAGCGGGCGGCCCGGGCCGGCTTCGACTGGACCCAGGCCTCGGACGTGCTGGAAAAGATGCACGAGGAACTGGCCGAGCTCGAGGCTGAGGTGCGCGACCCCGCGGCTCCCCCGGAACGCATCGAGGATGAATTCGGGGACGTACTGTTCGCCCTGGTCAATCTGGGCCGCAAGCTCGGGCTCGATGCGGAGCTGGCCCTGATGCGCTCCAACCGCAAGTTCTCCGCCCGATTCCGCAAGATGGAGCAGCTGGCGGAATCGGACCTCGCCGAACTGACGCTGGCCCAGCAGGAAAGGCTGTATCAACGTGCGAAATCGGCACTGAACGACGATTAGCATACCCCCATATTGCGCAATGTTATAAGTGATATAGCTTCGGGTATGGGGAATGGAGGGGATCGTCGATGCAGAAAGAGGCGGCCAGGGCACTGATCGAGGCGGGGATCGTATCGGCTGACACGATCGAGGCGGCCTCGGTCCGGTCGCGCAGCAACAAGAAGCCCCTGCTGGTCAATCTGTTCGAGGGATGCAGTGCCGTCACCCAGGCCGATGTGACCGATACGCTCGCGAAATTCTACAATATCCCGGTCATGCGCCTGGACGGGATCTCCCCTCCCCCGAATCTCGTCCGCAAATGCAAGCTCGAACAGGCGCGGCAGTGGTATTTCCTGCCCGTCTCGGAGCAGGGCTCGCATGTTGTCGTCGGCATGATCGACCCGACGGACCTGAACAACGTCGACATGCTGCAGCACATCTTTCGCAAACCGGTCCAGCCGGTATTCATCCATGCCCACGATTTCGAGAACGGCCTGTACCGCATCTTCCGCAAAAGCGACGAGCGGCCGGTTGAAAGCGCGCAACTGATCGACACGGTACAGCTGCAACACGTCATGACGCAGAAGGCCGGGAAGGATGACGGCGACACATCCGAGGCCACCATCGCCGGCAGGTTCGTCAGGCATGTGATCTCCCGGGCGCTGACCTATGGTGCCAGCAGCCTGGCGATCGAGCCGAAGGTCTCGGAGCTGCTGATCAGCCTGAATATCGAAGGGGGGGTCTACCGGCTGTTCCGGCTTTCCCAGTCCCATCACGGCCGCGTCCTGACGGCGCTCAAGAAGATGATCGGCCTGGAGGACAAGAGCGATGCGGCAGGCAGCCGCAGGCGCAGCATCCTGCTGCGCTTCAACGGCCGTGAATACAAGCTGCTGTTTCATTTCCACCCCTCGCCCGAGGGTGAATGCGCCACCATCCGCATCGTCGACCCCCGCTACGTCGGCATGTCGCTCGATCAGCTCGGGCTGTCCTCTGACATCGAGGCCCCGATCAAGGCGGCGCTGGCAGGCACGGGTCTCATCCTGGTCACGGGCCCGTTCGGTTCCGGCAAGTCGTCGACCCTGATGGCCTTCCTCCGGCAACTGACGGGTGATGGGGCGCGCCGGATCATCAGCATGGAGGACCTGGCGATCGAGAAGCTGGCCGGGGTCAAGCAGGTGCAGCTCCCGTCCGGCGGCACGGCGAATGCCGCCATGCTGAAGTCGGCGCTTCATCATGCGCCCGATGTCGTCGTGATCGACGAAGTGACGGACGAGGAAACGATCGCCATGTCGCTGCACGCGGCGAACAGCGGCCGATGCCTGCTGATCCTGTGCATGGAAGCCGACGGCATCGCCGAGGCCCTCTCCCGGCTGCTGCGCATGGGCCTGGACCGCAGCCATCTGGCCAAGGCCCTGCGATTGATCTACACGCAGCGCTTTATCCGCAAGCTATGCCCGGATTGCAAGAGTGCGGCCCCGGTCCACCCCGACACCCTGCGCCAGCTGGACATACCGCCGACCTTCACCTTCTATGCCGGCAGTGGCTGCGATGCCTGCAGGCACACCGGATACCGCGGCACGGCGATGCTGGGAGAACTGCTGCGCATGTCGCCGGCGCTGTGCGAGATGCTGGAGAACGGTGCGTCCGGATCCGAGGTGTACACGGAAGGACGCCATGAAGGCATGCTGACGCTGCACGAACGCGCCCTGAACAAGGCGATCGATGGAACCACGTCCCTCGAGGAAGTGCTGGGTATCTTTGCACTGCCGCAGGGCTTCGATTTCAAGGAACGGCTGCGCCTGGGCCGCATCGGCCATCTGCAAAAGCCGGACGCGCGCCAGGAAAGCACCCAGGAACGGCTGGCATCGCAGTTCGAGGCGGATGCCAGGAAACAGGCCGAACCCCCCGAGATCGACATCTTTGCCGGCGATGCGGAAGCCGAAGGGCCGGAGGGCGGCAGCAAGCCCGCTGCAGAACAGTCGGCACCCTCCGCTGCCGAAGCGCCCGCCGCTGAGGCACAACCCCCGGAATCCGAAGCGGTCGATGCCGATATGCTGCGGGTCCTGTTGCTGGATGATTCACCGGTGATGCTCCAGTACACCCAGCATATCCTGTCGAGTGCAGGCATCTTCAGCGTACAGGCCGCCGGTACCGTAGAAGAGGCGTGGGACAAGCTGCAGCAGCAATACTTCCACCTGGTCATCACGGATCATGAAATGCCGGGGCAGACCGGGCAGCAGTTCATCGAACGCATTCGCCAGCAACCGACCCTGAACCATACCGGCACCATGCTGTTGACCGGCAACGTCAAGGAGGCGTCGGCGCTGGCCGGAGGCGCGGACGGCTTCGTCGGCAAGCCGACCGACCCGGAACTGCTCATCGCACGTGCCAGATCGATCGCCGAGATCTACAAGCGCATGTCCAATGACGCGGGAGGGCATCGGCCGGACGAGGCCGCGCCGCCTTCACCCGGGGCGGCAGGCCAGGTCGAGTTTACCGAGCAGCACATGAAGGATATCGCCTCGTTCGAACTGGATACCCAGCGTTTCGTCGTCAAGCGCAGCTTCCCGAAGGCCGATCCGGGCGATTAGCGTCGCCGGCCGGATGCGGAAGTCAGTAGATGCGTTCGGAACTGAGGGAGCGCAATTGCTCCGCGAACTCCGGATACGCCAGGCCGAGGTCGTTGATCTTCTCGATCGGGAAGGCGATCGCCTTGACCTCGTCCACGGCGATGACATCCGCCACCGGCGTGCTCATGCCGAGGGTGGAAATCTCCCCCACCACATCCCCGATGCTGAGCCCGGCCAGGATCTCATCGTTGGCCACGACATGGACCGTCCCCTGGGTCAGCAGGAACAGGAAAGGATTGAACACGCCCTCGCTGATCAGCCGCTGGTCCGGATGAAAGGCCATCAACTTGCTCTCGCCGAGCAGCTTCAGCAGCGCCTCCTCCGACAGCATGCGGAAGATGGGGTTCTGCAGCACGAGTTCATGCATGGACTTGCTCCTGTGTCCCGATCGGGATGTGGCCGGTAGCATAGGATACACCGACGGCCATACTGTGACACGTATTACGGTTGGGCCGGTTCATGCGATCGCCATGCGCGACAGGCCCTGGGAAACGGCCTGTTCGACCGGAGCGTGCAGCGCCAGATGGGCCGTGATGGCCGAAGCCAGGCGGCAACCGCTGCCATGGGCCTCCTCCTCGCTCCAGGCGAGGCGCGGATGCTCGAACAGGTGCACGTCGCCATCGGCCATGCACAGCACGTCGACCAGCACGTCGTCGTCGCCGTGTCCCCCCTTGAGCAGTACGGGGTGGCGGTGACGCCGCACGAGTTCGGCCGCGGCCTCGACCGGATCGTCGACGGCGGACCCCAGCAGCCGTTCCGCCTCCGGCAGGTTCGGCGTGATCAGGGTGGCGCGCACAAACAGTTCGGACTGCATCAGCGCCAGGGCGGCGGCATCCAGCAGGGCGGTGCCGGATGTGGACACCATGACGGGGTCGACGACCACGGGACATGCGACGGCGTGGCGTTCCAGCGCCTCGACCAGCACCCGGACGTGCCCGGCATCGACGAGCATGCCGGTTTTGATCCCAGCCACCGTGTAGTACGAAAGGACGGCCTGCAATTCCGCCGCGAACTGGTCGAGCGGCGAGGGTTCGACGCGCAGGATCCGGTCCGGGTTCTGGGCGGTCAGGGCCGTGATCGCCGAGCAGCCGCGCACGCCGATGCGCGAAAACATGGCCAGGTCGGCCTGGATGCCGGCCCCGCCGCAGGAGTCCGAACCACCGACGGTCAGGCAGACCTCCGGCCTGTTCATGTGCCCGCCTGTTCCCAGGCGCGTACCATCGACGCCGCGCGCGCCTCGATGCCCGCCGCCGGCTCGAACAGGTCGGCGATGACGGCCGCACTGTCCGCACCGGCCTGGCGCACCTGCCCCAGATTTTCCCGCGTGATGCCGCCGATGGCGACGATATTGCGTCCCGGGAACATCTGACGGGCCTTGGCCAGACGCGGCAGGCCGATCACGACGGCATCCGCCTTGGATGCGGTCGGGAAGACGGCGCCGAAGGACACGTAGTCCGCCCCATGCTCCAGGGCGTGCAGCGCGAAGGCCGCATCCCCCTGGCAGGAAACGCCGACGATGAGCGCATCGCCGATGTCGGCCCTGAGCCGGGTCAGGTTCGGTGCATCGTTGCGCCCCAGGTGCACGCCATCCGCATCGGCTTCGATGGCCAGTTGTACCGAATCATTGACGATGAACATGGCACCGTACCGCCGGGTCAGCGCACGCAGCGCCCCGGCCCGCTGGCGGACGCGCTTGTCGCCCTGCTTCTTGTCCCGGTACTGCAGGATGCGCACCCCGCCCTTCAGCGCCGCCTCGGCCCGGGCCATCAGATCGGGCTGCTCCAAATCGGCCGGCAGGATGCCGTAGATGCCGGCCACGCGTGCGTTCATGGAAGGAGCTTCAGCAGCTCATCGAAACGGCCCAGGCGCACGACCTGTCCCTCGAACTCGGACGGCAGCGGCTGGTAGCCGTGCTCGCAATAGGCCACATGCATGCAGCCGGCGTTGAACCCCGCCTCGATATCGTAGGCGGTATCGCCGACCATCACGCTGTCGCTGGCATCCACGCCCATGCGGCGGCAGCTCTCGTACAACATGTCCGGCGCCGGCTTCTTGGCGAAACCGTCCTCCGGCGACAGCGCCGAGGTCAGGTACGAGGACAGGCCCAGGCTGTCGAGCACCTGCACCCGTGCCTTGGCGGGCTTGGCGGTGACACATGCCATCGGGATGCCGCGTTCCTTGAGTGCCTGCAGGGTTTCGACCACCCCCGGGAACGGCCGTCCGAAATCGGCGGGATGCTGTGCGTAGACATCGGCGAAGGCGTGGTACAGCGCCATCGTGTCCGGATCGTCCATGGCCTTTCCGAGGATGCTCGCGGCCAGCTTCTGCGCCCCGCCGCCGACATGCGGCCGCGTATCCTCCAGGCTCAGCTCGAAGGTATAGCCCAGGGCTTTCAGGGCGCGATTGGCATTGGCACGGATGTCCGGCAATGCATCCACCAGCGTACCGTCGAGATCAAAGATAAAGGCTTTGGGTGTGTTCATACGCGTTCCTTGGCATCTTCCATGTTCTTGATCGCGATCGCCAGCTCCGTCTGGACCTCGGCATGCGTCTCCCGGTCGGCATGGTAGCGCAGCTGTCCGATGATTTCGCCCCGACGATGCTGTGGACAAAGCCTGGCCAGGGCCCAGGCGGCATGCCCGCGCACCAGGGACTCGTGATCCTCCAGGGCATGCACAAGCGCCGGGATGAACCCGGCCTCTCCGCTGTTGCCCATGGCGATGGCCACATTGCGCAGCAGCCCTGCCCTCCCTGTCCGGCGCACCGGCGATTTCCGGAAGCGCTCCCGGAACATCCGCTCATCCAGCGCCAGCAGGTCCGCCAGGGCGGGAAGGATGTTTTCCTGGCGCGACGCCAGCAGGTCCGGTTCCGGTGCATGCGCATGCCGGTTCCACGGACAGATGGCCTGGCAGTCGTCGCAGCCGAAGATGCGATTGCCCATCATCGGCCTGAGCGCATGCGGGATGAAGCCCCGGTGCTCGATGGTCAGGTAGGAAATGCATCGGCGCGCATCGACGACGAACGGGGCCACGATCGCCCGCGTCGGACAGACATCGAGGCAGGCGGTGCAGCTGCCGCAGTGAAAGGAGGCCGCCGCGTCGGGGGCAAGATCCGCCGTGGTGAAGATCTCCCCCAGCAGCAGCCATGACCCGAGATGGCGATGGATCGTCAGCGTATGCTTGCCCTGCCAGCCGAGCCCGCCTTCCGCGGCCAGCGCGTGCTCCAGCACCGGCGCGGTATCCACATAGACACGCTGCGCATGCGTGCCGAGGCGCCGGTCCAGTTCACCGGCCAGGGCCTTCAGGCGCCGCTTCATCACATCATGGTAATCGTCGCCATGGGCATAGGCGGCGATGACGCCACGGCTGCGGGCCTGCGACACCCGATCCAGGGTGTAAGGCGGCGGTGCATGGCGCATGCCGACGGTGATCACGGTGCGCACGCCATCCAGCATGCGCCCGGGCGCCTTCCGCCTCGCCGTGCGTTCCGGCTCGGCCATATAGCCCATGTCGCCGTGCATGCCGGCCGCGGTCCAGGCATCCAGTGCCTCGGCATGGGCCGGGCCGATGGCCGGGCGCGTGAACCGGCACAGCTCGAAGCCGTATGCCCCGGCCAGGTCACGGATCTGTTGCCTGATGTCGGATGGCTGCTGCATCGTCATGGCGCCAATCTACCGCATGTGACCGGGAACGGCAGGATTCATGGCGCTTTGACGCCCGCATACGTGCCGACTATGGTGGCAGGGCACGGAGACGAGCGATGAGCGGACTGGTGAACCATACGATCACGGTGTTTCTGGCCTTCTTCGCCATCATGAACCCCGTGGCCAACACGCCGGTATTCATCGGCCTGACCGACGGTGACACGGCGGCCGTCAAACGGCAGGTCGCGTTCAAGGCCCTGCTGATCGCCTTCGTCATCGTGCTGGTCTTCTGCCTGTTCGGCAGGATGCTGTTCGAGCTGTTCGGCATCACGCTGCCCGCGTTCCGCATCGCCGGCGGCGCCCTGGTCGCCCTGGTGGGATTCCAGATGCTGCACGGCGCACCTTCCCGCGTGCATCACCCCGGTGACGACGCCAGCGCAGCCGATGATTCCGCGCTCGGGGTGGCGGTATCCCCGCTGGCGATGCCGATCCTGGCCGGACCGGGCACGCTGGCCACGGCGATGAACTTCTCGGCCACCGGCAACACCACGGAGATCATCATCACCATCGCCATGTTCGCCGTGCTGTGCCTGATCACGTACGTGTTCTTCGTCGCCGGACAGCGCCTGGTCGGGCTGATCGGCAAAAACGGCATCAACGTCGTGACCCGGCTGATGGGCCTGATCCTTGCCGTCATCGGCACGCAGATGGCCATCGTCGGCCTGCATGCGGCCGGTTTCTAGGCACCGCCGCAGCATCGACCACCCCTGCCCCGGGACGGCACGTGTCACATGGTTGTCATCCCCATGTCATGCGCCGCTGCTGGAATGAGCCCTGCAATCAAACGCCGTCATGGGGAGCAGGTTCACGCCTGCTCCCTTCTTCTTTTCAGGCGGATGCGGTGCCACAACCATGGACGCCGTCGGCCGCAGCGATTATAAGCCATTTGCATGACGAAGATGCCCGCCTCCCCGGACCATCATCAAGCCGAAAAGCGCGGCGTCGGCCTGCTCGGGGCCATGGCCATCGGTATCGGCGGCATGGTCGGCGGCGGCATCTTCGCCGTGCTGGGCGAGGCCGTGACGCTGGCGCACGGCGCCACCGTGATCGCCTTCCTCATCGCCGGTGCCATCGCCCTGCTGACCTCCTACTCCTATGCCCACCTTTCCGTGCATTACCGGGGCCATGGCGGCACGGTCGCCTACATCGACGCCGCGTTCGGTATCGACCTGGCCACCGGCAGCATCAACCTGATGCTGTGGCTCAGCTACCTGGTCACGATCGCCATGTATGCCGTGGCCTTCGGCTCGTATGCCCTGACCTTCTTCCACGGCAACGAACCGTCCTGGCTGCGTCATGTCTTGATCAGCACGGCCATCGTGCTGCCGCTGGCCATCAACCTGTTCAATGTCGAGGTCGTCAGCCGCTCCGAGACCCTGATCGTGGCGCTGAAGCTCATCCTGCTGGCCGCCGTCATCGCCGCCGGCCTGCCCCATATCCATAGCTCCCATTTCTCGCCGTCCACCTGGGGCAGCGGGCTGACGGTGGCGGCTGCCGGCATGGTCATCTTCGTCGCCTACGAGGGATTCGAACTGATCGCCAATGCAGCCGGGGATGTGCGCGCACCGCAGACGACGCTGCCGCGCGCCTTCTATGGCTCGGTCGTGCTGGTCATCATCCTGTATTGCCTGGTCGCCGCCGTCACCGTCGGCACGGTGTCCGAATCCGAGATCATCGCCGCCAAGGACTACGCCCTGGCCGCCGCGGCGCGGCCGTCGATGGGCGATCTCGGCTTCAGCATGGTCGGCATCGCCGCCCTGCTGGCCACATTCTCCGCCATCAATGCCACGATCTACGGTAATGCCCGCCTGGGCTACAAGCTGGCCATGGACCGGGAGCTTCCCCGCATCCTGGAACGCAAGGCCTGGAACGAGCCCGTCTCCGGGGTGTTGATCGTCGGCCTGCTCTCGCTGTTGATCGCCAACCTGATCAACCTCACGGCCATCGCCATCCTGGCCAGCGCCGGCTTTCTGCTGATCTTCGCCATCACCAACGCGGCGGCCGGCTATCTAGCGCCTGTGATCGGCTGCCGGCGCTGGCTGCCGATACTGGCCAGCATGGCGTGCCTCGCCGCCCTGTTCGTGCTGCTCGCCGAGAGCTACCGCGATCATCCCCGGGCACTATGGATCTTCGTCGCTTTCCTGCTCGTCTCCGTGCTGTTCGAGTGGCTGTACACGCATGTGTTCTCCCGGCCGTTGCAGCTGGAAGCCGACGGCCGGACAAACGGCCGGAAAGCCTGAGGCCCGACCCGCAGCGGCCCGGCCGCTCAGTCGTCGACGCAGATCTCCCTCGCCTGCGGATGATGCGCTGCGACCGCGATCGACACGTGACGCGCGGATGGCGGCAGCAGCGCGGGCGCACGCTCCGGCCATTCGACGATGCAGATCCATGGCGGCTGCATGTACTCGCGCACGCCGATCGCCTCCAGCTCCTCGGCACTATCGAGGCGGTACCAGTCCATGTGGGCGACCCGGCAGTCCCGGCCGAGGTATTCCTGGATGATGGCGAAGGTCGGACTGGGCATGGCCTCGTCGGTCACGCCCAGCGCCCGCATCAGGGCACGGGCGAAGACGCTCTTGCCCGCCCCCAGGGCCCCGGACAGGGCCACGACGTCACCGGGCTTCAGGCCGAGCGCCAGCTCCGCGGCGAAGGCACAGGATTCGGATTCGCTATCGCTGTGGAAGCGCAAGCGTGTTCAGCAGGAACCCGCCAGGGCCTTGATCAGTTCATGCCGGGAGATCAGGCCGACCACCGCATCGCTGTCCAGCACCGGCAGGTGATGGACCGCCTTATCGCTCATCAGGCTGGCGATGGTGGAAAGATCGGCGTCCGGTGCCACGGTCTGCACGTCGCGGCTCATCAGATCGCCGGCGTTCAGCGCCTGCATGCGCTCCAGTTCGCGCTCGAAACGCCCCTCGCCCACCGGAATCACCATGTCCAGCAGGGCGATGGCCGTCGGCAGGTGCAGCTGGCGCTGCTGGTCGATCAGGTCCTCCTCGGTGATCACGCCCATCAGCCGCTTGTCGGCATCCACCACGAGCAGGCCGGTCAGGGCCTCATCGGCAAAGCGTCGGGCGATCTCACGGATCGGCGTGTCCAGATCGCAGAACGGCGGATTGGCATTCATGATCTCACGGGCAGTCAGGCTCATTCAGGGCTCCTCGATATCGATGTGTCGGACTATAGCGCCGATACTAGGCCTTGCGATAAATCTGGCCACCTTCTTCGCGGAACTGGTCCGAACGCTCGTGCATGCCCGCCTCGATGACCTCGGTCTCGTTGATGCCGTGCGTCTCGGCGTATTCCCGGACCTCCTGCGTGATCTTCATCGAGCAGAACTTCGGGCCGCACATCGAACAGAAATGGGCCACCTTGGCCGATTCCTTGGGCAGGGTCTCGTCATGGAAGGCGCGCGCCGTGTCCGGATCGAGGCTCAGGTTGAACTGGTCCTCCCAGCGGAACTCGAAACGCGCCTTGGACAGCGCATCGTCGCGCTGCTGCGCACCGGGATGGCCCTTGGCGAGATCCGCCGCATGGGCGGCGATCTTGTAGGCGATGACGCCGGCCTTGACGTCGTCGCGGTTCGGCAGGCCCAGATGCTCCTTCGGCGTCACGTAGCACAGCATGGCGCAGCCGTACCAGCCGATCTGCGCCGCGCCGATGGCGCTGGTGATATGGTCGTAGCCGGGGGCGATGTCCGTGGTCAGCGGGCCCAGGGTGTAGAACGGGGCCTCATCGCAATGCGCCAGCTGCTCGTCCATGTTCTGTTTGATCATCTGCATGGGCACGTGCCCCGGACCCTCGATCATCGTCTGCACATCGTGCTGCCAGGCGATCTTGGTCAGCTCGCCCAGCGTATGCAGCTCGGAGAACTGCGCCTCGTCGTTGGCATCGGCGATGGCGCCGGGCCTCAGGCCATCGCCGAGGGAGAACGACACGTCGTAGGCCTTCATGATCTCGCAGATGTCGTCGAAATGGGTGTACAGGAAGTTTTCCTGGTGGTGTGCCAGACACCACTTGGCCATGATCGAGCCGCCGCGGGACACGATGCCGGCCAGGCGCCTGGCGGTCATCGGCACGTAGCGCAGGCGTACGCCGGCATGGATCGTGAAGTAATCGACGCCCTGCTCCGCCTGCTCGATCAGCGTATCGCGGAAGATGTCCCAGCTCAGCTCCTCGGCGATGCCGTCCACCTTCTCCAGCGCCTGGTAGATCGGCACGGTGCCGATCGGCACCGGCGCATTGCGGATGATCCATTCCCGGGTCTCGTGGATGTTCCTGCCGGTCGACAGGTCCATGATGGTGTCGGCACCCCAGCGGATGGCCCAGGTCATCTTCTCGACCTCCTCCTCGATGGACGAGGTGATGGCCGAGTTGCCGATATTGCCGTTGATCTTCACCAGGAAGTTGCGGCCGATGATCATCGGCTCCAGCTCCGGATGGTTGATGTTGGCCGGGATGATGGCGCGGCCGCGCGCCACCTCGTCGCGCACGAACTCGGGCGTGATGACCTGCGGGATCGCCGCACCCCAGCTGTGCCCGGGATGCTGCTTCGTGATCTCGCGCAGGTATTCGCGGCGCTGGTTCTCGCGGATGGCGATGTACTCCATCTCCGGCGTGACGATGCCGGCCCGGGCATAATGCATCTGCGTGACGTTGCCGCCGGCCCTGGCCCGGCGCGGCTTGCGCAGGTGTGCGAAACGCAGGGCGTCGAAACGGGTGTCGGCGTGGCGGTCGCGTCCGTAACGGGAGCTCAGCTCGGACAGGCGCTCCGTGTCGTCCCGCTCGGCGATCCAGGCCTCGCGCAGCGGCGCCAGGCCTGTTTTCAGGTCGATGGCCGCCTCCGGGTCGCTGTACGGACCGGAGGTGTCGTACACCAGCACGGGCGCATTCTCTTCCACCCCCTGGCGGGTCGGCGTCGATGCCAGGCTGATCTCGCGCATCGGTACACGCAGGTCCGGGCGCGAACCCTGGATATACACCTTGCGCGAATTCGGGAACGGCGCGGACGCCGTCTGGGGTGTTGCCGGGGTGGTGGTGTCTTTCATGGCGCCTCCAGAACATCGTGGCCGGTGCAGGCCTTGCACCGCCGGGAATCGGCCGACACTATACCCGACAAATTCGGTCAGATATAGGGCGGGCCACCAGGGTGATACCGGAACAGAGCCGCCATCAGGGAGCAGTATGGACCCGATCCTGAATGCGCAACACCACGATGCCCTGTCGCATGCGTCCCTGCACGCCAGACGCGGGGATGTCGCCGTGCTCAAGGCCTCGGGGGCCCGGGTGCGTGACTACCTGCAGGGCCAACTGACCCAGGATATGCATCTGGTGTCTCCCGAACAGGCCATCTACACCGCGGTGCTGACGCCGCAGGGAAAGCCCGTCGGCGAGCTGATCGTGGCCGAGGGCCGGGATGACGAACTGGTCCTGCTGACATGGAAAAGCCGCGCCGAGGCCCTGGTCGAACGCCTGCGGCGCTTCTCCATCGGCTACACGATCCGCCTCGGCGTCGTCGCCGACATGGGCGTGCACAGCATTCAGGGCGCTGGCGCCGGCGACATGCTTGCCGCCGCAGGCCTGCCGGACCCGGGCGCTGGCCACCTGCGCACCGCGCTCGACGATGCCGGCCTCCTGGTGTTGGCCATGCCCGAGGCCGCGGCGTGCGGCTACTGGCTCGTGGCCACCCATGCGCAACTGGACGCGCTGGCGCTGGATGCGGAGCGGGCCGTGGACGAATCCGTGCTGCGCAGCGCCAGGATCCTGCGCGGCCACCCGGTGTTCGGCGTCGACTGGGACGAATCCGTGCATCCGCTGAACGCGAACCTGGACGCCTACCACGGCGTCAGCTTCGACAAGGGCTGTTATGTGGGCCAGGAGGTCACCAGCCGCATGAACTGGCGCGGCGGCGTCAAGTACCGGCTGTACCGGCTGCGGCTTTCGGCATTGCCGCAGGCCCTGCCCGCCGCGATCCATACCTCGGCGGCGATCGGCAGCGTCACCAGCGCCATGCAGGACAGCGACGGCAGCGTCCACGCCATCGGACGCCTGCCGATCCGGGTCGTCGAGCAAGGGGCGGCGCTGCATACACAGGACGGCATCGACATCGAGCTGATCGAGCCCTGCCATGCCTGAGGCCTCGCTGTACATCTGGTATCACGCCGACCCGGGACTGGAGCCCGCACTGCGCACCTGGCTCGCCCTGGTCAGGGATCGCCTCGGCTATGCCGGCAGCCTGCTGCGACGGGACTCGGACGGGAAAACCACCTTCATGGAGGTCTACGAGCATGTGGGCCCGGCGGCGGCGGCGCGGATCGAGGACCTGGCCGCCGGCCAGGCCTGGATCGCGGGGCTGCACAGCCCGAGGCGCTGCGAGGCCTTCCTGCCGCTGCTGCGCACCTGAGCATGCACGCCACGCTGCCGTTGCGGCTATCCTCCGCCATGCATGTTGACCAGGGTCTGTCTGTTCGCATCAAATGCGCGCAACAAGCACACGGCGCTCGACATGCCTTGCGAGGCCATAAAAACGGCCACGTCGCTACGCTCGCATTTGATGCGAACAGGCCCTAGCCTGCGCCCATGCCGACATCGCCCCCGCATGCCCTGTCCCATGCCATCGAACTGATCCGCCGCACCTCGGTCACCCCGGAGGACGGCGGCTGCCAGGATTACCTCGAATCGGTCCTGGCCCCGCTGGGTTTCGCACGCCGGCGCGTGGATGCCGGCGGCGTCACCAACAGCGTCTTCAGCCGTCCCGGTGACAAGCCGGGATGCCTGGCCTTCGCCGGCCATACCGATGTCGTCCCGACCGGGCCGCTGGACGCATGGCCGCATCCGCCGTTCGCCGCCACCGTCGAGGACGGCGTGCTGCACGGCCGCGGCGCCCAGGACATGAAGGGCAGCATCGCCTGCTGGCTGGCCGCGCTGGAAGGGCTGCTGGCGGGCGCCGAAGCTTTGCCGACGCTGCAGCTGTTGATCACCTCCGACGAGGAAGGCGAGTCCGTCGACGGCACCATCCGCATCGTCGAACACCTCGAGGCTGCCGGCCAGCTGCCGGATGCCGCCGTCGTCGGCGAGCCGTCCAGCCTCCGCGAGGTCGGGGACACCATCCGCCGGGGCCGGCGCGGCGTGGTCCAGGGCACGATCGAGTTCGTGGGCAAGCAGGGGCACTCGGCCTATCCGGACGATGCCGACAACGCCGTCCACCTGGCCGTGGGACCGCTGTCCCGCATCACCGCCATCGACTGGGGACAGGCCGTCGACGGCTTTCCGCCGACCTCCTGCCAGATCACCAATATCGAGGGCGGGACCGGGGCCATGAACGTGATCCCCGGCCGCTGCCGGGTCACGCTCGACATCCGCTACAACCCGGGCATCGATTATGCGGGCATCCTCAGCCGCATCACCGACGCCTGCGCGGGTGTGGAGGCCGTGATCGCGCTGCAGCATCAGGCCAACGCCTTCTCGACCGCGGACGGCCCCCTGCTCGATGACGTCTGCGACAGCATCCGCCGCATCACCGGCGTCCAGACCCGCCGCGACACCGGCGGCGGCACCTCCGACGGGCGCTTCCTCGCCGCCGCCGGCGTGCCGGTGGTGGAGCTGGGGCTGACCAACGACACGATCCACCAGATCGGCGAGCGCGTGCGCATCGACGAACTGGAAACCCTGACCCGCATCTATGCGGACATCATCACGCACTTCGAGGTCCAGGCATGAGCAGTAAGCCCAGCAAGCAGATGGAAACCTTCCCCAATCCGAATCCGGAACGCGACTACCATATCCACATCGACACCCCGGAATTCACCTGCCTGTGCCCGAAGACCGGACAGCCGGATTTCGCGGAGATCCGCCTGGATTACGTGCCGGATGCGCTGTGCGTGGAGCTGAAATCGCTGAAGCTCTACTTCTGGAGCTTCCGCGACGAGGGCCATTTCCACGAGAAGGTCACCAACATGATCGCCGACGACCTGGTCCGCCTGCTCGATCCGCGTTACCTGAAGGTCGAGGCCGTGTTCAACGTGCGTGGCGGCGTCTACACCACGGTCGTGGTCGAGCACACGAAACCGGCCGCATGAAGGTGCGCTTCGCCAAGATGCAGGCCCAGGGCAATGATTTCGTCATCCTGGACGGCCGGCACCAGGAACTGCCGCAACCGGAACCCGCGTGGCTGATCCGGCTGGCCGATCGCCGCGTCGGCGTCGGCTGCGACCAGGTGCTGGTGCTGGCACCGGACGCCTCGGCCGACGCGCGCATGCGCATCTTCAACCCGGACGGCGGCGAGGCCGGCAACTGCGGCAACGGCCTGCGCTGCGTCGGCGAGCTGCTGATGCGCGAGCTGGGCACGGACAGTGTGCGCATCGCCCTGGCCGACCGTACGGTCACGGCAAGCCGCGGCGAGGCCGGTATCCGCGTGGACATGGGCGCGGCGCGCATCACCGATGAAACGCCGTCGCACGTGGACGTGGAGCTGGGCAACCCGCACCGGGTGTTCTTCGAGGCCGTCGAGGATTTCCCGACGGACAGGAACATCGAGATCGTCACCGGCCGCGTCGGCCCGCATGCCTACATCGACATCATCGAACGCGGCGCCGGCCACACCCCCGCCTGCGGCAGCGGCGCCTGCGCCGTGGCCACGGCCCTGTGGCATTTGGAAGGCTCGACGGAGCCGGTGACGGTGTGCATGCCGGGCGGCGACGTGACCGTCTCCGGCGATGCCGAACACCTGC
>CAZBLR010000009.1:0-63590 GCA_964492895.1 uncultured Zetaproteobacteria bacterium | reverse complement strand
CGATGATGTATCTGATGCTGTCCGTGGCCGGACATCTGACGATTTTCATGACCCGTACGCGCGGTCCGTTCTGGTCGATACGCCCCGCACGAATCTTATGGATGGCTGTGCTCGGCACGCAAATCGTGGCGACGCTGATTGCAGTATACGGAATTTTCATGCCGCCACTCGGTTGGGGCTGGGCGTTGTTCGTCTGGGGCTATGCCTTGGCGTGGTTCCTCGTCAGCGACCGCGTGAAGCTGTTGGCGTATCGGGTATTCGATCCCACTGTCCCCCCTCTATTGGGCAGAAAACCTGTCGAAACCAGGAATCCAATCGATGTGAAAGCGCAGATCGCCAAGCGAGCCTATGACCTCTATGAGCAGCACGGCCACCAGGGCGGGCACGCGGTTGATGACTGGCTCCAGGCGGAGCGCGAGATTCGGAAAGATTAGGCGGGCGGGACCGATGAAGAATGAGCAACGCCCCGTGGAATTTACGCAGCATGTGGAGACGGAGAGATAAAGATGAAAATAAAATCGAAGGACTTCTGTGTAGAGGAAGGCGAAAAGGTCGATCTCAAGAAGTGGCCGACGTTCGTTGAGCCTGTTTACAAGTCGAAGAAGCATTACCACAAATTGCTCGAAGAACACGTGGAGGAGCTGAGCGCGCTCCAACGCCTTCACTATGCCTCCAACCGCTATGCCTTGCTGCTGATCTTTCAGGCTATGGACGCCGCCGGCAAGGACGGTGCCATCCGGCACGTGATGTCCGGCGTCAATCCGCAAGGCTGCCAGGTGTTCAGCTTCAAGCATCCGAGTGCCACCGAGCTGGAGCACGACTTCCTGTGGCGAACCACCCGCTCCCTGCCGGAACGCGGCCGCATCGGCATCTTCAACCGCTCCTATTACGAGGAGGTGCTGATCGTGCGGGTGCATCCGGAGATCCTGCGCACCCAGGGGCTGCCGGATGCCTTGCTCGACGAGAAGTCCATCTGGACGGAACGATATCGTTCCATCGTGGACCTGGAAGACCATCTCTATCGTAACGGCACGCGGACGATCAAGTTCTTTCTCCATCTTTCCGAGGAGGAGCAGCGCAAGCGCTTTCTAGCCCGCATCGACGAGCCCGAAAAAAACTGGAAATTCAGCCTTGCCGACATTGAAGAGAGAGGCTTCTGGAATCAATACATGAAGGCCTATGAGGCCTGCCTGAGCGCCACGAGTACAAAAAATGCGCCCTGGTACGTGGTTCCCGCCGACGACAAGAAGAACGCCCGGCTGATCATTTCCCAGATTATTCTCGATACGTTCAAAACGCTCGACATGAGCTATCCCAAAACCGATGCAAAACGCCGAAAGGAATTGCTGTCAATCCGCAACCGCTTGCAAACGAAGGCTGAAAGGCAATAAACAAGGGAATGTATGACGTCGTTTCGAGTGAATTCCGGGGACACAATACTTAATTCCCGGTGCTTGGACCCACCTGAATCCGGCAGATAGGCATTGTGTCCTCATAATTCACGCTAGTGCCCAGATCCATCCCGTTTGAGATGCCAAACAGGATTCGAACGAATGACCGTTTATGGCCGATAGGCGACCGTCCTGGTCCGACCAGCTACGGTGTCACCTGCCGATCTGCTTCCTAAATCTCTTCAGCAAGCCATCCACGCGCTCAATGGCCTGGTGGTGCTGGTTGCGCAATCCGACATGGGCATCGCACACCCGGGCATGCTGGTGTCGCAGCTTGCTCTGTTCATGCCTGACATCCGATAACGCGCCTCGTGCCACCCCGCCGTGCCCGGCTCTGTCCTTGACCTGGTTCAGGAATATGCCATGCGCTTCCAGTGTCTTCTGGTGCTCCTTGATGGCATCGAGATGATCGGTCAGCCCTTGCAGTTCATAGGGGAGAGCCGCGTCCAGTTCGTGGGTCAGGAGGATGAGTTGCCTCAGGTATTGGTCCCATTGGTCGATATCATCGATCCATTGGTCGCGCTCGCGCATCCATTCCGACCATTCCTGCAGACAGGCATCGAGGAGCTCGTCCAGTTCGGATGATTTGCGCATCTATCTACAGTAACACGGATTCGAGGGATAAGGGGGCGCCACCTTGCTGAATATCCACCGATGGCCGATCACTGGCTCGTTGATGGGTTGGATACCGCTGAGCTGCTCTGCTTGGCCAGAATCACATGGATCGATCTGGACGATATGATGCCCAGGGCAATGATGGCCAGGATGGCGATGCCAAAGATGAATCCCCATTTAAGGGGCGATCTCCCCGGCTGGCTTTCTTCCGGCTTTGCATTCTGAATCATGACGTTCTCCAAGGCCGATCAGTGTTTCACCGAATCGAACGGCTTCATCCCGAGGATGTTGCCCTGTGAGTCGAGGTCGAAGACCACGTCCGAGGTCACGTACTTGCCGGCCTTGTTCCTGGCCTTGAAGGTCACGTGCACCGTGAAGCCGCCCTTGACGTCGGTCACCTTGCCCCAGTGCAGGTACTGCAGCGTCGAATAGTCGAGCACGTGGCTCTTGAGCCAGTCCTTGATCTGCCAGACCGATCCGTCGTAGGTGGTGTTGAACACGACGGGCATGCCCTGCTGCGGCAGGGGTGGGGCGGCATAGGGCTCCAGGTAGACCACCCAGGCCACGCTGGCGATAGCCATGACGGCCAGCACGAGGATGGCGGATATGCTGATCTTCCTCTTCTGGTCGGCCATCTCGCACCCCACCGAACGCGTCGTCGCCGGTCATGTTATGGAATATGGGCGGGCGGTCGAGGGCGCTCTTTACACCTACATGTGTATCGCAGTGCACCTGCGTGCGCGGCCCTGAGCCTATTTACGCAGGCGGTAGCCGGTCTTGAACATCCAGGCGATGAGGGTCAGCGCGATGGCGGTGAAGGCGCCGATCATCACCACGCTCGTCGTCAGGCTGACGTCCCCGTGTTCGTAGAAGCTCCAGCGGAAGCCGCTGATCAGGTACACGACCGGGTTGACCAGTGAGACCTGGTACCAGAAGGGCGGAAGCATCTTGATCGAATAGAAGCTGCCGCCCAGGAAGGTCAGCGGCGTGATGATCAACAGCGGGATCAGCTGCAGTTTCTCGAAGCCGTCGGACCAGATGCCGATGATGAAGCCCAGCAGGCTGAAGGTGACGCTGGTCATGACCAGGAAGAACAGCATCCACAGCGGATGCATGACATGCATCGGCACGAACAGGGCGGAGGTGGCCAGCACGATGCTGCCGATGACGATCGACTTGGTGGCCGCGGCACCGACGTAGCCCAGGACGATCTCGCCGAAGGACAGCGGCGCGGACAGGATTTCATAGATCGTGCCGGTGAAGCGCGGGAAATAGATGGCGAAGGACGCGTTCGACACGCTTTGTCCCAGCACCGTGAGCATGATCAGGCCCGGCACGATGAAGGCGCCGTAGGGCACGCCGCCGATGTCCTGGATGCGCGAGCCGATGGCCGAGCCGAACACGACGAAATACAGCCCGGTCGAGATCACCGGCGAGGCGATGCTCTGGCCGACCGTGCGCAGCGTGCGCCCCATCTCGAAGCTGTAGATGGCCCAGATGCCGCGCAGGTTCATCGTGTCCCCACAAGCTGCATGAAGATCTCCTCGAGGCTGCTCTGGCGGCAGTCGATGTGCCTGGGCCGGATATCGCTCGCATGCAGCGCGTCGATCAGCTCCGAGGCGTCGTGCGTGTCCGTCTCGGCGTTGTAGGTGTAGACCAGCCGGTGGCCGTCCGCGTCGATGGTCAGGTCGTAGGCGGCCAGGCGCTCCGGGATTGCCCGCACCGGCGTGGGCAGGATGAAGATCATCTGGCTCTTGCCCATCTTCTGCATCAGGGCCGCCTTCGCCTCGGTCAGGATCAGCCGGCCCTTGTCGATGACGCCGATGCGGTCGGCCATCTGCTCGGCCTCCTCGATGTAGTGCGTGGTCAGGATGATGGTGACCCCGGTCTCGCGCAGGGCGCGCACCTGGGCCCACATGGATTTGCGCAACTCGATATCGACGCCCGACGTGGGCTCGTCGAGGAACAGCACCTCCGGTTCGTGCGCCAGGGCCTTGGCGATCATCACCCGCCGCTTCATGCCGCCGGACAGGCGGCGGATCTGTTCGTCCTTTTTGTCCCACAGCGCCAGGTTCCTCAGGATGGTTTCGAGATAGGCCGGATCGCGGGGCTTGCCGAACAGGCCGCGGCTGAAACGCACCGCGTTCCACACGGATACGAAGGCGTCGGTGGTCAGCTCCTGCGGCACCAGGCCGATCGCCGCACGCGCCTTGCGGTAATCCCTGACGATGTCGTGCCCGCACACGTGGATGCGGCCGCCGGTGGGCTGGACGATGCCGCAGATGGCGCTGATCAGGGTGGTCTTGCCGGCGCCGTTGGGGCCGAGCAGGGCGAAGATCTCGCCGCGCCGGATGTCCAGGTTGATGTCGTCGAGCGCGGCAAGCCCGTTGGGATAGGTCTTGTGGACGCCGGAGACCGAGATGGCGCTGTCGTGTGGCGATGGATGTTGCATGGAAGGGGGATGCTAGCGCCGAATGCCCGCGGATACACCTGCGCGCTTCTAGGGTCCGCCGCTCCCATGCCGGTGCAAAATGGGCGCCTATGACGGGAAGGCAAGTGTCTGTCAGCATGCGCCCATGGACGGGAAGTTCCACCTGATCTATTTCGCCGACCCGATGTGTTCCTGGTGCTATGGCTTTTCCCCCGTCATTGCGGCTGTACAGACCCGCTACGGGGAGGCGTTGCCCGTGCATCTGATCCTGGGCGGCCTGCGCGCCGGGGCCACGGAGCCCATGGGCGCCGAGGACATGGCCTCGATACGCGAGCACTGGGAGCATGTGCACGAGCTCACCGGCCAGCCCTTCGACTGGCGTTTCTTCGAACGCGATCATTTCGTCTACGACACCGAACCCGCGTGCCGGGCGGTGGTCGTGCTGCGCCGCCAAGGACCGGAAACCGCCATGGCCGCCCTGCGCCGCCTGCACGAGACCTTCTACGCCGGGAACCGCGACATCACCGATGCCCAGACACTGGCCGGGATCGCCGCTGAGCTCGGCGTCGATCGGGATCGGTTTCTTGCCGACTGGCATTCCGAGGAGGCCAAGGCGCACACCAAACAGGACTTCGCATTGACCCAGGGCAGCGGCGTGCAGGGCTTCCCGACACTGATCGCCGGCCGCGCCGATGACGACGGTTACAGCCTGATCACCCGCGGTTACCAGCCGGTGGAGGCGGTGACCGACATCCTGGAGCGCTGGCTGTCCATGCAGGAGGCATCATGAGCGATACGATTTACACGCCGCCGAAGGTGTGGGCCTGGAAGCCCGGAAACGGGGGGCAGTTCGCCGGCATCAACCGCCCGACGGCGGGCGCCACTCATGACCGGGAATTGTCGGTGGGCAGCCATCCGCTGCAGCTGTATTCCCTGGCCACGCCCAACGGCGTCAAGGTGACCGTGATGCTGGAGGAGCTCCTGGCGGCGGGCTTTGCGGGCGCCGAATACGATGCCTGGCCCATCCGTATCCTGGACGGGGACCAGTTCTCCAGCGGCTTCGTGGCCCTGAACCCGAACTCGAAGATCCCGGCCCTGCTCGACCGCAGCGGCCCCGAGCCGGTGCGGGTGTTCGAATCCGGCGCGATTCTCCTCTACCTGGCCGAGAAATTCGGCGCCTTCCTGCCCAGCGGTCACGCGGCGCGCACCGAGTGCCTGTGCTGGCTGTTCTGGCAGATGGGCAGCGGGCCCATGCTGGGTGGCGGCTTCGGGCACTTCTATGCCTATGCCCCCGAAAAATTCGAATACGCCATCGACCGTTTCGCCATGGAGGCCAAGCGCCAGCTCGATGTGCTGGACCGGCAGCTGGCGGCACATGCGTTCGTCGCAGGCGATGCCTACACCGTTGCCGACATGGCCATCTGGCCCTGGTACGGGCAGTTGGCGCTCGGCGATCTCTACAACGACGCGGCCGAGTTCCTGCAGGTGCAGGCGTACCGGCACGTGCAGCGCTGGGCCGAGGCCATCGCCGCGCGCCCGGCGGTGCAGCGCGGGCGCCGGGTCAACCGCACCTGGGGCGAAGAAGACGAGCAGATGCCCGAGCGCCACGCGGCGTCGGATTTCGACCGTCGGTGATCCACCTCGCGGATCAATGCCTCGGGAAACGATAGCCATACACATTGAAAAGGTGCATGTCCAAATCCACTGTATAGGAGCGCATGATGTTGAAAGGAATTGTCCTGGGAGCCTTGTTGGTCGTGATCGTCGGTCTGGGCGGCGGATATGTCTTATTGAAAAGCGGAACGATCCCGGCCAATGCCGATGGTAAACCCAGCGGCCTGGAGCTGTGGATGGCGGGAACATCGTTGGACGCGACCCTGCAACGGGATGCTCCCAAGGTTCAGGACCCGGTGGCGCTGACCGACCAGAACCTCATTCAGGGCATTCATCTGTACGCCAAGAACTGCGCCGTTTGTCATGGCGGTGCCAAAGGCACTCCGCCGTCTCCCATTGCGAAAGGCGAATATCCGAAACCGCCTCAATTGGCGACCGATGGGGTGGAAGACGATCCCGAAGGATATTCATTCTGGAAGATCAAGCATGGTATCCGCCTGACCGGCATGCCTTCGTGGAAGTCCGAGCTCAATGATCGGCAGATCTGGACGCTTGCCCTGTTCCTGAAACATATGGACAAGCTGCCGCCGGCAGCCCTCACGGAATGGGAAAAGGTCAAGGCATGGCCGACAGGCCAATCGTAAGGGATTGCGTGGACACGATACGTGGCCTTGGATCGATCGCGTCCGACCCCATTGATCAGTATGGTGTCCCCGGATGCTTTTCCAGCCTTTGCGGCTGGCCGGGACGATATGTTCAAGGAGACCCGACATGGACATCACCGAAATGCTTTTGGCTGCCAAGAAGAAAGCAGGATTGAGCTTCGCCGATCTCGGCGGGCTAGTGGGACGCGACGAGGTATGGGTTGCGGCCCTGTTCTATGGCCAGGCCAGGGCCTCGGATGAGGAGGCCGGCAAGCTGGCATCGGCCCTGGGCCTGGAGCCTGCGGCCACCGAGACGCTGACCGGCTTTCCCACGAAGGGCCTGGGGCCTGTCGTGCCCACCGATCCGCTGATCTATCGCCTGTACGAGATCATGCAGGTCTACGGCATGCCGCTGAAGGCCGTCATCCACGAGAAGTTCGGCGACGGCATCATGAGCGCCATCGATTTCACCATGCACGTGGACAAGGAGGCCGATCCCAAGGGCGATCGGGTCAAGCTGACCATGTCCGGAAAATTCCTGCCCTACAAGAAGTGGTAGAAACGCCCGCATTCCGGCGGCCATGACGGCAAAGGGCGCATCTGTCACAAAGCGCGCATGGACAAGGTGGACGTCAGCGACTGGCTGCCCGACGGCTCCCGGATCTCGGGGGGACGGCGCGTCGTCGTGGCCATGAGCGGCGGTGTGGATTCCCCGGTGACGGCCGCACTGCTGGCACATGGTTGAGGCCGTCGGCTGATTGCTTCTTGATATCTCAATGACTGCTTTCGGCGGCCATCATCGAACATCCGGATACGGCTACAAATCATCAGGGGGAATTCAGCGCCGGTTTGATCTATGATTTCCATAGGTGCCGTGCAAACGGGAGGTGAACGGAAGGCCGTGAATGGATCAACCATCCGGAAGTCGGCGGTGGGCCGGGCGCATTGCGCAGCCTGGCTTTTGGCATGGATGTTCATATGTATTCCCTCTATCGCCTTCGCCAAGGAAGCATGTCCCGGAATCCACGTGGTGGTCCTGAACATAAGAAACAGCACCGGAACCGTGGCATGCGCGCTGTTCAAATCATCGAAGGGGTTCCCGACGGAGTATCTGCGCTCGGCGACGAACATCATGGTCATCAAGGTTCACGATAAGAAGGCGCGCTTCGATTTTCTGGACATCCCGCCCGGAACGTATTCGCTCGTCGTCGTTCATGATGAAAACATGAACGGCAAACTCGACACCAACTGGTTGGGGATTCCGACCGAGGGCTACGGCTTTTCAAACAACGCAAAGGCCCTGCTCGGCGCGCCTACGTATACCGCCGCCATGTTCCTGTACAACGGGAAAAACCTCGATATGACCGTCGAAATGCATTACTGAGTGCCCGTTGTACGCATGCCGAAGTTTTCCATGATCTGCTTTACCGGTTCGGAGAAACACATAGGGGGGATTGGAGGCTTGGCCTGGTCACACACCCTGAACGCGCGGGTTCGCCATGGTTAGAAGGCTCATCCGGAGGATCGTCGACAGCGTTGCCGAGGGGCAAAACGTCCATCTGAAGGTCGTCTTTTCGGACGACAGCACCTACCACAGCACGCGTCTCGGAGATCCGGACGTGACGATCATCTTCCGGCATCGCTCCGCGGAATGGCGCATGGTGCTGGGCGGCGTGTTCGAGTTCCTCGAGTCGTACTTCGACGGTGACGTCGACATCGTCGGTGATCAGGGCCTGCGCAGACTGATCCATCTCGGATTCCAGAAGCCGTTCGGCCGTTTCGAGCACCCGTTGACGTTCGTCAAGCGGCGCCTGCTCGAATGGCGGCAGAACAACAAGGACGTGGCGCAGGCAAAGCGCAACGCCACCTACCATTACGGCCTGCCGACAGAATTCTTCCATCTCGTGCTCGGCGATACCTACGGCTACAGCGAGGGGCTGTGGAAGGAAGACACCCGCACCCTCGATGAGGCACAGCACAATAATTTCGAGCGGATCTGCCGGAAGCTGCAACTCGAGCCCGGCACCAGGCTGATCGAGGTCGGTCCCGGCTGGGGATACATGTCGATGCTCGCCGCGGAGAAATACGGCGCCGATGTGACCGCTTACGGACTCGTGAAGCATCAAAATGACGGCATGCGCATGCTGATGGAATCCCGCCATTTCCGCGGCAAGTTGTCGCTCTTGGAAAAGGATCATCGGGAGCTGGAAAAGGAACCCTCGAGCTACGATCGTTTCGTCTCGATCGGCGTGCATGAGCACGCGGGACGAGACTGCAACGAGCCATGGATCAGGAGCATTGCTACCGGTCTGCGCCCAGGTGGCATCGGGCTGATCTCCTCGACATTCAACATGAAGAAGAGTCCGACCAACTACTGTACGATCAAACATCTCTTTCCCGGAGGCTATATTCCCAGCCTCGCGGAGACGCTGATCCTGATGGAGAAATACGGCCTGGATGTGAAAACGATCGAGAACCGCTCCGATCATTACCAGCGCACCGTGGACCAGTGGCTGAAGAATTTCGAGGCGAACTGGGATCGGATTCATGCGATCGATCCCGCGCGCTTCAACGAGACATTCCGCCGAACCTGGCTGTTCTATCTTGGCGGTGCCGTCGAGACCTTCAATGCGGCGCGCGAGATCATCAATTGCTACCACATCGTGTTCGTGAAGGGACATTCCGTAGGCAAGGGGCGCTCGATACCCAAAGAAAGCAAGGCTTGACCCCATTCCGACCTGCCCGGCGGTCATGACGGCAAAGGGCGCTTCTGTCACAATGCGCGCATGGACAAGGTGAACGTCAGCGACTGGCTGCCCGACGGCCTCCCGGATCTCGGGGGGCGGCGCGTCGTCGTGGCCATGAGCGGCGGTGTGGATTCCTCGGTGACGGCGGCGCTGCTGGCGCATGCGGGTGCGGACGTCGTCGGTGTGTTCCTGCATGTCTGGGACTACAACCGCGAGGACGTGAACCGCCACGGCTCCTGCTGCGCGCTCGAGGATTCCTACGACGCGCGCCGCGTGGCCGATCACCTCGGCATCGCCTTCTACAGCATGGACATGCGCGAGGCCTTCCGGCGCGACGTCATCGATCCCTTCATCGCCGACTATGCGCACGGGCGCACGCCGAACCCGTGCGAGCGCTGCAACCGCTTCGTCAAGTTCGGGGCGCTGTTGGAGGCCGCGGACAATCTCGAAGCCGAATTCGTGGCCACCGGCCATTACGTGCGCCGCTCCGACGACGCGAACGGCGTGCGCATCTTCAAGGGTGCGGACGCGCGCAAGGACCAGAGCTATTTCCTGGCCACGACGAACCGGGCGCAGGCCGCACGCCTGCTGTTCCCGGTCGGACACCTGGTCAAGGACCAGACGCGCGAGCTGGCGCGCGCCTTCGGCCTGGTCACGGCCGACAAGCACGAGAGCCAGGACATCTGCTTCATCCCGGCCGGCGACCGCATCGCCTTCCTGCAGCGCGAGGGGGCCGAGGCCGGATTCCGGCCGGGCCTGATCGTCGATGCCGGGGGCAACGTGCTCGGCCGGCATGAGGGCATCGCCCATTACACGCTGGGCCAGCGCAAGGGCCTGGGGCTGTCCGGCGGTCCGTGGCACGTGGTGGCGCTGGATGGCGAGGCCGCGCGCGTCGTCGTGGCCACGCCCGACGAGGCCTTGATCCGGGGCGTGCGCGTGGCCGACGTCAGCTGGGTGCGCCGGCCGGTGAGTCTGGATGGGCTGGAGGTCAAGCTGCGCTACCAGTCGCGCCCGGCCCCGTGCCGGGCCGAATGGCGGGGCGATGGTCTGGCGCTGTCATTCGACGCGGCGCAGAAGCCGACGGCGCCGGGGCAGGTCGCCGCCTTCTATGCCGGTGACGAATTGCTCGGTGGCGGCATCGTCGAGGCCGTGCACCACATGCAGACGGCCGAGCCCCTGGCGGCCTGACCGTTCGGTCGGCCGGACTGCTGCGCTCGGGGCCCGGATCGGGGGGACGCACAACGCTTGAACTCACGGCGGGCAGGATTAGAGTCCCCGCCCCACTAAGCCCGCATTCGGGCAAGGATTCTTTTTGCCAATCTCAGGAGTTGTTATGGGCGTTCAGCGTACTCTTTCGATCATCAAGCCGGATGCGGTGGAAAAGGGCGTGATCGGCGACATCATCCGCCGTTTCGAGGAAAACGGCCTGTGCATCATCGCCGCGCGCATGCTGCATCTGTCGGCCGACGAGGCCGGCCGCTTCTATGCCGTGCACAAGGAGCGCCCGTTCTACAAGGACCTGTGCCAGTACATGAGCTCGGGCCCGGTGCTGGCCATGGTGCTCGAGGGCAACAACGCCGTGAACCTGAACCGCCAGCTGATGGGCGCGACCAACCCGAAGGATGCCGAGCCGGGCACGATCCGCGCCGATCATGCCGCCTCCATCGAGGCCAATGCCGTGCACGGCTCCGACTCGCCGGAGAACGCGGCGACCGAGATCGACTTCTTCTTCGGCGGCATCGACCTGCACAGCCGCCAGAAGTAATCCGTTGCCTTGAACGCCATGGACGATACCGCGGAGCAGAGCGAGCAGATCCAGGTCCGGCGCGCCAAGCTGGACCAGATGCGCGCCGACGGCTTCGCCTATCCGAACCACTGGCGTCCGGACGCCGCCGCGGCCGAGCTGCACGGGCGTTATGACGGCGTCGATGCCGAGGCGCTGGAGCGCCAGGCCGACCGCGCGCGCGTGGCCGGGCGCATCACCGGCCACCGCGTCATGGGCAAGTCCAGTTTCATGCACATCCAGGACGGCAGCGGGCGCATCCAGCTGTTCCTGAACCGCGCTGTGCTCGGCGAGGAGGCCTACGACGCCACCAAGCGCTGGGATCTGGGCGACCTGGTCGGGGCCGAGGGCACCGTCTTCCGCACCAAGAGCGGCGAGCTGTCGATCAGGGTCGAGCGCATCGAGCAGCAGGCCAAGTGCCTGAGGCCGCTGCCCGAGAAGTGGCACGGCCTGAGCGACAAGGAGCTGCGCTATCGCCAGCGCTATCTGGACCTGATCGTCAACGAGGACGCGCGCCAGGCCTTCCGCCAGCGCTCGGCCATCGTCTCCCTGCTGCGCCGCGGGCTGGAGAACCGCGGTTTCATGGAGGTCGAGACGCCGATGCTGCAGGTGCAGCCCGGCGGTGCTGCGGCCCGTCCCTTCGTCACGCACCACAACGCCCTGGGCATGGACCTGTTCCTGCGCATCGCCCCCGAGCTGTACCTGAAGCGGCTGATCGTCGGCGGCTTCGAGCGCGTGTTCGAGCTGAACCGCAACTTCCGCAACGAGGGCCTGGACGCCACGCACAACCCCGAGTTCTCGATGGTCGAGTTCTACCAGGCCTATGCCGACTTCAACGACGCCATGGACACCACCGAGGCGCTGATCCGCGAGGTGGCGGCCGGCATCGGCGTCACCGAGAGCGAGTGGAGCGGCGTCGAGATCGACCTGACGCAGCCGTACCGGCGCATCCGCCTGGACGAGGCCGTGTTCGAGAAGCGCCCGGACCTTAAGGGCCATGCCGGCAACAAGGCGCTGCTGGCCACGGCCTGCCTGCAGGAGATTCCCGACATCAAGCCGCTGATCACCTGGAAGGCGGGTCACTACCTGACGGCGCTGTTCGAGGAACTGGTCGAGCCGGAACTGATGCAGCCGACCTTCGTGACCCATTACCCGGTCGACGTCTCGCCCCTGGCCCGCCGCAACGCCGACGAGCCGCAGGTGACCGACCGCTTCGAGCTGTTCATCGGCGGCAAGGAGATGGCCAACGGCTTCTCCGAGCTCAACGACCCGGATGACCAGCGCGCACGCTTCATGGCCCAGGCCCAGGCCCGCCAGGCCGGCGATCTCGAGGCGCCGCCGCTGGACGAGGACTACATCCGGGCCCTGGAGTTCGGCATGCCGCCGACCGCCGGCGTGGGCATCGGTGTGGACCGGCTGGTGATGATGCTGACCGGCCTGCACTCGATCCGGGACGTGCTGCTATTCCCACACATGCGCCCGGAAGCCAGGAGCTAGGCTTCCATGCAGGCGCAGCAGGTCATGACCGGCAACCCGCGGACGATCCCGGGCTCGGAAACGACGGGCAAGGCGCTGGAGACGATGCTCGCGCACGGCCTGCACATGCTGCCCGTCGTGGACGCCAGCGGCGGCGTGCTGGGCGTGGTGACGATGTACTCGATCCTGGCGCATATCGTGCCGGACTACATCGTCAGCGGGGACCTGGAATCCGTGTCCTACGTGCCGGACATCGGCCTGTTGCAGCGCCAGTACACGGTGCGGGCCGGCCAGCCGGTGACGGCGGCGATGGATGCCGAGGCGTTGCTGGTCAAGCCGGACGCCTCGCTGCTGTCGGTGGCCGCAGCATTGATCTCGCACGACCGGCATGCGTATGCGCTGGTCGCCGACGAACATAAGACGCTGCTCGGCGTGGTCTCGGCCGCCGACATCCTGCGTCATCTGGGCAATGGCGGGGCAGCCGTTGCCTGAGGCCGCCGCCCACGCCGCGCCGATGATCCTGGGCATGCCGCCGTCCTGGGTCGCCGTGACCATCCTGCTCGCGGTCTACGGCATGATCATGGTCGAGCGCTTCAACCGCGCCGTACTGTCCCTGCTCGGCGCCGGCCTGATGGTGCTCGGCGGCGTCATCACGCAACAGCAGGCGGTGGCCGGCATCGACTTCAACACCATCGGCCTGTTGACCGGCATGATGGTCATCGTCGCCATCAGCCAGAAGACCGGCATGTTCCAGTACGTGGCGATCCGTTCGGCCAAGGCGGTGAAGGCGAGCCCACTGGGCATCCTGTTGATGCTGTCCCTGGTCACGGCCGTGTTCTCGGCCTTCCTGGACAACGTGACCACGGTGCTGCTGATCGCGCCGGTGACGCTTCTGATCACCGATGCGCTGGGCGTGCGGCCCTACCCCTACCTGTTCACGCAGATCATGGCCTCGAACATCGGCGGCACGGCGACGCTGATCGGCGATCCGCCGAACATCATGATCGGTTCGAAGGCGCACCTGAGCTTCGCCGACTTCATCGTGCAGCTGGCGCCGGTGATCCCGCTGATCCTGGTGGTCATGCTGCTGTTCGTGTGGTGGCTGTTCGGCCGGGACCTGAAGGCCACCGACGAGGCCAGGGCGCTGGTGATGCAGTTCGACGAGAAGGAAGCGATCAAGGACGTGATGCTGTTGAAGAAGAGCCTGGCCGTGCTGTTCGCGGTCATCATCGGCTTCACGATCTCGCATGTGCTGCACCTGGAGCCGGCGACCATCGCCATGTTCGGCGCCGCCATGCTGTTGCTGTTGCAGACCTGGGGGCACCCGCTGGCGGACAAGGATCATGCCTACGAGGGCGTCATGGCCGAGGTCGAGTGGACGACGATCTTCTTCTTCGTCGGCCTGTTCGTCGTGGTCACGGGGGTCGAGCACACCGGCGTGATCACGCTGCTGGCGCACAAGACGCTGGAGCTGACCGGCGGCAACATGTCGGCCACGGCCGCCGCCATCCTGTGGGTGTCCGCATTCGCTTCGGCTTTCATCGACAACATCCCGTTCGTGGCGACGATGATCCCGCTGATCCAGGACATGGCCCCGACCTTCGGCGGCCATGCGGCGCTGGAGCCGTTGTGGTGGGCCCTGTCGCTGGGCGCCTGCCTGGGCGGCAACGGCACGCTGATCGGTGCCTCGGCGAACCTGATCGTGGCCGGATTCGCCCAGCGGGCCGGCTATCCCATCTCGTTCCTGCAGTTCGCCAAGCACGCCTTCGTGATCATGCTGGTGTCCGTCGCCATCGCCCATGTCTATCTGGCGCTGAGATTCCTGTAGGGAGCCGGGTGAGGATGCGATGAAGGCCTACGAATGGATGCTGGCGCGCCGCTATCTCCGATCGCGACGGGACGAGCGCTTCGTGTCGCTGATCAGCTGGAGTTCGGCGATCGGCGTGGCCATCGGCGTGGCGGCGCTGATCATCGTGCTCTCCGTGATGTACGGCTTCGATGCCGAGCTCAAGGACAAGATCCTCGGCTTCTCCTCGCATGTGGACATCCAGGGCCAGGGCGACACGATCGACGGCTGGCAGGACTGGCTCAAGCGCGCCGAGACCCTGCCCGGCGTCAAGCTGGCCGCGCCCTACGTCTCCACCCAGGTGCTGGTGTCGTTCGGCCAGCGCGCCACCGGCGCCTTGCTCAAGGGCATCCAGCCGCAGCGCGAGACGCGGCTGGCCAAGCACATCGTCAAGGGACACTTCCTGTCTGCCGGCGGCTCGCCGTTCGAGGTGGTGATCGGCAAGGACCTGGCGCACATGCTGGGGGTTTCGGTCGGCGACCAGATCCGCCTGATCACGCCGACGCCGGGCATCGGCCCGAGCGGGGCGGCACCGCGCATGCGGGCCTTCACCGTCGTGGGCATCTTCAATTCCGGCTTCTACGAGTATGACGTGGGCCTGATCCTGACGACGATGCGGGCCGTGCAGGCCCTGGACCGCATCGGTGACCGCATTACCGGCATCGAGGTGTTCCTGCACGACCGGGACAAGGCGATCCAGGTGGCCGAGATCGCGCGCACGATCATGCCCCCCGGGGCATGGATCACCGACTGGCAGCACCGGCACCGCTCGTTTTTCCGGGCCCTGAACATGGAGCGCGTGGTCATGGGCATCATCCTGTCGCTGATCGTGCTGGTGGCCGTGTTCAACATGGTGGCGTCCCTGGTGATGGTGGTCATGGAGCGGCGCAAGGAGATCGCCATCCTGAAAACCGTCGGTGCCACGCACGCTTCGGTGATGCGCATCTTCCTGATGATGGGGGTGCTGCTGGGCGGGCTCGGAACCCTGACCGGCACCGTTTTCGGGCTGCTGCTGGCCTGGAAACTGGGCGACATGCTGGCCTGGTTCGAACGTGTCACGGGAGTGACAATTCTGCCGCCCGACGTCTATTATATCGATCATGTGCCGTCCATCATCGACCCGGTATCCGTTTCCATCGTGGTCTTGGGGAGCCTGGTGATGGCCATCGGCGCCACGTTCTATCCTGCTTGGCGTGCAGCCGGCGTTCCGCCGGCGGATGCCCTGCGCTATGAGTAGAGGTCTATGTCGATAGCACAACTGCGCAGCAAGGCGAAGATGGCGCTTCTTGAGGGCAAGTACAAGAAGGCGCTGGAATACTATGTCGAGATGCATCAGGCCGATCCGACCGACCTGCGCGTGCACGTCAAGCTGGCTGAGCTCAGGGAGAAAACCGGCGACACCACGGGTGCGATCCGCGACTACGTGACCATCGCCAACAGCTATGCCGAAGAGGGCTTCGTGGTGCAGGCCATCGCCATCAACAAGATCATCCTGCGCCTGGATCCGACCAAGACGCAGGTCAAGGACCGGCTCAAGGAGCTGTCCAGCGAGCGGGGCGAGGAGTGGGCGATCACCACCATGACCCAGGCCGATTTCAAGAACGCGACGGCGGACATCAGCAGCCGCGACCGCGCCAAGCTGAGCTTCGAGCGCACGCCGCTGCTGTCCGGCCTGTCCGGCAACGAGCTCGAGGCCTTCATGGACTCGCTGCAGCTGCAGCACGTGGGAGCCGAGGAGGTCGTGTACCGGGAAGGGGACAACGGCAACTTCCTGTACCTGATCGGCATGGGCACCATCCGCCTGGAGACCAAGAACACCTCCGGCAAACGCAAGGTGATCTCCCATCTCGGCGAGGGCGATTTCTTCGGCGAATACGCCTTCATGTCCCGTTCCCGGCACCAGGAGGCGGCCATCGCCGAAACCGACTGCAGCCTGCTGATGATCAGCCGCCACACCTTCGATGGCTGGGTCTCCAAGTACCCGACCATCAAGGAGACGGTCGAGGACTTCTACCGCCGGCGCATCCTGGCGCGCGTGCTGACGATCACCCCGGTATTCGAGGGCGTGCCCCCGGATGCGCGCATGGCGCTGGCCAGCCGTTTCCATCTCAAGACCTTCAAGCAGGGCGAGGAGGTCGTGAAGGAAGGGGAGAGCGGCGACAGCTTCTACCTGATCCGTTCCGGCACCGTCCGGGTGTCGACGCGGGGTATGGATGCGGGCGGACAGGCAGTGGAGCTCGGCATCATGCGCGAGGGCGAGTTCTTCGGTGAGGTGGCCCTGCTGACCTCCAAGCCCCGCACCGCCACGGTGGTGGCGGCCAGCCAGCTGGAGCTGATGGAGCTGAGCCGCAACGATTTCAACGAGATCGTCGCCAAGTTCCCTTCCGTACGCAAGGTCGTCGAGGCCTACCAGAAGCAACGCGTTCAGGACACCATCCGCACCCTGATGAGCCGCAAGCCCGGCTGACGGGGATATCCACCTTGGCAGTTCTCCAGGTCGACAACCTGCAAAAGGGGTTTGACTCTCCGTCCGGGCATATCGATGTGCTGCGCGGCGTGAGCATGCGCGTCGAGCCGCGCGAGTTCGTGGCCGTGGTCGGCGAATCCGGCTCCGGCAAGAGCACGCTGCTGCAGATCCTCGGCACGCTGGAGCCGGCGGACGGCGGCGATGTGCTGTTCGAGGGTCGGTCCATCTTCGGGCTTTCCGCCCGCGTCCAGGCGCGTATCCGCAACGAGGGCATCGGCTTCGTCTACCAGGCCCATCATCTGATCCCGGAGCTGACGGCGCTGGAAAACGTCATGCTGCCGCTGCAGGTGCGCGGCGTGAACACGGCGGAGGCCGGGGACAGGGCCCATGCGCTGCTGTCGCGCATGCACCTGGATCACCGCGAATCCCACGTGCCGGCCCGGCTTTCCGGCGGCGAGGCCCAGCGCGTGGCCGTGGCCCGGGCCCTGGTCGGCCGGCCCAAGCTGCTGCTGGCCGACGAACCGACCGGCAACCTCGACGAGGCCACGGCCAACGAGGTGTTCACGGCCATGCGCGAGCTGTGCGCCGAGGAACAGGCGTCGGTGGTCATGGTCACGCACAGCCTGTCCCTGGCCTCGGCCTCGGACCGCATGGTGCGCCTGAAGGGGGGCGTCCTCGAATAGCCGGAGCGTAAAAACTTTGACGAATCAAGAAGTTTTGTTAGACTCTATAGCTCCTGTTGAAGGTATTGCCGTAATAGGTTGTTTTCAAAAGGGATGGGTGTGACGAAGGCCGAGATTGCAAGGATTGTGCATGAACGTGTCGGACTCTCCAAAAAGGAGTCCGCGCAGATCGTTGATGCCGTTCTCGACACGGTCCGCCAGTCCCTGGAACAGGGAGAGGATGTGAAGATATCGGGGTTCGGACACTTCATGGTTCGCGCCAAGCGCGCCCGCCGCGGTCGTAACCCCAAGACCGGCGAGGAGATCACGATCACGCCCCGGCGCGTGGTGACCTTCCGGGCAAGCCACCTGATGAAGATGAAGATGAGCGGGGACCCTGAATGAGCCATCCGGCCCAGGCACTGGCCCTGGCGGGCGTCGAGGTTCCGGAGCTTCCGGACAAGCTGTTCTTTTCCATCCGGGAGGTCAGCGAGATCTGCGGCGTGGAGCCGCACGTGCTGCGCTACTGGGAGACCGAGTTCAAGCATCTGAAACCGGTCAAGAAAAGCGGCAACCGGCGTTTCTACCGTCAGCGCGATGTGTACACGGTACTCCAGATCAAGCATTTGCTGTACGATATGAACTTCACGATCCGCGGAGCCAAGAAGCGCCTGCTCGAGGGCGATATGGGCGAGGTGGTGGAACAGCAGGACGTGCAGCAAACCCTGAAGACCATCCGGCAGGAGTTGGCGCAGGTTGCTGAACTGCTGACAAACTAATTCCGTTTTGTGAACATTGTGGATGCAGCGGGACGTAGCGCAGCCTGGTAGCGCACCAGTCTGGGGGACTGGTGGTCGGAGGTTCGAATCCTCTCGTCCCGACCAGCTTTGCAGGCCCGTCGGCCGGTCGACATGAGCGACCGGCAGGCGGGCCTTTCGTATGAACGCCCACGCAGGCGCATGGTGGCCGAACAGCTCGTGCCGAGGGGCATCGCCGATCCGCGGGTGCTGGAGGCCATGGCCACGGTGCCGCGGCACCTGTTCGTCGACCCGGCCCTGGCGGCCCACGCCTACCAGGATTCGTCGCTGCCGATCGGCGAGGGGCAGACCATCTCCCAGCCCTATATGGTGGCCAAGATGAGCCAGCTGCTGGAGCTGCGCGGGCATGAACGGGTGCTCGAGATCGGCACCGGCTGCGGTTACCAGACGGCGGTGCTGTCGCGCCTGTGCCGGCGCGTCTACAGCATCGAGCGCATCGCCAGCCTGCTCGAACGGGCCCGGCGCAACCTGCGTGCCGCCCGCCATGCCAATGTCATGCTCAAATGCGCCGACGGTACCCTGGGCTGGGAGGAATATGCCCCCTTCGATGCGGTGCTGGTCGCCGCCGGCGGCGATCTGCAGCAGGCATGGGTGGACCAACTCGTCGACGGGGGCGTGCTCGTGATGCCCGTCGGCACGGGAGGGGATTACACCCTGCTGCGCCTGCGCAAGCACGGAGCCGAGATGGTACGCGAGCGCTTCGATGCCTGCTCCTTCGTGCCGCTGCTGACCGGGGTCAATGACCGGTAGGCCGAGCGCCCCCTCCCGGAACGCGCGGCCATCCTGGCTGCGACGCGCCTATCGCTGGACCCTGTCGTGGGCCGATCACCCGCAGGCCCACTGGGCCCTTTTTTTTATCGCCGTCATCGAGGCCAGCGTGTTTCCGATCCCGCCCGACGTGCTGCTGCTGGCGCTGGCACTGGGGCGCCCGGACATCGCCATGCGCCTGGCCTGGCTGGCCACGCTGGGTTCGACCCTGGGCGCCATGATCGGCTATGCCATCGGCATGCTGCTCTTCGCCAGCGTGGCCGAGCCGCTGCTGAGATTCTACGGCCTGATGGGCCAGTTCCAGCACGTGCAGCAGCTGTTCGGGACCTGGGGCGTGTGGCTGGTATTGATCGCAGGATTCTCGCCGATACCTTTTAAGGTCATCACCATCGCTTCCGGCACCTTCGGGCTGGCGTTCCCGGGCTTCGTCGCGGCGACGCTGGCCTCCCGGGGCGCGCGCTTCTTCCTCGAGGGGGCGCTGCTACGCTGGGGAGGGATGCGGCTGCGCGCTTTCGTGGAACGACGCTTCGAATGGATGACGGTGCTGGTGGTGCTGCTGGTCATAGGTGGGTTTGTGGCGATATGGCTATGGCAATGAGAATCCTGCTGGCGGTGGCCGTGCTCGTGCTGGGCGGCTGCTACTACACGCCGGCGCCGTATCCCCACCGTGCGGCGGCGCCCCCCGCCGTATCCCGGCAGGGCGCTTACGCCGTCTACAGCGTGCGCCCCGGCGATACCCTGTACAGCATCGCCAAGCGCTTCGGCATCAGCTACAAGCTCCTGGCCCGGCGCAACCGCATCCGCTACCCGTATACGATCTATGTCGGCCAGGAGCTGTTCCTGACGCGCATGGCCCCGCCCTCGGAGTCCATCCCGACCCCGAGCGAGCGGGTGGCGCGCACGCACCGGCCCAGGCAACCCCGCCATGAGGATGTGTCGCCGCCGGACCGGGGCTTTGCCCGCATGCGGCTGGAGTGGCCGGTGAAGGGGACGATCACCAGCGGTTTCGGTAATCGCGGCCATCGCATGCATGACGGCATCGACATCGCGGCCCCCCGGGGCACGCCCGTCCGGGCCGCCGCCGATGGCGTGGTCGTCTACTCGGACAACCGCCTGGCCGGTTACGGGCGGCTGATCATCATCCGCCATGCCGGGGACCTGTTCACCGCCTACGCCCACAACCAGCGCAACCTGGTGTCCCGCGGGGACAAGGTGAAACGGGGCGAGATCATCGCCCGGGTCGGGCAGACCGGCCGCGCCTCCGGCCCGCACCTGCATTTCGAGGTGCGCCGCGGGCCGACGCCGGTGAACCCGTTGGTGTACTTGCCAAGGCGGTAGATTGCTATACCCTAGCAATGGTTATTGTGGTGAGGTGTCGTCGGCATGAGTAAGCAGCGCAGTCTGGAGCCTATGACCATGTACATGCGGGAGATTTCCCGCTACGACCTGCTGACGGCGGAGGAAGAGATCGCGCTGTCGCGCCGCATCGCCAAGGGCGAGGACCGCGCCCGCCAGCACATGATCAATGCCAACCTGCGGCTGGTGGTCAAGATCGCCCGCCGCTACATCAACCGGGGCATGCCGCTGGCCGACCTGATCGAGGAAGGCAATATCGGCCTGATGCGGGCCGTGGAAAAGTTCGACGACAAGCACGGCTGCCGCTTCTCGACCTACGCCACCTGGTGGATCCGCCAGTCGGTCGAGCGCGCCATCATGAACCAGGCCCGGACCATCCGTCTGCCGGTGCATGTGGGCAAGGAATTCAACGCCATGATGCGCACGGCCAACCAGCTGCGCGCCAGCCTCGGCCGGGAGCCCACCGACGAGGAGATCGCCGCGGCGATGGGCAAGCCGACGGAGCGCATCGGGGCGCTGCTGGGGGCGAGCCTGCATACCGAGAGCGCCGACGAGATGCTCCACGACGGCGGCGATTTCAACCTGTACGACATCACCGAGGACGACGATGCCGAGAAGCCGGGCGACCATCTGGATCAGGAGCTCAGGGACTCGATGCTGGGATCCTGGCTGGACCAGCTGGGAGACAAGGAGCGCGAGGTGGTCCGCCTGCGTTACGGCCTGGGCATCATCGACGAGCCGTGGACGCTGGAATCGATCGGCCAGCACATGGGCGTGACGCGCGAGCGCATCCGCCAGATCCAGGTCGGTGCCCTGCAGAAGCTGCGCCGCATCGTCGAAACGCTGAACATCCACCTCGACGACCTGGTATGAACGGCCTCGGCGCCATCAACCTGCGCGATCATATCCGGGATGTACCGGACTTTCCGAAGCCGGGCATCGTGTTCAAGGACATCACGCCGCTGTTGGCCGACGGCGACGCCTTCTCGGCCGCCATCTCGGAGCTTTCGTGTTTCGTGCCGCACGACGTCGACGTCATCGTCGGCGTGGAATCACGCGGCTTCATCTTCGGGGCCGCGCTCGCCCAGCAGATGGGCCTCGGCATGGTGCCGGTACGCAAACCGGGCAAGCTGCCGGCCGACGTGCACGCCGTGGACTACGAACTCGAATACGGCCTGGACCGCCTGGAGATCCACCGCGACGCCCTGTCCAGCGGCCACAAGGTGGTCATCGTCGACGACCTGCTGGCCACCGGCGGCACGGCGCGCGCCACGGTCGATCTGGTCCGGGCGCTGGGCGCCCGTGTGGCCGCCTGCCTGTTCGTGATCGAGCTGGGGTTCCTGAACGGTCGCGAACGCCTCGGCGATGTGCCGGTATCCAGCCTGATTACCTACTGAGCCACGGGGATCGCGCCCCGACCGGGGTCGTGCAGAACGGGGTGTTCGACGCTATCATGTCGCTCGCTTGCGCCCCCGTAGCTCAGCTGGATAGAGCGCCGGTTTCCTAAACCGTAGGCCACAGGTTCGAATCCTGTCGGGGGCACCAGTCGTATGATGGGGAGGCTAGGGAAACATGGTTGAAGAAACGCTGAATCCTGCGGTTCCTGTGCTGATCGAAGAGGAGATGCGCCGCTCGTACCTGGATTACGCCATGAGCGTGATCGTCGGGCGCGCCCTGCCTGACGCCCGTGACGGCCTGAAGCCGGTGCATCGCCGCATCCTGTTCGCCATGCAGGAACTGGGCTCGACGCACGACAAGCCCTACAAGAAATCGGCCCGCGTCGTCGGTGACGTGATCGGTAAGTATCACCCGCACGGCGATTCGGCCGTCTACGATGCGCTGGTGCGCATGGCCCAGCCATGGAGCATGCGCCACGTGCTGGTCGACGGCCAGGGCAACTTCGGCTCCATCGACGGCGATTCTCCCGCCGCCATGCGTTACACCGAGGCGCGCATGAGCCGGCTGGCCAGCGAGCTGTTGGCCGACATCGACAAGGACACCGTCGATTTCTCGCCGAACTACGACGACTCGCTCACGGAGCCGCGGGTGCTGCCGGCGAAGTTCCCGAACCTGCTGGTCAACGGTTCGGCCGGCATCGCCGTCGGCATGGCCACGAACATCCCGCCGCACAACCTGGGCGAGGCCATCGACGCCACCATCGCCCTGATCCGCAGCCCCGACATCGACGACGAGGCCCTGATGGACATCATGCCCGGCCCGGACTTCCCGACCGGCGGCTTCATCTACGGCCGCCTGGGCATCCGTTCGGCGTTCCTGAGCGGCCGCGGCTCGGTGACCATGCGCGCCCGCGCCGTGGTCGAGACGCACGCCCGCACCAAGAAGACCTCGCTGATCATCGCCGAGCTGCCTTACCAGGTGAACAAGGCGACCCTGATCGAGAACATCGCCGGGCTGGTGCGCGACAAGAAGATCGAGGGCATCTCCGACCTGCGCGACGAGTCCGACCGCGACGGCATGCGCATCGCCATCGAGCTGAAGAAGAACGAGATCCCCGAGGTGGTGCTGAACAACCTGTACAAGCACACGCAGCTGCAGTGCAACTTCGGCTGCAACTACCTGTCCATCATGGACGGCCAGCCGAAGCTGTGCGGGGTCCGCGAGCTGCTGAACCATTTCGTCGATCACCGCCGCCAGGTCGTCACGCGGCGCAGCCTGTTCGAGCTGGCCAAGGCCGAGGCCCGGGCCCATATCCTCGAGGGCCTGTTGATCGCGCTCGACCATATCGACGAGGTCATCAAGCTGATCCGCGCCAGCCAGACGGCGGCCGAGGCCAAGGACGGGCTGATGGCCAAGTTCGGGCTTTCGGAGAAGCAGTCGCAGGCCATCCTGGACATGCGCCTGCAGCGTCTGACCGGCCTGGAGCGCGACAAGATCAAGGCCGAATACGCCGAGGTGCAGGCCACGATCGCCCGCCTGAAGGCGATCCTGGCCGACGAGAACCTGCTGATGCAGGTCATCGTCGAGGAGCTGGAGGCGGTGCGCGACCAGTACGCCGATCCGCGCCGCACCGAGATCGTCGACCAGGTGGCGGACATCTCCATCGAGGACCTGATCACCGAGGAGGACATGGTCGTCACCATCTCCAGCGACGGCTACATCAAGCGCAACGCCGTGTCGCTGTACCGGGCACAGCGCCGCGGCGGCAAGGGCATCACGGCCATGACTATGAAGGAGGAGGGCTTCGTGGCCTCGATGTTCGTGGCCTCGACGCACGACGACCTGCTGTTCTTCACGAGCCAGGGGCGGGTGTTCCGCAAGAAGGTCTACGAGCTGCCGGAGGCCGGGCGTGCCGCGCGCGGCAAGGCCCTGGTCAACCTGCTGCCGATGGAGAAGGACGAGCGCATCTCCACGACGCTGCCGATCCGCGGCGAATTCAGCGACACGCAGTTCATCCTGATGGCCACGCGCAACGGCGTGGTCAAGAAGACCAGCCTTTCCGAGTACCGGAACATCCGCGCCAACGGCATCATCGCCATCAACATGGATGCCGGCGACGACCTGATCGGCGTGCTGCTGACCGACGGCGGACGCGACATCATCCTGTCCTCCAGCGGCGGCAAGGCCATCCGCTTCGCCGAATCGGATGCCCGGCCGATGGGCCGCAACACGCGCGGTGTCACCGGCATGCGCATGGCCAAGGGCGAGCATGTGATCGGCATGACCATCGCGGCCGAGCGCACGACGCTGTTGGCGGTGTCCGAGAACGGCTTCGGCAAGCGTACGCCGATCGAGGAGTATCCGCGCCAGAAGCGCGGCGGCCAGGGCGTGTTCACGCTGAAGACGGGCGGGCGCAACGGCATGATGGTGGGTGCCTTGCAGGTCATCGACGACGATCAGGTCATGATGATCACCAATACCGGTCGCCTGGTGCGCATCCGCGTCGACGGCATCTCGGTGATCGGCCGCAACACGCAGGGCGTCAAGCTGATCAACTGCGGCGCCAACGAGGGAGTGACCGGGCTGGTGCGCGTGATCGAGAAGCAGGACGAGGTCGATGAACTGGATGCGCAGGACGACGAGGGCAGCCCGGACGCATGATCGATCGTCAGCAGTTCCGCAAATCCTTCGATGCCATGCAGGCGCAGCTTTCGCGCCGCGGCGCCGATGTCGTGGCCGCCGACAGTCCGTGGGGCGTGGCTCGGGCGCTGGACGTGCGCCAGCGCGAGCTGAAGACCGAACTCGAGGCGCTGCAGGCCGAGCGCAACCGCGTCTCGAAGCTGATCGGGGAGAAGAAGGCCCGGGACGAGGATGCCGCCGCCGAGATGGCGGCGATGAAGGATGCCGCCGCCCGCATCAAGCAGCTGGAGGGCGAGGCCAGGGCCGCCGAGGCCGAGTTCGGGGATGTGCTGCTGAGCATCCCGAACCCGCCGCACGACACGGTGCCCGACGGCGCCGACGAATCGGGCAACGTCGAGCTCAGGCGCTGGGGGAATCCGCGCGCGGATGTGGTGCCGCCGCACTGGGAGATCGGCACCAGGCTCGGCATCCTCGATTTCGAGGCCGGCGCCGTACTCGCCGGCAGCCGCTTCACGGTGCTGCGCGGCGCGGGTTCGCGACTGGAGCGGGCGCTGCTGCAGTTCATGCTCGATCTGCATGTCGACCGGCACGACTACGAGGAGGTCTGGGTCCCGGCCATCGTCAACCGCCGGACCATGACCGGCACCGGCCAGCTGCCGAAGTTCGAGGAGGACCTGTACCGGCTGGACGGCGAGGACCTGTTCCTGGTCCCCACCGCCGAGGTGCCGGTCACCAACCTGTACCAGGATCAGGTGCTGGCGGCCGATGCCCTGCCGATCCGCCATTGCGCCTATACGCCCTGTTTCCGCAGGGAGGCGGGTTCGGCCGGGCGCGACGTGCGCGGCATGATCCGCCAGCACCAGTTCGACAAGGTGGAACTGGTGCAGCTGGCGCGTCCGGAAGAGGCGCTGTTGCAGCTGGAGGAGCTGGCCGGACACGCGGAGGCGGTGCTGCAGGCGCTGGAGCTGCCGTACCGCATGGTGTCGCTGTGCGCCGGCGATCTCGGCTTCTCGGCCGAGAAGACCTACGATCTCGAGGTGTGGCTGCCGAGCCAGGGCATGTACCGTGAGATCTCGTCCTGCTCGAGCTTCGGCCAGTTCCAGGGGCGCCGGGCCGGCATCCGCTACCGTGCGGATTCCGGCAAACCGGAGCCGGTGGCCACGCTGAATGGCTCGGGCCTGGCCATCGGCCGCACCCTCGTGGCCATCCTGGAGAATTTCTGGCAGGACGACGGCTCGGTGCGCATCCCGGAGGTCCTGCAGCCGTACATGGGCGGTTTACAGCGTATCGGTTAGACGTATCGTTCCCGGCACGAAGGAAGGGTGGCAGAGCGGTTGAATGCACCGGTCTTGAAAACCGGCAAAGGGCAACCTTTCGTGGGTTCGAATCCCACCCCTTCCGCCATTTGGATCATCGCGTCCGCATGCTGGACGAGATAGAGCCCAGTGCCTGCGTGGGGTGGGTGAGAACCCACGAAAGGTGGGTCGACAAATCAGCGTGCTGCTGAACGCCGCTTGCGGCGGCCCGCAGGGCGAGGGCGTAGCCCGAGTCATCCCACCCCTTGTGCCGGATGCGGTCGACACACCGGCAGGCGTGCATTTGCCATTCGGTTTGTTAGACTCCGGCGCGCCCATACCGGGAAACGGAGAGATGGCTGAGTGGTCGAAAGCGGCACCCTGCTAAGGTGTTATACGGGTTACCGTATCGAGGGTTCGAATCCCTCTCTCTCCGCCATTATCGCGGGTGATTCCGGCCGGTCGCGCATGACGCGACGGGTTCGACGCATCGGCAGCAATGCCGATGCGATCACCGCTGGCGGCGGCCCGCTGGATGGAGGGCAGGATGCCCGTACGTAATCGCGCTCTCTCCGCCATGTTGGCAGGGTCGGTCCTGATCCTCATGGCCCTGCTGCTCGGCTCGTGCGACCAGCAGAAGGCGGAGAAGATCCAGTGGCAACTGCCGCTGGCCACGCCTCAGGATCCGCACGGCGCCAGCATGCAGCAGGCCCTGCCCGACTGGGCCCCGGCCGTTCAGGGCAGTGCCGACATCGCCCTGCTGCATACCGACACGGCCCGGGTGTTCGACGTCAATGTCAGCGAGGGAGGGCAGCCGGTCGAGAGTCATGGCTTCAGCATCCGCCTGCTCGGCCTGGCGCAGGGATTGCGCATCAAGTCCGGGGCTTTCATTGACGACCAGAATGTGCATAATCCCGCCGCCTTCGTGGAGATCAGCAAGGATGGCAAGGTGATCTACCACGGCTGGCTGTATCAGAACTTCCCGGAACTGTTCGGGCCTGATATCGCCGAGTGGAAAATATGGGCCAAAGACATTAGCATTCAGGCGTCTTCGGCCCAGCCACCTTCGGGGGCGACCCCGAAAACATAGGGCAGGCGCCCGTAGCTCAGCTGGATAGAGCATCAGACTACGAATCTGAGGGTCGGGCGTTCGAATCGCTCCGGGCGCGCCAGTAAAAACAAGGGGTTACGCGAATCGCGTGGCCCCTTGTTTTTTTTCGTCATGGTGCAGCCAGTGCCCTTGAGTCCGGAATCCCGATGCCTAGGGTGAAGCAACGCACGCTTGCCGGCATGCCCAAGGGATGGATAAGACATGGACGAGAAATCCGATCGGCTCGAAAAGATCGTCAAAACAGCAACCATCGTGTTGGTGGTCGTGACGCTGGTGTTGTCTTTTGCCATCGCTTTCTATGTCCAGGTCATCAGATGAACGGATGGCTTGCGGGCTGGCATGAAGTCATTCCGGCCGCTCCATATGGAAAAGGCCACGCGATCGCGTGGCCTTCATGTTTTCGAGTGTTAGGAAGGACAAGCCTTAAAGATGCTCGGGCAGGTGCGCGCGCAGTTCGTCCGGCGTGCACTGGGTCAGGTGCTTGTCGACCTCGCCGGCGACCAGCGGCGCGATTTTCCCGTAGCGCTCGCGCAGCATGCCGAGCAGGGCCGGCGGGGCGACCACGTACAGCCTGTCGTAGCGGTGATGCACGCGCCCGTCCTCGAGATGGGCGATCAGCTCCTCGGCGAAGCGGATGGCCTGTTCGTCCTTCGGGTCGACCCGCTGCTCCATGGCGTGCCGTCCGCCGCCCACGCTGTCGAAGGCGCGCCCCGGCAGGTCGCTGGTCAGATCGCGGTCGTGCAGGCGCGATTCGGCATGCGCGAAGCTTCCGGCCTCCGCCAGGGCGCCATTGCCCGATTGTGCTGAAAAGAGTGTTGCGCGGCTGTTGTCGGCGACCAGAACCCAGATGGCCATGGCGACCTCCCTTGCTGACGGGTATCTGTGCTGATTGTAGATGATCGCGGGCCGGCCGGGGTGATTTCCGTCGATCTGCTTGCTGTGGCTGGCCTTGGGCCATGCGCACCTGCACAATAGCCGCGATGGGATCCGAATTCGAGCTGATCGATCAGGCCTTCCGAGCCGGCGCGATCTACCACCAGCCCGGCACGGAGGTGCCGAACGGGGACGATGCCTCCGTGCACGCCTGCGAGCCGGGCATGGCCTGGACCGTCAGCACCGATACGGCCGTATGCGGCGTGCACTGGCCGCCCGACTTCCCTGTGGACCAGGCGGCCGACCGGGCCGTGTGCGCGGCGCTGTCGGACCTGGCGGCCATGGGGGCCGAGCCCAGGCAGGTCTGGGTGGCGGTCACGGCACCGGATGCCGCAGCCATACGCCTGATGGGGCACGGGGTCCGCCATGCCGTGCAGCGCTTCGGCCTGGAACTGGCCGGCGGCGATACCGTGCGGGCGCCGTTGGCGGCCGTGACCGTGACCGTGGCGGGCCTGCTGCCGGCGGGCGCGGCGATGCGCCGGGATGCCGCTGCGCCGGGCGACGACGTGTGGCTGGCCGGCAGGGTCGGCTTTTCGGCCCTGGGACTGGAACGCTGGCTGGCCGGCGATCGCGATCCCGACCAGGCCGCGGCATTCGCACAGGTGGAGCCGCTGCTGGCGACCGGCGTCGCCATCCGCGAGCTCGGGGTCCGCTGCTGCATCGATGTCAGCGACGGGCTGGCCCAGGATGCCGGCCAGGTGGCCAGGGCATCCGGCGTGGCCGTGCATCTCGACCTCGAGACCTGTGCCGGCTGGCCGGAGTTGGCCGCCATGTGCGGCGAGCAACGCGCCGCGGCCCTGGCCCTGGCCGGGGGTGAGGACTACGCCCTGCTGTTCACGGCGTCGGCGCATTTGCGCGAAGCACTGGCCGGCCTGGCGCACCGGATCGGCGCATGCCGCGCGGGCGAGGGGGTATCGGCGAGCCTGGCGGGGGCGCCCGTGGCTCTGCCGGCCCATGGCTACGACCACTTTGCCTCGGAAGCGGGGGCCTAGCATGGCGAGCTGGATCGCCGCCGGCTTCGGTTCCGGCTGGTTGCCCAAGGCCCCCGGCACCTGGGGGAGCCTCGTGGCGCTGCTTCCCGGTTATGGCCTGCTGATGGCCTTCGGGCCATGGCCGCTGATCGCTGACTCTGCGGGCCTGCTGGTGCTCGGCTGCGTGGCCTGCGCGCGCGTGCTGCCGCATCTCGCAGACAAGGATCCCAGTTGGATCGTCATCGACGAATGGGCCGGGCAATGGCTGTGTCTGGGCATGGCCGCGCTTTCCGGCGGTGCACCATGGCCGACACTCGTCCTCTCGTTCGTGGCTTTCCGCCTGCTGGATATCCTCAAGCCGTGGCCGATCTCGCGACTGGAACGCCTGGGGCCGCCATGGTGGGCCATCATGGCCGACGATATCGCCGCCGGCGCCATCGGGGGCGGCGTGATCGCCGTGATGGGGGGGTGGATCGGATGAACGCGCTGCTGACCTTGCTGGTGCTCAGCGAGGCGGGCCGGACAAGTCTGGCCACGGCCGGCATCACGGTCGGCTGGCTGACGGCCTGGCTGAAGAGTGCCGGCGCCGGCCAGGTCATGGTGCATGCCTTCGAATCGGAATCATGGAAACAGGATGCGGCCGGCTGGTGCGTGATCATCGCCGATGAGGACGAACTGATGCGCGCCGCCCTGCAGCACGGGCAGCGCATCGGTGTGGACCGTGCACAGCGGCGGACGGTGCTGGCGGCCGAGGCCCTGCCGCTGGGGAATCCTCAACGCACGGCCTGGATGTACCGCCACGGCGCCGACGCCGCGCGCACGCTGCTGCTGTCATCGGGCGACCTGGCCTACAACCGCGAGACATGGCTGCACCTGTTGAACGACGGTCGCGCCTTTGTCCCGTTGCATGTCTGCCTGGAAGGGGATGCTGCAGTGGGCATGGCGCTGGAGCCCGGGCTGTGCGCCCATCTCGGGGAGGCCCCGCCCGGCGGTGCCGGCTATGCCATGAACGACGGCGGCTACCTGCCCGAGGAGCAGACGCTGCATCTGCTGCACGATCACGGCCTCAGGCTGCGCCTGGCGGAGTCCTGCACGGCCGGCGGCCTGGCCTCGCGCCTGGCGCGCATGCCCGGCGCCTCCGGGGTGCTCGATCGCGCCTGGGTCACCTACAGCAACGAGGCCAAGCAGCAGGAACTCGGCGTGGAGGCTGCGCTGATCGAAGCGCACGGTGCGGTCAGCCGTGAGGTGGTGGAGGAAATGGTCATCGGTGGCATCGCGACCGACGCCGCCTGCATCGCCGTCAGCGGCATCGCCGGCCCCGATGGCGGTACCGCCGCCAAGCCGGTCGGCACGGTGTGGATCGCCGTCAGCGTGCCGCATGCGCCGGTGATCAGTCGCCGGTTTGTGTTCGCGGGGTCGAGGGCGGAGATCCAGGCCCGGACGGAGGTGGTTGCACTGGCGATGCTGGCCGGGGCGGTGCGCGGCGATTGGCCGCAGGATCCCTAGGGTCTAGAGCAGCGCCAGGGACTCCGGCAGGTCGGCGATGGACGGCAGGGTCAGGTCCGGCCGGATGCCCTGCGTGCGCATGATGTTCCGGACATGTTCCTGCCGGTATTTCCCGGTCTGTACCAGGGCCGTGCGCATGCCCATGTTCCGGGCACCGCCGATATCCGACTCGATGTCGTCCCCGACCATCAGGCAGCGTTCCGGTTCGACGACCAGGTCGGCACAGACGGCCAGGAAGAAGTCCGGCGAGGGTTTGCCGAGCACGGTGGCCGTCTTGTCGGTGGCATATTCGATGGCGGCCACGAAGGCGCCGAGGTCCAGGTGAAGCCCGTCCGGCTTCTGCCAGAAGCGGTTCTTGTGCAGAGCCAGCACCCTGGCGCCATCCATGCACAGGCGGAAAATGCGCTGCAGCGATTCCGGCGGGTAGCCGGGGCCGCCCGGGTCGCCCATGACGATCCAGTCCGGCTGGTGTTCGTCCTCACGGATGCCGGCGAAGTCCTCGCGCAGGCTGTCGCGGATGAACAGGGTCGCACGGTCATGACCGATGGCCTGCACGGCCAGTGCCGCCGGCGTGGCCAGATCCCGCTCACCCAGATCCAGGCCCATGCGCTGCAGCTTGTCGGCGATGGCCCGGCGCGGCATGGTGGTGGTATTGGTGACGCCGCGCAGACCGTAGCCGGCGTCACGCAGCGCCGCCAGCGTGCGCCCGGCGCCGGCGATGGCCCGATCACCGACGTACATCACGCCATCGAGGTCGAGCAGCACGGCCTGCAGGGTGGAACGGCTCACGAGCCCAGTGTAGCAGAGGGGGATGGCTCAAGGTTCAGCCTTGTATGGTAAGCTGCTACACTCGCGCGAATTTTGATATTGGCCCTGAAACCATTTCCAAAGGAACATGCATGATCGACGAACAGGAAGTACTGCAAATCTATGAGAACTCCGGTGCGCTGCTGAACGGGCATTTCATCCTGTCCAGCGGCCGCCACTCCGGCCGCTACCTGCAGTCGGCGCTGGTGCTGATGCATCCGGCACATGCCGAACGGCTGGGACGCGAACTGGCGGCCACGGTCGACGCCGATGCCGTGGACATGGTGGTGTCGCCGGCGCTCGGCGGCCTGATCATCGGTCACGAGGTGGCGCGCGCCCTGAACCGTCCGTTCATCTTCACCGAGCGCAAGGAAGGGCAGATGCAGCTCAGGCGCGGCTTTTCCGTGCCGCAGGATGCGCGGGTGCTGGTGGTTGAGGACGTCATCACCACCGGCGGCTCGGTGCGCGAATGCATGCAGGTGGTGCGCGAGCATGGCGGGGCGCCGTTCCGGGTGCTGGCCGTCGTGGACCGCGCGCCGGCTGCCGAGGACCGTTTCGACGTGCCGTTCGATACCCTGATCAAGCTCGACGTGCCGACCTATGCCGCCGACGACTGCCCGCTGTGCCGGGAAGGGCTGTTGCCGCCGGTCAAGCCCGGCAGCCGCGGGGCCGCCTGATGCCACAGCCCTTGCGCATCTACCCCTTCGGCGGGGTGGGGGAATTCGGAAAGAACATGATGGTGTACGCCCTGGGCAAGGATGCCGTGATCGTCGACTGCGGTATGGGCTTCCCGGAGCCGGGGCAGCATGGCGTGGATGTCGTGGTGCCGGACGTTTCGGCCCTGCAGGAACTGGGGCTCAAGCTGCATGCCCTGCTGCTGACCCACGGCCACGAGGACCATATCGGTGGCATCCCGTACCTGCTGCCGCAGCTGAACGTGCCCGTCTACGGCACGCCGATGACGCTGGGACTGGTCGAGGGCAAGCTGGCCGAGGACAAGAAGCTGAAGGGCGATCTGCGGCCACTGCCCGAGGACGGAACGCGCATTGCCGTGGGGCCGTTCGAGGTCGAGGGCATCCCGGTCACGCACAGCATCATGGATGCGGTGTCCGTCGTGATCCACACGCCGTACGGCGCCATCGTACATACCGGAGATTTCAAGTTCGACCTGGCGCCGATCGACGGCCGGTCGACCCAGTTGCACCGCTTCTCGGCGCTCGGCGATGCCGGCGTGGTGCTGCTGGCCTCCGATTCCACCAACGCCACGCGCAGCGGCAGCGGCCCGGCCGAGCGCAGCGTCGGGCCGGCCCTGAAGCAGGCGGTGATGCAATGCGAGGGCAAGGTGGTCGTCACCACCTTCGCCTCGAACATGTTCCGCATCCAGCAGATCATCGATGCGGCCGTGGCCGCCGGCCGGCGCGTGGCCCTGGCCGGACGCAGCCTGGACCGCAACACCGATATCGCGCAGCGACTGGACCGCCTGAACATCCCGGCGGGCACCATGGTCAACATCAAGCAGGTCGCCGGCGTGCCGCCGGAGAAGCTGCTGATCATCGCCACCGGCTCGCAGGGCGAGGCGCAGGCGGCCCTGGCCCGCATCGCCCAGGGACGGCATCCGAACATCAAGCTCGAGGTCGGCGACCTGGTCGTGTTCTCGTCGTCCAATATCCCGGGCAACGAACGGACGATCGCCGGGCTGTTCAACCATATCTACCGGCGCGGGGCGCGCGTGCTGCACGCCGGCCAGGCGCAGCTGCACGTGTCGGGGCATGCCCAGGCGCATGAGCTGAAGACGATGCTGCACCTGACGCGCCCGAAATATTTCTACCCGGTGCACGGGGAGTACCGCTACCTGGTCGAGCACAAGCTGCTGGGCCGGGCCGTCGGCATTCCGGAGCAGAACATCGTCATCGCCGAGAACGGCCAGAGCATCGTGGCCGACGAGCAGGGCATCCGCCTGGGCGAGCCCTTCGCGGCCGGCGCCGTGTTCGTCGACGGCATGAACCGCGACGAGATCGACGATCTGGTGCTGCGCGACAGGCGGGTACTGGCCGAGGATGGCATCATGACCGTGATGGTCGTGGTCAATCAGCACAACGGTACGCTGCTGGGTACGCCGGAGATGGTGGCCAAGGGTGTGCTGCACCAGGAGAGCGAGGACAAGCTGAACGAGGCGGCCGAGGGCCTGCTGGCGCATCTGGAGCAGTCCGGCCAGGAGTTCCTGTCCGATGTCGACGCCGCCAAGGAGGAGATCCGCATCTGGACCCGGCGCTGGTGCAAGAAGAACCTGGGGCGGCATCCGATGGTGGTGCCGGTGGTGATCGAGGTCTGAGATGATGACGCCGAAGGCGCTGGTGCGCGAGGTGCTGGCGGTGGTGCTGGCCGGCATGGCGGCCATGATGGCGCTCGCCCTGGCGACCTATACCGCCAGGGATCCCTCGTTCGACCATGCCATCGCACATACCCGCGTGGCCAACCAGGCCGGCATCGTCGGCGCCTACGTGGCCGATGCCCTGTACCAGTTGCTCGGTTACGGCGCCTGGCTTTTCGTGCTGCTGGTGGGGCTGTTGGCCCTGCGCATGGCCATGGGCAGGGCGCCGTATCTCGGCGGCTGGACGTCGCTGTTCTGGGTGCCGCTGATGGTCGGCATTGCTGCCCTGATGCATGCCCATGGCGCCGGCCTTTCCACCTGGCTGCCGTCGCTACCGTCCGGTCCCGGCGGTGCGCTCGGGCATTTGTTCGACGGCAGCCTGGTGCGGCCGCTGCATGCCCTGGGCCGGGATATCCTGCTGATCGTGCTGGTGCTGAGCAGCTTCGTGGCCGCGTCGCACCTGTCGCTGCTGGGGCTGGCCCGCCAGCTGCTGCGCGGGCTTGGACTGCTGGTGGCCAGGGTCAGGCAGGTGCTGGGCCGTCTGCGGGCGATGGCCTCGCACCGCCGGGAACGCATCGAGGGCCGGGAGAAACGGGCCGAGGCACGTGAGCAACGCCCGGTGCATATCGTCGAGGCCGAGGCCCCGGCGGTAGCCGAGCCGGCGAAGGTCGAGGTCTCGCGCCGGGCCAAGGTGGAGCAGCAACGCGAACTGGCGTTCAAGGCACCGGCCAAGAGCGGTTTCAAGCTGCCGGAGCTGGGGCTGTTCAACGCCCGCAAGGAGCAACGCCGGCAGCATACCACCGAGGCCCTGCAGGCCATGGCGCGCCTGCTCGAAAAGAAGCTGCTGGACTACCGCGTCGAGGGCAAGGTGGTGGCCGTGCAGCCGGGGCCGGTGGTGACCCAGTTCGAGTTCGAGCCGGCCCCCGGCACCAAGGTCAGCCGCATCATCGCCCTGCAGGACGATCTGGCCCGCGCCATGTCGGCGATCAGCGTGCGCGTGGCCGGCAACATCCCGGGCAAGAACGCGGTGGGCATCGAGCTGCCGAACGAGGAAAGGGAAACGGTGCTGCTGCACGAGGTGCTGGCGAGCAAGACCTTCTCGGACAAGCACCACGTGCTGCCGCTGGCGTTGGGCGTGGACATCGCCGGACATGCCGTAGTGGTGGATCTGGCGCGCATGCCCCATCTGCTGGTGGCGGGTACCACGGGTTCCGGCAAATCGGTGTCGGTCAACGGCATGATCTGCTCCCTGCTGATGACCTACACCCCGCAGGACCTGCGCCTGATCATGGTCGATCCGAAGATGCTGGAACTGTCGATGTACGATGACATCCCGCATCTGCTGGTGCCGGTGGTCACGAATCCGCACAAGGCCGCCAAGGCCCTGGCCTGGGCCGTGTTCGAGATGGAACGCCGTTACCAGCTGATGGCCGAGGCCAAGGTGCGCAACCTGGAGGGCTACAACAAGGCCGTGCAGGGCCAGAAGCCGGGTGCCGACGGGCAGGTGATGGAACGGATGCCGTTCATCGTCATCGTCATCGACGAGCTGGCCGACCTGATGATGGTGGCGGGTAAGGACGTGGAGCAGTCCATCTGCCGCATCGCCCAGAAGGCCCGCGCCGCGGGCATCCACCTGATCCTGGCCACCCAGCGCCCGAGCGTGGATGTGATCACCGGCCTGATCAAGGCGAATCTCCCCAGCCGCATCTCGTTCCAGGTGTCGTCGAAGATCGATTCGCGCACCATCCTGGACCAGATGGGTGCCGAGCAGCTGCTGGGCCAGGGCGACAGCCTGGTGCTGACCGGCGGCCGTGAGCTCAGGCGCGTGCACGGGGCCTTCGTTTCCGATGGCGAGGTGCACGCCCTGGTCGAATACCTGCGTGCGCAGGGGAGCCCGGATTACCGCGAGGAGGTGTTCGAGGTGCCGGCCGCCGCCGACCAGGATGCGGGCGGCTTCGGCGAGGATCCCGATGCGGACGACAAGTACGACGAGGCGGTGGCGCTGGTCATCGACAAGGGCCAGTGCTCGGTGTCGATGGTGCAGCGCTACCTGCGCATCGGCTACAACCGGGCCAGCCGCCTGGTCGAGCGCATGGAGCGCGAGGGGCTGGTGACGCCGCCGGGTTCGGGCGGGGTGCGCAAGGTGCTGGCCCGCAGCCAGGCCGACGGCGGCGGGGTCGTCGAGTGAGGCGGATCATGCACTCCCTGGCGCTGCTGTGCCTGGGCGGCCTGATGCCGGTGGCGGCCTGGGCTGTGGCCATGCCGGCGCCGCTGCAACAGGGCATCCGCCATCTGTCCTCCCTGCAGGGATTCTCCTGCGATTTCGAGCAGACGCTGACCTTCTCCGATGGCAGCGCGCGCCATTACACCGGCCTGCTCGACGTACGCCGCCCCGGCCGGTTCCGCTGGCAGTATCTGAAGCCGTACGCCCAGCTGTACGTCAGCGACGGTAAGGGGATCTGGCATTACGAGCCCGACCTGATGCAGGCCGAGCATCTGAAGAACCTGGATGCGGTGGACCCGATGGTGATGCGCCTGCTCGACGGCCGGGTGCGTGCCGCCGACATCCACCTGCTGGCCGATGATTCATCGGGCTTGCATCCGGCCGTGTATCGCTACAAGGTCCGGGTCGGACAGGGTCCGGAGCTGTGGCTCGGGCTCAGGTCCGACGGCTCGCTGGTGTACCTGGAAAGCCTCGATGCGCTCGGCAACCGCAACCGCATCACCCTCGGCAGCTTTTCGGCGATTGCGCCGCCGAAGAATGTGTTTAGTTTCAGTCCGCCTCCGGGCGTGGATGTCGTGACGGACCCGCAACCGTCGACCAATGGAGTACTACCGTGATGAGCAAACCCACAAGGATGTCGATGATCGCGCTGGCCATGCTGGGGGTGTCGGCGCAGGCCCATGCCGGCGGCTTCGCCAACAGCGACCTGTCGGCCTCGGCCGCGGGCGTCGGCAACGCCTTCGTCGCCACCGCCAATGACGCCTCGGCCATGGCCTTCAACCCGTCCGGCATCGCCTGGCAGGACGGGGTGTCGCTGATGGCCGGCGGTTCGTTGATCCGTTCGCGCAACAACTCGCTGAAGACGCCATCGATCACCTATCCCAACACCATCAGCCAGCAGCCGTCCGCCTACCATGCCTATGCGGCGGTGATGCCGCACACCAGCAACCTGGGCTTCGGACTGGCCTATGTGACGGCGTTCGACGTCAACAACAACTGGAGCACGCTGGGTACCGGATTCGGCGTCACGGATATCAATATCCAGCGCGCGTCCGCCGACGCGATCTATTCCTTCAGCAGCAGCCTGGCCATGGCGGTCGGCGGCGACTGGTATATCGGCAAGGCGGCGCTGAGCCAGGGTACGGTGCGTTTCGACGGCCGTTCCAAGTCGGATGCCTTCGGCGGGCATGCCTCGCTGATGTGGCGGCCGTGGTACGGCTGGTCGTTCGGCCTGATGGGTCGTACCGGCCCCAAGGTCAAATTCAGCGGCAACGGCGGCATCCTGTCGCTGCAGTTGCCGGACCAGGTGGCCGTCGGCGTGGCCCACGATTTCACCGACAACATCCGCCTGGAGCTGGATGCGGACTGGATGCACTGGTCCAAGCTGAAGAACCTCGATGTCGTCGGTGGCACCGCGGCGCAGACCAACGCCCTGAACCTCCGTGATTCGGTGTCGGCCATGGCCGGCCTGACCTGGACGTGGCGCGAGAACGCCACCGTGCGTGTCGGATACACCTTCGAGGGTGCCGCCAGCAAGAGCACCGGCTTCAATCCGGCCCTGGCCGACCAGGACGGGCATCGCATCAGCCTGGGCGGAGGCTTCGATGCCTTCGGATTCCACACCGATGCGTCGTACAGCTACACCTTCTACCCGAAGAAGACCATGGCCGGGCTGGTGTCCGGCACCTTGCGCGATCGCCGCCAGGCATTGCTGGTGAGCGTCTCGAAGGTGTTCTGAACACGGCCGGGGCAAGCTTGAGCGAACCCGACCTGTTCGCCTCCACGCCGGAGGGGCCGGCGGTTCCACTGGCGCACCGGGTCCGTCCCGAGGTGCTGGCCGAGGTCGAGGGCCAACCGGAGCTGACCCGGGAGGACAGCTGGTTCGCCCGGGCCATGGCCGAGGGGCGGCCGGTATCCTGCATCTTCTGGGGGCCGCCCGGCGTGGGCAAGACGACGCTGGCACGCATCATGGCGCGGGCCAGCCACATGCCGCTGGTCGAGCTGTCGGCCGTGTCCGCCGGCAAGGCGGAGGTCATGGCCGTGGTGCAGCAGGCGCGCAAGCAGAACCGCACGCACCTGCTTTTCCTGGACGAGATCCATCGCTTCAACAAGGCACAGCAGGACGTGCTGCTGCCCAGCATCGAGGACGGCACGCTGGTGCTGGTCGGCGCCACGACCGAAAACCCGTCGTTCTCCCTGAACAACGCGCTGCTGTCGCGTTGCCGGGTCATCGTGCTCAAGGCGCTGGATGCTGCGGCGCTGGAACGCATCCTGACGCGCGCGCTGCAGTATCAGCGCGACGCCCTGCCCGGATTCGATGTGGCCGCGGACGTGCTGGCATGGCTGGCGCGCCTGGCCGACGGCGATGCCCGCTATGCCCTGAATGCGCTGGAATCCCTGGCGGCGGCCGGCCCGGAACGTCGCTGGGAACTGGCCGAGGCGCAGGAACACTGGCAGCGCCGGCAGGCCCAGTACGACCGCGACGGGGAGTTCCACTACGACCTGATCTCGGCCCTGCACAAATGCGTGCGCGATTCCGATGCCGATGCCGCCTGCTACTGGCTGGCGCGCATGCTCGAGGCCGGTGAGGAACCGCTGTATCTCGCCCGGCGCATGATCCGCATGGCCGCCGAGGATATCGGGCTCGCCGATCCGCGCGCGCTTTCCATCTGCCTGGATGCGCAGCGCATGTATCAGATCCTCGGCTCGCCGGAAGGGGAGCTCGGCCTGTTCGAGGCGGTGATCTACCTGGCCCTGGCGCCGAAGAGCAACGCTGCCTACAAGGCCGAGAAGGGCGCGCGTCGGGAGGCGAAGGACTCCCAGCACCTGGGCGTGCCCATGCACCTGCGCAACGCCCCGACCAAGCTGATGAAAGAGATCGGATACGGCGAGGGCTACCGCTATGCCCACGACGAGGTTGATGCGGTGGTCATTCAAGGGCATTTTCCCGAGGGTATGCAGCCGCCGACGTTGTACAGCCCGACGGAGCGGGGGTTCGAAAAGACCCTCGGCGAACGCCTGGCATGGCTGGCGGCGCGGCGCCGCGGCAAGGGTGGGGAGGACAAGACATGATGACGCAGATGCTGGCGATTGCGGCAGGAGGCGCGGTGGGTGCGGTGATGCGCTGGCTGCTGGCGGGAAGCGTCCAGCGCCTTGCCGGCGGTGCCTTCCCCTGGGGCACCTTTGCCGTCAATGCGCTCGGCAGCTTCCTGATCGGCTTCCTGTTCGTCTATCTGGTCGAACGTTCGAGCGCCGGTGAGCTTGTGCGCCTGGGCGTGACCGTCGGCCTGCTCGGGGCGCTGACGACCTTTTCGACCTACTCGCTGGAGTCCCTGCGCCTGCTGCAGAGCGGAGCCTTCGCGATGGCCCTGGGCAACATCCTGGGGCAGGTCGTGCTCTGCCTGGGCCTGACCTGGCTGGGCATCCAGCTGGCACGCACCATGTAGGCAGCGGCCGCCCTTGCGGCCGCCATCCTATCTGCATATCCAATCGCGATGATCCCGATGCCGGTGCCGGCTTACGCATCCCAGTTAACACGTCCGTGACACGGCATCGATAGCGGCGACTTGCCGCCTTGATCCATGCGTATATGTGCTACCCTGAAAGTGAACCTGGGGGTAGCGATGGACAGTTCATTAAAATTAATACTTGACTATATTATAAAATATTAATATAAATGCCCACCATGCAAACCCGATTCTCCGATATCCGAATAGATTCCCTGGATTCCGGTTCTCAAGTTGCTGGTCCTGGGCGCCATGGCTGGTCTGGTTCTCCTCCCCTCCTCACCTCCAGCCATGGTCCAGGACCAGTTTCATGTTCCAAGAGGCCACAGATTCACAGTTATTCTTGTCAATGAGGTGATACATGATGCATGACCTGAACACGGTGGTTGACCTGTCACGACTGCAGTTTGCGGCGACCGCCCTTTACCATTTTTTATTCGTGCCGTTGACCCTCGGCCTGAGTTTCATTCTCGCGGCCATGGAAACCGTCTACGTCACTACCGGACGGAAGATCTACCGCGACATGACGATGTTCTGGGGCAAGCTCTTCGCCATCAACTTTGCCCTCGGCGTCGCCACCGGCCTGACCATGGAGTTCGAGTTCGGTACCAACTGGTCCCAGTATTCGCGCTTCGTCGGCGACATCTTCGGCGCACCGCTGGCCATCGAAGGACTCATGGCCTTCTTCATGGAATCCACCTTTGTCGGCCTGATGCTCTTCGGATGGAATCGCCTGAGCCGCGGCAAGCACCTGATCGTCACCTATCTCGTGGCCCTCGGTTCCAACCTGTCCGCGGTGTGGATCCTCGTCGCCAACGGCTTCATGCAGGATCCCCAGGGCGCCACGTTCAATCCCATCACCATGCGTATGGAGCTGACCAGCTTCGCCGACCTCATCTTCAATGCCGATGCCCAGGCCAAGTTCGTGCACACCAGCATCGCCGGCTTCGTCACCGGCGCGATCTTCGTCGCCGGCGTCAGCGCCTGGTATATGCTGCGCAAACGCCACATGGAGATCGCCAAACGCTCCTTCCGCATGGCGGTGCTGTTCGGGGTGTTCGCCAGTGTCGGCGTCATCGGGCTCGGTGATGCCCTCGGTCTCATCGACGGCAGCGCCCAGCCCGCCAAGCTGGTTGCCATGGAAGGGTTGTGGAAGACCGAGAAGCCTCCTGTCGGCTTCAACCTCTTTGCCATTCCCGATCAGGCGGAACAGAAAAACCATTTGCAGGTGCAGGTACCCGGCGTGCTTTCGCTGCTGGTTACGCACTCCCTGGATAAACCCATACCCGGGGCCGACCAGGTTGAACAGGATGCGATGACGCGCATGCACAACGGCATCCCCGCTGCGCTCGCCCTGAAGACGCTCAGCGCCAATCCCGACGACGCCGCCGCCATGGCGCAGTTCAAGGCCCACCAGAAGGATCTCGGCTACGCCTTCCTGCTGCAGCGCTATGCGCCGGACCTCGCCAAGGCGACCCCGGCCGACTTCCAGAAGGCGGCACGCGATGTCATCCCCAACGTCCCGATCACCTTCTGGTCATTCCGTATCATGATCGCCGCCGGCTTCGCCATGCTGATTTTCCTGATCATCGCCACCGTCTATTCGCTCAACAACACGGTGCACACCAAGCGCGGACTGCTAAAAGCCGCCATGTGGTTCATCCCGGTCCCCTACATCGCCTGTGAGCTGGGATGGGTGGTGGCCGAGATGGGGCGTCAGCCCTGGACCGTCTACGACATGCTGCCGACCTGGATGTCCGCGTCGACCCACAGCGTCGGCTACATGGCCTTTTCCCTCATCGGTTTCGTGCTGATCTACACCACCTTCGCCGTTGTCGAGGTCTATCTGATGCTGAAATTCATCCGCAAGGGTCCGGAGCCTGTCGGCCCCGATCCCCTGCAATACGACGCCGCCCCGGCCACCGCCGGCACGGCCCACTAATCGATCGATAGGAGACGGATCATGGAGATGTACGAAATTCTCAAAATCGTCTGGTGGCTGCTGCTCGGTGTGTTGCTGATCGGCCTCGCCGTCATGGTCGGGATGGACATGGGCATCGGTGCGGCCCTGCGCTATTTCGGCCGCAACGATGGCGAACGCCGTGCCGTGCTGAATATGATCGGGCCGCACTGGGACGGTAACCAGGTGTGGTTCATCCTCGGCGGCGGGGCCATCTTCGCCGCCTGGCCCACCATCTACGCCACCGCTTTTTCCGGCCTCTACATCGTCATGTTGCTGCTGCTGTGGAGCATGATCATCCGTCCGCTCGGTTTCGAGTACCGCAGCAAGGTCGAATCGCCGACCTGGCGCAACGTCTGGGACTGGGGTCTGTTCGTCAGCGGCGCGGTGCCGATGGTGGTGTTCGGCGCGGCCATCGGCAATATGCTCGAAGGGGTGCCGTTCCACTTCACCTGGGACCTGACCTCCTATTACACCGGCAGCTTCATCACGCTGTTCAATCCATTCGCCGTCCTGTGCGGGCTGATGTCGCTGGCCCTGGCCATCTACCAGGGCTCGGCGATGGTGATGAACCGCGGTGAAGGGGGTATCTGGGAGCGGGCCCGCCGTCTCGGCATCTGGAGCGGGCTCACCGCCCTGGTGCTGTTCAGCATCGGCGGCTTCTGGGTCGCACATCTCGACGGCTATGTCATCACCAGTGGCGCGGATCCCGCCGGCCCCGCCATGCCGCTGCACAAGACGGTCGAGATGGTCTCCGGCGCCTGGATGCACAACTTCAGCGCTCATCCGGTGTTGTGGCTGCTGCCGTTGCTGACCTATGTCGGCGTGCTGGCCGGCGTCTGGGCGCTGCGTGGCGGCAGGTCCATCTTCGGCTGGTGGCTCGGTGCCCTGGCCTGGATCGGCACGCTCGGTACTGTCGCTGCGGCGATGTTCCCGTTCATGATGCCGTCGAGCTCGAACCCCTCGCAGAGTCTCACCGTCTGGGATGCCTCCTCCAGTGAGACGACCCTGCTGTGGATGCTCGGCTGGGCCATCGTCTTCGTGCCCATCATCCTGACCTACACCAGCTGGGCCTTCTGGGTCATGCGCGGCAAGGTTACGCCTGCCCATGTCGAGCATGACGACCACGCTTACTAGGAGGAGAGAACCATGATTGCCCTACGCATTTTCTTCTACTTCATCATTGCACTGGTGGCTCTGTTCCTGGTGATCGTGCTCGGAGGGGAAGGGGCCTGGTACTTCGCCTGGCTGCTCGGTACGGTGATGATCGTGCTCATCTCCGCCGCCGGTGGCGCCCTGCTCGATACCCAGGACAGGGAAGAGCACATCGCCGAGGGATGAGGCGACACCGCGGCGTTCCGGCGACCGGTCAACTCCGGTCAGCGGGGGATGCAGCGCGCTAGCTGCGCTCAGTCCAGTGCAAAGTAGAGCCTGCGGTAGCGTTCCCCGTCGCGCGACAGCGTCGCATGGGTGCCGCGCTCGACGATGCGGCCGTTCTCCATCACCGCAATCGCATCCATGCGATCAAGGCCGGCCGGCCGGTGGGTGATGACCACCAGGGTGCGTCCCGCCGTTGCTTCGAACAGGGCCTCCATCAGACGCTGCTCGGTGGCTGCATCCAGCCCCTCGGTCGGCTCGTCCAGGATGGTGATCGGCGCGTTGCGCAACAGGGCGCGTGCAATGGCCATGCGGCGGACCTGGCCGCCGGAAAATTTGGCGCCGGCCTCACCCACATCGGTATCGTAGCCATCGGGCAACGCCATGATCTCGTCGTGGATCTGTGCCACCGTACAGGCGGCCACCAGCGCCGCGTCGTCGGCGTCGGGGTTGGCGAGCAGCAGGTTCTCGCGCACCGTGGTGTTGAACAGATGCGACCGCTGCGGCGCCAGGGCGACGATGTTGCGCACATCCTCCGCCCGATAAGCCCGCAGATCATGCCCCCCCAGGCTGATGCGTCCCGCCTCGTACTCCCACAGGCGCAGCAGGGCGCCGGCCACCGAGCTCTTGCCGGAGCCGGTGGACCCCACCAGGGCCAGCCGCCGGCCCTGTTCGATCTTCAGGTCCACCTGTGCCAGCGCCCACGGCGCATCCGCCGCATATCGCAGGCCGACCTGTTCGAAGCGCACCTCGAAACCAGCCGGTTGCGGTGAAGGCTGCACCGGCTCCACGAGCGTTCGCGGCGTATCGGCGACGGCGAAGATGCGCTGCGCCGCCGCCAGCGTATGGCCGAGGTACTGGTAGGCCTGCGGCAGCCCCGCAACCGCCTCGAAGCTGGCCATTACCACCAGTGCCAGCATCGGCAGGTCCACCGCCGGCACAGCTCCTGTGCGTACCAGGCCGATGGCCAGCACGGTCGTCAGCCACAGCGCGAGGTGGGTCGACAGGCCGGCGGCTGCGCTGCCGAACCCGCTCAACCGGCTCATGCGATCCTGGTCCGCCACCAGTTGGCGGCTGAGTGCGCCGATGCGTTCGCGCTGGGCATCGGCGGCACCGAACACGATCAGCTCCCCCATGCCCTGCACCGCATCGACGACCCCCACACGAAGCTGCGCGGCGGTCTCCACCATGCGTGCCCCCGGCCTCTTGCCGAGACGGTGGGTCACGGCGGGAATCGCCAGTCCCACCAGGGCCAGGGCGGTCAGGTCGAGCCAGGCGACAGCGGGACTGTACAGATGGAGGAAGGCGAACACCGCCAGGGCAGCGATCGCGGCCACGGCCACCGGCGCCAAGGTGCGCAGGTAAAAATTCTGCAGCGCGTCGATGTCGGCGCCGATGCGGCTGAGCAGATCGCCACCGCGGTAGTGCTGCAGCGACGCTACCGGCAACGGTTCGATCTGCCGATAAAACCAGACGCGCAGGCCGGAGAGGAAACGCAGCGTGGCTTCATGGGTGACCAGACGCTCGGCGTAGCGGCCGCCGGTGCGCAGGATGGCGAAGGCACGTATGGCGGCGGCGGGGGTGAAGTAGTTCATGGTGCCACCGGCGATGCCGGCAGCGGCCATGGAGGCGATGAACCAGCCGGAAACGCCGAGCAGCGCCACGTTCGCCAGCACCACCACCAGCGCCAGCAGCGCGCCACCGGCCATCCAGCGCCAGTAGGGGGCGTACAGGCGGGTCAACCGCAGGAGCATGTTCATGCGGCCCCTCCATAGGCGTGTACCAGCCGCTGATAGAGGCCGCCCTGCGCGACCAGTTCATCGTGCCGCCCGGTTTCGACCAGTCGTCCTTCGTCGAGGACCAGGATCCGGTCCGCCCGCCGTACCGTGTCCAGGCGGTGGGCGACCGTGACCAGGGTGCGGCCCGCGGCCAGGCGTTCGACGGCGGCGGTCAGCTTGCGCTCACTCTCCAGGTCCAGGCTGGCGCCGGGTTCGTCAAGCAGTACCAGGGGGGCATCCTTGTAGAAGGCCCGCGCCAGGGAGAGCCGCTGCAGCTGTCCGCCGGAGAGGCCGTGGCCGGCCTCGCCCACGACCGTGTCGTAGCCCTGCGGCAGGACGTCGATAAATTCGTCGGCGAGTGCCAGACGGGCGGCGCGACGCACCGCCTCGTCGTCGATCGACGTCTGTCCCAGGGCGATGTTTTCGCGCACCGTTCCGTGAAACAGGCGCGGGTTTTGCGGTACCCATGCCAAGTGTCGCAGCCATTGGCCCGGATCCAGATCGGCCAGGGCGTGGCCGTTGACCAGGATGGTGCCGGCCGCGGGTCGCACGAACCCGAGCAGCAGGTTGACCACCGTGCTCTTGCCGGCTCCCGACGGCCCTACCAATGCGATCCGTTCACCCGCCTGCAGATCGAAGGATACGCCCGCGAGGGCCGGCCTGCCGGCCTCGTAGGCGAAGTGCAGGTCCACCGCCTGCAGGCGAATGCCGCCCTCCACGGATGGCGCGGCGAGCCCGTCGGGGCGATGGGGAATCGGCGTTTCCAGCAGCTCCACCATCCGCTCGGCGGCGCCGATGGCATCCATGCGGGCATGGTAGTGGGTCCCGAGGGTGCGCATCGGCAGATAGAACTCCGGCGCCAGCAGGAGAATGAGAAAACCGGACTGGAAGCCGAGTTCGCCCCATAGCAGGCGAAAGCCGATCAACACCGCCACCATGGCGATGCTGACCGTGGCCAGGAATTCGAGCGCCAGCGAGGAGAGGAAGGCGACGCGCAACACCGACATCGTGCTCCTGCGGTACTCCTCGGATAAGCGCGCCACGACCTCGGCTTCACGCCGGCTGGCATTGAAGAGTTTTAACACGGTGAGGCCCTGGACGGTGTCGAGGAAGTGGGCGCTCAACCGCGACAGCCGACGCCACTGGCGCTGGTTCAGCGCCTCCGCACCCTTGCCGATGAGGATCATGAAAAACGGGATCAGCGGCCCGGTCACCAGCAGCACCGTGCCGGAGACCCAGTCCAGGGGATAGACCGTCACCAGAATGGCGAACGGTACCAGGACCGCCAGCGACATCTGCGGCAGGTAGCGCGCATAGTACGCTTCCAGCGCCTCCACGCCGTCGGTGACGGTGGTGGCCAGTTCGCCGCTGTGTTCCCCGGCCAGCGGCACCGGCCCCAGGCGCTGCAGATGGTCCACCAAGCGCTCACGCAGCGCCAGCTTGACCCCCGCTGCGGCGCGGAATCCCGCCCATTCGGCCAGCCATGCCGTTGCCGCCCGCCCGGCGAATACCGCCAGCAGTCCCCACAGCAGCGGCATCTCGGCGGCCAGGGCCTGGTGGCCGAACACCACCGCGCTGACGATGCGCGCAAGCAGCCACGCCTGCACGATGAGCAGCACGCCGCCGCCGGCTCCGAGTGCCACTGCCGCCCGCAGTGCGCCGCTCCCATACAAGCGGGCCGTCTTGAGCCACTTGACCGTATCCATGGAGCCCATCCCCTTTTCGTGCAACCGGCATGCACAACACCCGGCTTTCGAGACCGCCGGGCGAACTCGAGAGGTGCGAGTTTTCCCGGCGATCCATGGGGTCGATATTCAGGATCATCGACGCTTCATTTTCCACCTTCTCTTATGCATCAGCAAGGCTCGGAAAGCAATGCTGATTCAGGCGCCCTTGCCGGAAGCGGCGGCTGATGATGCGATCAAGGCCGGCGGGTCTGGTTTCGCTGGCCGGGTGGGCTTCGGCGATTGTCTCGGCGCCGCTACGATGCCATGATGGCACCATGATATCTGGAATTTTACATATGTGCCGGCTCTGCGCGGGAAGGGGCGTCGCCTGATGCGAAGGGTGCTGGTGATCCGTCATGCCATCGCGCTGGACCGCGTGGAAGCGGCGCATATGAGCGTGGCCGATGCCGAACGGCCCCTGACCAAGGACGGCTGGAAAAAGATGCGCGGCATCGTGGACGGGCTGCAGCCATGGGTGCCGGAGCTGCATATCGTCGCCACCAGCCCCTGGCTGCGGGCGCTGCAGACGGCGGAGATCGTGGCCGGGGCCTACGGGGATGCCAAGGTCAAGGAGACCGAGCTGCTGCTGCCGGGTGCCTCCCACCAGGACCTGCTGGGCTGGCTCGCTACGTTCCCGGAAAAGAAACAGCAGCTGGCCATCGTCGGCCATGAGCCGGGGCTCAGTGCCTGGGCAGGCTGGGCGCTGACCGGTAAGGATGAGGCGCTGTTCTCACTGAAGAAGGGCGGGGCCTGCATGATCGAATTCGAGGACCGGTTCGAGGCCGGGCACGGAAGGCTGGCCTGGCTGATGACCTCGGCCCAGTTGCGGCGCTGCGGCCACTGAGGTGGCCCGGTCGCTGCTGGGCCTTCCGGCCGGGCAGGCGGCCGGGGAATACCTGCGGCACCTGTGCAAGCAGGCCGATGCGGCCTGCGCCCGTCTGGCGGATCCCGGCGATACCGAGGCGCTGCATGATTTCCGGGTGGCGATCCGGCGTTCCCGCACCTGGGTGCGGGCCTATCATCTGTATCTTCCCATCGACAAGCCGCTGCAGAAGCGGCTGAGAGATCTGGCCCGGCGGACCAACGCCGCCCGCGATGCGGAGGTCACGATCGACGTCCTGCAGGGCTTCGAGCATGACATGAGTACTGCGCAGCGGGTCGGGCTGAACTGGCTGATTGCCCGCTTCGAGCACGACCGGCGACAGGCCTATGCCGATATCCTGCAGCATGTGCCACAGGTATGGCCGGCGCTGGTTCGCGATCTTCGGCATGCCCTGAAACACGAGGAGCCGGAGGCACCGACGGATTTCTCCCGGCTCGCCTTCGAACTGGCGGCCTCCGCCGAGGCCGAGCTGGCCCAAAGGCTGACCGCCATCGGTAGCCTGCGGGACATCGAGGCCATCCATCAGGCCAGGATCGCCGCCAAGCGCCTGCGCTACCTGCTCGAGCCCTTCCGGGAGGACGTCAAGGGCGTGCGGGAGGCCGTCAAGCGCCTGACCGCGCTGCAGGATGCCATCGGCGAGCTGCACGACGGGCACGTATTGCTGCAGAAGCTTGCCGCGGCCGTCGAGGAGGCGGCCACCGAGCGAGCGCGGCATCTGTTCGAGCTGACGCTGACCGATCCGGATGCGGCACACCGTGCCGTGCGGGACGGTCATCGCGAACAGCCCGGGCTGCTGGCCCTGGCCGGGCGGCTGGCGGCGCTGCAGCAGCAGCGCTTCGCCGACGTGCAGGCGCAGTACCTGGGAAGCCACCTGCGCCCGTTCCTGGCCGATGTGGATCTGCAGATCGCCCGCATCGCCGGATAGGTCTGCAGTCATCAGTTAGTGACCGCCTGTCACCGGCGGTCTGCGTTTGAATCCCGTTTGGGACGCCTAACAGGATTCGAACGAATGACCGAATGTGGCCGGAAGAGGTCGTTCCGGAAGCCAGGCCGCTGCTTATTTCCGGGTCAGGATGTAGCCCAGTTCGAAGCGGCCGTTGCGGTGCGGCACGAACAGCGGCTCGGATTCCGGCCACTGCCACCTTTCCTCATCGAAGATGCGGTGCATGTGCAGCAGATCGCAATGGCGCGGCGGGCCGCCGGGCTGGCCGGTCTGCATGAACAGGGCGTAGAGCCGGCCGTCGGGCCTGAGCCAGCCGTGCAGGCGCTCGGCGTAGTCCGGCCACACATCGTCGGGCAGGGCGCACAGGCAGGTCTGCTCGTAGATGGCGTCGAAAGGGGCGTCGAAGGGGGCATCGGGTTGCCACTGCAGCACGTCCGCCTGCAGCACGTCGGCGTTCAGGCCCTCGCGTGCCAGCGACTCCTGCACGTGCGCCACGGCGCTGGGCGCGAAATCCAGCGCCGTGACGGCGAAGCCATGGCGGGCCAGGGCGATGACCTCATGGCCGCGGCCGCAGCCGGGGACCAGCGTGCGGCCGGGCGCGAGGGCACCGGATGCGAGCCAGGCCGCCAGGGCCGGGCTCGCATCGCCGCGGTCCCAGCCGGTGTTGCCCTCCTGGTAGCGGGCCTCCCATTCGTGCGCCTGGCGCAAAGCCTCAGCCCTTGCTGGCGATGGCGTCGATGGCCTTCTGCAGCAGCGCCTTGACCTCTTCGGCCACGTCGCGCAGATCGGGACGATCGACGAGCTCGAACATGCGCAGCGGCTCGATGGCCGAGACGATGGTCCGGCCCTGCGCATCCTCGTAGACGATGACGTTGCAGGGCAGCAGCAGGCCGATCTCGATCTCGTTGTCGATGGCGTGTGCCGCGTATTTTGGGTTGCAGGCCCCGAGGATGACGTAGGGGGGGCGATCCAGGTCGATCTTCTTCTTCAGGGTGTCCGCCACGTCGATGCGGGTCAGTACCCCGAAGCCGACGCCCTTCAGGGCCTCGGTGACCGCGGCCTCCGCCTCCTGCATGCTGCCGTCGAACACGGTGCGTATGCCGTAATCCAGCGATGGTTCCATCATCGTCTCCTCTTCGTCGTTGCTGATGCCAAGCGTATGTGGCGGGCTAGTCGTTTGCCAGCGTGATCCGGATCTCCGGCCCCTGCTGCAGCGTGGCATGGATCAGGCACAGGGAGGCCGCGCGTTCCACGGCCTTCTTCCGGTTCTCCGGCATCCCCGGCAGCGTGATGTGCACCTGAAGCGCGCCGATGCGGTGCGGGTGCTCGGCCACAGACCAGTCGCAATCGATTGCGAGCCCCGTGGTATCGATGCCCGCCTGCTGGCTGTAGCGGGCGACATAGTAGCCGATACAGCCCGCCAGGGAGGCTGCGAACAGCTCCGGCGGAGTCATGCCGGCATCACTGCCGGCATCCTCCACGGGCTGGTCCATGGTCACGCTGTGGCCGCGGCAATCCGCCCGGAAGCGGGCGCCGCCCTCGTGCGAGACCCGCATGCGCATCTCAGTCGTCGGTCAGGCGCTTGATGCCCAGCGTCTTCGTGATCCACTTCTCGTAGTACGGCTCGGACTTGCCGATGCGCATCTTGCGCATGAAGTACTTCTCGAACATCACCTTGGCGGCGTGCACCCACTTGCCGGCGCTGGCCCAGACGACATTGCGCGGCGGAATCTGCGGGATGGCGACGAAGGCCACGCCGCGGTCGCCGAGATCGGCCAGGCAGATCGCGCCCCAGGTGCCGGTCTTCTCCGGCTTCTCGCCCTTGATGGCATGCACGATGTTGTGCACCAGCGCCGTGGTCATCGACTCGATCATGTAGCCGGTCTTCGGCGTGCCGACCGGCAGCGGACAGCTGGTGTCGGCGGGCGGGATGGCCACGATGACGCCGGTGGAGAAGATGTTTCCGTAGGTCGGGTTCTGCTGGAACTCGTTGATCAGCGCAAAGCCCATCGGATTGGCCAGGCCCTCGGTGTTGGCCACCACCGGCGTACCGCGGAACGCGGGCAGCAGCATCGTGTACTTGTGCGGCAGCACGCCCTCGGCGATCTTCTCGCCGTTGCGGTCCACCTCTTCGTAGTGGAGCTCGTCCGCGGTGATCTTGGTCGTCTTGCAGTTGGTGATGAACTTGATGTCACGCTTGCGCAGCTCGGATTCGAGCATGGCCTTGGAATCCTCGACGCCGCCGAGGCCCAGGTGCCCGATATACGGCTCCGGCGTGATGAAGGTCATCGGTACCTTGTCGCGGATCTTGCGCCGGCGCAGCTCGGTATCGACGATCATCGCGAACTCGTAGGCCGGGCCGTAGCACGAGGCGCCCTGCACGGCGCCGATGACGACCGGTCCCGGATTCTTGCAGAATTCCTCGAAGGCGTTGTAGGCCTCCTCGGCATGATCGACGTGACAGACCGAATGGGTATGGCCGCCATCCGGCCCAAGGCCCTCGACCAGCTCGAAGGCCAGGCGCGGGCCGGTGGCGATGACCAGGTAGTCGTATTCCAGGTTCTTGCCGTTGCCCAGCACCAGGGTGTTTTCCTTGGGTTTCAGCTCGCGGGCGCCGGCGGAGACGAAGTTGATCTTTTTCTTGGCCAGCACCGGGGCCAGCGGGATCGAGATCTCCTCGCGCGTACGCCAGCCCACCGCAACCCAGGGGTTGCTCGGTACGAAATGGAAATAATCGTTGTTGGAGACGACGGTGACCTGGTGGTCTCCCTTCAGCTTCTTCAGTTCCTCCTGCATCTCGTAGGCTGCAGGCAGACCGCCGATACCGGCGCCCATAATGACGACATGTGCCATGGTTTTTACTCCTATCTGGCGGGTTTTCCCGCAGTGATGTGCGCATTCAGCGCCAAGGCTTCCGGGACATGATGTATCCGAAAGCTACAAGGTCCGCCCGTTGCGGACCGATCCGTTCAGCGGCCCTTGCGGACCGGCAGGCCAGCAGCGCTCCATGCGGCCATGCCACCAGAGAAATTGTAGACGGTTTTCACTCCCGCCTTGGCGAGCGTCACCGCAGCCATGGCCGAGCGGCTCCCCGAGGCGCAGATGCAGATCACCGGCAACGATTTTTCGATCTTGTCGAGGCCGTGGCGCAGTTCGCCCAGCGGCATCAGCACGGCATCCGGAGCATGCTGGCTGGCGTATTCGCCCGGCGAGCGAACGTCAAGCAGTGTATGGGCCTCGTTGCGCCAACGGCTCAGGTAATCGGTGGCCGACAGGGAACGCACGCCGGCCAGGCGTGGCGACAGCCAGCGTGACCAGACCGTCCAGGCGACGATGAGTCCGACGAACAGGTAGACGCCGTACTGATGCATGAAATCGTTCATGCTCATGCCTTGGCGCAGCTGCCGCCGGACTTCATGCCCAGCTTGGTCAGGATCTGTTCCATCAGGCACCAGCGGGTGATGCCGGATTGCAGCAGGTTGGCGCCGACAAAGGCGGTGAACCACAGCCAGGTCGGCCCGTCGAGCAGGCTGGCTCCGTTGTAGACATGGGCCAGGCCCAGCGACAGCAGGATGAAGCTGCCGGCGATGATGCGAATCGCGCGTTCGGTAGTCATAGGTCCTCCTTGAGTCAAAATCAGGTCTTTTCCCGCTGCCACAGGTAGTAGAGCAGCGGGATCACGAACATGGTCAGGATGGTCGAGGCGATGGTGCCGAAGGCCATCGATACGCCGAGGCCGCCGAACACGGGATCGGCGATCATGATCGAGGTGCCGGCGATGATGGCCAGCGCCGTCAGGATGATGGGGCGGGCGCGCATGGCGCCGGCCATCATCACCGCATCCTTGACCGAATGGCCGGCGGCCCGGTAGCCGAGGATGAAGTCGATCAGCAGCATCGAGTTGCGCACGACGACGCCGGCCAGCGCGATCATGCCGATCATCGACGTGGCGGTGAACGGCTGACCCGTGATCAGATGCCCGGGGAAGATGCCGATCATGGTCAGTGGGATCGCGCCCATAACCAGCAGGGGCAGCATGAAGCCGCCGTAATAGGCCACCAGCAGCAGGTAGATCATCACCAGGGCGACGATGAAGGCCGCACCCAGGTCGCGGAACACGTCCAGCGTCAGGCGCATCTCGCCGTCCCAAAGGAGCTCGTAGCCGAAGGTGTCATCGGGCTGGGTGCGCGTGAAACGCATGCCGCCGGTCTTCAGCATGACGCCCGCCACCTTGTGGTCGTCCAGGTGCCGGTCCATGTCGAGCAGCGGGTAGACCTGCGATCCGGTCTCCGGTTCGCCGGTGACGTAGGCCACCTGATGCCCGTCCTTGGTGTAGATCGTCTTCGGCGCCACCACCTCCTCGATATGGGCGATGGTGGACACGGGCACCAATTCGCCGTGCTTGCCGACGACATGGATGCGATCGAGATCGCGCGGGGCGATGCGGTCCTTGCGCGGAATCTGCACATGGATCATCACCGGTGTGCGAGCGCTGTCGACATGGATGTTCCCCATGTCGAAGCCGGACACGAAATCGTGGATGACCTTGGCCACCTGCATCGTGGACACGCCGCTGGCCGCGGCCTTTTCCTTGTCGACGATGACACGGTATTCCTTCTGATCGGCCCCGACCGAATCATCGGTGTCGACCACGTCCCAGGTATGCTCGAAGCGCTTGCGCACCTGCTTGGCGATCTGGCGCAGCTTGTGGTAGTCCGGGCCGTAGATCTCGGCGAGCAACGTGGCCCGTACCGGCGGCCCCGGCGGATCCTCGACCAGCTTGATGTTGGCATCGGGATAGCGGCTTTCCACCGGCTTCAGCAGCTTGCGCAGGCCGAGCACGATCTGCTCGGATTTCTCGCTGCGCTCGTGCTTGCTGATCAGGTTGACCCGGATCTCCGCCACATTGGGGCCGCGCTTGACCGAGGCACCACGCAGCATGCCGTTGAAATCGACGGGTCCGGCCATGCCGACGTAGGACTCGTAATCGGTCACCGGCGCGTAGTTGTGCAGCACCTCGCCGATATCGCGGGTGACGGCATCGGTGGTTTCCAGCGTCGTGCCCGCCGGCATGTCGATGGTGATGTTGAAGGTGTTCTTGTTGCCCTTGGGCAGCATCTTCAGCTCGACGGTGCCGGGCGTCATCGGGCCGTTGATGCCCGAGGGGCGGAAGAACTGCCAGGCCGGCTCCCACAGGGCGAAGATCATCAGCACCGCCGTGACGCCGAAGAAGATCTTGCGCACCTTCGGCTTCTCGATCAGCGGTTCGGCGTACTTCAGGTAGACGCGTGCCAGCCAGTCGTGCGATTCCGTCACCTCGCCGGCGCCGGTGTCCACCTTGCAGTGCATGAAGCGGCGGGCCACCCAGGGCGTGAGCATGTAGGCGATGACCAGCGAGGCGAGCATGGCCACCGGCGCGTTGAACGGGATCGGGGCCATGTACGGTCCCATCATGCCGGTCACGAAGGCCATCGGGATGAAGGCGAGGATCACCGCGAACGTGGCCACGATCGTCGGCTTGCCCGTCTCGTTGGCCGCCTTGACGCAGGCGATGGCCTTGTCGCCGGCCTGGCGGATGCCGGCCCTGAAGTAGCGGTGCACGTTCTCGATGACGACGATGGAGTCGTCGACCAACAGGCCCAGGGACAGGATCAGGGCGAACAGCGTGATGCGGTTGATGGTCTGGCCGAAGATCAGGCCGACGGCGAGCACGATCAGCAGTACCAGCGGGATATTCATGGTGACGATGGCTGCCTCGCGCCAGCCGAGGAACAGCAGCAGGATGATGATTACGGTGCCGATGGCGATGCCCAGGTGCTCCACCAGCGTGTTGACGGCATCATCGGCCTGCTTGCCGGAGTCGCGGGTCACGTTCACATGCACGTCATCCGGGATCAGGTCGCCCTTCAGGGTGTCGAGCTTCTGCAGGATGTGCTCGGCGACGACGACGGCGTTGGTGCCTGGCTTCTTGGCCAGCGCGATGCTCACCGCCGAGGTTTCGTATTCCCCCTTGGGCCGGTGCTTGGCCGCGGGCCCGAAGCCGATGCGGTGCACCTCGTCGATCTCGCCCGGGCCCTCGGTCACGGTGGCGACATCCCTGAGATAGACGGGCCTGCCGTTGTGCACGGCCAGCACCAGATTGGCGACGTCCTGAGCGGAGCGCAGGAATCCGCCGACCCGGATCTTCTTGACCATGTTGTTGTCGACGGCGGTGCCGGCCGGAATCGCCACGTTGGCGGCTTCCAGGGCCTGCTGGATGGCCTCGATGCCGATGCCCTGCGCGGCCATGCGGCCCGGATCGATGTTCACGGTGACCTGCAGGTCGCGGCCGCCGACGACATCCACGACGGACACGCCGGGGATCGGGGCCAGTTGTTCCTTGACGCGCATGGCCAGCTGTTTCAGCTGCATGTCGCTGTAGTCGGCGCTGGACAGGGTCAGAACCACGATCGGCACATCATCGACATCCAGCGGTTTGATCAGGGGCCGGGATGCCCCGGGCGGGATGCGGTCCAGGTTGTGCATGATGCGGTCATACAGCTTGACCAGCGAGGCTTCCTTATCCTGTCCGACATCGAATTGCACCGTGACGACGCCCATGGAGCCCATGGCCGTGCCGAAGGTGTGGTCGACGCCGGGCATCTCCTTGAGCACCATCTCCAGCGGACGCACGATCAGGTTGTGGACCTCTTCGGGCGAGGCGCCCGGCATGCGCACGAAGACGTTGGCGGCCGGCACGTTGATCTGCGGGTTCTCCTCGCGCGGCGTGACGAACAGCGCCACCAGGCCGATCAGGAAGATGACGGCGCTGGCGATCGGTGTGATCTGCGAGTGCGTGGCCTTCCAGCTCAGGCGGCCTGCGATGTTCAGCTTGCTCGGATCAAAGGACATCTGCGCCTATCCTTGCTTATCGGCTCTGGGCGGTCGTCGGGATGATATGCTCTCCGGTACGCAGCGGGGCGTCGGAGGACACGACGATGCGCTCGCCGACCGTCAGGCCGGACAGCACCTCGGTCTTGTCCTCCCATGCGCGCCCGGTGCGGATCATGCGGAAATGCACGCTGTTGTCGGGCTCGACCATGTAGACGCCGGGGATGTCGGAGCGCATCACGATGGCCGAGGCCGGGATCATGATGCCCTGGGTCTCACCGGTCGCGAATTGCACGTCGGCGAACATGCCGACCTTCAGCTCGGGCAACTGACCCAGGGAGACCTTGACCAGATAGCTGTGGGTGGTGGGGTCTCCCGAGGGCACGATCTGGGTGATGTGCCCCTGGATGTTCTTGTTCAGGGCCTGCACGGAGACCATGACCGTGTCGCCGACGTGGATGAGGTTGACCTGCTGTGCCTTGACGTAGGTGCGCAGGATGATCTCGGTGGGGTCCTCGATGGCCAGGATGGGTTCGCCGGGATTGGCCATGTCGCCGCTGTCCTTGTGCTTGGACACGACCACGCCCGAAATCGGGGCGGTGATCTCGGCATACTGGATCTGCGCCCGCGCCTGGGCCAGTCCTGCCTCGGCCGCATGAAGCCCCTTCTGGGCGATCTGGTTTTTCAGGGCGATCTGCTGGTATTCGCGTTCCGTCACCGCCTGTTGCGCGTGCAGGGCGCTGTAGCGCTCGAAATCCGCCTTGGCTTCCGCGGCGCGGGCCTGGGCCTGGGCCAGGGCGGCCTGGGCCTCCCTGAGGTGGGCGCGGATATCCTCCGAGTCGATGCGTACCAGAAGCTGGCCCTTCTTCACGCTTTGTCCTTCGTGGACGTTGATGCTGCGGATGAAGCCCATGACACGGGAGGCGATGTCCACCCTGTTCTCCGAGCTGATCGTCCCGGTCGTGACATAGACCTTGGGCATGACATCGGAGGCAATGGTCATGACGGTGGCGGGTATGCCGGGCTGCGCCGGCGACGACTGATCCTGCTGGTTGCTCGAGCAGGCGGCCAGCGACAGGCCGAGCGCGATGAACCATGCCGGTCCCGGATGACGGGAGAGACGAAGTTTCACTGCAATACCTCCGGGGTCAGTTGTCCTGTCGCCAGGTAAAGGCGGGCGCGCGTCACGACCTGGTCGAACCGGGCCTGGATGACGTCGGCGCGGGCCTGATCCAGCTGGGTCTGGACCAGCAGCAGGTCGGCCATGCGTTCCAGGCCGGCCTTGTATCGGGAGTCGGTGATGCGCAGGCTTTCCTCGGCCTGGGTCAGGGCCTCCTTGCGCGATTGCAGGCGCTGGTCGGCCTCGTGCAGGCCGCGGAAGGCGTCGGCGACTTCGTTCTCCACCTGACGCGTCTTGTCGATGAGCTGGAATTCGAGTCGCGCGCGCTTGGCCTTGGCCTTCTCCATGGCCGCCCTGTCCCGTCCGCCCGCGAAGACATTCAGGTCGACCATGGCCGCGATCTGGTAATTGGAGTGGCGCAGGCGCCAGTGCGGATCGTTCCATTCCTCGGTGGCGACCAGGTTGACGTGCGGGAACATGCCGGCCCGGGCGACGGTGCTGCCTGCCTCGGCGGCTTCGCCCTGGGAGCGCAGCGCCAGCAGGTCCGGACGCTTGTGCAGCGCTGCATCGGTGAGCTGGGCCAGATCCTGGCTGGGGACGGGAATGTCGACGCCTTCCCTGATGTTGAGTGTGCTGCCCGTATCCAGGTTCAGCAGGGCGCGGATATGGTCGAGCATCCGGGCCTCGGCATTGGCGGCGGTGATCACCGCAAGCTGGCTGTCCTCGAGATGCACCTTGGCGTTCAGCACGTCGCTTTTGACGACCATGCCCCGTGCAAACAGGGAGTTTGCGACGCGCAGGTGCTCGCCGGCTGATTTCTGCGCCTGGACGGCCACGGTCCTCATGGCGCGGGCGGCCTCAAGCCCGGCAAAGCTGCGGATGACCTGAAAGATGACGCGCTGCTTCTGCATGGCATTGGCATGTTCGCTTGCCTGCAGCCCGTATTGGGCGGCATCGATACGGCCAAGATTGGCCCCGCCGGTGAATACCGGCAGCGATGCGGTCACGGAATTCTGGTAGTTGGTGATGGCCGTCGGGTTGTTCAGTGTCGTCAGGGCCATGTCGTTGGCCGTCACCGACTGCTGCAGCAGTTTCGTTCCGAAGACATTGAGCGGGGAGTTCGTTTTCATGGCCGTGGACCGGAGATCCACGCGCGGGAACAGGGCCGCCCTGGCCTCGGACAGGCTGGCATCGGCACTGGACACGTCCATCTCGGAGGCCATCAGTGCCGGGTTCTGCTTCAATGCGAGCGCGATGCCGGAATGGACGTCCAGTGAAACGGCATCAGCGGGTGCGGCCATCGCGGCCGGCATGCCCAGGCTTGCCGCCGCCATGGCAAGCGCGGCGATGCGGTTGCGTTTCGAACAAAAAAAATCCCCGTCAATCATTTCTCACACGCTTCCGGGCAATAAATGCGCTTCAGTGATTGCACCAGCTCGGCAAACGCCGGCTCGGCTATTTCATAGTATACATGCTGCCCCTGCTTGTGGGTGTGCAGGATGCCCATCATGCGCATCTTCGACAGGTGCTGGGAAAGGTTGGACTGGGAAGCGCCGGTCGCTTCCATGAGGTCGGTGACGCACATGGGGCCGTTCAGGAGGTGGCACAGCACGGTCAGGCGAACCTCGTGGGCGATGCCGCGCAGCCCCTGGGTGGCTTCGCTGATCCTTTCGGGCGGGAATTCGCTCATGCAGCGAACTATTACATATATGATTATATAGTCAAGTTCTAATATAAATCGGATTGCATGCAGCGGGGCCTGGCCGCTGCGTGGAATCCGTGGGCCTATTCGTTGGTGAAAACGGTGCCGACGCCGGCGTCCGTGAAGATCTCGAGCAACAGGGCGTGGGGGACGCGTCCATCGATGATGTGAGCCCGTCCCACGCCATGGCCGACGGCATCGAGACAGCATTGCACCTTGGGGATCATGCCCCCGGCGATGGTGCCGTTGTCGATCCACGCGTGGGTCTCCGCCGCCGTGAGCTGGGATTTGAGCTGTTTGTCCTGGTCCAGTACGCCGGGCACGTCCGTCAGCAGGATCAGCTTGGCCGCACCCAGAGCCTTGGCGATGGCACCGGCAACCAGGTCGGCGTTGATGTTGTAGCTGACGCCTTCTTCCTTGTTGTAGCCGATGGGGGCGATCACGGGAACGAAGCGGTCCTTGTCGATCAGTTCGATGACCTGCGGGTTGATGCGGCTGACCTCTCCGACATGCCCGAGGTCGATGATCTCGGGCGCCTGCAGTTCGGGAGCATCCCGCTGCAGCATCAGTTTGCGCGCACAGATCAATCCGCCGTCCTTCCCGGACAGGCCGATGGCCCGCCCGCCCGCCCGGTTGATGTTCGAGACGATTTCCTTGTTGACCAGGCCGGCCAGGACCATCTCGACGATGTCCATGGTCTCGCTGTCGGTGACGCGCATGCCGCCGACGAATTTGGCCTCCTTGCCGAGCTTCTTCAGAAGATCGCCGATCTGCGGGCCGCCGCCATGCACCACGACGGGATTGATGCCGACCTGTTTGAGCAGGGCGATGTCACGGGCGAAGCTTTCCTTCAGGCTGCCTTCCACCATGGCATGGCCGCCGTACTTGATGACGATGGTCTGGTCGGCGAAATGCTGGAGGTAGGGAAGGGCCTCAACGAGAACGGCCGCCCGTTCTTGGGGCGCGATCATGTTGCTTCTTTGGTCCTCAGCTTGGGCGTCGGCTCACAGTCCAGCAGCCACTGCCATATCCACAGGATGCAGCATGTCGCCAGCGTGATGCCGATGCTCAGCGACAGATAGCTGTTGCCGGGGTTGGCCATCTCCTGGCCGATGGGCAGCAGCACGATCAATGCCGGGGCCAGGATCGTGAACCGCGTCCATGACATGCTCTGGCGAAGCATGACGCTTGCCGCTCCGGGGAAGGATAGCAGGGCATAGAAGGTCATGACGATCCAGTGGTTGGTCGGATCGACGCTGCGCAGCTGTTTCCAGACGCCGATGGAAGCGCTGGTGAGGTGAATCTCGACGGCCGCACCGGCCACCAGAAACAGCAGGCCGGACACGAGCCACAACAGCCAGCCGACCCATACGCGTTTGCGCGCAAGGTGGTTGATCCAGACACCATTGCCCACGACATACATGGTCGCAGCGAAGAACATCCCCCACGGGGCGTATTGAAAATCGATCTCCATTCCGCACTCCTTGGACGCGCAGCATAGCAGTTCGGCCGACAAAGGCTAATGCCTAAAGCCCCTTGCCGTTCAAGGGCGGATCACCGGCCTGGCGGACAAGGGTGGTCCGCCGTTGCGAGGCTGGTTGGCGCGCATATAGGCACTCGTGCTTAAAATATAAGCACTAATGGGCGGGGTCTCACGATGCCCGCGGCCGCGGCGTATGATAACTATCCATTTATAAATCACGCGGATTTGACGGCTTGCGCCAGGTTGGCATACGCGTTGCTACTAGCTCCAGTGTCCATTGATACGAATCAATGACAACCAATGGAATGAAGGAGAAGAAATATGAAGCAAATGCGTTTGTTTGCAGCGGCTATCGTTGCCTTGATGGCGGCTGGTACCGTGTCCGTAACCAAGGCTCAGGCCGCGGATCTTTCGTATGGCGCGGATATCGGTGCGTTCAGCAAGTACGTCTGGCGTGGCGTGCAGCAGAGCACCGGCACTGCGGTGCAGGGCGACCTGAGTGCAGCCGTCGGTGGTCTGACGGGTAGCGTGTGGCTGTCCAATTCCTATGCGTCGCCGGCACCCCAGTACGGCGGCAACAGCGTGGTCGAGACCGACTGGACGCTGGATTACAGCGGCAGCTACGCTGGTGTCGGCTACTCGGTCGGCGGCATCGACTACACCTATCTGTATGACTCGGCCTCGAACTTCCCGGAGGTCTACCTGGGTCTTTCCTATGACGCGCCGATCAGCCCGTCCGTGAAGGTGTCCTACACGGCCGCCAGCTCGCAGAGCAAGTGGTATCTGGCTGGTGATACCTGGGTCGATCTCGGCGTTTCCGGTTCGTTCTCCGGCGTGGATCTGTCCGGTACCGTGTCGTTTGCTTCCTGGAAGAAGGATGCGGTCAACCGTCCGTCTACCGATACCTGGAAGACCGGCGCCCAGCTGGTGACCCTGGCCATGAGCAAGGACTTCACCATCGGTGGCATCACCGCGACGCCGTCGCTGACCGGCACGATCCCGGTCGTCAAGAAGTCCCTGGATGGCAACAAGTACATCTATGGCACCGTGGTTCATCCCGAGGTCATTCTGGGTGTGAACTTCTCTCTCTGATTGGTGTGAGGACGGGGCGGGTGCGCCCGCCCCCTCCCATACGGCACGGAACCTATTAGGAGGAATTATGATGAAGATGGTTACGGCAATCATCAAGCCGTTCAAACTGGATGACGTCAAAGATGCACTGATCGAACTGGGCATCAGCGGAATGACGGTCAGCGAGGTCAGGGGGCATGGCCGGCAGAAGGGCCATACCGAACTGTATCGCGGCGCCGAGTACAAGGTTGACTTCGTTCCGAAATCGGAAATCACGGTGGTGGTCAGCGACGAATCCCTGGATTCGGTGATCGATGTGATCTGCAAGGCCGCGAATACCGGAAAAGTGGGTGACGGCAAGATCTTTGTCACGAATGTCGAGCGCGTGGTTCGCATCCGTACCGGCGAAGAAAATGTCGACGCCCTTTGAATCTGAACGAAGCGGGAAAGGAGAAAGGATCATGGTGAAAACTGTACGTGAATGGTTTGGGAGGTTCGCAGCCGTCGCTGCCGGTGTCCTCCTGGTTCCGGGTGTGGCCCTGGCCGATGCCAAGCCTACCCTGGATACGGGCAACACGGCCTGGATGATTACGGCCACGGCCCTGGTGCTGCTGATGACGCTGCCGGGCCTGGGTCTGTTCTACGGTGGTATGGTACGTAAAAAGAACGTGCTGTCGGTGGTGATGCAGATGATTGCGATCACGTCCCTGGTGTCGGTGCTGTGGGTGGTTGCCGGTTATTCGCTGGCCTTCTCTGATGGCTCGGGCTATATCGGTGGCCTGTCCAAGGCCTTCTTGAGTGGCGTGGGCTATGACACGATTTCCGGCTCGATTCCCGAGACGGTGTTCGCCACCTTCCAGATGACCTTTGCCATCATCACACCGGCGCTGATCGTCGGCGCCTTTGCGGAGCGCATGAAGTTCTCCGCCATGTTTATCTTTATGGGTATCTGGGTGTTGGCGGTGTACTCTCCGATCGCTCACTGGGTCTGGGGCGGCGGCTGGCTCGGCGGCATGGGCACGTTGGACTTCGCCGGTGGTACCGTGGTGCATATCAATGCCGGTATTGCCGGTCTGGTGGCAGCCCTGGTGCTCGGCAAGCGCGTCGGTTATCCGAAGGAAGCCATGCTGCCGCATAACCTGACCCTGACGCTGATCGGTACCGGCCTGCTGTGGGTGGGCTGGTTCGGCTTCAACGCTGGCTCCGAGCTGGCTGCAGACGGCACCGCCGGTATGGCTCTGCTGGTGACGCAGGTCGCCACGGCCATGGCCTCGCTGGCCTGGATGTTCTCTGAGTGGATCATGTTCAAGAAGCCGAGCCTGCTGGGCGCCTGTTCCGGTGCCGTGGCCGGCCTGGTGGCCATCACCCCGGCTTCCGGCTTCGTGGGCCCGATCGGCGCGCTGGCCATCGGCATCGCTGCCGGTGTGATCTGCTTCATCATGGTCGCCTATGTGAAGCGCGCCTTCGGCTATGACGATTCTCTGGATGCCTTCGGCGTGCATGCCATCGGCGGTATCGTCGGCGCCATGATGACGGGCGTGTTCGTCGATGCCTCGTACGGCGGTGCCGGTTTCGCCAAGGGCGTGACCATGGGTCATCAGCTGATGGTGCAGGCGACGGCCTGCGGCGCCACGATTGTCTATGATGCCGTGGTGACGTTCATCATCCTGAAGGTGCTGGATGTGGTCATGGGACTGCGTGTCAGCGAGGAAGAAGAGATTCAGGGTCTGGATATCACTCAGCATCACGAGCAGGTATACGAGTAAGCTGATTGCACGGATGTCTACCTCATGTCTTGCCGCAAAGGCGTGAGGTAGACAAGACCGGGGTCGCACAGCCTATCGTGCGGCCCCGGTTTTTTTTTTCGGGTCGATTGCCAACGGGGGTCAATATGTTGAAGAACAAGCTGCTGTTGCACGCACTGTCCATACAGGACCGGATTCTGGAACCGAACAGCCTGCCGCTTCTCGGGCGTGTCTGGGTCTATTCCAAGGATGGCTGCAGCAAGGACCTGTTCGTCGGGCATTGTGTGACGATGCTCAGCCGCCTGGGGCTGAGCGCCTCGGACATCCGGCTGCGCGATGATGTCATGGCGTTCGATGCGTCATCGGATCAGGGGGTGTACACCATCGTGATATCCCTGGCCGACGATTCGCTGGCCTCCCAGTATTTCTACTTCATCGGCATCTGGAAACGCGTCGAACCCGGGCGGGACGTCACCCAGTTCCCGCACGATTTCGACAGCGTGACCGACGATGACGACGAGCTGCCTCCTCCCGAGTGCTATTACGAGGTCTTTTTCTCGGAAAACACGGTGCAACTGGCCGATGCCCGCAAGGCCCTGGATGGCGAGATGATGGGTCAGACCCTGTTCCATGGAAATTACGGCCTCGTCAGCAACGGACGCCTGGTGGAAACCTCGCAGTCCCATCCCCTGCGTTTCGTGGTGTCGCCAAGGAGCCCGGGGGCAACCGTTTCGCGGGAAGAGGTCAAGCTGATCCTGTATTCGATCCGCAACCTGGTCGCGCTGATGTGCGCATCCGTGTATCGCTATAACCGGGTGTGGCCGGACGATGCGGAAAGCGTCCTGTACCAGCGCATGATGGTGCTGATGCAGAAGGCGCAGGAGGCGCATATCCCTCCCGCTCACTGGGATGAACTGGTGCGGGAAAACGGAGCCATGCTGCTGGGCTCGGCGGAACTGGCCGCGGCCCGGGAGCGGTTGAGCTTTGAGGTGGGTGGGTACAAGGATCTGTTCGACAGTATCGTGGGTGAAGTCCAGTCCTCCGATATCCCGGGGCTGATGCCGCTGTGGCCCCGCATGCGCCTCGCCTTCGATCACGCCCATTCGCTGCTGAGCGAGCGCCTGGCCATGATCCGGCGCTCCCAGAAACAGGCGGAGGTTCTGCTGCAGCTGATCCACTCCCGCATGCTGGCGCACCAGCAGAGCCTGCTGGCCGGTCAGGGGGGCTTTGCCTCCCCGGAATGATTACATGTTAGCCATGTCTTGCCTAAATCGTGGTCATCTTGCGCGGGCCGGTGAAGCCGGCGCGCTTAAAAGTCACGGACTTGAACGCCCCAGGTGTTTTGGCTTTCAATTTGCTTGTTCAATACTAAATCCCTGAAGCGCCGGATCCGGCGGACCCGGCTTTCAATGATACGAGGAGAGGAAAACCGTGAGTAAAGATGTGAAAAAAGTATTCGAGATGATCGAGGAGCACGAGGTTGAGTTTCTG
>CAZBLR010000008.1:62969-68897 GCA_964492895.1 uncultured Zetaproteobacteria bacterium | reverse complement strand
TGTTCTTCATGCGCTTTTTACCGGCCTTCTGCTTCTCGAGCAACTTGCGCTTGCGTGTAATATCTCCGCCGTAGCACTTGGCCGTGACATTCTTGCGCACGGCCTTGACCGTCTCGCGCGCCAGGATGCGCCCGCCGATGGCCGCCTGCAGCGGCACGTCGAACTGCTGCCTCGGGATCAACTCGCGCAGCTTCTGCACCAGCTCGCGGCCGCGGTTCTCGGCCACCGAGCGATGCACGATCAGCGACAGCGCGTCGACGGGATCGCCGTGCACCAGCACGTCGAGCTTGACCACGTCGTCCGGCGCGAAGCCCGACAGCTCGTAATCCATCGAGGCGTAGCCGCGCGAGATCGACTTCAGGCGATCGTAGAAATCGATGACCATCTCGGCCAGCGGCAGGTCGTAGCTCAACATCACGCGGTTGTCCGAGATGTAGGTCATGGCCTTCTGGATGCCTCGCCGCTCCTGACACAGCTTCATCAAGGCCCCGACGTAATCGGTCGGCGCGAAGATGTTCGCCGTCACGCGCGGTTCCTCGATGGTGCGGATGCCGGCCGGATCCGGGAACTGGCTGGGGTTGGATATCTCGCGCACCGTGCCGTCCTGCATGGTCAGGCGATAGACCACCGACGGCGCGGTGGTGATCAGGTCCAGGTCGTACTCGCGCTCCAGGCGCTCCTGCACGATCTCCATGTGCAGCATGCCCAGAAAGCCGCAACGGAAGCCCAGGCCGAGGGCGGCCGAGTTTTCCGGCTCGAAGGTGAAGGCCGGATCGTTCAGGTGCAGCTTCTCCAGCGAATCGCGCAGGTCGGCATAATCGGCGGAATCGACCGGATACAGTCCGGAGAACACCATCGGCTTGGGCTCGCGATAGCCGGGAAGCGGCGCCGCCGCCGGCTTCTTCTCCTGGGTCACGGTATCGCCGACCTTGAGCTCGGCCAGTTCCTTGATGCCGCAGACCATGAAGCCGACCTCGCCGGCTTCAAGCGCGTCCCGGGGCAGCGGCTGCGGCCGGAACACGCCGAGCTCCTGCACCTCGAAGGCGCGGCGGGTGGACATCAGGCGGATCTTGTCGCTCTTGCCGATGCGGCCGTCGACGACACGCACCACCGCCACGGCCCCGACGTAGGGATCGAACCATGAATCGACGACCAGCGCCTTCAGGGCCGACTCCGGATCCCCCTTCGGGGCCGGGATGCGGTGCACGATCGCCTCGAGCACCTCGGCGATGCCCTGGCCGGTCTTGGCGGAGACGGCGATGGCATCGGAGGCATCCAGGCCGATGACCTCCTCGATCTGCCGCTTGGCCTCCTCGACATCCGCCGAGGGCAGGTCGATCTTGTTGATCACCGGAATGATCTCGAGGTTGTTCTCCAGCGCCAGGTAGACATTGGCCAGCGTCTGGGCCTCCACCCCCTGGGTGGCGTCGACCACCAGCAGCGCCCCCTCGCAGGCCTGCAGCGAGCGCGACACCTCATAGGTGAAATCGACGTGCCCGGGCGTATCGATCAGGTTCAGGTTGTAGAGCTGGCCGTCGGCGGCCTTGTAGCCCAGGGCCGCCGTCTGGGCCTTGATGGTGATGCCCCGCTCCTGCTCCAGGTCCATGGAATCGAGCACCTGCTTCTTCATCTCGCGCTGGGTCAGGGCACCGGTATCCTCGATCAGGCGGTCGGCCAGCGTGGATTTGCCGTGATCGATGTGCGCGATGATCGAGAAGTTGCGGATATGGGACTGGTCCATGGGCGCGGCAGTGTAGCGGGGCCATGGGGCCGGCGCTACACACCGCAGCGCGTGCTATGCTGAGTCATTGAGCCGGAGGTTCTATGCCCAAGCATACCGCACCGCATTTCTATCTGTGGATCCACGGCGAAGGGCGCGACGGCAATATCCAGCCGGCCGAGATCAGGAGCCCCTTCGATGGCACCGTGGTCGGCACCGTCTCGATGGCCGGGCGCCGGCAGATCCGGGATGGCATCCACAGCAGCCAGTCGGCCTGCCCGTCGCTGAAGTCCATGAGCCGTTTCCGCCGCGCCGAGCTGCTGCTGCGCATGCGCGACAGCCTGCGCGACATCCGCGCCGAACTGGTCGACGCCCTGATCCTCGAAGGCGGCAAGCCGCGCATGTTCGCCGAACAGGAGTTCGCACGCACGCTGGCCACCTTCACCTGGGCGGCCGAGGAGGCCCGTCGTTTCTGCGGCGAGATGGTGCCGCTGGACGGCATGGAGCGTGGCGCCGGCTACGAGGGTTACACGCGCCGGGAGCCGCTCGGGGTCATCTTCGGCATCACGCCGTTCAACTTCCCCCTGAACCTGGTGGCGCACAAGGTGGCGCCGGCGCTGGCCAGCGGCAATGCGATCATCATCAAGCCGGCCACCAACACCCCGATCGCGGCCCTGCTGATGGCCAGGGTGGCCAGTGCCGCCGGCTGGCCCGACGGCAGCCTCAATGTGCTGCCGATGCACCACCGGGATGTGCCGCTGCTGCTGACCGACGAGCGGATCCGCATGCTCAGTTTCACGGGCAGCCCGGACGTCGGCTGGCAGCTGAAGCGTTCCGTGGACAGGCAGCGCATCACCCTGGAACTGGGCGGCAACTCCGGCACGTACGTCGACAGCGATGCCGACCTGGCCTGGGCGGCCGAACGCCTGGCTCTCGGCGGCTTCGCCCAGGCGGGCCAGTCCTGCATCGCGGTGCAGCGCATCTATGTGCAGCACCAGGTGTACGAGCCGTTTCTGGAGATGATCGTGGCGCGGGCCAAGGCCACCTGCGCCGGCAACCCGCACGATCCGGACACGGTCGTCGGCCCCGTCATCTCGGCCCAGGCCGCTGAGCGCATCATGGCCGTCATCGAGGAGGCGGTGGCCGCCGGCGCCCGCATCGCCTGCGGCGGCAAGCGCCTGCCGCTCGGGTCCGGAAACGTCATCGCACCGACGGTGCTGACCGACGTGCACGAGGACATGCTCGCATGCAGCAAGGAGATCTTCGCGCCGGTCATCACGGTCTTGCCGGTCACCGGCATCGATGAAGCCATCCGGCGCATCAACGGCTCGCCTTTCGGCCTTCAGGCCGCCGTATTCAGCCGGCACCTGCCGACCGTGCAGGCCGCCATCGAGCACATCGAAACCGGCGGCGTCATCATCAACGACTTCCCCACCTTCCGGGTCGATCACATGCCGTACGGCGGCGTCAAGGACTCCGGCCTGGGGCGCGAGGGTATCCGCTCGGCCATGCTGGAGATGAGCGAGCCGAAGATGGTCGTCACCCGCCTGGAGCCGCAGGCGCAGGCCTAGCCCACCCCTGCCGCACGGACAACTATTCGGCCCTGGCCATGACGCTGCGGTGACGGGAATAGGCGAAGTAGATGACGAGGCCGGCTACGGTCCAGATACCGAAGCCGATGAACGTCACCCGGCTCAGATGCGCGATCAGGAACAGGCAGAAGGCCATGGCCAGCAGCGAGGTCCAGGGCATGAACGGCGCCCTGAACGGACGCTGCAGATCGGGGTGCGTGCGCCGCATGACCAGCGCCCCCAGCGCCACCAGCGTGAAAGCCGACAGCGTACCCATGTTCACGAGCTCGGCCACGCGCTGGATCGGCGTAAAGGCGGCCACGATGGCGATGATGATGCCGGTGGCCAGCGTGACGACCACCGGGCTGCGGAAGCGCGGATGCACGCGGGAGAAGATCTCCGGCAGCATGCCGTCGCGCGACATCGAGAAGAAGATGCGGCTCTGGCCGTACAGCAGCACCAGGAGCACCGAGGTCAGCCCGGCGATGGCGCCGATACTGATCAGCCGCGCCACCGTCACCGCCCCGATGCTGGTCATGGCGAAGGCCACCGGATCCGGCACGTTCAGTTTCGTGTACGACAGTACGCCGGTCAGCAGCAGCGACACCACCATGTACAGGATGGTGCAGGCAGCGAGGCTGTACAGGATGCCGCGCGGCACGTCCCGCTGCGGGTTCTTCGCCTCCTCGGCGGCGGTGGACACGGCATCGAAGCCGATATAGGCGAAGAAGATGTAGGCCGCGCCCGCCATCACGCCGGACCAGCCGAATGGCAGGAAGGGCTGCCAGTTGGCCGGGTTCACATGCCCGACGGCCACGACGATGAACAGGGCCAGCACCAGCAGCTTGATGGCGACGATGCCGCTGTTCAGGCGACTGCCCTGGCGGATGCCCAGCGCCAGCACGGTGCTGACGGCCATGATGATCAGGGCGGCGGGCAGGTTCATGATGCCGCCGTCGCCCGGCGCATGCGTCAGCTCCGCCGGCAGGTAGAATCCGGTGCTTCCGAACAGGTTGCCCAGATAGCCGGACCAGCCGATGGACACCGCGGCCGAGGCCACGCCGTACTCGAGGATCAGCACCCAGCCGATCAGCCAGGCCGGCAATTCGCCGAGGCTGGCATAGGTATAGGTGTAGGCGCTGCCGGCGAACGGGATGCTGGAGGAAAGCTCCGCATAGATCAGGGCCGTCAGGCCGCAGGCGGCGCCGGCCACGATGAAGGAAAGGAAGAGCCCGGGGCCCGCCTGGGTGGCCGCCGCCACCCCGGTCAGCACGAAGATACCGGCACCGATCACGGCACCGATCCCGAGCAGGGTCAGATCCAGGACGCCCAGGGCGCGATGCAGCCCTTCCTGGCCATCTGCGTGGGATAGATGCCTTCTGCGAAACAGCGTACGAACCATGGTTGCCCTCCCGACGACGTCATGGCCAAGATTGAACGGATTCGGCACGGAATCAATAGCCACGCCGGACACCTGTCGCAGACAGGTGATGCATCCGGGCGACTACGAAATCCGGGTATAGGGCTTGTAAGACAGCTTGCAATACCCTATGTCTTTTTAAGATCTGACAAAATGCGGCAGCCGTTGAGGCCGTATTTTGTCCAGGCCTGGCCGGAATGCTCGAAATTGCCTATTGTGAGCCAGCTCACGCTTAATGGCACTGGATATGCTTTGCACTTTGCATATGCTGCTAGTTGTCTCATAAGGAACGGAGGGAGGCCCTGCATTGCTGAGGAAGGGAAGATACATGCGGCACGTCGTCGCAGTCGTTGGTTCGTCAATCGCAGTTGTTGGCGTGCTACTGTACTCTCCAATCCTTGCATGGGCAGCAGCGGGTCAGGTTGAATCCGCCAGCGGCGAGGTCTGGGACACCCGAGGCCAGCAGACGATCGCCCTCACCCCCGGGACGGTGGTGCAGCCCGCCGACGTGATCTGGACAGGCAAGGCAGGCCAGGTGCGCCTGGTCATGCGCGATGACAGTGTCGTCTTCCTGGGCCCGAGAAGCCGCATGCGCATCGAGCGCTACGATGTGGACCAGCAAGGGCTGGTGGCCGGGGCCTTTTATCTGTTGTGGGGCAAGGCGCGCTTTCTGGTCACCGAGCTCAAGCGTGCAACGTCCAGTTTTTCCGTGTCGACGCAGACGGCCAACATCGGCGTGCGGGGCACCGAGTTCGGCGTGATCGTGCCGCCTCCGGACCTGAACGGCATCCAGCCGCCCACGACGGATGCCATGCTGTTCAAGGGCGCCATCTTTGGACGCGGCCTGCACGGCGAAACGGTGGTCTTGGCCCCTGGGCAGTACCTGCACTTCACGGTCAGCAAGGCGCCGCAGGAGCGCGCCATCACCCCGGGCGATATCCAGCGGCTGGGCATCCACACGCTGGCACCGGGCCTGGTCGAGCCGCAACCGCTGCAGTTGCCGGTGACGCCGGTGAATCCCGACGATATGCAGCAGCATGGCCGCGGAAGCGTCGGCAAGCCGAACATCCCGCAGCATACGCCCAACGTTGATCATCCGACCCCGCCGCTCATCGAGCATCCGGCGCACCCCGTGCATCCGATACATCCGCCGAAGCCGCCGCATCCGCCGAAGCCGCCGCATCCGCCGAAGCCGCCGCATCCGCCGAAGCCGCCGC
>CAZBLR010000008.1:0-62869 GCA_964492895.1 uncultured Zetaproteobacteria bacterium | reverse complement strand
CGTCCCGGCCCGACATCCAGCATCCGGCGCATCCGGCGCATCCGGCGCATCCGGCCAAGCCGTAACACGGGCCACCGTTAGATATCGCTGGCAAGGACATGCTCAGACGTCTATCCATCATGGCATTGGCCATGCTCCTGCTGGCGCCGATGCCCGTGTTTGCCCAGTCACCGAATGGACTGCTCACCCAGGCCATTCGGGATTACGATGCCCGGAACTACGGCAAGGCCAAGCAGGAATTCGAAGCGGTGCTTGTCCGCGAACCCGGCAATCTGACGGCCCATTACCATCTGGGCATGCTGCTGATCCCGAGCGATCCCAAACAGGCGATCGTCCACCTGCAATACGTGGCCCGGTCCCCGGTGCATGCCCCCGGCATCAAGGCGGCACTGGCCCAGGCCTACCAGGCTGCGGGCATGTACGCCAAGGCCTTGCCCCTATGGCGTGAGCTGCACGCGCAACATCCAAACAACAATGAGTACACTTTCCAGTACGCGGTCGCGCTGCAGGGAGAAGAAAGCGTTCGGGATGCCCGGCGCCTGTATCAGGGGCTGATCGCATCCGGCGATCCCACCTATGCCGATTTGAGCCGCTACCAGCTGGGCGCCATGCTGTCCGATCTTGGGTCATACAACCTGGCGGCCGACCAGTTCAGGGCCATCCCCGGGAATTCCCCGTACGCAAAGCCGGCCCGCAACTACCTCGATGCCCTGGCCCCGGCGACCCGCCCGTTGAACATCTACCTGTCCGGCGAGTACTTCTACAATGACAACCCCGGCGCCTCGAGCGCCGTGCATCTGGGAACCGCCCCGCTCCCGAGCGTGGGCAGTCAGGGCTCCACATGGATCGCCAGGCTCGCGACCCGCCAGTTCGAGTTCACCCCGCAGTGGCGCGCCAGGCTGAGCTACTTGTTCTATGGCAGCTTCTACCTGCAGACCGCTGCGCGTCAGTACGACTATGTCGGCCATTTCCTGAACCCGGAGATCAGTTTCCACCCGAATGCCAGGACGTCCCTGGAACTCAAGGGAAACCTGGAACACTACGACTATTCGCACCATTGGCTGAGCGACAATGCGGGCCTGACGGCGAGTGCGACCTGGAACTATTCACCGGCACACGCCTACCGCATGCATGTGTCCTACATGAACAAGCAATACACCAGCGATTACCAGGGGACATCGCTGCAATACCTGAACGCCGACGCCTACAGCCTCGGCCTGGGCACGACCGCCACCAGCACCACCTGGAAAACGAAACTGAGCATCGATTACAGCTACACCCTCGAACGCACCAACAAGAACGACGATCCCGTCGTCGGCCTGCAATCGCAGGACAGCCGCTACCGTGAGATGGCGATCCAGATCAGCGCCGTATTGCCCATTCCCGGCACGTCCGAGCGCCTCACGCTGCTTCCCGATTACAGCTACACCTACCGGAACTACCCCCACATCCAGAGCGGCGTCCTGTATACCGATATCGCGGGCCAGTACATGCAGCAAAAGATGACGACCTGGTCGGTCAAACTGCAGGCCTTGCTGTCGAAAAAATACAACCTGAACCTGGCGGCAGGATATGAGGACAATCTCAGCAAGGCGCAGACAACGATCCTGACCTACCGATACCACCGCTATTTTGGACAGCTGTCCGCCTACTACTGACCACCCCCGGCCGGAATCCCTTTATACGTACTTTCACGTATTTCCCCTACTGGGCCATTCATTCACATTTATTCGATAGATACGTACGGCGTGCTGGGCATCGGCTCAATACGATATCTGGAATTGGAGGGTAGGATGTCGACTGAAACGGCCAGAGAGGAACACGTTGCGCGTGCCAGTGGACCGGTCGCGCTGAAGGACGTCGAAGGCCAAGCGGCGCAGGGGGTCAAGGATGCTTTCCATCCAGGCCCGGCGCTTGGTTCGGACCGGTTGCGGGAAGGCATGCCGCCGGAGGAGCGACGGAAGGTCATCGCCCAATGGCTGAGCACCTGGCTCAAGGAAGGCGACGCGCGGATGGCCATGAACTGATCCGTTCCAGGTCGCTGTCGTACGCACCATCATCAACATGGGACAGCCCCTGAATCTCCACGTCATCGCCGAAGGCGTGGAAACGGAGGCGGAACTGGAGGTGCTAAAACAGAACGGTTGCCAGACCTACCAGGGATTTCTGTTCAGCAGACCCTTGCCCGCGAAGGCGTTCACTGCCCTGTTGCGGCATGGGAACATCGCGCGTCCACAACGGGCATGATCCGACGCTGAAGCAACCGCCGCATCAACCGGCAGCGACGTCGGCACAACAGACACGATTGCGCCCGGCCGCCTTCGCCTGGTACATCGCCCTGTCCACCACCGCAATCAGCGAATCCGTATCCTTGGCATGCCAGGGGAAGACCGCCACGCCGAAAGACGCCGAGACATGCAGGGTTGTTCCTTGGCATTCGACAGGCACGGCCGAAATCCTCGATCTCAAAAGCTCCGCCCGCTCACGGGCCTTGTCTTCATTGATGCCGGGCAACAGCAGCAGGAATTCCTCGCCGCCGTAGCGGCACGGCACATCGCTGCCGCGCGAGTATTGCTTCATCAGATCGGCGAATGCCCGCAGCACCTTGTCGCCGGCCTGATGCCCGCAGGTGTCATTGACGTTTTTGAAATGGTCCAGATCCCCCATGACCAGACCCAGCGTCTGCCCATGGCGCTTGGCGTTGTGGATCTCGCGGGCCAGCGACTCCTCGAAATACCGCCGGTTGAACAGATCGGTCAGCGGATCGCGGACGGCCTGCTCCCACAAGCGGCCATTCAGCAGCCTGATCTTGTCATCCGCACGAACCTTGTCCGTGATGTCCTCGATCATCGCGATCACTGCAGGCTTGCCGTCGACATCCACCGAGGGCCCTCCCGTCAGCTCTCCGAGCGACACCGTTCCGTCCTTGCGCTGGATGTTGATCACCGTCGAGAAGTTGCCGGCGAACTCGCCGTTCAGGCCCCGAAGCAGCAAATTCTCGGCCTGGGATCGGTCACTCTCGGCCAGGATATCGAGCGGCCCCATGTGCAGCAGCTCATCCACGCTGTAACCGGTGATCTCGGCGAACTTCGGATTGACATAGATAAACCGGTGGCCATCCGACAGGCTGATGCCGACAAGCGAGCGCTCGACCAGGCGATGGAACTTCTGCTCCGACTCGTTCAAGGCGGAGCTGATCCGCTGATTCTCACGCAGCGCCGCCTCCAATTCGGCCGTACGCTGGCGCAGCTGCTCCTCCACTGTCATCTCGTCATGATCCATACACGGGTTCCCTGACCAATCATTACCTGTGTCGTTTCTGATCATGCTTCCCTCGGGCATCTAAATAATGACGGCCGTCAAAGGCATGAACGATTCAAAGAGCTTGGACAACTTCCCGGCACCGCAAACCGGGTCACGGAACAAGGCGCCCATCCACACCACTCCACCCAGGCATTATACGTGGATATACGTATATTGGACAATCGAAAAATTGAATGGAAAGTCCCTCCGGACGATGCCGGGGCTCCATACATCCGCCTCATGCCAACCGCCATCGTTGATATACCGGACATCAGGGCAACCGGGCTGCCGCCTGGTGTCCTTCTTGCACCCGGCGATTCCGTCGTCTCCAATATTGATGCAAGGCATCACCTTCCGGGCCCCCGCGTGACCAGGGGCGTGGATGATGGCTGGGGAGCATGAGTTCATGGCGAGCATCATCAAGGCCGAGGAAACCGGGGCGCGAAAGGCCCAGGCCGTCTTTGCAGACGGCGCAATGGTGCTGACCACGCCAGACGGTGTCGTGGAACGCTGGGATGAAGATGCCGAACGGCTGCTCGGATTCACTGCCGATGAGGCTATCGGGCAACCCCTGCAGCGCCTTGTCATTCCAGCCGAAACGACAGACGAGCTGACGGCAAAGCTGGACAGCATGCGCCACGACGGACGCGTACAGCATCTGGACGCGGTATGGAAAGCAAAGAATGGCACTGCGATGTACGTGTCCATCATGCTATCGCCCATTCGCGGCGACGAGGGCGAGACCAAAGCGGCCTCCATCGCTATCTGGGACATCAGTGGCCGCAAGGCGGACGAGACCAGGCTCCAGTTGTTCCGGGCCCTGCTGGACAAATCCACCGATGCCATCGAGGTGATCGATCAGGCGACCCTACGCTACCTCGATGTCAATGAAACAGCGTGCAATACCCTGGGTTACACCCGTGATGAACTCCTGTCGATGCGTGTGCCCGACATCGATCAGGATCTCAGCGCCGAGCAGTGGAAGAGGCTGAATGAAGAGCTGCAGTCCAGGCAGTCCATGACCATCGAAAGCTTCCATCGCCGCAAGGACGGATCGAAGTTTCCGGTCGAGGTCAACATCTCGCTGGTCCAGATCGGCGATCTGGATTTCAGGATTGCCGTGGTGCGCGATATCAGCACTCGCAAGTCGGACATGGACGAGGCCAAAGTCTTTCGGACCCTGCTCGACAAAGCCAGCGACGGCATCGAGGTGCTCGATCCCGACACGCTTCGTTTCCTCGACGTCAACGAAGCGATATGTCGCATGCATGGCTACAGCCGGGAAGAGCTTCTATCAATGCAGGTCTACGACCTCGATCCGTATCTGAGCCAGACCCAGCTTAAAAGCCTGAACAGGGCATTGCAGGAAAAGGGTTCGACGAGGCTCGAAAGCCGCCATCATCGCAAGGACGGCTCGACCTTCCCGGTGGAGGTCAGCATCTCCCTGGTCCGGATCGCCGACCGTGTTTACCGGCTCGCCGTCGTACGCGATATCAGCGAGCGAAAACAGGCCGAAGCGGAACAGGCATTGTTCCGTTCCCTGCTCGACCATTCCAACGATGCCATCGAGGTCATCGAGCCCGGCACCTTGCGCTTTCTGGACGTCAACGACACGGGATGCCTCAAGCTGGGCTACAGCCGCGAAGAGTTCCGGACCATGAATGTGTACGACATCGACACCATGCCCGAACAGGAGGGCAAGGCCATCGAGGAGCAGATCAGGACCTCGGGGGCAGCCCGTTTCGAAAGCACGCACCGGCGCAAGGACGGCTCGACCTTCCCGGTGGAGGTCAGCGTCACCCTGATCGAGCTCGACAAGCCCTACCTGCTCAGCATCACGCGCGACATCAGCGAACGCAAGCTGGCGGAAACCCTTCTGCAAGAATCGGAGAGCAGGCTCCGGGCCATCCTGGACGGAGCGCTCGACGGCATTGTGCTTGCGGATATCAAAACCCAGCGGCTATCCATGGCAAATCCGGCCATGTGTCACATGCTGGACTACAGCCAGGAGGAGATAAGCCAGCTACACGTTACAGACATCCACCCTGAGAAGGAGCTTCCCTATACCCAGGAACAATTCGGGAAACAGGCCCGGGGTGAGATCCAGATCGCCCCCAACATGCCGGTCAAGCGCAAGGACGGCTCGGTGTTCTATGCCGACATCAACACGTCCAAGGTCCAATTGGATGGCAATGACTACCTTGTGGGCATCTTCCGTGACATTAGCGAACGCAAGCACGCGGAAGAGGAACTTCGCCGGACGAATCGCGCCCTCAAGCTGTTGAGTCAGTGCAACACGCTGCTGGTTCGATCCGAGAAGGAACAGCCATTCCTCGAGGAAATCTGCAGGCTGGCTGTGGAATCCGGCGGTTACATGATGGCCTGGATCGGCGTGGCCGAAAACGACGCCGATAAATCCGTGCGCCCCATCGCGCAGTCGGGCTATGAAGAGGGATATCTGGACGGAGCCAAGATCTCGTGGGCCAATACGGAACTGGGGCAAGGTCCAACCGGCACTGCGATCAGGACGGGAAAGACCGCCATCAACACGGATTGCCTGAGCAACGCAAACATGGCGCCATGGCGCGAGGCCATCCTCAAGCGCGGATATCAGTCCTCGATCGCGCTTCCCCTGATCTATCGCAATCGCATTTTGGGGGCACTCACCCTCTATGCAGCTGAGGCTCATGCATTCTATGAGGAGGAAGTGGCCTTGCTGCAAGAGCTCGCAAACGAGATTTCCTACGGCATCGAAACGATCAGGACACGCATCGAACACGAAGAACATGGCGCGATCCTGCGCCATAGCCTGGAGCAATCGATCCAGGCCATCGCCGATACCGTGGAGGCACGCGATCCCTATACCGCCGGCCATCAACGGAATGTCGCCGACCTGGCGGTGGCCATTTCCCGGGAAATGAAGCTGCCAGAGGATCAGATCCACGGTATCCGACTCTCCGCCATCATTCACGATCTGGGGAAGATCCATATCCCGGCCGAGATCCTCTCCAGGCCCGGAAAGCTGACCGACATCGAGTACCAGATGATCAGGACACATCCTCAGGCCGGCTACGATATCGTCAAGGGTATCCAGTTCCCGTGGCCGATCGCGGACATCATCCTGCAGCATCACGAACGGCTGGACGGCTCGGGCTACCCACAGGGGCTGAAGGGAGACCAGATCCTTCCCGAGTCCATGATCATCGCCGTGGCCGACGTGGTGGAGGCGATGTCCTCGCACCGGCCTTACCGGGGAGGGCTGGGGCTCGAGGCCGCCCTGAGCGAGATCGAACGCAACCGCGGCGTGTTTTATGACACGGCGACCGTCGATGTCTGTCTCAAGCTGTTCCGCGAACAAGGATTCAGCCTGCCCGGTCATTCGCCACCCATTTAGGCCGGTGACGGCTGTCCTGGCCAGGACACCGTGCAGATGCCCCGGGACATGTTCGCCGCACACACGCCACCCGGACTGAGCCCAAGGGACAGGGCTGGTTTCGGCGGGTGTTTACCCGTATAATGATAAGGATTATGCGCATCCGCTCCTCGTCCGTTGCCGGTAGCTTCTACCCGGCCGATGCCACCGTCCTGACCCGGACGGTCGATAAAATGCTGGCCCAGGTGAGTCTGCCCGCCGGCGTGCATGCCAGCCGCGTCATCATCGCCCCGCATGCCGGCTATATTTACTCCGGTTCGACCGCCGCCCGTGCCTACAAGGCCCTGCCGCGGGGCATCCGCAAGGTGGCGATCCTCGGACCCGTGCACCGCGTACCGGTGCACGGCCTGGCTCTGCCTGATTGCGATGCCTTCGAAACCCCGCTCGGCGTGGTGCCCCTGGACCGCCCGCTCTGCGACGAGTTGATCCGCATGCCGGGCGTCGGCATCTTCGATGCCGCTCATCGCCACGAGCATGGGCTGGAGGTGCACCTGCCCTTTTTGCAGCGCCACCTGAGCGAGTTCAGCCTGATCCCGCTGGTCGTCGGCGATGCCTCGGTTGCGGAGGTGGGTGCCGTCATCGACCGCCTGCGCCGCGAACCGGATCTGGCCATCGTCGTCAGCTCGGACCTGTCGCATTACCTTGATTACGCCGGTGCATGCAACCTGGACAGAAAGACGGTGAGCGACATCCTGGCCGGCAAGATTCTCCACAGCCATGAGCAGGCCTGCGGTGCCACGCCCATCAACGGCCTGCTGCATTCGCTGCAGCACGCGCCGCTCGAACCGGTACTGATCCACCTGTGCAACTCCGGCGATACAGCCGGGGACAGGGATCGCGTGGTCGGCTACGCCGCCATCGCCTTCCAGGAACGTACCCATGGTTGACCGCGACGCTCGGCTGTTGCCGGGCATCGCCCGTGCCGCCATCGCCGGCATCCTCGGCCTGCCGGCCGCGGAACAGGCGCTGCCGGATTCGTTGCTGGAGCACGGCGCCAGCTTCGTCACCCTGCACATGGACGGCCGTCTGCGCGGCTGTATCGGCAGCCTGGTCCCCCGCAGGCCGCTGGCCGAGGATGTGCGGGACAATGCGCTGTCCGCCGCCTTCCGTGATTTCCGCTTCCAGCCGCTGACGGCACCGGAGTTCGGAGATATCGACATCTCCGTGTCCGTGCTCGGTGCGGCCGAACCGCTGCCGGTGGCCGACGAGGCCGATGCCCTCCGCCAGCTGGTGCCGGGCACGGACGGTCTGATCATCGAATTCAAGGGATGCCGCGGCACCTTCCTGCCGCAGGTGTGGCAACAGCTCCCGGATGCCCGTGCCTTCCTGACCCAGCTGAAGCGCAAGGCAGGGCTGCCGCCGGACTTCTGGCACCCGGGCATCCGCCTGTCCCGCTACCAGGTACAGGAGTATGCCGAACAGGGACATCGCCATGGCTGATGCGCATTTCCCCGCACGCTACTGGCATGCGCTGGACGACGGCCGTATCCAGTGCGATGTCTGCCCGCGCGACTGCAAGCTGCACGATGGCCAACGCGGCCTGTGCTTCGTGCGCAAGCGCGAGGGTGAACGGATGGTGCTGACCACCTACGGTCGTTCCTCGGGATTCTGCATCGACCCGGTCGAGAAGAAACCGCTGAACCATTTCTATCCGGGTAGCCGCGTGCTGTCCTTCGGCACCGCCGGCTGCAACCTCACCTGCAGGTTCTGCCAGAACTGGGACATCAGCAAATCACGTGAGTTCGATCGCCTGAGCGCCGAGGCCTCGCCGGCCGACATCGCCCATGCCGCCGTCACCACCGGCAGCAAGTCCATCGCCTACACCTACAACGACCCGGTGATCTTCCTCGAATACGCGGTCGACACCGCCGAAGCCTGCCGTCGCCTGGACATCAAGAGCATCGCCGTCACCGCCGGCTACATCCATCCCAAGGCCAGGCACGAATTCTTTGCGCACATGGATGCCGCCAACATCGACCTGAAGGGCTTCAGCGAGGACTTCTACCACGACCTGTGCGCCGGCCACCTGCAGCCGGTGCTGGACACGCTGGTCTACCTCAAACACGAGACCGACGTCTGGTTCGAGATCACGACGCTACTGATCCCGGGCAAGAACGACGGCGACGACGAGATCGGAGCCATGTCCGCATGGCTGCTGGAACACCTGGGAGCGGACGTGCCGCTGCATTTCTCGGCCTTCCATCCGGACTGGAAGATGCGTGACGTGCCCGATACGCCGCCTTCCACGCTGCGCCGGGCACGCGCCATCGCCATGGAGGCCGGACTGCACTATGTCTATACCGGCAATGTGCATGACCCGGACGGCGATACCACCTACTGCCCCGATTGCAAGGCGGCGGTGATCGTGCGCGACTGGTACGACATCCCGAGCTACCGCCTCGACCCGGAAGGCCATTGCCCGGACTGCGGTTTCGCGATCCCCGGCCGTTTCGAGGCCTTCACCGGCGCCTACGGCCGCCATCGCATGCCCGTCGCGATCTGAGCTGAGACGCTACTCGGCGTACAGGCGCCGGATATCGTTCTTGTGCAGGTCGACGATCAGCCGGCGCTTGAGCTTCAGCGTCGGGGTCAGCAGCCCGCTCTCCTGGGTCCATTCCTCGTCGACGAACATGAAGCGCTGCACCTGTGCGTAGCTGGGAAGGTCATGCATATCCGAGGCCATGCGTTCCAGCATCCAGTCGCGCACACCGGCATCCCGGCGCCACTGCTCCGGCAGCGGGCGTCCATGCTCACGCTGCCAGTGCTGGCGCAGCTTGGGCTCATCCGGCACGACCAGGGCGACGACATAATCGCGGCCGTCGGCGATGATCATCGCCTGCAGCACGCAGGGATCCAGCGCCAGATGCTGCTCGACCACGGCCGGCGGCACGTTCTCGCCGTTGGAAAGCACCATGATCTCCTTGACCCGGTCGACGATACGCACGTAGCCATCGGTATCGATGACGGCCTTGTCGCCGGTGTGCAGCCAGCCGTCGGCATCGATCGACTCCGCCGTTTCCCGCGGCCGGTTCCAGTAGCCTTTCATGACCATCGGACCGCGTGCCAGCAGCTCGCCCTCCTCCGACAGCTTCAGCTCGACGCCGGGCAGGGCCGGCCCCACCGTATCCGGCTTGATCCGCTGCAAGGGATTCACGCTCACCACCGGCGAGGCCTCGGTCAGGCCGTACCCGGGGAGCACCGTGATGCCGGCCGAAAGCAGGAAGCGGGCGATCTTCGGATTCAGCGACGCACCGCCCGATACGAACAGGCGCAGGCGTCCGCCCAGCTTCCGGCGCAGCTGCGCGTTGACCAGCCGGTCGAGCAGCCACCAGGCCAGTGCCCTGCTCCCGCCGAGGTCCTTCCCCCGCTGCTGCAGGCGCCGCCGGTCGTTACCCAGCCGTTGGGCCTGCGCAAACAGCATGCGCTTGAATGCCGGCCCCTGATGCAGCGACTCCTGCACACCGGCATAGATCTTCTCGTACAGGCGCGGCACCGAGATCATCAAGGTCGGGCGCACCTCCGGGATGTCCCTGAGCAGGGTGGTCACACTTTCGGCGTAGGCGATCTCGCCGCCGGCCGCCAGCGGCAGGAACTGGCCGACGGTGCGCTCGAAGGCGTGCGAGACCGGCAGGAAGGACAGCAGCACGTCATCGGGCCACACCGCCACGGTCTCGATGCAGGCGGCCACGTCGGACAGGATATTGCCGTGCGTCAGCATGACCCCCTTCGGCAGCCCCGTCGTGCCCGAGGTGTAGATCAGGGTGGCCAGGTCATCGCGCCCAATGTCCACGGCCTCGGAGCGGCCGTCCCAGGACGGGTCGTCGGCGATGGCCCGCAGTGTCTCCCCGTCCCCCGTCAGGGGCAGCGTCGGTATGTCCAGGCCGGCCAGCTTCTGTTGCTGTTCGCCGGGTTCCACCAGGATCAGCGACGCCCCGGCATCGTTGAACACATGCGCCACGGCCTCGGGGGGATCGGTGAAATAGGCCGGGACCGTGACCGCGCCGATGGCCAGGATGGCGACATCGGCCATCAGCCACTCGGCCTTGTTGTGCGACAGGATGCCGACGCGATCGCCGGCCTTGATGCCGTGCCCCTGCAGCCAGGCGGCGATGCGCAGCACCGATTGCCGCACCTGGCCTCGCCTCAGGCCCGTCCAGCGGCCGTCCGGCTGGCGGCTGCGCAACAGCGGCCGGTCGGCCCACGAGTCGGGCATGTCCAGCAGCAGGTCGGCAAGGGAACGGGCCTGGCACGCCCGTTCCAGGCCCGGACAGGGGGTGGCGGAAGTTTCAGCCATGGATGGCGTCAAGATTCGACGGCAACTCCAGGCCCAGCCCGCTGATCAGCTTGCCCGGTTCATCCCTGGGCATGCCCGCGAAATAATGCAGCAGCCCACCACGGAACGGCGGGAAGCCGATACCGAACACCAGGGCGGCGTCGAGCTGGTCGGGCGCAGCCACGGTGCCCTCGCCCAGGCAGGCCAGGGCCTCGATCAGCATCGGCACCATACAGGCATGCACGACGGCCGTATCCGGCATCGGGGAGGCCGCATCGTGGCCGATATCGGCATTCGATTCGCGTTCGGCCGTATCCACGGTACTGAGGTATTGCGGCAGGTCCGGGTTCAGGCCACTGATGTCCCCGTTGGCGTAGACGAAGAAGCCACGCCCGGATTTCTCCCCGAGCAGGCCATCGTCGACCATGCGCGAGAACCAGCCGGGCATGGCGAAGCGCTCGCCGAAGGCCTCGGACAGATGGCGCCCGACATGCAGGCAGATGTCCAGCCCGACGCGGTCGGCCAGCTCAAGGGCCCCCATCGGCATGCCGAAGGCCTTCAGCGCCCCGTCCACGTGCTGGGGCTTCTGGCCCCGCTCCACCAGTGACAATGCCGCCGCCATGTAGGGCATCAGGCAGCGGTTGACCAGAAACCCCGGCCGATCGGCGACGATCACCGGATACTTGCCCCAGGCGGCAGCCAGCGCCGCCGTCGTATCGAGCACGTTTGCCGCCGTCTTGGCGCCGGCCACCACCTCGACCAGCGGCATCTTCGGTGCCGGGTTGAAAAAATGCAGGCCGGCCATACGTTCCGGATGCAGGGCATGCTTCTGCATCTCGCTGACGGACAGCGAGGAGGTGTTGGTCAGCAGCAGCGTCCCGGGATGGACGGCCTTCTCGACCTCGCTCCACAACTGACGCTTGATCTCCATGTCCTCGAGCACGGCCTCGATCACCGCCCCGCAACGGCCGAGGCCGGAGCGGTCGAGTACCGGACGGATGCGGCGCATGCGTCCGGCATCGCGCCTGGCGAAGCGCGCGATGGCCTTCAGGCCGCGCCCGACCGCCTCCTCCGAGACATCGTGCAGGTCGACATCGCCGGTCCTGGTCGCCACCCAGGCGATGCCGCTGCCCATGGCACCGGCCCCGAAGACTGCCGTATGCCCGATCGCCTTCGCCGCTTCCCTGCCCCGCTTCACCGCTTCCTGCTTGGTCAGGGCCTGGCCCAGATGGAAGACACGGATCAGGTTCTTGCAGGTCGGGGTGACCGCGAGGCGCCCCAGCGACTCGGCCTCACGTGCGTAGGCCTGGCCGTCGGCGAGACCCACGATCTCCTCGAGCAGGTTTAGCGCCGCCGGTACCGCCGGATAGCTGTCCGCAAGCTCCAGGTGCCTGAAGTGCGCGAAGGTCCGTTTCCTGGCCTGCGAGAAGAACAGGCGCCTCGCCGGCCACAGGCGCAGCCAGCGCGGACGCACCCCGCGGCGGCGCGCCTTGCCGAGCGCCGCCGCGTGCTGCACCGCCGCCTCGATCTGCTCCGGATGGCAGGCCAGGGCCGCCAGCCCGATCCTGCGCGCCCGCTCGGCGTCGACAGGCCGGCCGCTCATGATCATCTCCACGGCCCGGGGCCAGCCCACGCGCCGCGGCAGGCGCACGCAGCCGCCGAAGCCCGGGTGGATGCCGATCTTGATCTCGGGCAGCGCCAATTGCGTCTTGCCGTCACGCACGGCGATGATGTGGTCGCAGGCCAGCGCCAGTTCCAGGCCGCCGCCCATGCAGGCGCCGTTCACCACCGCCACCGAGATCGACGGCAGATCCTCGATGCGCCGGCACAGGGACTGCCCGCGCTCGGCCAGCCGCTGCGCCTCGCCGGCATCCGTGACCGCAGCGATCGCATCGATGTCGGCGCCGGCGACGAAACAGCCGGGCATGGCGCTTTCGACGACCAGCAGGCGCGGCGGCTCCTGCTCCAGGGCGGCAAGCTGCGCCTCGAGCTGCTCCATGCAGGCGGCATCGAGCACATTGACCGCCTTGTCGCTGCGCGCAAACACCAGCCGGGCGGTATCGCCCTCACGTTTCAGGCTCAGGACTTCCATGGTTCACTCCCCACCAGCACCGCACCGCCCTGGCCGCCGCCGACGCACAGCGTGGCCAGTCCGAAGCCGCCGCCCGTGTCCCGCTTGAGCTGGCGCAGCAGCGTCAGCACCAGGCGCGCCCCGGACATGCCGACCGGATGCCCCATGGCCACGGCGCCGCCGTGCACGTTCAGGCGCTCGGCGTCGGGGGCACCCATCGGCGCTGCGCCGCCGAGCGCGCGCTCGGCGAATGACTTCGATTCCATGGCCTTCAGGCAGGCCAGCACCTGCGCCGCGAAGGCCTCGTTGATCTCCACCCGGTCCATCTGCCGCATGCCCATGCCGCGACGGCTCAGCAGGCGATGGCTGGCATGCACCGGCCCCAGGCCCATGCGTGCCGGATCGCAGCCGGCGTACTCCCAGTCGTACAGGTGGCCGAGGATCGGCCAGCCCTCGGCCTCGGCCTTCTGCCGGTGCGTCAGCAGCAGCATCGCCGCGCCATCGGTGATCTGGGAGCTGTTGCCGGGCGTCACCGTCCCGAGCGGCTTCTCGAACGCCGGCTTGAGCTTGGTCAGGGCCTCGATCGTCTGGCCGGCGCGGATGCCTTCATCCCGGTGCACCGGCACATAGCTCGGCTCGGGGAAGACGTGCACCACCTCCTCGTCGAACCAGCCGTCGTTCCAGGCCGCATCCGCGCGCTGGTGGCTGGCCAGCGAGAATGCATCCTGTTCCCGCCGCGTGATGGCGAACTCGCGCGCCAGCACCTCGGCGGTCTGGCCCATGTTCAGGTTCACGGTCGGATCGGTCAGCCCCTCGAGCAGGGCCGCGCGCGGCCGCCAGTGCGCCCGCCCGACGTCCATGAGGCCCCTCGCCCTGGCGGCGATCCCCTTGGCGCGCTGCAGGCGCGAGAGGGCGACCCGGAAATCGTCGTGGAACAGCAGCGGGGCATGGCTCATCGATTCCACGCCGCCGGCCAGCACCACATCCGCCCGCCCGGCCTGGATCTTCTCCGCCGCGTCCGTCACGGCCTGCATGCCGGAAGCACAGTTGCGGTGCACGGTATGGGCCGGCACCCGGCGCGGCACGCCGGCCGTCAGCGCGATGACGCGCGCGATATTGGCCGCATCGGCCGGCTGGATGACATTGCCGATGATGACCGCATCCAGCTGCTCGGTGCCGACCGGCGATCTTGCCATCAGCTCGCGGATCGCCACCGCCGCCAGGTCGACGGCGGTCATCCGGGCGAAATAGCCCCCGAACTTGCCCATCGGCGTGCGCACCCCGGCCACGACGACGACCTCGCGCGGATCGGGCTGCCGCTGCCGTGTCGTCTGCCGTGGAACCGTCCCGCGTTTGACCGCCATGCATCACCCCTATCGTGGTATCTAGTAGTGCAAAGCCTGTGCCGGCGCAAGCCGCGCGTGCATGCCATACAAGCGCAAACGGCAGGTCCGGGCAAGGTGCGAAATCAGACGGGGAGGTGCGGGATGCCCTTGTGTGTCGAGAACTCGTGCGACAGTCGCTGACCGGGCCGGCACACGGAAAACATGGCGCGCGCGGCGACCGCCGCCTCGGCGAAGCCGGTGACCAGAAGATCGTATTTGCCGGCATAGGTGACGAGATCGCCGATGGCATGGATGCCGGGACGGACGGTCGTCATCGCCGCGGGATCGACCGGAATGCGCCCGTCGGCCATATCGAGCCCCCAGTCGGCCATCGGCCCCGGATCACTGAGCACGCCGAGCAAGGGTAGCCAGATGTCGGTTGCAAGCGCCATTTCCCCGTCCGGCGTGTTCAGGATAAGCGTCTGCAACCGGCCCGATGCCTGATCTCCCGACAGGGTACGCACGCTCGCCGGCACCAGCATGCGGGCCTTGCCCGCCTCGGCCAGCTCCCGGAACTGGCTCACCGTCCGCGGATGGGCCCGGAACGAGCCCCGTCGATGCACCAGCGCCACCTCGGCCCCCAGCTCGACCAGGCGCACCGCCCAATCGAGCGCCGAATCGCCGCCGCCCTGCACGACCACGCGCTTGCCCGCCCAGTCGAAGCCTTTCGGCACGCTCAGAAACACGCTCTTGCCCTCGTACGGCTCGATGCCGTCGATGCCGGGCCGGCGCGGCTTGAACGCGCCCTTGCCGCCGGCCAGCAGCACGACCGACGATGCCAGCACCCGGCCGGAGTCGGTATGGCAGCGCATGGCGCCGGGCTCGCCGTCGATGCCGACGACGCGCTCGCCCAGCACCGTGTTCGGTTGCGCAGGGTGCATCTGCTGCTTCAGGTGCTCGCAGAACTGGCCGGCCAGGATGTCGGGGAAACCGGGCAGATCGTAGATCGGCTTGTCCGGGTACAGCGCCGCCAACTGCCCGCCGAGCTCGGGCAAGGCGTCGACCAGATGGCAGCTCAGATCCTGCATGGCCGCGCAGAACACGGCATACATGCCGGCGGGGCCCGCCCCTATCACGGTGATGTCGCGCAACGATGAATCACTCATGTCCATGGTCTAGCGCCCACGCGTGGCGGCCGCAAGCGGCCGGTCGCCGACACAGAGGTTCGGAACGTCAGTCCCTGAGACCGAGCACATCGCGCATGTCGTACCAGCCCGGCTTCTGATCCATCAGCCAGCCGGCGGCGCGCACCGCGCCGCGCGCGAACACCATGCGGTCGGATGCGATGTGGTTGATCTCCACGCGTTCCTCATCGGAGACGAACTTCGCCGAATGCTCGCCGACGATATTGCCGGCACGGATCACCGAGAAACCGATGCTTCCGGGCTGGCGCGGGCCGGTGATGCCCTGGCGGGCATAGACGGCCGCATCGTCCAGATCCACGCCGCGCCCGTCGGCCAGGGCCCGGCCCATGGCCAGCGCCGTGCCGGACGGGGCATCGACCTTGTGCTTGTGGTGCGCCTCGAAGATCTCGGCATCGTAATCCTCGCCGAGCACGGCGGCCGCCTGGCGGATCAGCTCCAGCGCCAGCGTCACGCCGACCGAATAATTGGCCGCCATGACCACCGGCACGCCGGCCAGCGTCTTCTTGAGCTCCGCCAACATCTCCGGCTCGAAGCCCGTGGTACCGATGACCATGCGCATGCCCTTGCCGGCGGCGAAGGCCGCATGCGCCAGCGTGGCCTGCGGGGCCGTAAAATCGATGATGACATCGGCTTCGGGACAGGCATCCAGGGCATCGACGACCGTCACCCCGAGCCCGGACAGGCCCGCCAGCGTGCCAACATCCTGGCCGATCCAGCCGGATCCCGGCCGCTCGGTGGCCCCGACCAGTTCGGCACCCTCGGCCTCGCTGATGGCACGCACCAGCATCCGGCCCATGCGCCCGGAGGCGCCGACGACGATCACGCGCATCATTTGACCTCCCCGGCCAGATCATCCCAGAATTTCTTGGCCTTATCGAGGAAGGACGAGCGCTCGGGATAGACGTCGTCACCCGTGACCTGGGCAAACTCGCGCAGCAGCTCCTCCTGCTTCGGGGTCAGCTTGCGCGGCACGGCGATGCGCGTCTTCACATACAGGTCGCCCTTGTGGCCGGTGCGCAGGTCCAGCACCCCGTGCCCCTTCAGGCGGAAGACCTTGCCGTCGTCCGATCCCGCAGGGATGCGGATCTTGATGCGGCCGGTCAGCGTCGGGGCCTCGACCTCCGCCCCCAGCGCCGCCTGCGGGAAGGTGATGGGCATGGCGCAATGCAGGTCCGCGCCGTCGCGCTCGAAGATCGGGTGCTTCTTCAGCGTCACGACGATGTACAGGTCGCCCGGCGGGCCGCCCTGCACGCCGGCCTCGCCCTGGCCGCCGACACGCACCTGCGCCCCGTCGTAGACGCCAGCCGGGATACGCACCTTCAGCTTGTGCTGCTTGCGCACCCGCCCGGTGCCACCGCAGTCCGCGCACGGCGACTCGATGCGCACCCCGCGCCCGTGGCAGGCCGGGCAGGTACGGCGTACGGCGAAGAAGCCCTGCGTCATCTGCACCTGGCCGTGGCCACCGCAGGTCGAACAGGGAACGGGATGCGTGCCCGGACGCGCGCCGGAGCCATGGCAGGTCTCGCATTCCACGTGGCGCGGGATGTCGAGCTCCACCTCGCGCCCGGCCGCTGCCTCCTCGAGGCTCAGGCTCAGGTCATAACGCAGGTCGGCGCCGCGGTTGCTCGCGCGACCACCGCCGCCACCGCCGAACCCGAACAGGTCGCCGAACACATCGCCGAACATGTCGCCGAAGTCGCGGAAGGCATGGGAATCCTGGAAGCCGCCGTGGCCCCAGAAGTCCTGCATCTGGGCATCGACACCGGCATGGCCGTACTGATCGTAGCGGACGCGCTTGTCCTTGTCGGACAGCACCTCATAGGCCTCGGTGACCTCTCGGAACTGCTCCGCCGCCTCCGCATCGTCCGGATTGCGGTCCGGATGATACTTCATGGCCAGCTTGCGGTAGGCACGCTTGATCGCATTCAGGTCCGCGTCCTTGCCCACGCCCAGAATCTCGTAATAGTCACGCTTGGTTGCCATTGCTGCCCTCGTTACCCCCTCACCTTCACGCACCCTGACCGGCAAAGCAACGGGAGCAGAGCGATGACGCCCTGCTCCCGTGCCGGCATGTCAGGGATTACTTCTTGTCCTGATCGTCGACGACCTCGGCATCGACCACATCATCGGATGAGGCGCCGGCGCTGCCGCCAGCCTCGGTCTCCCCGCCGCCCGCAGCCTGTTCCTGCTGCTGCATGTGCTGGTACACGACTTCGCCCAGCTTCTGCGACTTGGACGCCAGGTCCTCCTCGGCCTTCTTGATGGCCTCGATATCGCCGCCGGCGATCGCCTTCTTCAACGCCTCGACGGCCTCCTCGATGGACTTGCGGGTCGCCTCGTCGACCTTGTCGCCGTGCTCCTTCAGGGCCTTCTCGGTGGAGTAGACCAGCGCATCGGCACGGTTCTTGGTCTCGATGTTCTCCTTCTGCACGCGGTCCTCTTCGGCATGCGACTCGGCGTCACGCTGCATCTTCTCGATCTCGTCCTTGGACAGACCGGAGCCGGACTCGATGCGGATCGAGGTCTCCTTGCCCGTGCCCTTGTCCCTGGCGGACACGTGCATGATGCCGTTGGCATCGATATCGAAGGTCACCTCGATCTGCGGCATGCCGCGCGGTGCCGGTGCGATGCCCTCGAGGTTGAACAGCCCGAGCTGCTTGTTGGCCGAGAATATTTCGCGCTCGCCCTGCGCCACCTTGATGGTCACCGCCGTCTGGTTGTCGGCGGCCGTGGTGTAGGTCTGGCTCTTCTTGGTCGGGATCGTGGTGTTCTTCTCGATGATCTTGTTGAACAGGCCACCCTCGACCTCGATGCCGAGGCTCAGCGGCGTCACGTCCAGCAGCAGCACGTCCTTGACCTCGCCGGTCAGCACCGCGCCCTGGATGGCGGCGCCGATGGCCACCACCTCATCCGGGTTCACGCCCTTGTGCGGCTCGCGGCCGAAGAACTCCTGCACGCGCTTCTGCACCAGCGGCATGCGCGTCATGCCGCCGACCAGCACCACCTCGTGGATCTCGGAGGCGGCCACGCCGGCATCCTTCAGGGCCTGCTTGCACGGCGCGATGGTGCGCTCGACCAGCTCGGACACCAGGGACTCGAACTTGGCACGCGTCACCATCACCTGCAGATGCTTCGGGCCCTCGGCATCGGCGGTGATGAACGGCAGGTTGACCTCGGTCTGCTGGCCGGACGACAGCTCGATCTTGGCCTTCTCGGCGGCCTCCTTCAGGCGCTGCAGGGCCAGCTTGTCCTTGGTCAGGTCGATGCCGTTCTCCTTCTTGAACTCCTCGGCCAGGTACTGGATCAGCACGCGGTCGAAATCCTCGCCGCCCAGGAAGGTGTCGCCGTTGGTCGACTTGACCTCGAACACGCCGTCACCGATCTCCAGGATCGAGATGTCGAACGTTCCGCCGCCCAGATCGTAGACGGCGATCAGGTGATTCTCCTCGGTCTTGTCCAGGCCGTAGGCCAGGGCCGAGGACGTCGGTTCGTTGATGATGCGCAGCACGTTCAGGCCGGCGATGGCCCCGGCGTCCTTGGTCGCCTGGCGCTGGGAGTCGTTGAAGTAGGCCGGCACGGTGATCACCGCGTCCTTGACCGGCTCGCCCAGGAAATCCTCGGCCGTCTTCTTCATCTTCTGCAGCACGATGGCGCTGATCTCCTGCGGGCTCATGTTCTTGCCGTCCAGCTGCACCCAGGCATCGCCGTTGTCGGCCTTGATCACCGGGTACGGCACGAGCTCCTTGTGATGCTGCGCCTCCTTGGAATCGAACTTGCGCCCGATCAGGCGCTTGACGGCGTAGAAGGTGCGCTCCGGGTTGGTCACCATCTGGCGCTTCGCCGGGCTGCCGACGAGGCGCTCGTCGTTCTTGGCGAACGCCACGATCGACGGCGTCGTGTTCTCGCCCTCGCTGTTCGGGATCACCTTCGGTGTGGTGCCTTCCATGTAGGCGACACACGAGTTCGTCGTTCCCAGATCAATACCGATTACCTTTGCCATGTTCATCTCTCCGTTCGAATCGTTTCAGTGCCCGCAAAATGCGCTTCACGGACTGTATGGGGACGGTGCGGCCGGGTTTCAAGCCCCCGCGTCGTCCTCGTCCTTGCCGCGCGACACCAGCACCTTGGCCGGCCGGATCAGGCGGCCGTTCAACAGGTAACCCGCCACATGCTGGGCCACGACGGTGCCCTCCTCCGCCTCGTGCGGGACATGCGCCAGGGCCTCGTGATGATGGGGATCGAAGGGCGTGCCCTCGGCCTCGACCCGCTCCATGCCGAAGCGGCCGATCGTGGCCATCCAGCTATCCAGCGTCAGCCGCACGCCGTCGCGCAACGCCTTCTCGTTGCCCTCCGGCACCGCCAGCGCCCGTTCCAGGTTGTCCACGACATCGAGCAGGGCCGTCGCGAACTTCTCGATGGCGAAGCGGCGCGCATCCTCGACCTCGCGCTGGGTACGCCGGCGCACGTTCTCCATCTCGGCATGGGCGCGCAGCACCTCCTCGCGTGCCTGCTGCAGCTCGGCCTCGAGCGCGGCGATTCTCTCCTCCGGGGACTGCGCCGCCTCACCGGCTTCGGGCGCCATCGTCTCGTCGACCTTGCTCTCCGGCTGTGCCTTGTCCTTGTGTTTGCTCGTCAATGCTGTCCTCCTAACATGCGGCTGACCCAACGGGCCGTACAGTCGACGATGGGCAGCACGCGGTCGTAATGCATGCGGCGCGGGCCGATGACCCCGAGCGTGCCCACGACGCTGTCGGCACCGCGATAGCGGGCCAGTACCATCGAAACCTGTTCCATGTTCACCAGCGCGTGCTCGCGTCCGATGAAGATCTTGACGCCCGTATCCGCGCGCTCGACCTCATCGACCAGGTCCAGCAGGCGCTCCTTCTCCTCGAACGCGGACATCAGCGAACGCACCGTGTCCAGCATGCCGAGTTCGGGGAACTCGAGCAGCTGCGGCTGTCCGCGCACGAAGATCTCGGGCTCCTGCAACTCCGATGCCTCAGCCCAGTTCTTCAGATCCTCGATCAGCCCGCGCACCTTCAGGCGATCGGCCTCCATCTCGCGGATCAGGCGCCGGCGCATCTCGGCCAGATCGCAATCGCGCAGCAGGTCGTTGAGGCGCTCGGAGGCCTGCGCCAGGGCGGCATCGTCCATCTGCGGCGGGCGCGTCAGCAGCCGGTTCTGCACCTCGCCGGCATCGGAGACGATGACCGCCAGCATGCGCTCGGAGGCCACCGGGATCAGGCTGATGCTGCGGATATGGCTGATCCGCTTCTCGTGCACGGTCACCAGCCCCGCGAAATGGGTCAGCACCGCCAACTCGTCGCTGGCCTTTCTCAGCACACCCTTGGTGTCGGCAGCCCCGGCCAGGCTCTGCGCCACTTCCGCATCCAGGCGGGCGCTGATATCGCGGTCGACCACCATCAGGCTGTCGACGAAATAACGCAGACCGGTGTCGGTGGGCACGCGGCCGGCGGAGGTGTGCGGCGAATAGAGCAGGCCGGCGCGCTCCAGGTCGTTCATGACATTGCGGATCGTCGCCGGGCTCAGGCCCAGCTCCGCCTGTTCGGAGATCAGGCGCGATCCGACCGGCTGGCCGGTATCGAGATAGGCCTTGACCACCTCGCCGAGGATGTATTCGTGACGCTCTTTCACGACGCTATCTGCTCCTGCAACGCCATCTTAAAATCGTGCCGGCAACGGTGCCGGCCGGCATGCGAACGGTCCGTTCCCGACCGGTCTGGCACTCTACCACCGCGAGTGCTATGCCGACAACCTCGAACGCCGGCCGCAAAACGCCCGGATGCGTTTGACATCAATCCCCGCCGGCCTATACTGCGCCGCCTTACTGAATAGCCGGAATGGAGTAACACTGCATGCGTACCTGGACCGTCCGCCCCGGAGATATCGAGCGCAACTGGTATGTCATCGATGCCAGCGATGTCGTGCTCGGCCGCCTGGCCACGAAGATCGCCACCGTGCTGCGCGGCAAGCATCGCCCGCAGTACACCCCGCACGCCGACTGCGGCGACCACATCATCGTCATCAATGCCGAGAAGGTGCGCGTCACCGGCGGCAAGGAAGAGAAGAAGTTCTACCATCGCCACACCGGCTATGTCGGTGGGCTGAAGAGCACCAAGCTCGGCGAGATGCGTGCCACGCATCCGGAGCGCATCATCGAATTCGCGGTCAAGGGCATGATGCCGAAGAACCCGCTGGGCCGGGCCATGCTGAGCAAGCTGAAGGTCTACGCCGGCAGCGAGCATCCGCACGCCGCCCAGAAGCCCCAGACACTGAACCTGGATTAAGGAAGAGGACCCAACATGGCACAGGCACAAACGCAGTATCGTGGAACCGGCCGCCGCAAGCGCAGCGTGGCCCGCGTGATCATCAAGCCCGGCAAGGGCCTGGTGAAGGTCAACGGCCGCGATATCGAGGAGTACTTCCCGGTCGAGATCATCCGCCAGGAGGCCCTGGCCCCGCTGACCAAGGCCCAGATGGGCGGCCGGCTGGACGTCAGCGTCAACGTGTTCGGTGGTGGATTCTCCGGACAGGCCGGCGCCGTGCGCCATGGCCTGGCCCGCGCCCTGGTTTCCTACGACGAGGGCCTGCGTCCGGAACTGAAGCAGGCCGGCTACCTGACCCGCGACGCCCGCAAGGTCGAGCGCAAGAAGTATGGCCTGAAGAAGGCCCGCCGCGCGCCGCAGTTCTCCAAGCGCTAAGCGCAAGGAACCGCAACAATCCAAAGGGAAGGCCTCGGCCTTCCCTTTTTTGTTATTTCGGATATCCGGTCGAACCTGTCGCCATACGACGTCGGCGCGCATCATCGGAAATCACCTGCCGGAATTGCACCCGAGGCTAGAACCCGCCCCTTGCATTGACCGCCATCATCCTCCGCTTCGGAACCATGAAAAGAACACCGTTCGAAGTGCATGGTTTGCATGCATCGCACCCATAAACTTTACTCAAATATGAAAATTTACTCTTCTGCTGACCTATGCTTATGGCTAGGTAGGCATTGCTTATTCACGAGCCACTGCTGTTTCCCAGTGGTGAGGATGTGGTGGGAGAGAGATTGGTGGACAAACATGGCTCTGCATACAACCGGCTTCCGGTCCTGAAAAGCGTCGCAACGACTTGTAGGCCAGAGCTTCAAGGCAGCCGGGGAAAGCACCATGATCCAGTGCCTTCGCACACGAGGAGCGGTCTCCGGTTTCACGCCCGCTCGCAGGAGGTCGTATGACCCCATCACGCCGCAAGACTCAACCTGAACCGAATCCCCGGTCGGCACCAAAACCCAGGCCGCAACTTCCCAAAGCACCGACCGGCATCCAGGGGCTGGACGAGATCACCGGCGGCGGCCTGCCCAGAGGCCGGCCGACGCTGGTGTGCGGCGACGTGGGCTGCGGCAAGACGCTGCTCGCCATGCAATTTCTGGTGCGCGGCGCCACCGAGTACGATGAACCGGGCGTATTCTTGGCGTTTGGGGAGACGGCCGAGGATCTGACCGAGAATGTCGCTTCGCTCGATTTCGATCTGAACCACCTGGTCGCGCGCAAGAAGATCGTGCTGGATTATGTCCATATCGAGCGCAGCGAAATCGAACAGAGCGGCGAATACGATCTGGAAGGCCTGTTCATCCGCCTGGGGGCGGCCATCGATGCCATCGGCGCCAGGCGCGTAGTGCTGGACACCATCGAGTCGCTGTTCGCCGGCCTGCCCAATCCGCTCATCCTGCGCGCCGAGCTGCGCCGCCTGTTTTGCTGGCTGAAGGACAAGGGCGTGACCGCCATCATCACCGGCGAACGCGGTGACAATACGCTGTCGCGCAATGGTCTGGAGGAATATATCTCCGACTGCGTGATCGTGCTCGATCATCGCGTCAGCGCGCAGACATCCTCCAGATATCTGCGCGTGGTCAAGTATCGCGGCTCGACCCACGGCACCAACGAGTACCCGTTTCTGATCGACTCAGACGGCATTTCGGTGCTGCCGATCACCTCGCTGGGCCTGAAGCACATCGCCTCCAGCGAGCGTATTTCCACCGGCATACCACGTCTCGACGCGATGCTGGGCGGCAAGGGCTACTACCGCGGTAGCAGCGTGCTGGTCTCCGGCACGGCGGGCACCGGCAAGAGCAGCCTCGCCGCACACTTTTCCGAAGCGGCATGCCGCCGCGGCGAGCGCGTCCTCTACTTCTCCTTCGAGGAGTCCCCCGATCAGATCGGGCGCAACATGCGTTCCATCGGCATCGACCTGCAACCGTGGATCAAGAAAGGGCTGCTGCACATTCATGCGAACCGCCCCACCTCTGCGGGTCTGGAGATGCATCTGACGAAAATGCACAAGGCGGTGAATGCGATCAAACCGCAGGTGGTAATCGTGGATTCGTTGAGCGATCTGGTCCTCGGCGACAATAAGGCTGAAGTCAAGGCGATGCTGATGCGGCTGGTGGATTCCCTGAAGACGAGCCAGATCACCACTGTGTTCACCAGCCTGACCAAGGGCGGCGAAGTACTCGAGCATACCAGCGTTTCTGTATCCTCACTGATCGACACATGGCTGCTGGTACGCGACATCGAGATCAGCGGTGAGCGCAATCGCGGCCTGTATATCCTCAAATCGCGCGGCATGACGCACTCCAACCAGATACGCGAGTTCCTGATCACCGATCACGGCGTGGAACTGCGCGATGTTTACATCGGACATGAGGGCGGGCTGACCGGCTCGGTGCGCTTGAATAAAGAAGCGGAAATTGAAGCCGCCCGGTTGAGAAAGGATCAGGAGGCAGAGGCCTGGCAAATCGAGCTGGAAAACAAGCGCGTCGCCCTGGAGGCACAGATCGCCAAGCTGCGCGCCGATTTTGCGGTACAGGAGGCCGCCTCGTTAAATCTCATCAGCCAGGAAAAGGCTGTGAAAGAGAAGCTCGAACAAGGCCATGATGAGATGGAAGTCCACCGCAAGGTGAATGTGAAGCCGAACAAATCCGGAAGAGGCTCGACATGACAACGAAACCGACCCGGCCCGCGCAGCCAACAGTCAAACGAGCTCCACGCAAGGCAGTGTCGACCCGGTATATCCTGAAACTCTACGTTGCCGGACAGTCGCCGAAATCCGTGAACGCGATCGCCAACATCAAAAAGATCTGCGAAGAGAATCTGCAGGGGCGTTATGAGCTGGAGGTGATCGATCTCTACCTGCGGCCGCAACTTGCTCAGGGTGATCAGATCGTCGCCGTGCCGACACTGATCAAGAAATTGCCTCCCCCCTTGCGTCGCATCATCGGCGACCTGTCGGACACCGAGCGCGTGCTGGTGGGACTGGATATACGAAGTAAAGACTGATGCCGGACCAACCCAAGCCCGCACCCAAGCCGACAGCCAAACAACTCGCCGCTGAAAACGACGCGCTGCGCGCCCGGCTGAACGACGTCGAAGAGACGCTGCACGCCATTCGCAGCGGCGAGGCTGACGCCCTTGTCTTATCCGATGCCGAAGGCGATCACGTCCTTACCCTGAAAGGTGGCCTGGAGCCCTACCGCGTCATGGTCGAGGCCATGAATGATGGGGCTGTCACGCTGGGGGTGGATGGCAGCATCCTGTACGCCAACCGCTGTTTCGCCGAATGGGTCAAGGTGCCGCCCGGACAGATCGTCGGGCGGCCGCTGCAGGGGATGCTCGCCGAGCAGAACCGGGAAGGGTTCGAGGCGATGCTTGTTCAGGGGGCGAAAGGCGTTATTCGTAAGACACTGACGCTGCAGGCGTCCGACGGCACGCAGAAACCCGTCCAGTTCTCCATGTCTCCCCTGCCGCAAAGCAAAGGCCAGGCGATCTCCGTCGTCATCGCTGACCTGAGCAAAGAGATTGCCGCCGTCAGGGCTAGCTCGCGGCTGGCGCTCATCGTCGAGTCGTCCGACGACGCCATCGTCTCCACCACGCTCGACGGGGTTGTGGAAAGCTGGAATAAGGCAGCCGAAAAACTCTACGGCTACACCGCCGGGAAGGCGCTCGGGCAGCCCATCGACGCCCTTATTGTTCCACCCGAGCGCATGAAAGAAGTGAAGTCAGAGCTTGCGGCTATCCGGGAAAGGAAGCGCACGCTGCTCGAAGACACCGTGCGGCTGCGCAAGGATGGATCCCAGGTCGAGGTGTCGATCAAGGCATCGCCCATCCTTGATGATGCCGGCAAGGTCGTCGGCGTTTCCATCAACGCGCGCGACATCACCGAGCGCAAGCGTATCGAACAGATTGCCCTGGAAGAAAAAACGTTCTCCGACAGCTTGGTTAATAACCTGCCGGACATCTTCTTCCTGCTCGATGCTCAGGGCTGCCTGGTGCAATGGAACGAGAGACTGGCGGAACTGCTTGGCTTGTCGCCAGAAGAAATGTTGGGCGCCGATCCCCTGAAATATTTTCATGAGGAGGATAAGCCACGCGTTGCCCAGAAGATACAGCAAGTCTTTGCAACCGGCTCGGCATCGATTGAAGCACGTATGAATCTGACGGATGGCCTTCGCGATTACCTGTTGTCCGGGAACCGGATAGAAACACGGCTCGGGACAAACCTTATCGGCTTCGGCCTCGACATCACCGAGCGCAAGCAGGCGGAAGCCAGACTGCGCGAAAGCGAACTCGCCTACCGTACGCTGGCACAGAACCTGCCGGGCGTGGTCTACCGCGTGCATGTCCGCGAGCATGGCCGGATGGAGTTCTACAACGAAGCGGTTGCTCAACTGACCGGCTACACAAGCGAAGGGCTGGCAGGCGGAACGTTATGTTCGATCGAGCCGTTGATACTGGATGAGGATCGCCCCGGCGTGGTCACCGAAGTCACAAACGCGATGGAGGAACATCGCCCATTCACGCTGGAATACCGGCTACGCCACAAAAACGGCAACCTGCTCTGGATGACAGAACACGGCATGCCGGTTTACGGTCCAGACGACAAACCCCTTTACATCGACGGCGTGATCTTTGACATCACCACAAACAAGCAGGCAGAGAAACAGCTGCAACTCTTTCGCACCTTGATCGACAATTCCAGCGATGCTATTGAAGTGCTCGACCCAGTCAGCCTGCGTTTTCTGGACATCAATGAAACGCAATGCCGTGATTTGGGTTATAGCCGGGAAGAACTATTGTCCATGAAGATAACCGACATCACCCCGGATCTCAGCGCGGACCGGCTGGAAATGATCGAAGAACAGATTCGGAAAACGGGGTCTGCGAGATTCGAAAGTATGCACCAGCGTAAGGATGGCTCGACCTTCCCGGTGGAAGTCAGTTCGAAACTGGTCGAACTCGACCGACCCTATGCGCTGAACATCGTGCGCAACATTACCGAGCGCAAACGTGCGATGACCGAGCTGAAAGCGTCGGAGGAAAAGTTTCGGACCATCTTCGATCACGCGCGCGATGGCATCATCGTGATGAGTCTCGACGAGCATGCGGTCAAGTTTGCGAACAGGAGCATGGAGCGGATGCTCGGATACGGGCCGGGCGAGCTGGTTGGCCTTGCCTTGCCGGCGCTGCACCCGCCCGAAGCGCTCGCCGAGGTCGCCAGGCGGTTTGAAGAAGATACCCACCGCAGTCGGAGCAACGTACTGGATATGCCCATGCAAACAAAGGACGGGCGCGTGTTGTATGCAGATCTCAGCAGCTCTCCTGTCGACATCGGTGGCAAGCGTTATCAACTGGGTGCGTTTCGCGATGCCACCGAACGCCGTGCCAGCGAACTGAGTCTGCGCCGCGCCAACCGCGCGCTGCAAACGCTGTCGGCGGGCAATCTTGCGCTGGTGCGGGCCGCGAGCGAGGATGAATTGCTGAAAACCATCACCAGCGTCATCGTGGAACAAGGCGGCTATGTTCAGGCAGGGGTCCACTATGCCGAGGATGGCCAGGAAAGTAGCCTCACCTCCAAGGCGTGGTCGGGTGATGAGGGCGATCATTTCTGTCCCGAATATCTTGGTTTGGCCGATAGTGAGCAAGGGCAATTGCCCATCGCCAAGGCCATACGCAGCGGCAAGACCCAGATATGCCATGACATCGCCCTAGATCCTGCATTCCAACCGTTTAAAGATCGCGCAGTGGAACTCGGTTATGTCGCTAACATCGCCCTGCCGCTCTCCGATGGCAAGCGCACATTCGGCGGTCTGTGCATCTATGCATCTGAAGCAAGCGCCTTCGACGATGAGGAAATCCACTTGCTTGAGGAACTGGCCAACGACCTCGCCTATGGCATTGTCACCATGCGTATCCGTAAGGAACACGAGCAACACGCCATGATCCTGCAACAGAGCCTGGAACAATCCATCCAGACCATCGCGGACACCGTGGAAGCGCGCGATCCCTATACCGCCGGCCATCAACGGCGCGTGGCCGAACTGGCGGCGGCCATCGCGCAGGAAATGGGCTTGCCGGAAGAGCAGGTCCATGGCATTCACCTTGCCGGCACCGTTCACGACCTGGGAAAGATCCACACCCCGATGGAAATACTCACCAAACCCGGCAAGCTAAGCGACATTGAATACCAGCTCGTCCAGACGCACCCGCAGGACGGATACGACATCCTGAAGGATGTGCCGTTTCCTTGGCCGATCGCGGAGATCGTCCTGCAACATCATGAACGACTGGATGGCTCGGGCTATCCGCAAGGACTCAAGGATGGGGAGATTCTGCTTGAATCGAAAATCATGGCCGTGGCCGATGTGGTCGAGGCCATGTCATCGCACCGGCCCTATCGTGCCGGAATAGGTATTGAGATGGCTTTGGCGGAAATCGAACGCGGACGGGGGACGCAATATGATCCGACTGCAGTTGACGCGTGTATCAGGCTCTTCCGCGAACGGGGTTACCACATCCCCGACTAGGGAAACGGGCGACAACCTCACTCCCATCAGCCGGCTTCTGGTCGCCGGAAGCCATATCCTTGGGAAGCTCGTCTTGCAAGCCACAGCGTTGTGGAGGGCTTCGTTGCTGCCAACCGTAACCCGCTTTTTTTCAGCAAGCCGGTACCGGCGGAAATCCTCGAATCAAGATTTCCGGGGCCGCTGTCGCAAGATAAGAATCCATAATGAAACATCCTGAATTGGACGACTTGTCCACCGATCAAGCACCCTTCGAGGGTACCGGGGCTTCAGCTTCTTCGACGCGGATTCATTGGTTTAGTCGCGTCATGGAATCGCCATTCCTGTTTCCGGCGGTCGCCATTCTCGTGCTGGCTGCGATCTGGGGGGCGACCCTGAACCTGATCGATGTCGAACACACCCAGGCCGGGAAAACCGCAGCGGCATTGAGCCACGAACTGGCCGCGACTTATGAAGCACAGGTGGTGCGCGCGCTGCGCGAAATCGATATGACCCTGAAGATCGTCAAATCTGCGAATGAGGTCTGGAGCACGAAGAACGTTCTGCAGAAGTTGAAAACAAGAAATCTGTTGCCGCCGACGCTGGTGTTCAATGTCAGCATTGCGGACAGCAGGGGCGATATCGTGGCCAGCACCAGTTCCTCCGAAAGGGCCAATGTTGCCGACCGGAATTTCTTCCAGAGTCAGCGCCAGGCTGATGCCATCTCGGTCAGTCGTCCGCAACCTGGGCGAAAAGCAGGAGAATGGAGTCTGACGTTCAGCCGCAGGCTAAATTCGGTCAATGGAAAGTTTGCCGGTATTGTGATGGTCTCGGTCGATGCGGGCTATTTCGTCAGCAGCTATGAATCCTCGAAACTTGGACAGCATGGCGTGCTCGGCATCCTCGATGAGGATGGCACATTCCTTGTCAGGCGCAGCGGGGAAACGATCACGGCCAACGACAAGTCTGGTTTAGCGCTGAAAACACATCGTGCGGATGAGATGGAAAGCGAAGCCGCGCTCCAAACCGACCCCTGGGATGGCGTGCGGCGCTACACCAGCATACGCGAGATCTATGGCTTTCCCCTGGCAGTGATCGTCGGATTATCCGCAGACGAACAATTGGCCGCTGCTCGGCGGGACAGACAAGTCTATCTGTGGCGGGCGGCAGCCGGCAGCCTTGTGATGATCCTGATTATTGCGGCGATGTGGCGCATGAGCCATCAGCTTGCGTTAAGCCGCCAGCGCGCCATCGAGGAACATATCGCCCATGCAGCGCGTGTCGAACACCTTGCCTATCACGACAGTCTCACGACGCTGCCGAATCGCAGCCTGTTCACCAAGCTGCTGGATCATAGCATCAACCAGGCACGTCGCCGCAACGGGCAACTGGCCGTGCTGTTTCTCGACCTGGACCATTTCAAAAACATCAACGACACGCTCGGACACGAGGCCGGCGACCAATTGCTGCAGGAAGTCGCGGCAAGGCTCAAGACATGTCTGCGCGAGAGCGACACCGTTGCGCGGCTGGGTGGTGACGAATTTGTCGTCATACTGCCTGAACTGGATGTGGAAAAATACGCAGCAACGGTGGCCGAGAAAATTCTTTCCGCTATCGCCCGGCCCTTTGACCTGTTCGGTCAGGAATATCGCGTCACGGCAAGTATCGGAATCGGGACCTACCCACAGGACGGTCTGGATGAGCAGACGCTGACCAAAAACGCGGATATCGCGATGTACAAGGCGAAAGAGGAAGGCAAGAACAACTTCCAGTTCTATTCCGAGAAACTGAACGCCAGCTCACTTGAACGGCTTAGACTGGAGTCGGATCTGCGGCATGCGCTTGAGCGAAATCAATTTCAGCTTTACTACCAAACCAAGCGGAATGTCGGCAGCGGCCTGATCACCGGCGTGGAAGCGTTGCTGCGCTGGCAGCATCCGGAGTTGGGCACGTTGGCACCGTTGCGATTCATCCCGCTCGCGGAGGAAACCGGTTTGATCATACCAATCGGCAAGTGGGTGCTCAGGACCGCCTGCCTGCAAAATGTAGCCTGGCAAAATCAGGGACTGGCCCATTTGAAGATGGCTGTCAATCTGACGGAGCGGCAGTTTTTCGATGAAAGCCTGCTGACGGACCTGACGAAGATACTCGCCGACACAGGCATGGATGCACAGCTTTTGGAACTGGAAATTTCCGAAGGCCTGCTGATGCGCGATGTCGAAAAGACCATGCGGGTATTTCGCGGGATCAAGGATATCGGGATCCGGATCGCCATCGATAATTTCGGCACCGGCTATTCCTCACTGGCCTCGCTCAAACAATTCCCGCTCGATACCATCAAGATCGACCGTTCCTTCATTCATGATCTCACCAGCGTTGCCGAAGACAAGTCCTTGGCCAAAGCCATTATCGCAATGGGCAGGGCGCTGAGCCTGACCGTCGTAGCCCAGGGCGTGGAAACAAAGAAACAGGCGGACTTTTTGTGCCAGAATGCATGTGATGAATTTCAGGGTTTTTATCTCAACAAGCCCGTTTCGGCAGATCAGATGGCCGAGCTGATCCGGGCTCAGGCGGATATTCCGGATATCGATTCAAACCTCGCCATCTGACAAGGGAAGAGCCTTTGCGATATCGCTGGGCCGTATCATTTCACGCTGATTACCTTCACACTGTCATCCACCAGCTTCTGGTCGATGTAGCCGATGGCACCGGGATGTTTGGCAATGAACTTCTTTACTTCGACGCCATTCGATACTTCCGGCGGCGGCCGGCCCCGGCCGGTGAAAATGATCTTCGACCAGAATGCCTTGATCTGGGCAGGAGACTTGCCGGCGAACTTGAGATAGAACTCATCGCGTGCGGCAGAACCTTCGCCCTGATCGATCGGCTCGACTTCGCGACCATCGGGGAAACGAGTCATCTTGCCCAGAAAAATGTCCGCGATCTGGCTCTTGCTCAGCGTGGTCACCGGGTTTTTGACAGCGACCACCGCAACCACCTGGGCCGATGCCTCAGCCGAGCCAAAACCCAGTAACAGCCCGATGACGATAAGTCCGATGCGGTACATGTTGATCATGAACGGCCTCATCAGAACACGAAATCAATGGCAGCGTTGAACACGTCCAACTTGCCACCCGGTTGAAAGCCCGGCTGCAGATTGCTCAGTACGCCGGACGAGCCGGTGCCGATATTGGTGTGATCGTATTGCAGCTTGAGCGCGGCGCTACTCGTGAAATCCCAGCGCCCGCCGATGGACAGGGTGTTCTGAACCGGTTTCGTGCTCAAGAGCGAATTGAGGGCGGCGTTGAGGCCGGCTGCCTGCCCGATCAAAGGGGGAGGCAGGGTGGCCAGGTTCAGGCCGGGATCGGAGAGATTGTCCGCCTTGGCCTGGCCATACGTGATGTAGGGCGTAAACGCCCCAAGCCGATAGCCGCCGCTCAGGTACCAGCCAGTCGCTGTGCCAAAAAAGGAGCGGGTGACTGAATGCCCCACTTCGCCCATCACGAACCACTGGCCGGGATCGTAGCGTGCGCCCACTGTGATGACGGATAACGCTTTGTTGTCTACATCGTATTTGTCAGCGATGGCAATACCCTGCGGTCCAAACTGCCTGAAGGCGTCGAAAATCGGCTTGGTGGCGTCCAGAGTCAAGTGGGTTGATTCGTAGCCGATGTGCAGCGTGAAGAAGTGGTATTCCATCGTATAGGCCAGGCCCCACGACTGTTTCCCCTTGATCGTGCCGCCGCCGGCCGGCAGCTTGTTTTCGCTTTGACCGAAGTGAGCCTGCAGAGTATTCGTGAAGTCACCAGTGTGCATCTGGTAGGTTACATCAACGCCGTCGCTGGCGGTGATTGGCGCCAGGCGATAGACCTCCAGTGGTGGACGCACCCAGGGATAGGTATATGCCACTTTACGGGTATCGGAGAGCAGAAAGGTCGGTAGCACGGTGCGACCGGCGCGCACACTGAAATCCGGCGTGAGCCGATACTTGATATTCGCCCACTCCACATGGGGCCGGTAAGTGTTGTCGTAATTCTGCTCCGAAATGACTTGCAGCACGGCAGAGAGCCGTGAAGTGGGATTGGCTGTGACTTGCACCCCAATCAGGCTGTCGACGTCGGCGCTCCAGGTGCGGGTGTGGCCAGCGCCGTTGGGCTTCAATATGGTGGATGTGAAGTCCGCTTGTTTTTCACTGGAGTGGACCAAACCGGCCGTTCCGAAGCCGCTGATCGAAAACATCGGCGTTTGAAAAGCGTCGGCTCTCGCGCCGGCCGCGTACAGCGCCGTCGCAAGCAGCGCGATGAGCGTCAGTATGTTCGATATGCGTTTTATCAATACTTGCCCCGGGGTGAGCATGCGCCTCCTCATGGTAACTGAATCGCTACCGCTTCCCTGTTGCCATTATAGGCATGCTTTCTGACCGAGTTGTTAGTAACTGGAAAACTTTCGGCCACGGCCATTGTCATGGCAGTTTCCTTCTGCGGCTCATGCTGGATTCGGGATCGTGAGCCTTGAGGAAATCCTGCCAGCCATCGCTGCCGTACCAGCTTCCCTGATCGGAATGGCAATAACCCTTTCGGATGGATGACGTCGCCAGAGAGCAACGGGCGACAACTTCACTCCCATCAACCGGCTTCTGGTCGCCGGCAGCCATATCCCTGCGAAGGTCGTGTTGTCAGCCTTCCCGCCTTGTGTGCACGCGCCTCAATACCACCCGCAACGCTTCGGCTATACTGACCCCATACCGTTGTGGAGGGCTTCGTTGCTGCCAACCGTAAACCATGCCGGGACGCCAATTACCCGGCCCGTTGCCCGAGGCTGATATGGAAGGGCTCTATTTTCTCGCTCCCACGCTGCTGGCCATCCTGATCTCGATGCTGTTCGTGCGCGCCGGCGCCATCGCCCTGGTGATGACCGGCATGCACTACGAACAGGCCAAGTTCCAGGCCCTGTCCGCCTTCACCGCCACCGGCTTCACCACGCGCGAAGCCGAGAAGGTCGTCAATCACCCCACAAGGCGCAAGATCATCAGCACCCTGATGATCGGCGGTTATGCCGGTATCGCCGCCGTGATCGTCAGCGCCACCAGCTCGGTCGCCACCAGTCCCGCCAAGGATCTGCCGCGCACGGTGCTGGTCCTCGCGCTCGGCCTGCTCATCATCTACCTGATCGCCCGCTCCACCGGCCTGATGCAGCGCTGGGAGAATTTCGTAGAGCGCTTCCTGATCCACCGCCATCTGTTCGAGTACGAAACGGCCGAGGAGCTGCTGCACCTGGCCGAGGGCTACGGGCTGGTCAAGCTGGAGATCACCGCCGACTCCCAGTTGCTCGGCAAGACGATCACGCAGATCGGCCGATCGCGGAAGGACTCGCTGATCCTCGGCATCGAGCGTGGCAAGAACTGGCTGACCGCCCGCCACATGAAGGACCCGGTGGAGGCCGGCGACCAGCTGGTGATCTACGGTCAGCTGGAGCGGATGAAGGAAGAGTACGAGGAAAAGGCTGCGGAGAAGGAAGAGGACAAGTCATGACTTTCACCGGTATCCGCGCTTCCTTTCGGCCTGCAGCCGCCATCCGGGAATAGCCATGAATGCACAACTGACCCTGCTGATGCACACCATGGCGGCGCTGGGTATCGGCCTCGTGCTGGGCATCCAGCGCGAATACGACCGCGGGCGGCGCAAGGCCGATGCGGACAAGAAGAAACGCCCGGCGGCGGCCTCCGCAGCCGGCGTGCGCACCTTCACCATCGTCGCCCTGTGCGGCAACCTGGCCACCTGGCTGCCTGCCGACATCATGCCGTGGGCGATCGGCATCGGCTTCGCCTTCGTGGCGGCCATCTCCATCGTCGGCTACCGCGAAATCAGCGAGGCCTCGGAGACGGACAAGGGCTTCACCACCGAGGCGGCCCTGGTCGCCACCTTCATCCTCGGCACCCTGACCGGTCTCGGCTATGCCCAGCCGGCCATCATCGTGGCCATCGTCATCCTGGCCCTGCTGCAGTTCAAGCGCATCCTGCACCGCTTCTCGTATGCGCTGTCGGCCACGGATATCGAGCAGGCCGTCCAGTTCCTGATCATCACCCTGATCGTGCTGCCACTGCTGCCGGACCATGCCTACGGACCCTATGCGGCGTTCAATCCGCGGCGCATCTGGCTGATGGTGGTGCTGATCTCGGGCATCGGCTTCACCTCGTATGCCACGATGAAGCTGTTGGGACGCAACCGCGGCCTCGGCCTGACCGGCATCCTCGGCGGCCTGGTATCGAGCACGGCGGTGACGCTGGCCATGTCCCGCCTGAACCGCATGCAGCCGACGCTGCAATCCGGATGCGTCCTCGCCATTCTGCTGGCCTGCGGCACCATGTTTCCGCGCGTGATGGGCCTGACCCTCCTGTTCAACCCCGAGGTCAGCGCCAGGCTGCTGCTCCCGATCGCGGCGATCATGATCGTCGGCATCGTCGGCGTCGGCATCGTCTGGCTGCGCGGCGGACGCGAATCCCAGGCCGAGCACCACGGGCACACGCCGGTGAACCCGCTGTCGATGCGCACGGCCATGGGGTTCGGGGCGTTCTATGCGCTCGTGGTGTTCATGGCCAAGATCGCCCAGCACTACCTGGGCAACAGCGGCATCCTGATCGTGGCCGCGGCCTCGGGCATCAGCGATGTCGATCCGATCACCCTGACCGTCAGCAGCGCCACCGACCTGTCGGCGAACGTGGCGGCGCAGGCGATCCTGATCGCCTGCGCCGTCAATACCTTCTTCAAGCTGGGACTGGCCCTGGCGCTGTCTCCCGGATCAGCCCGCCTGTGGCTGATCGCCGGCCTCCTGCCGATGGGCATTCTGAGCACGGTCTTCATCCTGCTGGTCTAGCGGCTGCGCCACCACCGGCCTGGCGTAATGGAGGTACAGCCAGATCATCACAACCAGGCTGACCACGAACACGCCGACCTGCATGGCGCTGGGAGAATCGCTGTATCCGACCATGATGTTCAGGAATTGCCCCAGGCCGCTATCGCTCGGGAAGCTCTTCGAGGCATCCCACAGAGGGTCGATCACGCCGGGCAGCGCGCCGATATCCACCAACTCGCCTGCCGACCTGCCCGCCATGCCCGAGGCCAGAAAGACCAGCAGCCAGCCGATCACGCGGAAGATCAGGTTCACCGGTACGCGCAGCAGGCCCTTGTATATCACGTAGCCCAGCACGATGGCGGCGACGGCCCCGAGGACGGCGCCGATGGTCATGTTCATGCCGTCATGCGGCACCGCGACCGCCGCACCCCAGATGAAGAACACCGCCTCCGATCCCTCGCGCATCACCGCGGTCAGGGCCACCAGCATCAATGCGGTCTTGGGCAGCTCGCCGATCGCCACCGAATGCCCGACCTTCTGCATGCGCATGCTCAACTCCCGGCCATGGCGACCCATCCACACCACGGTCCAGGCGATCATGACCGCGGCCAGCGCCAGCACGACGGCATTGAACACATACTCGCCGTTGCCCTGGAGGCTGGTCTCCATCTCCGTCATGAACGCCGCGACGAAGGAGGCGCCGATAAACCCGATGAACGAGCCGCCGATGATCCATCGTCGGGCCGTCGGCACCGGACGCGTCACCACGAACAGCACCCCCAGCACCAAGGACATCTCGAGCATCTCGCGGAACATGATGATGAAACCTGAAACCATTTAGCCTCCCGCAACCGGATGACGAGCCGCGCACTCGGGACACAGCCCGTAGATCACCAGCTGGTGTCCGGTCATGATAAAACCTTTTTGCTCGGCCGCAGCCTGCTGCAGCCGTTCGATCTGTGGATGGATGAATTCCTCGATGGAGCCGCAGCCCGTGCAGACCAGATGATCGTGATGGCCCTTGTCGGTCCGCTCATAACGCTTCTTGCCGCCGAACTGGATGCTGTCGATCAGTCCCAGGGTCTCGAGCGCGGCCAGCCCCCGGTATACCGTGGCAATGCCGATGGACTGTCCGCGGTCCGCCAGCTCACGGGCCAGCGACTCCGCCTCCCAATGGACATCGGAGTTGCTGATGACTTCCAGGATGGCCTGGCGCTGAGCGGTCAGTCGGGACATGGCATAATGATAACCATTATCATTATCCTAACAAGCGGAAAATTTCCGCCGCCGTCCAACGTCCGGCTACCCCAGCGTTATTTGTCGATGATGGGTGATAATTGCAGTTCGGCTGAATCCATCCTGGAGCGCAGCACCTCCTCACGATTCACCGAAATCTGACGCGGCGCCTCGACGCCGATGCGCACCTGCCCGCCCTTGATGGCCAGCACGCGCACCTGGATATCGTCCCCGATCGCGATCACCTCACCTGCCTTGCGTGTCAAGACGAGCATGGATCCTCCCTTACCAGCCTGAATAGACCGGCCAGGGGCGTTTTGCAAGCCGGGGGTCACGGATTCGTGGTGTTTTCCACCATATCCAGCCCGAAGGCCGTGTGCAGCGCCTGCACCGCGGCGTCCACATCCTTGGTGGCGATCACCACCGTCACCTTGATCTCGCTGGTCGAGATCATGTGGATGTTGATGCCGCTCTTCGCCAGGGTATCGAACATCTTCTGGGCCACGCCGGCGTGCGAACGCATGCCGACACCGATGATCGAGACCTTGGCCAGGCCGCCGCCGCCGATGACGTTGCGCGCGCCCATGGCATCGGCCTGTTTGCGCACCAGCTCCATCGCCGCGTCCAGGTCGGCCGAGGGCACGGTGAAGGTCAGGTCGGTGAAGCCCTGCTCGCTGACGTTCTGCACGATCACGTCGACATTGATGCCGGCCTCGGCCACCGGCCCGAACAGGGTCGCGGCGATACCGGGACGGTCCGGAATACCCTGCACGGTGACCTTGGCCTCGTCGCGGTTGTAGGCCACACCCGTCACGCTTGCTCGTTCCATGCTCTCGTCCTCCTGCATCACCAGCGTTCCCGGCACATCCTTGAAACTCGACCGCAGATGAATCGGCATGTTGTAGCGCATGGCCAATTCGACGCTGCGCGTCTGCAGCACCTTCGCCCCCAGCGAGGCGAATTCCAGCATCTCCTCGAAGCTGATGCGATCGATCTTGCGCGCCTTCGGCACGATGCGCGGATCGGTGGAATAGATGCCGTCCACATCGGTATAGATGTCGCAGCTGTCCGCCTTCAGGGCGATGGCCACCGCCACGGCCGAGGTATCGGAACCGCCACGGCCCAGGGTCGTGATATTCCCCTCATCGTCGATACCCTGGAAACCGGTGAACACCGGGATCTCGCGCCGGGACATGTGACCGAGAAACCTGTCGGCATCCATGCCCCGGATACGGGCACGCGTGAAATGGCCGTCGGTGCGGAATCCCACCTGCATGCCGTTGTAGGAAAACGCCTTCATCCCCCGCCGGCACAGCTCGATGGCCAGAAGCGCCGCACTGACCTGCTCGCCGGTGGCCACGAGGGCATCCATCTCGCGGGGCGAGGCCCGGTAATCCAGATCGCGTGCCATCTGCAGCAGGCGGTTCGTCTCACCGCTCATGGCCGACACCACGACGGCCAGCTCATGGCCGTCCTTCCATTCCCGCTCCACGATATCGGCGGTCTTGCGGATGCGCTCCAGGCTCCCGACCGAGGTGCCGCCGAACTTCTGAACCACGCGCATCACTGTTGTCCCTGAGGAACGGTGGCGATGCCGACCTTGCCCATGCCCAGCTCACGCAGGGTATCGAGCACCAGCACCAGGCGCTTGTGGCGGGAATTGGCATCGGCCTGGATCACGACCCGCATGTTCGGGTCACCCTTGCTGATATTCAGGATGCGCCGCCTGAGGTCGTCGTCGCTGACCTTCTCGTCCTGGACGTAGATCTGGTCATCGGCATCGATCTGGACCTTGACCTCCTTGATCTGCTGCTCCTTGACCGTGGAGTGGCTGGTCGGCAGCTCCAGCTTCAGGCTCGTCGATACATTGAAGCTCGTGGTCACCATGAAGAACAGCAGCAGCATGAACACCACGTCGACCAGCGGCGTCAGGTCGACGCCGTAGTCGCTATTGCGGCGATTGCGCAGCTGCATCAGCGCTCGCCCTTCAGCATCTCCACGAAGCGCAGGGCATGATGCTCGATCTCGACCACGAAGTTGTTGACCCGTGACTCAAAAATCCGGTAGGCCACCAGCGACGGAATCGCCACGCACAGGCCGGCCACGGTGGTGTTCAGGGCCTTGGCGATGCCGCCGGCCAGCACATCGGCCTTGCCCACGCCGACCAGCGAGATCTGGTCGAACACCTCGATCATGCCGATCACCGTACCCAGCAGGCCCAGCAGCGGTGCCACCGAGGCGATCACGCCGAGCAGGTTGATGTAGCGGTCCAGATAGGCGACCTCCTGCCTGCCGATCTCCTCGAGGATCTCCTTCAGGACGCCGCGGCTGACGCCGCGGTTCTTCAGCGCCACCCACAGGATACGCCCCATCGTGGTGTTGGATTCACGGCAGACCTTGATCGCCCCGTCCACGTCGCCGGCCTTGACCGCAGTCTCGACTTCCTGGACCTGCTTCAGGGGAACCACGACCGAACGCCTGAGGCTCCAGCTCCGCTCGAAGATCAGGGTAAGGGAAAGGATGGACGCGGCGAGCAGAAAATACATCACCGTGCCGCCTGCTTGGAAAAACGCTATCACTGACGCCTCCATGGCCGTTTGCAACCCGTCGCGGACGGGGTCGGCTTTGAGCCGGCGATTATAGAGACCCCCGCCACCACTGCAATGCGCGGTCTCGCCGCCCCTCGGCATCCTGGCGGAACTGGCGCAGCGTGGCATCGCCGGACCCCGTCCGCCAGCGCGCGATCACCGCGCCGTCCGCCGTATTCCATACCCTGGCGCCGAGCGCCTCATAACGCCGGACCACGGCGGGTCTCGGAAAGCCGTAACGATTGCCGACACCGGTCTGGGCGATGGCCTCGGCCGGACGCAGCGCCTGCAGAAAGCCGCGGCTGCTCGAGGTCAGGCTGCCGTGGTGCGGCATCAGCATGGCCCAGTGCGGCGCCAGCCCACCCGCCAGCATGGCCCGCTCCGCCTCGCCCTCGACATCGCCCGGCCACAACAGGCGCTGAGGCTGCCCCGCCGGCCTGACCGACAGCACCAGCGAGGCGTTGTTGGGGGCCGCCGCCTCCATGCCGCGCGGCGGCCACAGCACCCGCACGGCCGTGCCACCGACATCCAGATCATCGCCCCGCGCCAGCCAGCGCACCCGGCCGCCGCCTGCCTCGACCCGGGCCGCCAACTGCCGGAACTGAGGCTGCCGGCGGTTGGACGGCGCATCCGCCAGCCACAACTCGCCGATGCGCCGCTGCTGCGCCAGCAGCCGCGCCGCCCCGCCCATATGGTCGGCCTGCGCATGGGACAGGGCCAGCACGTCGATATGGGCCAGTCCCAGGGCACGCAGGCCGGCCGCCACCTTGGTACCGCCGTTGAACGCGCTGTCCGCCGGCCCCGGCACGTCCATGGACAACACCCGGCCATCCGGCATCAACAGGCTGGAGGCCGCCCCCTGCCCCACATCCCAGACGACCCATTGCAGCTGCGCCGGCGGGCGCTCCGCGGCCACCCACAGCCCCCAGGCCAGCAGCGTCAGTGCCGAGACGGCGATGCCCAGGCGCCTGCGTCCGCGATAGGCGAGCAGCAGGGCCACCGCCATGCCCAGGACATAGAACACGGCCGATGCAGCAGGCGGATCGGGCACCCACAGGTTGCCCATGGGCCAGCCATGCATGGCTGCCAACAGGCGGTCGCACCGATCGATGGCCATGCCGCCCAGACGAAAGCAGGCCGTGGCCCACGCGCCGGCGCCGACCAGGGCCAGTGCCTCGCCCACCAGGGCGGTGGGCAGGACCAGCAGCGTATACAGGGGAACGGCCACGAGGTTGGCCGGCAGGGTATACAGCGGCAAGCGGCCGAAGACGTCGGCGATCACGGGCAGGGTCGCCAACGAGGCCACCACGGTCACCGCCAGCATGGCCACCATCCAGGCTCCCGGCCCGGACCGGCCACCACCCCGTCGTCGGCCCATCACGACCAGGATGCCGGCCGTGGCGGCGAACGACAGCCACAGGGAAACCGAGGCGACGGCCGCCGGATCGACCAGCAGGATCAGCAGCAGTGCCGCCAGCAGGGTATTGACCGGCTCGCTATGGCGACGAAGCAGCCAGGCGGCTGCGGCGGCGGCCAGCATCATCGCCGCCCGCTCGGCCGGCAACGGCCAGCCCGCCAGCGTGGCGTAGGCGCAGGCGGCAAGCACCCCGGCCCCCAGTGCCACACGCCGCACCGGCACGGCCACGATCCAGGCCTCTCGCCGCGTCAACAGCCACCAGACCAGGAAAAAGGCCCAGGCAGCCACCATGCCGACATGCAGACCGGAGATGGCCAGCAGATGGGCCGTGCCGGTGGCGGCGAAATCATCCTGCACCGGCACCGGGATGCGGCTGCGATCGCCCAGCAGCAGGGCACGCAGCACGCCCTGGTCGGCCCCGGGCAGCGGCGTCAGTGCCTGCCCGATCCGCCAGCGCAGGCGCTGCAGCCAGGAGGCATGGACGCCGAGCACACGGGGCTCGCCGCGCAGGCTGCCGACCATCGCGATGCCGCGATCGAAGCAGTAGGCGCGATAATCGAACGCCCCAGGATTGCCGGCGTTGCGCGGCAGGTGCATGACGGCTCGGGCCGCGATGCGCATGCCCGGCCGCAACGCGGGTCCGCGGCCGTACACCGACACCTGGACGCTGGCCGCAAGCCCCGCCCCATCGCTGCGCCGTACATGGGTAAGGCGCAGCAGGCGGTGGCCCGGGTAGTCCCGGACATCCGTGATCTCGCCCGAAATCCGCTGCTCCGTGCCGGTCCAGGACGGATCGACGATCAGGCGATGCGCCTCCCACATCAGCGAGACGCCGCCCCAGGCCATGCCGACAGCCAAGCCGACGGCCAGGGGCCGGAATCGGTGCAACAAACCGAGCATCAGACCCATGGCCGCCAGCGCCAGCGCCGTATGAAGTGCCAGCAGGTCGGTCCTGGCCAGCAGCAGCCCGGCCACAAAGCCGCTTACGGGAAACAGCAAGGGCATGCCTAGAAAATGAAGAAGGCGGATCGCAGGCGGCGCGGCCTCAGTCGGGATAGACGACACGTCCCCGGATCATCTGATCCGCTCCCAGCATGCGCCGCTCGGTCACATCCACGTGCGGGGCCTGCGACAGGCGGGAACAGCCGATGCCGTTCCAGAAGTTCACGGCATCATGCCCGCCGATCAGGATCGGCGCCTGGTAGAACACGACCTCGTCGGTCAAACGCATCTCCAGGAACGAGGCATGCAGGCGCCCGCCCCCTTCCAGCAGCAAGGCCAGGCGGGCATCCCGACCCAGATGCATCAGCAGCTGATGCAGGGTTTCGGCCTGCACCACCTCGACGCCCGCCGCCTCCCACTTCGATGCCTCGAGACTGCGCTCACGCACATACAGCCGGGTCGGGGCCTTCCCCTCCAGGATGCGGTAATCACCGGAGAACGCCGGCGTGCGGCCGGCCACGATGGCCCTGAGCGGCGGTCGTCCGAGCGCATGGGCATCGCGCACCGTCAGCGACGGGTTGTCACGCTCGAGCGTCCCGGCTCCGACCAGGATGGCATCCGACTCGGCGCGAAGGCGATGCGCATGCTTCCTCGATTCCGGACCGCTGATCCATTGCGAATGATGCGTGCGCGTGGCCAGCATGCCATCGAGCGACATGGCCGCCTTGGCCAGCACGAACGGCCTGGCATGATGGAGATGGTGGAAAAACGGGCGGTTCAGCGCATCCGCATCGGCGTGCAGCACCCCGCCCCGGACCTCGACACCATGATTGCCCAGCCACTGGCCGCCGCCGGACATCTGGGGATTCGGATCGGCCGAGGCATAGACCAGGCGCCGGATGCCGGCATCGAGGATGGCCTCGGTGCACGGCGGCGTACGCCCGTGCGCCGCACAGGGCTCCAGCGACACATACATCGTGGCACCGCGGGCCGCATCACCGGCCGCCCGCAACGCCTCGACCTCGGCATGGGGGCCACCGGGGAAGGCATGCCAGCCCTCGCCGAGTTTGACACCGTCCTTGACCACCACGGCACCGACGCGCGGATTGGGGTGCGTGGTGCCGATGCCGCGCCGCGCCAGCGCCAGCGCCCGCCGCATCCAGCGCACATCCTCATCTCCCCGGGGTGACTTTCGCTCCGCCATGGCCGGAAGATGGCACAGCGCGCCCAAAAGGCAAAGCGCTTGCATCGCCGCATCGTCCTGCCCAATCATCCGGACATGAACGCCCCCGAGCTGCACTGCGAGACCATCGCCACCATCGACGGGATCCCGGCCCGGCAGTGGGACGCGCTCACCTCGGGCCAGCCCTTCCTGCGCCACGCCTTCCTGCATGCCATGGAGGCCAGCGGCAGCGTGTCGGCCGCCACCGGCTGGACACCGATGCACCTCGTCTGCCGGCAAGGGGATGCCGTCGTCGGTGCCCTGCCGCTGTATCTGAAGGCGCACAGCTTCGGGGAATTCGTGTTCGACTGGGCCTGGGCCGATGCCTATGCCCGTGCCGGCATCGACTACTACCCGAAGCTGGTCAGCGCCGTGCCCTATACGCCGGCCACCGGGCCGCGCCTGCTGGTCCACCCCGATGCGGATGCCGGTGCCGTTTGCGAACGGCTGATCGCGGCCGCCATCGCCCTGGCCGAGTCCCTGGACGTCTCATCCATGCATGTGCTGTTCCCGACACAACACGAAGCGGATCTCTGGCAGCGGGCCGGGCTGCTGCCGCGCCAGGATTGCCAGTTCCACTGGCACAACAACGGCTATGGGGATTTCGAGGACTTCCTGGCCGGCTTTTCATCGAAGCGGCGCAAGGAGGCCCGGCGCGAGCGGCGCATCGCGCGCGAACAGGTCACCATCCGCATGGTGGCCGGGAACGAGGCCGGCGAGACGCAATGGGATGCCATGGTCGCGTTGTACCGCCGGCACATGATGGTCAAGGGGAGCCCCGCCTATCTGAACCGCGAATGCTTCCGCCTGTGGGCATCGACGATGGCCGATGCCTTCCGGCTGTGCCTGGCCGAGCGGGACGGGCGCGTCATCGCCGGGGCCTTGCTGGTCCAGGGCCCGGACACCCTGTACGGCCGCTACTGGGGCAGCTTCGAGGACCTGCCCTGCCTGCATTTCGAGCTGTGCTACTACGCACCGATCGCGTATTGCATCGCGCAGGGCCTGGCGCGCTTCGAGGCCGGTGCCCAGGGCGAACACAAGCTCGGCCGCGGCCTGGAGCCGGCGGCCACGCACAGCATGCACTGGATCGCGCATCCGGCCTTCCGCCACGCCATCGCGGACTACCTCGACCGCGAGCGCGAGGGCGTCGGGCAGTACATGCAGGAAGCCGGACGGCTGACCCCCTTCCGCCGCGACGGCTGATCCGAGGCTGGCCGCCGAAAGCCGCAGCGATTAGCGTTAAGGCGAGGAGGAAGCATGCTGATCGTCATCTCCCCGGCCAAGAAAATGGACATGCAGGCAGGCCAGGCCGTGGCCGGCGCCACCCAACCGGAGCTGCTCGGCGAGGCGGAGCACCTGGCCGGGATCATGCGCGGCAAGGACAGCTTCGAACTGGCCGAGATGATGGGCATCAGCATGAAACTGGCCGACCTCAACGCCGGGCGCTTCCAGAGCTTCTCCACCCCCTTCACGCCGGACAATGCCCGGCCGGCGCTGCTGGCCTTCCGCGGCGATGTCTACCGCGGCCTGGATGCCGATGCGCTGGATGCCGCGGGGCTCGCCTTCGCCCAGGCGCACCTGCGCATCCTCTCCGGCCTGTACGGCGTACTGCGACCGCTGGACCTGATCCAGCCCTACCGCCTGGAGATGGGCACGAAGCTGGCCAGCGAGCGCGGCCGTGACCTGTATGCCTTCTGGGGAGACTCCATCACCGAGGCGCTGAACCGGGCGCTGGCGGCACAGGGCGACGATGTGCTGGTGAACCTCGCCTCGAACGAATACTTCTCGGCCATCCGCCCCGACAGGCTTGCGGGACGCATCGTCACGCCGCTGTTCAAGGAACGAAAGGGCGGCAGCTACCGCATCGTCGGCCTGTTCGCCAAGCGCGCCCGAGGCCTGATGACACGCTACATCATCGATGGGCGCCTCGATGACCCCGAGGCGCTCAAGGGTTTCGACCGCGAGGGTTACGCCTTCAGCCCGTCGCTGTCGGACGGCGACACCTGGGTGTTCACACGCGACAGCGGCGAGCGCTAGGCAACGATGCCGCACCTGGTCCTGATCGACGGCCCCAACTACGTGTTCCGCGCCTTCCACGCGGTGCGCCACCTGACCAATTCCAGGGGCGAGCCGACCAATGCCGTGTTCGGCTACGTGCAGATGCTGCGCAGCGTGCTGGACAAGCTGAAGCCGACGCACGTCGCCGTGGCCTTCGACCCCAAGGACGGCACCTTCCGCAACGCCATCTATCCCGAATACAAGGCCCACCGGCCGCCGATGCCGGAGGAGCTGGCCGTGCAGTGGCCCCGCGTCTGGGAGGTCACGCGCGCCTTTCGTTTCCCGCTGATCTGCCTGGATAATTACGAGGCGGACGACGTCATCACCACCCTGGCGCGGCGCGGCGCGGACGCAGGCTGGGACGTCACCATCGTCTCCTCGGACAAGGACCTGATGCAGCTCGTCGGTGGCCATGTCCACATGCTCGATACGATGAAGAACATCACCTACGACGCGGCGGCCGTGCAGGAGAAATGGGGTGTGCCGCCCGCGCGGATCCACGACCTGCTGGCCCTGGTCGGCGACAGCTCGGACAATATCCCGGGTGTGCCCGGCATCGGCCCGAAGACCGCGGCCCAGCTGCTCGACAGCTACGGGACGCTGGACGGCGTGCTCGCCCATGCCGGCGAGATCACACAGCCCAAACGCCGCGAATCGCTGCTCGCCCACGCCGACACCGCCCGCCTGGCTTACAAACTGGTGGCGCTGTGCGGCACGGCACCGGTGGAGGAATCGCTGGATGACCTGGCCCTGCGCGAGCCGGACCGCGAACGGCTGGCTGCGGTGTTCGGCGAACTGGAATTCAGGCGTCTGACCGACGAGTTCAACGGTGATGCGCCGCTGGCGGCGACACGGCCGCCTTCCCCGCCGGCACCGGTGACGGCGGCACCTGCCTCGCCCGCATCGCGCACCGATCACGTGGTGGACGACGCGGCCAAGCTCGCAGCGCTGGTGGCGCGGCTGAACGAGGCCGAGCTGATCGCCGTCGACACCGAGACCACCTCGCTGCAGACCCACGATGCCGACATCGTCGGCCTGTCCTTCGCCTGCCGCGAGGGCGAGGCCTGGTACGTGCCGGTCGGCCACCGGGCGGCGGACATGCTGACCCCGGCGCCGAAACAGCTGCCGCGCGACACGGTGCTTGAGACGCTTGGCCCCATCCTCGAGGACGAGGGCCGTGCCAAGTGCGGCCACAACCTCAAATACGACATGCAGGTGCTGCGCCGGGCCGGTATCGCGCTGGCCGGCGTGCAGGCCGATTCCATGCTGCTCGCCTACTGCCTGTACCCGGGACGCTACCCCCCCAAGCTCGACCACGTGGCCGAGGAGTACCTCGGCCATCGCTGCATCAGCTACGAGCAGGTGGCCGGCAAGGGCGCCAAGCAGGTCGGCTTCGCCGAGGTGCCGCTGGAGGCGGCCGTGCCGTATGCCTGCGAGGACGCCGAGGTCGCCTTCCGCCTGACCCAGCTGCTGCGCCAGCGCCTCGCCGGCGAGGGCAGGCTGTCCCGGCACGACGACATCGAGCTGCCGCTGTCCCGGGTGCTGGCCGACATGGAATGGGCCGGCACGAAGCTCGACCGCGCCATGCTGGCACGGCTGTCGGGCAACTTCGGCGAGCGCATCCTGAGCCTCGAGGCGCGCATCCATGACGCGGCCGGCCAGCGCTTCAACATCCATTCGCCGAAGCAGCTGGGCGAGCTGCTGTACGAAACGCTGGGCATCGATGGCGGCAAGAAGACGAAGAGCGGCCAGTGGGCCACCGACCAGTCGGTGCTGGAGAAGCTGGCCGAAGCGCATGAGGTGCCGCGCCTGGTCCTGGAGCTGCGCCAGCTGGCCAAGCTCAAGTCCACCTACACCGATGCCCTGCAGGCCCTGATCCACCCGCAGACGGGGCGCGTACATACCTCGTACAACCAGGCCATCACCAGTACCGGTCGCCTGTCCTCCTCCGATCCGAACCTGCAGAACATCCCGATCCGCAGCGACGAGGGGCGCGAGATCCGCAAGGCCTTCGTGGCCGAGGACGGCCATGTACTGATCTCGGCCGACTATTCGCAGATCGAGCTGCGCCTGATGGCCCACTTCTCCGGCGACGAGATGCTCTCCCGGGCCTTCGCGCGCGGCGAGGACATCCATGCCGCCACCGCCGCCGCCGTCAACCAGGTGCCGCTGGATGCCGTCACCGGCGACATGCGCCGGCGCGCCAAGGCCGTGAACTTCGGCATCCTGTACGGCATGAGCCCCTTCGGCCTGGCCCGGCAGCTGGGCATCGCGCGTGGCGATGCCCAGGCCTTCATCGACGCCTACTTCCGCCAGTACCCGAAGGTGCGGGGCTTCATGGACGCCACGCTGGAGACGGCGCGTGCCGAGGGCTATGTCGAGACCCTGCTCGGCCATCGCGTCTACGTACCGGACATCATGGCCAGGAACGGCATGAACCGGCAGTACGCCGAACGCACGGCCATCAATGCGCCGCTGCAGGGATCGGCCGCCGATATCATCAAGGTGGCGATGATCCGCCTGCATCGGCGCCTGTGCGAGCAGGCGCCCCAGGCAAGGCTGATCCTGCAGGTGCACGACGAGCTGGTGGTGGAGGCGCCCGTCGGCCTGCAGCAGCAGGTGACACAGATCATGCGCCACGAGATGGAGCAGGCCGTATCGCTGCGGGTACCCCTGACCGTGGATATCGGGGCGGGCCCGAATTGGTTCGAGGCACACCGGCTCTAGCATCCCGGCAGCCCATGGCCGAGGCAAATGTGCATCGATCACACCTTGAATCCGCCATGCTGCGATAGCATGCTTGGCGGTCATCTTCAGCCGGATCTGCCCCGAGCCGGCCACAAAGGAGCAACGACGGCATGACCCCGACGAATCTACCCCTGCTGATCGAGATCGGCGTCATCGGTCTTCTGGTTATTTTGCTGATCCTGGCGGTCTGGCTTGCCAAGCGCGGCAAGGGGCAATCCAAACGCGATCACATCCCCCCGGTTTCCGGAGAGATCTCCGGTCGCCAGATCCCTTCCCTGCTGACCCCGCCGGAGCTTGCCTGCTTCAACACCCTGCACATGGTGGCCGGCAAGGAATACCACGTCATGGCCAAGGTATCGTTGTCCGACATCGCCGTCGTCAAGCAGGGCGTCGACAAGGCGCTGCTGGAACGGGTCTCGAAAAAAGGGGTGCGCGACGTCGATTTCATCCTGTGCAGCAAGGACAACCTGGCGGTGGTCTGTGCCATCGAACTGGGGGATGCGAGCGGCCACCGCGATTTCACCCTGGGCGATTTCCTGCACGAGCTGGGCATCCTCTATTTCCGCCTGCCGGTCAAGACCTCCTACTCCATGCCGGAGATCCGCGGCATGCTCGAGCCCATCCTGAAGGAGCGCCCGCCGACCCCGGACGAAATGGTGGCGACCGTGTCCATGGAGGCCTTCCGGGCCTGCAAGACCTGCAAGAGCCGCATGGTGCTCAAGCGCGCCAAGTCGGGCAAATACAAGGGCGTGCTGTTCTGGGTCTGCAGCCGCTACCCCGAGTGCAAGACCATCGAGCTGTTCACGCGCTAGCCGGTTGCACCGCCGACCTGTCGAGGAGGATTCCGTGAAATCGAAACTGACCATTGTGGTGCTGCTCGTCATCATCGCCGGCCTGCTCTACAAGTTTGTCGTGGCCGGAGACACGCGCCCGGCACCGGATGGACGCAGCGCCATCGAACTGGCGCCGGCCGAACGCGCCCAGATGCTGGCCGAGATGCGGGACTATGTGCTGGCCGTGCAGCAGATCGTCCAGGGCCTGGCCCAGGGCGACGCGAAACAGATCGAGGCGGCGGCACTGCCGGTCGGCACCCGGGCCATGAAGCGCATACGCGTGGAAACGATGGCCAAGCTGCCGTACGAGTACAAGCAGGCGACCTACGGCATGCATCGCGATTTCGACAACATCGCCGTCATGGCCCACCAGGGCAAGGATACCAAGACCATCCAGATGAAGCTGGCCGACGCCATGAACCGCTGCATCAGCTGCCATGCCAGCTATGCGCTGGCGACACCGCCTCCGGCCAAGTAAGCCTTCATCCGGACAAAAAAAGCGGCGCCCGCAGGCGCCGCCCTGACGATACCGTCGCGGCCCGATCAGGCATCGCGCCACTTGATCGAACAACCGATGGTCGGATGCTGCGGCTGCGGCGCCGGCTTACCCGCCACCAGCGCCTCGACGGCCGGGATCAGTTCCTGGCGCGTGACCTTGGCCTCGTCCTTCCAGTAGTCGTCGATGCGGCCGTGGTAGTAGAGCCTGCCATCGCTGCCGAACAGGTAGATGTCCGGCGTGCACTGGGCCTCGAAGATCCTTGCCGCATCCTGGGTCTCGTCGGCGAGATACGGGAAATCGATGCCCCATTCGGCGATCTTCTCGCGCATCGCCGGTACCGAGTCCTCCGGGAAATCCGGATGGATGTTCGGATTCACCGCCACCGTGTTGACCCCCATGTCCCGGAAGGCCTTGGCCTGCCGAATCAGGCGCGGCCATACCGCCAGCGCATACGGGCAATGATTGCAGGTGAAGGCCACCAGCAGGCCATTCTCACCCATCTGCCCGGCCAGGCGCACGGCCTTGCCGTCGATGTCCTTGAGTTCCAGATCCGGCAGCTGCCAGCCGAGATCGACATGAATGGAAGCGACCAATGCCATGACGCAACTCCTGAGATGTGATGCGGCGAGGCTAGCGCGCCGACCCCGGAAATTCACCCCGGGGCGCCGATGGCTATCGCGCCGTCAGCCGGTACACGGTGCCCGCGATATCGACGACGTACAGCTCCTGATCGTCGTCGACCCCGAAGGAACTGATATGCATGCCCGTATCGAACAGCAGCGTCCGGGCCAGGGCCGTGCCATCCTGGGCCAGCCTCACGGCCCAGATGCGGCCGCTGCCGTAGTCACCGAAGATGTACTGCCCGTCCAGCGACGGCACGGCCCGGCCGCGGTACACATAGCCGCCGACCACCGCCTGCCCTTCCTTGCGCCCGTAATCCAGGATCGGCAGCGCGTAGGCCTTGGGGTCGCAGTCGGCCTTGATGCGGGGGGTACAGATATCGCCCTCCATGACGTTCCAGCCGTAGTTGCCGCCGCGCCGGATCAGGTCGATCTCCTCGCGCGTGTCCTGGCCGACGTCGCCGGCATACAGCCGGCCGCTCACCGGATCGAAGGAAAATCGCCACGGGTTGCGCAGGCCATAGGCCCAGATCTCGCCGCGCGCGTCGCTCTTGCCCACGAAGGGGTTGTCGGCCGGAATGGCGTACGGCTGTTCATCGTCACTGGGGTGGACGTCGATGCGCAGGATCTTGCCGAGCACCGTCTCCAGGTCCTGGCCGGCGCCCAGCGGGTCGTAGGCCAGCCCGCCGTCGCCGAGGCCGATGTACAGCATGCCGTCCGGGCCGAAGGCGATCTGGCCGCCGTTGTGGTTGGTGAACGGCTGCGGCTGGCGCATGAGGATCGTCTCGTTGTTTTCATTGACGACCATCAGGCTCTTGCCGACGGCGCGGAAGCCGGCGATCACGGTCTCGAGGCTGACGAGCATGCCGCCCGACGTATAGTCGACATAGAAGCGGCCGTTGTCCTTGAAGTGCGGATCGAAGGCCAGGCCGAGCAGCCCCCGCTCGCCGCCGGAATCGACGAGATCCCGCATATCCAGGAACACCTGGAGCAGGCCGTCGTGCCAGGCGAGGATGCGCCCGCCCTGTTCGACGATGAACAGCCGGCCGCTGCCGTCCCCGGCACCGGTGACGTAATCCGGCGAGTGCAGGCCCGTGACCACCGGCTGCAGGGCGTAGTGGCCGTCCCGGGAGACGATCGTCCCCGCCGCCTGCGCCAGGGCCGGAAAGACCAGGCACAGCAGCAGCGCCAGGGAGCGCCTCAGCACGTGCCCGCCTGGCGGCCGATGAAGGCCGTCTGGGCCGACAGCTCCAGCGAGCAGGTCCACTTGTAGGCCTGGTTCAAATCCACGCCCCAGGCATAGACGCCGTGGCCGCGCACGATGGCCACCGGATGATCCGCCAGGACCGCGGCCACGCGCGGCGCCGCATCCTGGAAATAGGTCGCATACGGCACGGTGATCACCGGCACCTTCGGGAAATACAGCTGGCCCTCGAAATCCGGCGGCACGAAATCCTCGCCGTTCAGCGTCAGCGCCACCGCATGCGGGCAATGGCTGTGGACGATCGCACCGGCCTTCGGGTTGGCCCGGTAGACGGCCAGGTGCAGCTTGGCGTCGCCGGAGGCCCCTTCGCCGATCGAGCCATCCATGCCGCAGGCGACGAAATCCGCAGCCCGGATCGTATCGGCGCATGCCCCGGTCGGCGTCACCCAAACGGTATCGCCGTCGCGGGCGGAGATGTTGCCGGAATGGGAATCGTTGTATCCGTACTGGCGCAGCCAGCGGTAGACCTGCACGAGCGCATCGCGGATGTCCTGCATGCGGCCGATGTTAGCGATACCGGCCGGAAACGCTACAATGCGCCGCCATCGCGTGAGGTGATACGTGTCGAGTACATTGGAACAGGAAATCAACAAGCGCCGGACCTTCGGCATCATCAGCCATCCGGATGCCGGCAAGACGACGCTGACCGAGAAGCTGCTGCTGTTCGGCGGCGCCATCCAGATGGCCGGTGCCGTCAAGGCGCGCAAGGCCAGCCGCCACGCCACCAGCGACTGGATGAAGATCGAGCAGGAGCGCGGCATCTCGGTCGCCTCGTCGGTGATGAAGTTCAATTATCGCGACTACGAGGTCAACCTGCTGGACACCCCCGGCCACCAGGACTTCTCGGAGGACACCTACCGGGTGCTGACCGCCGTCGACTCGGCGCTGATGGTCATCGACTCCGGCAACGGCGTCGAGCCGCAGACCGAGAAGCTGATGGAGGTCTGCCGCATGCGCAACACGCCGATCATGACCTTCATCAACAAGCTCGACCGCGACGGCCTGGCGCCGCTCGACATCCTGGCCGAGATCGAGGACAAGCTGCAGATCGAATGCACGCCGATGACCTGGCCGATCGGCATGGGCAAGGCCTTCAGGGGCGTCTACGACCTGCACCAGAAGCAGCTGAACCTGTTCCGCGCCGGTGCCGACACGGCGGATACGGACATCGTCACCATCACCGACCTCGCCGATCCCCGCCTGGACGAACTGCTGGGACTGCAGGCCGACGACCTGCGCGCCGACATCGAGTTGCTGGAGGGGGCGGCCAATCCCTTCGATCTTGCCGAATACCTGAAGGGCAACCAGTCGCCGGTGTTCTTCGGCAGCGCCATCAACAACTTCGGCGTGCGCGAGCTGCTGAACGCCTTCGTCGAGATGGCGCCCGCACCCCAGCCGCGCCAGGCCGTCGAACGCGAGGTGTCGCCGTACGAGCCGGCCTTCACGGCCTTCGCCTTCAAGATCCAGGCGAACATGGACCCGGCGCACCGCGACCGCGTCGCCTTCCTGCGCATCTGCTCGGGCAGGTTCACCAGCGGCATGACGGTGCGCCACCACAGGCTGGGCAAGGACGTCAAGTTCGCCAACGCCATCATCTTCATGGCCCAGGACCGGGCGCACATCGACGAGGCCTATGCCGGCGACATCATCGGCATCCACAACCACGGCACCATCAAGATCGGCGACACCTTCACCGAGAAGGAGGAGCTGAGCTTCACCGGCATCCCCAACTTCGCGCCGGAGCTGTTCCGCCGCGTGCGCCTGAAGGACCCGATGAAGCGCAAGCAGCTGCACAAGGGGCTGGTGCAGCTGTCCGAGGAAGGGGCGGTGCAGGTGTTCCGCACCCAGCTCGGCGGCGACTACATCCTCGGTGCCGTCGGCGCCCTGCAGTTCGACGTCACCATCGAGCGCCTGCGCACCGAGTACCGCGTCGACGCCAGCTACGAGGCGATCGATTTCGCCACCGCCCGCTGGATCAAATGTGAGGACAAGAAACGCCTGGCCGAGTTCGAGAAGGCCTTCCCGGCCAATATGGCGCTGGATGCCGAGGAGCACCTGGCCTACCTGGCGCCGAGCGCCTGGAAGCTCAAGTACACCGAGGAACAATGGCCTGACATCACGTTCCTGAAGACCCGCGAGCACTGACGCCGGCGATGGAGGGATAGGGAACTCAGTGCTCCGCCTCCTGCTCGAGGTTGGCGGCATTGCCCAGACCCGTCGCCAGCTCCGGCAGGATGCCCTTCTCGACATAGATCGGCCGGATGGCCTTCCTGAGCTCCGGCAGCTTGCGCCAGAACAGGCCCGCGCCGAGCACGCAGATCACGCCGCCGGCCAGGACGGTGTCGGGAGCGCCGATGCGTGCCGCCACGGCGCCGGCCAGCAGGCTGCCGAAGGGCGCCATGCCCATGAAGGCCATGGCGTAGAAGGCCATGACCCGCCCGCGCATCTCCTCGCGCACGATGGTCTGGATGATCGTGTTGCTGGCCGCCATATGCACCATGAACCCGACGCCGGCGAGGAACATCAGGCCGAGCGACGGCAGCAGGGCATGGGACAGGGAGAACAGCACCAGGCTGGTGCCGAACAGGCCGGCGGCGGCCGGAATCAGGCGGCCCAGGCCGATCACGGTCTTTCTCGACATCAGGTAGAGCGCCCCGACCAGGGCACCGAACCCCACTGCACCCGTCATGAACCCGAGCGTATGCGGCCCGCCGTGCAGCACATCGACGACGATCGCCGGCAGCAGCACCGTGTACGGCATGCCGGCCAGGCTCAACAGCGCCAGCAGCAGCAACACCGCGCGGATCGGGACAAAGCCGAAGGCATAGCTGAGGCCATCACGCAGTTCGCGGAAGACCCCCTTCCGCTCCAACGGGCGATGGCGCCGCACCATGCGCATGGCCAGCAGCGAGATGATCACGGCGATGTAGCTGACCCCGTCGATGAAAAAGCACCAGCCCTCGCCGACCCACGCGATCAACAGGCCGGCGATCGACGGACCGACGAGCCGCGCACCGTTGACCATCGACGAATTCAGCGCGATGGCGTTGGGCAGGTCCTTCGGGTCCTCGATCATGTCGATCATCGATGACTGGCGGGCCGGGATATCGAAGGCATTGATCGCGCCCTGGATGACCTGCAGCACCACGATATGCCAGATCTGGATGACACCGGTCAATGCCAGGGCGGCCAGCAGCAGGGACTGGAGCATCGAGAACACCTGGGCGGCCAGGAGCACGCGGAAGCGGTCGGTCAGATCCACCCATACGCCGGCGAAGGGCGCCAGCAGAAAGGTCGGAAACTGCCCGGCGAACCCGACCAGGCCCAGCATCTCCACCGAATGCGTCAGCCTCCATACCAGCCAGCTGACGGTGAGGCGGGTCATCCACGTGCCCACCAGCGAGATGCTCTGCCCGGAGAAGAACAGGCGATAGTTGCGATGACCGAGCGCGCGCATCAACGGCATGTTCGGGTGCATGGCCATCGCCGTTACGGCCTCGTCAGTTCGATCAGGGTGATTTCCGGCGGCGAGAAGATGCGGATGGGCGGCCCCCAGGTGCCGGTGCCACGGCTAACGTAGATGCGCGCCCCGCCGGCCAGGACATGCAGCCCCGCCACCACCGGATACGTCAGCCTGACGAGCAGGCCGAACGGGAAGATCTGGCCCTTGTGCGTATGCCCGGAAAGCTGCAGGTCGAATCGCTCCCCGGGCGCGATATTGGGCTGGTGTTTGAGCAGGATCACGAAGCGGTCGGCCGGAATCCCGGCCAGCAGCTTCGCTTCCTCTTCCGCCGTCGAGGCCGATACGGCCGGGTCGTCGACGCCGGCCAGCACGATGCCGCCCACGTCCACCGCCTCCCCGCGCAGCAGCCGGAACCCGCATTGGGCATGGAACTCCAGGGCATGGTCCAGGCCCGCGTAGCGCTCGTGGTTGCCGGTGATGGCGAACTTGCCGTAACGGGGATGCAGCGCCGCAAAGCGGGCGGACAGCCCGTCCAGGAAATGCGCCTGGGCATCCACCAGATCGCCGGTCGAGATCAGCATGTCGGCATCGAGCTGCCGGATGCGCCTGATCACATGATCCAGCCTTCGCTTGCCGGCCATGATGCCGAGGTGCAGATCGGAGATCTGGGCAATGCGGATTCCCGGAAAATCCTTGGGCAGCCTGTCGGACGCGATCGCGACCCGCTCGACCCGGATTCTCCTGGCCGCCGTGAAGCCGTAGAGCCATGCGGCGATGGTGGCCGCCGACAGGGCCAGGAACGTGGACGGTGCGAACAGCGTATCCCTACCCGCCAGGCTCACCAGCCAGTCGTAGCACGACAACGCCAATCCGATCCAGAAGAACAGGAAGGAAAAGCCCATCCAGCCATACACGAGCCAGGCACCGACCACGGCCAGGCGATGGTAGGCGCTATGGCTCTCCAGCCGCCAGAGCAGGAACGGAGCGAACAGCATGGCCACCGCCCACACGGCCGGCAACCCGTCCCAGCCGGAAACGCCGAGCATGCGGATGGCCTTGTCGGCCACGTAGAACTGGATGCCGCCATAGGCCAGCAGGATCAGCATGAACCGCAGCGAGGCGGATCTCCTCCGGGAGCCAGGCATCCTTGGCGCTCCTGTTGCAGGATCTCCCGACGGCCGGCGCCGCAAGAACCCTGGATGGATTCGCCCACAAGGCGATGGATGATGATAATGGCCAGACCCTGGGCCCGCCAGCCACCCGCGACACCCGTACCCGGACAAGGGCATAGCCTCCGCTTGCTGTCAAGGAGAGTGGAGTGCCCTCCCAACCTAAGGGGAAAGGGACTATGATGGATTCGATGGATCAAGCCGTGCGGCGGCCACTCACCCCAGGGAAAGGAACCATGGCCATGTCGAACCCCATGCCGACGCTACTGAACAAGGAAGACGCCGAAAAGATGAGTGCTGACGCGCTGTTCGAGGCCCTGGCCAGCGCCGCCGACAGCGGCCTGAGCGCCCAGGAAGCGGCACAGCGGCTGGCACACTACGGGCCCAATGCGCTGGAAGAAAAGAAGGTCAGCCCCCTGCTCAAATTCCTGGGCTACTTCTGGGGCCCCATTCCCTGGATGATCGAGGTTGCCGCCATCCTGTCCCTGGTCGTCCGCCATTGGGCCGATTTCTCGATCATCCTGACCCTGTTGATCTTCAATGCCGCAGTCGGATTCTGGCAGGAATACAAGGCCGGCAACGCCGTGGAAGCCCTGAAGCAGAGTCTGGCGCTCAGAAGCCGGGTGTTGCGCGACAAGGCCTGGCACGAAATCGACGCCAAGCAGCTGGTTCCCGGTGACGTGGTGCGCCTGCGCCTCGGCGACATCATCCCGGCCGACGTCAAGCTCTTCGAGGGCGACTATCTGAGCGTCGACCAGTCCGCCCTGACCGGGGAATCCCTGCCCGTGAACAAAAAGAGCGGCGATGTCGCCTATTCGGGATCGGTGGCCAAGCAGGGGGAGATGGTGGCCCTGGTCACCGGCACCGGTTCAAACACCTATTTCGGGCAAACGGCCAAGCTGGTGGAGTCCGCCAGCACGGTATCGCATTTCCAGAAGGCGGTGCTGCGCATCGGCGACTACCTGATCTATCTCAGCCTCGGACTGGCGGCGATGTTGATCATCGTCCAGCTGTTCCGCCATGCGCATTTCCTGGAACTGGTTCAGTTCGCGCTGATCCTGGTCGTGGCCTCCATCCCCGTGGCCATGCCGGCCGTGCTGTCGGTCACCATGGCCGTGGGCGCCATGTCCCTGTCCCGGATGAAGGCCATCCTGTCGCGCCTGGAAGCCATCGAGGAGATGGCCGGCATGGACATTCTGTGCTCCGACAAGACCGGCACCCTGACCCAGAACAAGCTGACCCTCGGCGAGCCGCTGCTGCTCGGCGCCAAGGACATCGACGCGTTGCTGCTGGCGGCCTCTCTGGCCTCGAAGGCGGAGGATCAGGATGCGATCGATCTGGCGGTGCTCGGCGGCCTGCACCAGGCCAATGCCCTCGACGGATACCGCCAGACGAGGTTCGTGCCCTTCGATCCCGTGGGCAAGCGCACCGAGGCCACCATCGAGGATCACAGCGGCCACAGCTTCAGGGTCACCAAGGGGGCGCCGCAGGTGATCCTGGGTCTGTCGCAGGTCGACGATGATACGCGCACCAAGGCGGAACAGGCGGTCAACGCCTTCGCCGCCAAGGGCTATCGCACCCTGGGCGTGGCCCGCGCCGAGGGCGAGGGGGCGTGGTCGTTCCTGGGCATCCTGCCGCTGTTCGATCCGCCGCGGGAGGACTCGGTCAACACCATCCAGGATGCCGAGAAACACGGGGTGCAGTTGAAGATGGTCACCGGTGACAACCTGGCCATCGCCCGCGAGATGGCCAGCAAGCTGACATTGGGGCAAAACATCCTCCTGGCCGGCAATCTGTTCGACGATCAAAACACGGCCGCCATGAACAAGGCTACCGCCGAGCAGGTGGAAAACTGCGACGGCTTCGCCCAGGTCTTTCCCGAGCACAAGTTCAATATCGTCAAGGCGCTGCAGTCCAGGGGGCACATCGTCGGCATGACCGGCGACGGCGTCAACGATGCCCCGGCCCTGAAACAGGCCGAGGTGGGTATCGCCGTCTCAGGGGCGACCGACGCTGCCCGCGCCGCCGCGGATCTCGTGCTCACGGCCCCCGGCCTGTCGGTGATCGTGCGCGCCATCGAGGAGGCCAGGCGCATCTTCGAGCGCATGAATTCCTACGCCATCTACCGCATCACCGAGACCATCCGCATCATGGTCTTCGTCGTACTCGCCATGCTGGTGTTCAACTTCTACCCGATCACGGCGATCATGATCATCCTGCTCGCCTTCTTCAACGACGTGCCGATCATGACCATCGCCTACGACCATACGGCGCTGGACCCCGAGCCGGTGCGCTGGGAGATGCACCGGGTGATCCTCGTTTCCACGGTGATGGGCCTGACCGGGGTTGCCGGCAGCTTTCTGATGCTGTACCTGGCCGTGGACGTCCTGCACATGACCATCCCCGAGGTGCAAAGCTTCATCTTCCTGAAGATGGCCGTCGCCGGACACCTGACGCTGTTCATCTCGCGCAGCAAGGGCTTCTTCCTCAAGAAGCCCTATCCCGCTCCGATCATGATCTGGTCCGCCGTGGGCACCAAGGTGGCGGCCACGTTCCTCGTGGCCTACGGGTTCTTCGGCCTGGTCACCCCCATCAGCTGGGAGGCCATCGGCCTGATCTGGGCCTATTCCTTCACCTGGGCCCTACTCACCGACTGGGCCAAGCTGATGGTCTATCGCCACCTCGAACACACCCCGTCACGCCACCGGGATTTCCTGGCCCGCGTCCATCAGCCGATCACCTCCCACGCCTCGGCGACCACCGTCAAGACCGCCCGGCGGGATGGCGGCAGGAGAAGATCCCCGTGATATGGAAGCGTCGCCAACCTGTGTTCCGGCATGCAGCTTAATCACTATCTCCCGCGCACCTTGCCCGAGCCCCTGGAAGGCCTGGCCACCCTCGCCCTGGACCTGCGCTGGACCTGGCACCACGGTACCGACGAGCTGTGGCAGACGGTGGACGCCGAACAATGGGCGATCACGGGCAATCCCTGGCTGATCCTCGAATCCGTTTCCGACCAGCGGCTGGCCGAACTGGCGGCGGACGGCCGGTTCCTGGAGGCGTTGAAGCAGCAGATGCTCGCCTGTGACGAGTACTACCGGGCGGAGACCTGGTTTTCCTCCCGGCATCAGGGCGAGCTATCCGGCCAGATCGCCTACTTCAGCATGGAATTCGGGCTGAGCGAATCGCTTCCGATCTACTCCGGCGGCCTGGGGGTGCTGGCGGGCGACCATATGAAAACGGCCTGCGATCTGGATGTGCCGCTCATCGGCGTGGGCCTGCTGTACCAGCAGGGCTATTTCCGGCAGGCATTGAACGCCAACGGCGAACAGCTGGAGTTCTATCCCTTCAACGACCCGAGCATGCTGCCGGTTGTGCCGTTGCGGGATGACAACGGCGAATGGGTGCGCATCGCGATCGAACTGCCCGGGCGGCGGTTGCGGCTGCGCACCTGGCTGGCCCGGGTGGGGCGACGCTCGCTGCTGCTGCTCGACAGCAACGATCCGTTCAACTATCCCGGCGACCGCAGTATCACCAGCGAACTGTACGGCGGCGGACCGGAGATGCGCCTGCAGCAGGAGATGGTCCTGGGTATCGGCGGCTGGCGTCTGCTGGAACGGCTCGGCATGGACTGTCCGGTCTGCCACCTCAACGAGGGGCATGCGGCCTTCGCCATCCTCGAACGCATCCGCCATTTCATGGAGCATAGCGGCCAACCCTTCCAGACCGCCCTGCGTGTGACCCGGGCCGGCAACCTGTTCACGACGCATACGCCGGTGGCGGCAGGCTTCGACCGTTTCGCCCCCGATCTGTTCTCGCTGTATTTCCGGGAATATGCCGAGAAGCTGGGCGTGGCTATCGAGGATATTCTTGCCCTCGGACGCAGCAATCCCAACGATGCCGATGCGCCGTTCAACATGGCCTACCTCGCGGTGCGGGGCGCCGGTGCTGTCAACGGCGTCAGCCATCTGCACGGCGAGGTCAGCCGGCGCATCTTCCAGCCCCTGTTTCCCCACTGGCCGGAGCATGAGGTGCCGGTGGGCCATGTCACCAACGGCGTGCATGTCCCGAGCTGGGATTCGGCCGCCGCCGACGCGCTGTGGACCGAGGCCTGCGGCAAGACCCGCTGGCTGGGTTCGCTGGATACACTGGAACCCGGTCTCCGGCAACTGGGGGGCGAAGTCCTGTGGCGTTTTCGCAACGACGGGCGCCAGAGGCTGGTGGATTTCCTGCGCAGTCGGCTGGAACGCCAGCGCCGCGGCCACGGCACCGGCAGGGAGCAGGCGCGCGAATATGCCGGACTGCTGGACCCGGATGCGCTGACCCTGGGCTTCGCCCGGCGCTTCGCCGAATACAAACGCACCAACCTGTTGCTGCGCGACCCGGAAAGGCTGCAGCGCCTGCTTTGCAACCATGAGCGGCCGGTGCAACTGGTCATCGCCGGCAAGGCGCACCCCCGCGATGCTGAGGGCAAGCGTCTGCTGCACCAATGGCAGGCATTTCTCGAACGCCCCGAGGTGAACGGACGCGTGGTCTTCGTGGAAGACTACGACCTCTCCGTGGCCGAACAGCTCACCCAGGGCGTGGACGTCTGGATCAACACCCCGCGCCGCCCCTGGGAGGCCAGCGGCACCAGCGGCATGAAGGTGCTGGTCAACGGCGGCCTGAACCTGTCCGAACTGGACGGCTGGTGGGCGGAGGCCTTTACGCCGGGCGTCGGCTGGGCGCTGGGCGATGGCTGCGAACACGAGGATGCCGCAGCCTGGGATAGCGTGGAGGCGGAGCAGCTCTATCAATTGCTGGAAACCGACGTGATCCCGACATTCTACCGTCGCGACGAAAACGGCCTGCCGCAGGAATGGATCGGCCGCATGCGCGAAAGCATGTCGCGGCTGACCACGCAGTTCTCCAGCAACCGCATGCTGCGGGAATATGTCGATACCTATTACCTGCCCCTGGCCGAGGCCTACCGCCGTCGGGCCGCCGGTACCGGGGCCGCACTTGAGGATTGGTATCGCCGGCTGACCCGGCATTGGCAACAGCTGCGCTTCGGCAACGTGACCTCGTCCCCCGACGAGGACGGTGTTCATGTCGAGGTTCAGGTCTATCTGGATGAGCTGCCGCCGGAATTCGTCAGCGTGGAGATGTATGCCGATCCGGTCGACGGCGGCGAACCGTTCCGGCAGGCGCTGGAGCGCGGCGCCCCGCTCGCCGGAACGGCGAATGCGTACACATTCCAGGGCAGCGTTCCGGGAGGACGGCCCGCATCGGATTATACCCCGCGCATCATTCCTGCCCACGAGGCGGCCGTGGTGCCGCTCGATGCCCACTTCATCCTATGGGCCCGATGATCACAAGCGGCGGCCAACCCCGGGGTCGGTATCCGTGAGCGACGCCATCCTCGTGTACAATGCCGGCTCTTCCAGCATCAAGTTCGCGCTCTTTCCCCTGGCGGCGGAAGCCATCCGTGCGCAGCTGTTTTCCGGTTCGATCTCCGGCATCGGCGGATCGCAGGCGGCATTCACCGTCCTGGGTGCGCAAGCCGCCGGCATCACGAACCTCACGGTCACCGTGGACAGCCACGGCCAGGCCCTGCATATCATCCTCGATTGGCTGGAGCGTGAAACGTCGGGCTGGCAGCTGACGGCCGCCGGCCACCGCGTGGTGCACGGCGGCACCGAGTTCTGCCAGCCGGTGCGCGTGGACGATGCGGTGCTGGCTCGCCTGAAGGCGCTGATACCGCTGGCGCCCCTGCACCAGCCCTATGCCCTGCACGCCATCGAGGCCCTGGCGGCGCGCTACCCGCAGCTGCCGCAGGTGGCCTGTTTCGACACGGCCTTCCACGCCACCATGCCGGCGCGGGAATACCGCCTGGCGCTGCCGGATGCCTTGCTGCACCAGGGGATACGGCGATACGGTTTCCACGGCCTGTCCTACGAATCGATCGTACGCGCCATGCCCGCGCATCTGGGCGAGGCTGCCGGCGGCAGGGTGGTCATCGCCCATCTGGGCCACGGCGTCAGCATGTGCGCGGTGAAAGACGGACAGGGCATCGCCACCACCATGGGCTTCACGCCGCTGGACGGCCTGCCGATGGGTACACGAAGCGGCGCGATCGATCCGGCCGTCGTCCTGTACCTGCTGGCGCACGGCATGGCGGCCCCGGAAGTCTCCGATCTGCTGCATCAGCGATCGGGACTGCTGGGGCTGTCGGGGATCAGCGACGACATGCGCACCCTGCTCGCCAGTACCGATGCAAGGGCACAGGCGGCGATCGACATCTTCTGCTACCGCATCGGCCGTGAGCTGGGCTCCCTGGCGGCGGCGCTGGGTGGCCTGGACGCCGTGATCCTCACCGGCGGCATCGGCATGCATGCCGCCCCGGTACGGGAACGCATCTGCCGGGAAGCCGCCTGGCTCGGCATCGAGCTCGATGCGCAGGCCAACCGCGAGAACGCCCTGCGCATCAGCACGGCCTCCAGCCCGGTATCGGCATGGGCGATGCCGACGGACGAGGAGCAGGTGATCGCGCATCACACCGCCGCCTTGCTGGCCGGGGTAGTGAGTCCATAATGACAACAAGGAAGCACAGGAGGTCGGCCATGAACAAGCGCAGCAAGGACGCAACCCAAACGCGCAGCGCTCCGTTGTCCCCGCAGGAACTGGAGCACATCCATGCATACTGGCGGGCGGCGAACTATCTTGCCGTCGGCCAGATCTACCTGCGCGACAATCCGCTGCTCAAGCGCCCGCTCGAACTCTCGGACGTGAAGCACATGCTGCTCGGTCACTGGGGAACAACCCCCGGCCAGAACTTCATCTACGCGCACCTGAACCGCGTGATCAAGAAGTACGACCTCGACATGATCTACGTCTCGGGGCCCGGGCACGGCGGCCCGGCGGTGGTGGGCAACACCTATCTCGAGGGAACATACAGCGAGGTCTATCCCAATGTCAGCCAGGACGAGGCAGGGCTCACCCGGCTGTTCACCCAGTTCTCCTTTCCGGGTGGGATCCCGAGCCACGCATCGCCCGAGTGCCCGGGTTCGATCCACGAGGGTGGTGAGCTCGGTTATTCGCTCAGCCATTCGTTCGGCGCGGTGTTCGACAATCCGGATCTGATCGTTGCCTGCGTGGTCGGCGACGGGGAGGCGGAGACCGGGCCACTCGCCACGTCGTGGCATTCCAACAAATTCCTCAATCCGGCGAGCGACGGCGCGGTGCTGCCCATCCTGCATCTGAACGGCTACAAGATCGCCAACCCGACCGTGCTCGCGCGCATCGAGCGCGAGGAGCTTGAGCAGCTGTTGCAAGGTTATGGCTGGATGCCGCTGTTCGTCGAGGGAAGCGAGCCCGAGCCGATGCACCAGGCGATGGCCGCGGCGCTCGACGCGGCGGTGGAGCGGATCCATGAAATCCAGCACGACGCCCGCGTGAACGGCAAGCCGGCGCGCCCGCGCTGGCCGATGATCGTGCTCAATTCGCCCAAGGGCTGGACCGGACC
>CAZBLR010000007.1:0-87436 GCA_964492895.1 uncultured Zetaproteobacteria bacterium | reverse complement strand
CCGACGTTGACGAACAGCGAGTGCTCGCCGATGTGCAGCGGCTCGAGTCCCGACAATCGGCATTCGACCGGCAGCTCGGGCGCCCGGCGCGGCGGCAGTCCCTCCACCGCCTCGGCGATGGCGCGGATGTGATCGGGGGTGGTGCCGCAGCAGCCGCCGATGATGTTCAGGAATCCGGACTCGGCCCATTCGCGGATCTCGGTGGCCATGGCCTCCGGCGTCAGGTCATAGCCGCCGAAGGCATTGGGCAGGCCCGCGTTCGGATGGGTGTTGATGTGGCAGGGCACCGTGCCTGCCAGTTCCTCGACGTACTGGCGCAGCTCCTTGGGGCCGAGGGCGCAGTTCAGGCCGAAGGAGATCGGCTCGGCATGGGCCAGGGAGTCGTAGAAGGCGGTGGCGGTCTGGCCGGACAGGGTGCGTCCGGAGGCATCGGTGATGGTGCCGGAGATGACGATCGGCAACGACATGCCGGTGTCGGCGAAATAGCGCTTGACGGCGAACACGGCCGCCTTGGCGTTCAGGGTGTCGAACACCGTCTCGATCAGGATGATGTCCACACCGCCGTCGACCAGGCCCTTCGTGGCCTCGCTATAGGTGGCCACCAGCGCGTCGAAGGTGATGTTGCGAAAGCCCGGATCGTTGACGTCCGGCGAGATCGAGCAGGTGCGGCTGGTCGGGCCGAGGATGCCGGCCACGAAGCGTGGCCTGGCGTCCGTGGCGTGACGGTCGGCCGCCTGCCGCGCCAGCTTCGCGCCCTCGAGGTTCAGTTCGTAGACCAGCGATTCCATGCCGTAGTCGGCCATGGATACGGCGTTGGCGTTGAAGGTGTTGGTCTCGATGATGTCGGCGCCGACCTCGAGATAGGCCTCATGGATGCCGCGGATGATGTCGGGGCGGGTCAGCGTCAGCAGGTCGTTGTTGCCCTTGAGCTCGCTCGGCCAGTCGGCGAAGCGCTCACCGCGGAAGTCGGCCTCTGCGAGCTTGTGCTTCTGGATCATCGTGCCCATGGCGCCGTCGAGGATCAGGATGCGCCGGGAAAGGGCGTCCTTCAGGGCTTGGGTGCGTGCGGCGTAATCGGTCATCGTGCGTCCTGTGATGGGCCGAAGGCCCTGGTTCGGGACGGCGATGGTAACAGCCCGGCCGCTTCGCTCCAACGATGGCGGCCCGGATGTTTGGATTCGTGAAGGCAGAACGGCGGTTGCATTTCATGGCATTTGGACCACAGTACAAAAAGCGCGCGCCCGGCGACCCCGGCCGCGTCCCGGTTTCATTGTAACCTTGACGTCCTGCCGGCGAAGCCCGGCCCGAGCACGATACACACTCGCTGAGGCAAGGGGGATCTCCCATGCACCATGCTGTCGACGCGTTCTACGATTTTCTCGACCGTATCGGCTATATGCACCCGATCCATCCGGCGATGGTGCACATGCCGATCGGGCTCGTGGTGGGGGCGGTGGCCTTCATCGGCATGTCCGCCTTCGCCCGCTTCCGTCATTTCAGGGCATCCGCCCACCATGCGCTGGTGCTGGCCCTGGTCTTCTGGTTCCCGACGGTGGTGTTCGGCATCATGGACTGGCAACGCTATCTGGGCGGCGCCTGGCTGTTCGCGATCAAGGTCAAGATGGCGCTGGCGGCCGTACTGCTGATCCTGCTCGTCGCCGGCATCATCCTGGGCATCCGCAAGGCCTCGCTGCATGTGCTGGTGCCGATCTACGGCCTGAGCTTCGCCGTCGTCGTCGTGCTCGGTTATTTCGGCGGGCAGCTGGTCTATGCCGGGCTGGCGCCGGGGGGGCCTGCGATCTACAGCGCCGGCCAGAAGGTCTTCGACAACAACTGCACCGGCTGCCATGCCCACGGCGGCAACGTCATCGACCCGAACCTGCCGCTGGCGCTGGCGCCGCAGCTGACGCGCTTCGAGGACTTCGCGCGCTTCATCCGCGATCCGCGCATGCCGGACGGCACGGTCGGGGCCATGCCTGCCTTCCCCAGCGAGAAGATTTCGGATGCGCAGGCCAGGCAGCTGTACGACTACATCGTGCACGTGATCGTCAAGCCCGCCCGGTAGCCTTGACGATCCGCCGGGGCTTTCGGGTCGGGATGCCGCTTATTCGTCGCGGCGGCTGTCGGTCAGCACCCAGCCCTTGTCGGTCTTTTCGAACACCACGCGGTTGCGCATCTGCTTGGTGTCGCCTTTGCTGAAGTCGCCGTACAGCACGGCCAGTTCCATGGCCTGCACCGGCCCGGCCGCATCGCGCACCTCGGCCAGGCTCTTGGTGAAGCGCAGCTCGTATGCGACGTCTGCGACATAGCGTGTTTTGCCGTCCATGTGGCCCTCGCTTTCGCTCAGGTGATCGACCCGCACGAAATCGGTGCCGAATTCGTCGTTGAACTGCCCGGCGATCTGGTCGGCCATGCGCGAATCGCTCGGCGCGCCGGAGCAGGCGGCCAGCAGGGTGCAGGCGACGAGGACGGCAAAAAATCTGGGCTTCATGAACACCACCTTGATCTGGATATCGGGTTTGCGGGCCAGTATAGCCCGTCTTGCGCCATGGCGCCGTCAGCGCATGGTCCGGCGCAGCAGGCGCTTCAGCTCGCCGAGCCTGCGGGTGTTGAGCACATCCTTCGCCTCCAGCCAGCCGCGCCGGGCCTGGACGATGCCGTCCGCCAGGTTCGCGTAGTCCTCGGGCCGGTGGGCGTCGCTGTTGATGGCCACCGGTACCCCGTACTCGCGGGCCAGGCGGCAGTGCCGCTCGTCGAGGTCGAGCCGTTGCGGCTGGGCGTCGAGCTCCAGGAAACAGCCGCGGTCCCGGGCGTGCTCGATGATGCGTTCCATGTCGACGGCATAGGGCTCGCGTTCCCCGAGCAGGCGGCCGGTCGGGTGGGCGAGGATGGAGAAGCAGGGGGCATCCATGGCACGCAGGATGCGTTCGGTCTGGCGCCGCGGCGGCAGGTCGAAGTGGCTGTGCACGGCGCCGATCACGAGATCGAGGCGGGCGAGCACCTCGTGCGGCAGGTCGAGTTCGCCGCGCTCCAGGATATCGACCTCGATGCCCTTCAGGATCGTGATGCCGCGGACCTCCGTGTTCAGCTGTTCGATGGCGTCGATCTGCGCCAGCAGCCGCTTGGCATCGAGGCCGTGCACCATGGTGAGGTGCTGCGAATGGTCGGTGACGGCGATGTAGTCCAGGCCGGCATCCCGTGCCGCCAGCGCCATGCGCCTGAGGTCGGCATGGCCGTCGGTGGCCGTGGTGTGCACATGCAGGTCTCCGCGCAGGTCTTCCGGCTCGACCAGCCTCGGCAGCCGGTGCCGGCGTGCCGCCTCGATCTCGCCGCCGGCCTCGCGCAGCTCGGGGGCGATGAAGGGCAGGCCCACGGCCTTGAAGACATCCGCCTCGCGCTCGCCGCCGATGCGTTCATCGCCCCGGAAGATGCCGTATTCGTTGATCTTCAGGCCCCGCTGCTGGCCCAGGCGGCGGATGGCGATGTTATGCCCCTTGCTGCCGGTGAAGTAATGCAGCGCGGCGCCGAAGCTGGTGCGGGGCACGACGCGCACGTCCACCTGCAGGTGGCTCTTCAGCAGCACCGTGGCGCGGGTGTGGCCGTGCGACAGCACCTCGCCGATCTCGTCGTAGGCGAGCAGCTGCGCCATGACGGGCCCGTCATGGTCGGCCGCGACGAGGATGTCGAGGTCGCCGACCGTTTCCCGGCCACGGCGATAGCTGCCCGCCGCCACGACCTCGTGCACGCCCTTGGCCCTGTGCAGCCACGCCATCAGGGATTCGGCGTAGGCGGTGGCGGTCCGGCGCAGGATGCGGTGCTCCGTCAGCCGCTGTGCGGCCAGTGCCTCCAGGATGCGCGCCTCGGTCTTGGCGCCGAAGCCCGCCAGCAGGCGGACCTTTCCCGCCTCGGCCGCCCGGCGCAGCGCCGCCAGGCCATCGATGCCCAGCCTGTGGTACAGGGCGGCCACGCGTTTGGCGCCCAGGCCCGGCAGTTGCATCAGCGGCTCCAGGCCGGCGGGCAGATGGCGATGCAGCGTGTCCAGCGCCTCGATATGGCCGGTTTGAACCATCTGCTCGATCTTGGCGGCCAGGTCCTTGCCGATCGCGGGCAGTTCGGTGAGGTCCTCGCCATCGGCCACCATGTCGGCCAGTTCGCGTCCGAGCTCGCGCACGCTGCGGGCGGCATTGCGGTAGGCGCGCACGCGGAACGGGTTGGCCTCGTCGATCTCCAGCAGGTCGGCGATCTCGTCGAAGGCGCGGGCGATGTCCTCGTTGTGGATCGGCATATCGATGAGTTAAGGGCAGACAGGGCGGCCTCGCAATGCATTCCTGGCGGAATGGCCGTCGAAAGAGTGCGGTGATACACTATGACGGCGATTGATGTGGTCGGAGGTTCAATGAAAAACCGAGCCGACATGAGCCCGCAGCGCGATTCCAGTCAGGGCGCTGACCAACAGTCCGGGAAGCGCCGAAAGCGTGATGCGGCTTCAGAGGTTGATATACGCAGGCTGCAGTCTGAACTGCGGAAGCATCAGGACGAGCTGGAGGCACTCAACCGGGAACTTGCCATCAGCGAGGAGCGGGCAAGGCAGGCGATCGAGGCGTCCAATGCAGCCATCTGGGATTTCGACCTGACAACGGGCAAGGTCTATCTGTCCGAGGCGTGGTCTTCCTTTCTCGGTGGAGGCAGACAACCGACCGACACCACCATCGACGCCCTGTACGCACTGGTTCCGGCGGAGGAGCGGCAGGAGGTCGTGGATGCATTCGTCCAGGCGGTCAGGGCCGATGGAAGCCCCTACTATCGGCTGAATCATCGCGTCCGGAGGCCGGACGGAAGCCTCATATGGGTGCACAGCCGCGGCCGGGTCGTGGAGCGTGACCGCGACGGGCGCGCACAGCGCATGATCGGCGTCAATTTCGACATTACGGAGCGTATCCAGGCGGAAACCAGGCTGATCGAAAGCGAGCAGCGCTTCCGGGCCCTGTTCGAGAGTGCGGGCGATTATGCACTGGTGCTCGAGTTCCAGGAATCCGGGCCGCCCGCCATCGTCGACGGCAATCGGGCCTTTTTCGAGAAGCATGGCTATAGCCGCGGCGAACTGATCGGGCAACCGATCACCATGCTCGAAACAGGGGCGTCGGCCGAACTTGTGGCCGAGCGGGTCGAGATGGTCAAAGAGGTCAAAAAAGGGGGGCCGGTCCGCTTCGAAGTCGAACACCAGTGCAAGGACGGTTCGACATTCGTCGCCGAGGCGGTCGTCGGCATGGTACGGGAAGGCAGCGGCAATCTCGTGTTCTCGGTGGAACGGGACACCACCGAGCGCAAGCAGGCCGAAAAGGAGCAGCAGCGGCTGCTGGCGCAGAATCGTCAACTGCTGAGGCAATTGATGCAGGTGCAGGAGGAGGAGCGCCGTTCGCTGGCGCGCGATCTGCACGATGAATTGGGCCAGCTGCTGACCAGCATCGATGCCCGGGCGGAGTACATCAGCCAGCACGCGCAAGATAAAGAGCTGCGGGCCATGGCATCGGAGATCGTTCGTGCGACCCAGGCCTCGTTTGTCGCCAGCCGCGCCACCCTGGCCAAACTCAGGCCAAGTTCTCTCGATGCGCTTGGCCTGAAGGCCGCCCTGACGGAGCTGGTCGACAAGACAAAACGGAAGTCGATCATCGATTGCAGCCTGCGCATCGAGGGGGAGATCGATGCCGTCGACGATCTGCGCGCCATCACGATCTACCGCCTGGTGCAGGAAGCTCTGACCAATGCCCAGCGTCATGGCAAGGCGGATCGGGCCGAGGTCGTCCTCAGGCGCATCCCCCCGCACGCGGGAAATGTCGCACGGATCCAGGTCGAAATCCGCGACAATGGCCAGGCCTTCGATGTTGAGGCCGTGTCCCAGGGCATGGGTGTCATCGGCATGCGCGAACGGGTTCGCGCCGTGGGAGGGGTGTTCGAGTTCACTTACATCCCGGGCGACGGCGTGCGTGTCCAGGCCGAGATTCCACTGGTCGAACAAGACGCCCCGTAAGCATGGCTGTGCGTATGCTTCGCATTCAACTGGCCGACGACCATGAGATCGTGCGTGCAGGATTCCGGCATCTGCTCGAGAAGGAGCCGGACATGAAGGTGGTGGCGGAATCGGACAGTGGCAAACAGGCCTGCCGCGATTATGACGCCTGCCGCCCCGACGTCCTGGTCATGGACATCTCGATGCCCGATATCAGCGGGCTTGAGGCGATGCGCCGTATTCTGCAGGAGCATCCCGAGGCGAAGGTTCTGATCCTGAGCATGCACAGCGGCATGGTGGCGACACAGTCGATGCAGATGGGCGCCAGGGGCTTCATCTGCAAGCGAAGCGGATCGAAGGCGTTGATCTCGGCCATTCGCACCATCATGGATGGGCAACTGTTCCTCGACCGGGAGATGGACGAGAGCTGGCCGGGTCATGGGATAGGCCAGACATCCGATGCCCCGGCCTCGCTGACCAAGCGGGAGATCGAGATCTGCATGCGGCTGGCCGACGGTCGAAGCGTGGCCGAGATCGCCGATGCCATGCACCTGAGCGAGAAGACGGTCTATACCCATCGCCAGCACATCATGGACAAGCTTGAGGTGAAAACGGCCGTCGAGCTCGCCAGGGCCGTGTCCCGGCTGGGGATTCATCCCTAAGCGTCTCGTTCCCCCCGTCGCTGCATCCGAACCGGCTGGCCCGGAGAATTCAGAGTTATTCCCATTCACTCCAGGGAGATCGCCTTACTACATTGTCCGGGTTCCCAATCGGGGGCCGCCATCGTCGATCATGGCAGCGTGGCAGGCCTGTCCGGTGGTGTTCGCAGACATGGAGGTAGTGGGATGTGCGGAACAGGCAATACGACGGCGAAACAAGGCGGGGACGGGAAAGCGGCCGTAGCTCCGGTTCCTCCTGGCAAGATCGTGGCTCTGGTACAGGAAGATGCATAGGCCCAGTGTGCAGAAATGCCTGATCCTGGCCGGCGATGCCGGCATCGGGAAGACGATTGCGACGATACTCGGGCATTGCCGCTGGCAGACAAAGGTCGTCAACAGCGCGCTACAGGCGTACGACTGCATCAATAACGGGTGCTACGATACCGTGATCGCCGATATCGATAGCTCCGGCATCGGTGGGCACGCTGTGCTGGCCTTTTGTTACCACCGTTTCCCGAAGATCGCCACCTACGCCATCGCCCGACCGGAAGATGAAGACGGAAAAGCGAAGGCTCGCGAGACCGGCGGATGCCTGGGCTACTATCACCTGTACGACAAGGGCTCGCCGGATTGATCCGGCCGCAGCCTCGGCGATTCCCCAAGAAATGCGCCATGGTGTATAGGTATGGGTGCAAGATGGTACCGAAGGCCGGACTCGAACCGGCACGCCCGTGAAGGCAACAGATTTTGAGTCTGTCGTGTCTACCAATTCCACCACTTCGGCATCGGTCCAGTGCGCGCGAAGCATTGTGCCGCTTGGGGATTGTGTCAAGATTGGATCATGATCGCCATGTTCACGGATTTCGGCCATCAGGGGCCGTACATGGGCCAGATGGAGGCGGTGCTGGCCGGCCTGGCCCCGGGGATTCCGAGCGTGCGCCTGCTCTGTGATGCCCCCGCCTTCGATGCCAGGGCTTCCGCCTACCTGCTGGCGGCGCTGACCGCGCCCTTTCCCGCCGACACGGTGTTCCTGTGTGTCGTCGATCCCGGGGTCGGCTCGCCCCGGCGGCCGCTGATCATGAAGGCGGACGGGCGCTGGTACGTCGGGCCGGACAACGGTCTGCTGGCGATCGCCGCCCGCCATGCCTCGGGGGGCGAATGGTGGGAGATCACGTGGCGGCCCGAGCACCTATCCACCAGTTTCCACGGCCGCGACCTGTTCGCGCCGGTGGCGGCCATGCTGGCCACGGGCACCATGCCCGAGGCCGCGCCCTGTGTGCCGGAGGCGGGCGTCGACTGGCCCGACGATCTGGCCGAGGTGATCTATGTCGATGCCTACGGCAACCTGTTCACCGGCCTGCGCGCCGAGCGCATGCCCGCCGGCGCCGATGTCGAGATCGCCGGCCACAGGCCGGTGCGTACGCGCACCTTTTCCGACGCGCGTCCGGGTGAGCTGCTGTGGTACGCCAATGCGCACGGCCTGGTCGAGATCGCAGCCAACCAGGGGAGCGCCGCCGAGACGCTGGGGGCCGGCGTCGGCACGCAGCTGTCCATCGCGCCCTCGGCATAGGGCCTTGCAATCGCATGGGTGCTTCGGATACTGAAGCACGGCACATGGCCAGGCAGGGAAGGAGCACAGCGATTACCAAGATGCGGCAGCAGTCCGATGCATTCGACATCATCGTCGTCGGTGGCGGCGCCATCGGCGCGGCCCTGGCGCTGGAACTGGGGCGGCTGGGCTACCGCCTGGCCGTGATCGAGTCGCGGCCGCCGCATTTCGAGCCCAATGACCCCGAGCGTGTCATCGCTCTGACGCACGGCTCACGCCGCCATCTGGAATCGCTGGGCGTGTGGGGCGATATCGCCGCTGCCGGTTACGGGCGCATCGGGCATGTGCATGTCAGCGAGCCGGGCAACCGCGGCCAGGTCGATCTGGATGTGGCCGATGCGCCGGCCGGCACCCCGGGGATCGAGGCCCTCGGCTACGTGCTGGAGATGGCGGATGTGCTGCGGCCGATGTACCAGCGGCTTGGCGAGACGGCGACGCTGCTGTGCCCGGCGCAGGTGGCCGCCGTGGATTCGGACGCGGATGCGGTGCGGGTGAGGCTGAACATGGATGGTCGCGAGCGGACGCTGAGCGCCCGCCTGCTGATCGCCGCCGACGGCACCGCCAGCCCGGTGCGCCGCATGTGCGGCATCGGCACCCTGGGATGGGACCACAACCGTTTCGCGCTGGTCGCCTCCCCTGAAGCCGAGAAGGGACACGCGGACGTGGCCTACGAATGTTTCCGGCCGGCGGGGCCTCTGGCCTTCCTTCCCCTGGCCGACGGCCGCTGCTCGATCGTATGGACGCTGGCGCCGCGCGAGGCGGCGATGCTGCTGCAGGCACCCGGACCGGTGTTCCTGAAACGCCTGGAGCGCGAGGCTGGGCCCGCCGTGCTGGACAGGCTCGGCGCCCTGGCCGAAACCGGTGCGCGTGCGCTCTACCCGCTGGAACTGACGCTGGCCGAGCGCTTCGCCAGTGGGCGCGTGATCCTGGCCGGCAATGCCGCCCATACCCTGCACCCGGTGGCCGGACAGGGCATGAATCTGGGGCTGCGCGATGTGGCCGACCTGGCCGATATCCTCGGCCGCAGCGGTGGCGATCCGGGGGCGGCGATCGGTCTGGAGGCCTATGCCCAGCGGCGCTGGCTCGACGTCGCCCGCGTGGTTGGCTTCACCGAATCGCTGGCGGCCATCTTCGGCGGCGAGGCGCCGGTCCTGAAATGGGCCAGGGGCTGGGGGCTCCAAGGTCTGCAGGCGGCGTCACCACTGAGGGAACTGCTGGTCCGGCAGGCGGCCGGCATCGCGCCGATGCGGCGGTCCCTGGCGCAGCCGGGGAGGATCCATGTCGCCTAGGTCCATGCAGGCCAAGGGCGCTGCGGGCCATGTGGAGCAGGCCGATGTCGTGATCATCGGCGGCGGCATGGTCGGCCTGGGCCTGGCTTGTGCCCTGAACGGACAGGGACTCAAGGTGCTGGTGCTGGAGCGCCGCGAGGCGGAGCCGCGCTATTCCCTCGGGCGCGACTGCCGGGTCAGTGCCATCGTGGCCGGCAACGTCGAGGTGCTGCAGGGACTGGGTGTGTGGTCGCATGTGGACGACGCCGAGCCGATCCGGGGCATGCGCATCTGGGACGACCAGCACAGCGGGTCGATCCGCTTCGACGCGGCCGAGATCGGGCAGCAGGCGCTGGGTTGCATTGTCGAGAACTCGCGGCTCGTGGCGGCGATGCAGCAGGCACTGGCCGGTTCCCGAAGCGTGGAGGTCCGCTGTCCGGTGGAGGTCGAGCGTGTGCGCTGGGGCGTCGATCGGGCCGAGGTGCGGCTGCATGGCGGCCAGCGCATCGCCGCACCCCTGGTGGTCGGTGCCGACGGCGGCCATTCCTGGCTGCGCCGGCACATGGGCATCGGGGTGCAGGTCAGGGATTACCGGCAGCAAGGCATCGTGGCGACCGTGCGGCCGGAGCAGCCGCACCGGGGCATGGCCTATCAGCGTTTCCTGCCCACCGGGCCGCTGGCCCTGCTGCCGCTGCCGGACGGGCAGTGTTCGATCGTATGGAGTGCTGCGGACACCGAGGCCGAGCGGCTGATGGCGCTGCCGGATGCGGCCTTTGCCGAGGAACTGTTCCTGAGCTTCGGGCCGCTGCTGGGGCGCATCATGGAGGTCGGCGAACGCGCGGCCTTCCCGCTGCGCATGCAGATGGCCGCCCATCTGGTGCGTCCGCGCCTGGCCCTGATCGGCGATGCGGCGCACACGATCCACCCGCTGGCCGGCCTCGGCGTCAACCTGGGTCTCAGGGACGCCATGGTGCTGGCGCAGGAGATCGTCGATGCCAGACGCTTCCGCGAGGATTGGGGCGATCCGGCGGTGCTGGATCGATATCTGAAGGCGCGCCTGCCGGATCTCGCATCGGTGATGGGCTCGATGGAGGCCCTGCACCAGCTGTTCACGCACCAGTTGCCGGGACTTTCCGGCCTGCGCGGGCTCGGCATGCGCCTGATCGGCAACAGCGGACCGGTGAAGCGCCAGCTGATGCGCAACAGCACGGGCCTGGCCTTGCCGCTGCCGCGACGTATCGTCTGAGTGCCGACCGCCATCCATCGCACTGCTTTCGGGACCGAACGAAATATGCTGGGATTCGTGCATGGCTGACGCCGTGATTCACCTGCTTTCATCCCAGGTCGCCAACCAGATCGCCGCCGGCGAGGTCGTGGAACGGCCGGCATCCGTGGTCAAGGAGCTGGTCGAGAACAGCCTCGATGCCGGTGCCACGCGCATCGAGGTCGGCATCGAGTCCGCCGGCAAGCGGCGCATCGTCGTCGAGGACGATGGCGAGGGCATGGGCCCCGAGGATGCGAAGCTCGCCATGCAGCGCCATGCCACCAGCAAGATCGTCTCGCTCGACGATCTGCACCGCATCGCCAGCCACGGCTTCCGCGGTGAAGCGCTGCCGTCGATCGCCTCGGTGTCGCGCTTTCGCATGACCACCGGCCTGGCCGGAGCGCGGGAAGGCACCGAGGTGCGCGTCGACGGCGGCGGCGAGGTGGAGAGCCGTCCCGCACCGCCGCGCAAGGGCACGCGCATCGAGGTGCTCGACCTGTTCCTGAACACGCCGGCGCGCCTGAATTTCATGCGCACGGACCGTACCGAGGAAGCGGTGGTCGTCGACGTGTTCAAGGCCATCGCGCTGGCGCATCCCGGGGTAGCATTCCGGCTGGTCTGCGATGGTCGTACGCGTCTGGATCTGCCGGCCGGGAGCGCGGCGGCACGGGTGGCGGCGCTGATGGGTGGCGAGTTCGCCGCCAACAGCGTGGCGCAGGCCATCGAGCATGAAGGCATGGTGGTGTCCGGGCATTTCGGACTACCGACCTACCATCACCGCGATGCCGGGCGCATGCTGTTCCTGGTCAACGGACGCGTGGTGCGCGACAAGCAGCTGATGGCCGCCATGCGCGCCGGCTACCAGGATGTGATGTTCCACGACCGCTATCCGGTGGCCCTGGTACGCGTCGAGATGGATGCAGCGGATGTCGACGTTAACGTGCATCCGGCCAAGCGGGAGGTGCGTTTCCGCCAACCGCAGTCGGTGCGTGCCGGCATCGTGGCCTGCGCCCGTGCTGCCATCGCCCGCGCCGGCGACCAGGTGTCCACGGTGCCGGGAACCCAGGCCATGCAATCCTTCGCACGCGGGCTGCCCGGGTCAGGGCAGGGAAACCATACGCTGCCACTGCATCCATCCACGGCCAGGCCGGGCGGCGGCTATGCACGCAGCCCGGATCAGTGGCCTACCGGCATGCCGGGTGTGGCGGAGGGTGCGCCGCGCTACGAGGCGGAGGATCGCCCGCTCGATCTCGGGCAGCCGCTGGCCCAGATCCATCGCGGCTACATCCTGGCCCAGACGCCCGAGGGCATCGTGCTCGTCGACCAGCATGCGGCGCACGAGCGCATCACCTACGAGCGCCTGAAGGCCGAACTGGCAGGAGGGGCCGTCAAGGTGCAGCCACTGCTGACGCCGGAAGAATGGCGACCGGAGGGGCGGGAGCTGGCCTGGCTGCATGACCATGCCGGAGAGCTTGCCGCCTACGGCGTCGAGCTGCGGCTTGATGATGACATGGCACGGATCACCGGCATCCCGGCCATGCTGCGCGAGGAATCCCCGATCGAGATCGTGGGCGAGCTGGTGGCAGCCTGCATGCTGACCGGTACCGAGGCCGGGCAGCGGGCAAGGGTGCTGGAACGCTGGCTCGGCAACCGCGCCTGCAAGGGCTCGGTCAAGGCCGGGCGACGGCTGATGCCCGAGGAGCAGGCGGCGTTGCTGCGCACCATGGAGCAGACCCCCAACATCGCCCAGTGCAACCACGGCCGCCCGACCTACGTGCGGCTGTCGCTCGCGGATCTCGAACGCCTGTTCGGACGCAGGGAATAGCCGGGACCGTGCGGGCGGTGGCCTTGATGGGTGCCACCGGCGTGGGCAAGTCCGCGCTGGCGCTGGCGCTGGCCGAGCATGGCGGCCATGCCATCATCTCCTGCGACTCGATGCAGGTGTACCGGGGCCTGGACATCGGCACCGCCAAGGCGAGCCGCGAGGAACGGGAAAGGGTGGTGCATTACCTGGTCGATTGCGCCGACATCCATGAGGTGTATTCGGCCGCGCGCTGGGCCGGCGAGGCGAAGGAGGCGATCCGGGCCGAGAATGCGGCCGGGCGGGTTCCCATCGTCTGCGGCGGCACCGGCCTGTACCTGAAGGCGCTGCTGGCGGGACTGGCCGACATCCCGCCGGAGGATCCCGACGTGCGCCGCGAGCTGGCGGCCGAACTGGAAGCGGAGGGCATACGGGCCATGCATGCACAACTGGCGCAGGTGGATGCCGGGACGGCATCCCGCCTGCATGCGACCGACACCCAGCGCATCCTGCGCGCCCTGGCCGTGTTCCGCAGCACCGGCAGGCCGTTGTCGGCCTGGCACGCCGTGGCCAGCGAGCACGCATCCGTCGATTGCCCGGTGTTCGTGCTCGAGCTGCCGCGCGAGACGCTGCGCCGGCGCCTGGCAGATCGCTTCCAGGCCATGATCGATGCCGGATGGCTTGACGAGGTACGTTGGCTGGCGGCGCAGGGCCTCGCCGATACGCACCCGGCGATGCGCGCCGTAGGCTACCGGCAGCTGCTGCCCGTGGTGCGCGGCGAGACATCGTTGGAAGAGGGCATCCGGGCCGGCATCACGGCCACGCGCCGCTACGCCAAGCGGCAGGACACCTGGTTCCGCGGCCAGGTTCAGGGCATCCAGGGCGATGCCGCGCAATTGAAGTCCAGATTGCAGGAGGCCATCGATCATGGTTGAGACCGCGATCCCCCGCGACCGGGCCATCGCCGTGCATCCGCGCCTCAGTGTCCAGCAATGGGGCGAACACGCCTCGGCCTCCCGGAAGGAGGAGTTCGAGCGGCTGGTGGATGCCGGGGATTGCGATTGCGTCGACTCGCTGCTGTTGAGCGTGCGCCGGCCGACGCCGGGCAGCCTGCTCGGCACCGGCCAGGTCGATGAGGTGGCCAGGAAGGTCGCCGAACTCGAATGCCCGGTGGTGTTCGTCGATCACCAGCTGAGTCCGGTGCAGCAGCGCAACCTGGAGAAGGCCTGGAACGCCAAGGTCGTCGACCGCACCGGCCTGATCCTCGAGATCTTCGCCTCGCGCGCCCGTACCCGCGAGGGCGTGCTGCAGGTGGAACTGGCCAGCCTGAACTACCAGGTCAGCCGCCTGGTGCGTTCGTGGACACACCTGGAGCGCCAGCGCGGTGGCTTCGGCTTCCTGGGCGGCCCGGGCGAGCGCCAGATCGAGCTGGACCGGCGCATGATCCGCACCCGCATCAAGGCCATCGAGAAGGAGCTGGCGCAGGTCAGGCGCATGCGCGCCACGCAGCGCGCCGGCCGCCAGCGCAAGGATCTGCCGACGGTGGCGCTGGTCGGCTATACCAATGCCGGCAAGTCGACGCTGTTCAACCGCCTGACCGAGGCCACGGTGCATGCGGCCGACCAGTTGTTCGCCACCCTGGACCCGACGCTCAGGCTGCTGGTGCTGCCCGACGGCAACCGCGTGATGCTGTCCGACACCGTGGGCTTCGTGCAGGACCTGCCGCACGAGCTGGTCGATGCCTTCCGGGCCACGCTGGAGGAGGTCATCGAGGCCGAGCTGGTGCTGCACGTGCGCGATATCGCCGATCCGGAAACGCACACCCAGGCCGGCGTGGTGCGTGAGACCCTGGCCCAGATCGGCCTGGACGGCCCGGCGCGCCCGCCCATCGTCGAGGTGTGGAACAAGATCGACCAGAAGCCGGGCGTCAGGTCGCGTCCGCACGAGGCCATCGACGGCAGCGCCGTGGCGCTGTCGGCCCTGACGGGCGAGGGCATGGACGATCTGCTGCAGCTGCTGTCGAAGTGGGCGACGCAGGATGCTCAGGTGTTGCGGCTGAGACTGGATGTGGCCGACGGGCGCTCACTGGCCTATTGCCACCAGCACGGCACGGTGCTGTCGCAGCGGCAGGCGGATGACGTGATCGAAGTCGAGGTGAGGCTGCGTCCGAAGGATGTGGCGCGGTTCACCAGGGATGACTCGGGCCTGGATTGCCTTCGGTCTGGTTAGAACCCATTCATTGTGTTGGTTGTCTCTGAGGGAAAGTCAGTTTCCACTCGTTGCGGGTATCGCGGATGATATGCCACGTTGTCTTGACGGTTTTGTGTCGCCATCCTTGTGTGGGGTAAAAGCTGGTATCGGGACTCTCTAGCATCATTAAATCCATGCTCACGAACATATCGTCATTGGATTTGCCTTCTACGTTCACGATCTTGTAGTCAGCCAACTTTGCAAACTGGGCAAGGCGACGGCGCTTCTCTACGAATGCCTTTTTGGTGGTACTTTTCTTATCCCGGTCGCTCAAAAGACCGTACAGTCGCGGCCATTGCTCATCTTTCCATGCGTCCAGTGCATCCTTGACGGTTACCACTGCCGCCGTTTCAGTAACCTTCATAGCGGACCCTTGGGCGTTGGCATGTGTGACGCCAAGAAGTGCGATGATAAGCGTTATAAATGTAAGCGATATTCGATTGTTCATTGCTTGTGCCTGGTCATGTCAGCTGCCAGTGGAAGCCGTCCGGCGGTAGAGGGCCCGGAGCATGAACGGCGGGGCCATGGTGGTGATGGCGATGGTCAGCAGCATCACCGCGTAGAGGTCCTGCGGGAACACCCCGGCCTGCTTGCCGAGCTCGGCGAAGATCAGGCCGACCTCGGCGCGCGGGATCATGGCGATGCCGATGGCCCAGCGGGTGCGCCAGGTTTCGCGGATCAGCAGCGCACCGGCCAGCTTGCTGACCATGGCGATGGCGATGAAGGCCGCGGCCATCCACCACACCCGGGGCGAGCCCCAGTCGACCTCGTGCAGGTGCAGGTTCAGCCCGACCATGACGAAGAACACCGGCGTGAACAGCTGGATGATCGGTCTCATCTCGTCCTCGATGCGTTCGACGAAATGGCTGTCGCTCTCGTGCAGGGCGATGCCGAAGGGCAGAAAGAAGCGCCGGGACAGGGCCAGCCCTGCCGCGAAGCCGCCGATGATCTCGGGGGCTCCGAGTAGCTGCGACAGCAGGGCGAACACCAGCACCAGCGACACGATGGTGGTCGGGATCATGCCGGGGATGCGGCTGGTGCTGTTGAAGCGGCGCACGACGACAGCCGTCAGCTTGGCCGCCGTCGGCGCCAGCAGCAGGAAGATGGCGATGAACATGAAGACCTGGCCGGCATTGACCAGGCTGAGCGTGCCCTTGACCGAGAACTCGTACAGCACGGCCAGCAGCACCACGCCCAGCACATCGTCGAGCACGGCCGCACCCAGCACGATGCTGGCGGTATGGGAATGCTGCTGCTTCAGATCACGCAGCACCCGGATCGTCACACCAATGCTGGTGGCGGTCAGGGTGCCGCCGATGAACATCGACACCAGCGAGGGTTGGTCGAGCATCCAGTAGGCGAAGGCCGCACCGAGCGCGAACGGGGCGACGAAGCCGCCCAGGGCCACGGTGGCGGCCTTGGCGCCGGAGGTGGTCAGGCGGTTGATATCGGTCTCCAGTCCCACCTCGAACAGCAGCAGGATCAGCCCGAATTCCGCCATGACCTTCAGCACCGGCCCGGGATCGACCCAGCCGAGCACGCTGGATCCCAGCAGCACGCCGGCCGCCATCTCGCCGAGGATGGCGGGGATGCCGAAGCGCGCGGAGGCCTCGCCGAGGATGCGCGCCCCGAGCAGGACGAGGATCAGGTTCAGGAAGAACGGGGTGTGGTGCTCCATCGGCCGGTCAGGCGTGCGATGCCGGCCGGTCGCGCATGATGATGTCCAGGGCCGAGATGGTGCCCACCAGGCGGCCGTTGTCGTCGGTGACCAGGATGTTCTGCGAATCGTTGTGCATCAGCACGACCATGGTGGCGAGGGCATTGGTCGGCGCATGCTCCCGGACGCTGAGGATGCGCGGGGACATGACCTCGCTGACCTTGTGCCCGGACAAGGCCTGCAGGCGTTCGTGCACGGAAGGCAGGTCGGGGCTGGCCTGCATGGCCGCCAGCAGGTCCTCGGATGCGTAGGCGGGCAGAGCATGGTGCAGGATGGCCCGCGCCGTCAGTACGCCGACGGGTTTCCCGGCGGCATCGATCACCGGAAGATCGTGCAGATGATGTCGACGCAGCAGGGCGATGGCATCCCTGACCAGGGTGTCCGGGGTCGTGGTGACCACCTTTCGGGTCATCAGGTTGGCGGCGATCACGTGCACCTCCGGCATGGGCAGCTGCCCCGGAAAGTGTAGTCGACCGCTTGCCCGGGCGCACCCGGGTAGGCTCAATGCGCCGGCGATTCGCCCCAGGTGCGTTCGATGTACCGGCTGCGGCCCGAACCGCTGCGGTAGATCTCGTAGCGCAGCGGGTTCTTGTCGGAGAAGTGCTGGTGGTAGTCCTCGGCCGGATAGAAGGGCCCCGCCGGCAGGATCTTGGTGACGATGGGGCCGTCGAAGCGGCCGGAGGCGGCGAGTTGGGCCTTCGATGTCTCGGCGGCACGGCGCTGGTCCTCGTCGTGGTAGAAGATCGCCGTATGGTATTGCGGCCCGCGATCGACGAACTGGCCGTCGCCCTGCGTCGGATCGATGTTGTGCCAGAAGATCTTCAGCAGGGCATCAAACGTGATCTGCTTCGGGTCGTAGGTGACCTCGACCGCCTCGAGGTGGCCGGTGGTGCCGGCCGACACCTGGGCATAGGTGGGATTCGGGACATGGCCGCCCGTGTATCCGACCCGCGTCGAGACCACGCCCCTGGCATTGTCGAACGGCGGCTGCATGCACCAGAAACAGCCGCCGGCGAAGGTGGCGATCGCCAGCCCCTTGGCGGCCGTCGGCGTACCGCCCGCCTCAGCCGGCAGCGGCATCGCCATCAACCCCGCCAGAATCATGATCCGCCACCACATTCCTGTACCACGCGTCATGGGAGTGACCTCCGTCGATGCAAGTCATCATGGGAATCGGTCGGGGCGGGCGTGGCATTTCTTACACCAGGTGGCTTACATCAGGCGGCGACGACGGGGATCTCGATCTTCCGCTGGTTCAGCACGCTGATCTTGCGTGCCACCGCCCCGGCCATGTCCCGGTAGATCGCCGCCTGTTGCGAATCCGGGTGCGCAGCCACGATCGGGGTGCCGGCATCGCCGTCCTCACGGATGCGGATATCCAGCGGCACGCGGGCCACGATGTCGGTCTGGTACGCGTTCGCCAGCTTCTCGGCACCGCCCTCGGCGAAGATATGGCTGGCCTCGCCGCAATGCGGGCAGATGAACACATGCATGTTCTCGACGATGCCCAGCGTCGGTACCTGCACCTTTTTGAACATCTCGATGCCGCGGCGGCAGTCGAGCAGGGCGATATCCTGGGGCGTGGTCACGACGACGGCGCCGGTGACGGGGATTTTCTGCGCCAGCGTCAGCTGGACGTCGCCGGTGCCCGGCGGCATGTCGACGACCAGATAATCGAGCTCGCCCCAACGCACGTCGGTCAACAGCTGCATCAGGGCGCCGGACACCATGGGGCCGCGCCAGATCACGGCCTGGTCCTCCTCGATCAGGTAACCGATGGACATGGTCAGCACATCGTAGTTGCTGAGCGGCAGCATGGCGTTGTCCTCGACCTTGGGCCGGCGTCCGCCCAGGCCCATCATGCTGGGCACCGACGGGCCGTAGATGTCGGCATCGAGCAGCCCGGTCCTGGCACCGGTCTGGGCCAGGGCCACGGCCAGGTTCACAGCCGTCGTCGACTTGCCGACGCCGCCCTTGCCGGAGGCCACGGCGATGATGTTGCGGATGCCGGGGATGGCCTGCTTGCCCTGGGGGGCATGGGAGGCCACGCGGGACGTCATCTCGATGCGGGTGCCGCGCACGCCGGGAAGGGCGCCGATCAGGGTCTCGGCCTGCTTGCGGAACTGTTCCTTGACGGGGCAGGCGGGGGTGGTCAGTTCGATGGTGCAGGCCACCTCGCCGTCATCGATGCGGACATCCTTGACGAAGCCGAGGGTCACGATGTCCTTGCCGAAATCGGGGTCGATGATCTGGCGGAGCGCGTCCAGGATCGTCTCTTGAGTCAATTCGCCGGCATGGTTCATACAGTCCTCCGAGCCACTCATCGTCTAAATCGTACCGATTTTGTCAAGTATACTGCCGCCCTGGCCGGTGTCATCCATCCGGGGCGCAATCACACAGGAAAAAGGACGAGTTTATTGCGGTATACCGCGCCCATGCACGTGTTTATACTCGCCGCCCATGGGTGAAGCCGCTGTCGTTCTGCTGTCCGCCGTGCTGGTCAACAATTTCGTGTTGACCAAGTTTCTCGGCATCTGCCCCTTCCTTGGCGTTTCCGGCAAGGTCGAGACGGCGGTGGGTATGTCCTTCGCGGTGATGTTCGTGATGACGCTGGCCGCCACCGTGTCCTGGCTGGTGCAGCAATACCTGCTGGTTCCGCTGCACCTGCTGTACCTGCAGACGATCTTCTTCATCCTGATCATCGCGGCCCTGGTGCAGTTCATCGAGATGATGATCCACAAGACCAGTCCGGTGATGTACCAGGCCCTGGGCATCTTCCTGCCGCTGATCACCACCAACTGCGCCGTGCTCGGCGTGGCGCTGCTGAATGTGCAGAAGAAGCAGACCTTCCTGACCTCGGCCCTGTACGGCTTCGGGGCAGCGCTGGGCTTCTCGCTGGTGCTGGTGCTGTTCGCCGGGTTGCGCGAGCGCATCGAGGGGGCGCCGGTGCCGACGCTGTTCAAGGGTTCGCCGATCACGCTGATCACCGCCGGCCTGATGTCCCTGGCGTTCATGGGATTCTCGGGCCTGGTGAAGTTTTAAACATAAATAAAACTGTTATTATCACAAATCACATTTGTAATAACGTTGATACAAGATCAGAATGCGGATGCGCCGGATATCCGCTACGGGAAGGATCGAAGCAAACGGATGATTGAGCAGGCATGACAAATATTCTCTACGGGGTCCTGAGCCTCGGCGGATTCGCCCTGGCCGCTGGCATCATGCTGGCCGTAGCCATGCGCCTGTTCCACGTCGAGGGCGATCCGATGGCGGACAAGATCGACGGCCTGTTGCCCCAGACCCAGTGCGCCAAGTGCGGCTTTCCCGGCTGCAAGCCCTATTCGGAGGCCGTGGCCCGGGGCGAGGCCGACATCAACCAGTGCGTGCCCGGCGGCGAGCGCGTGATGCTGCAGATCGCGGACCTGATGGGGGTGGAACCCAAGGCGCTGGCCGAAGCGCCGGAGCCACCGATGCTGGCCTTCGTGCGCGAGGACGAATGCATCGGCTGCACACTGTGCATCAAGGCCTGTCCGGTGGACGCCATTCTCGGCGCCCCGAAGCAATACCATACGGTGATCGCCGATTACTGCACGGGCTGCAAGCTGTGCGTGGAGCCCTGTCCGGTGGACTGCATCGACATGATCCTGAAGCCGGAGGTGCTCGAGGAGTGGACCTGGCAGGCGCCGGAACCCGAGCACCGGCCGATCCGCATCGGGGAGCGTGGGCATGCTGCGCACACTGCTTGAACGCATCGGCCTGACGGCCGGAGGCTTCCCCGGGGGGATCCATCCGGAGCAGTCGAAGCTGACGGCCGGCATGCCGATCCGCGACTGCCCGCTGCCGCCCGTGCTGATCGTGCCGCTCAAGCAGCATATCGGCGAAGCGTGCATACCGCTGGTCGAGGTCGGACAAATGGTGCGTCGCGGCCAGAAGATCGCCCGCGGGCAGGGATACGTGTCGACACCGGTGCATGCGCCCGCCTCCGGCAAGGTGGTCAAGATCGAGGAGCATCCGGTACCGCATCCCTCCGGTCTCGGCCGCCTGAGCTATTTCATCGAGCCGGATGGCAGGGATGACTGGGACGAGTCACTGGAGCCGTGGGCGGACTACCGGCAGCGGGATGTGGGGGAATTACGGGAGCGGGTGCGCGTCTGTGGCCTTGCCGGTCTCGGTGGCGCCGTATTCCCGACCTTCATCAAGCTGGTCCGTGACCAGAAGCACCCGATCGACACCGTGATCCTGAACGGCATCGAATGCGAACCGTATCTGACCAATGACCACCGGCTGATGCTCGAACAGGCGGAGCAGATCGTCAGCGGCCTGGACGTGCTGATGTACATGGCCGGTGCGGAGCACGGCGTCATCGCCGTCGAGGACAACAAGATGGATGCGGCCGCATGCATGCGTGAGGCGGCCGAACGGCTGGGGACGGCGGTGGACGTGTTCGTGCTGCCGACCTGCTATCCGCAGGGCGGCGAGAAACAGCTGATCCAGGCTATCACGGGCAGGGAGGTGCCGGCCGGAAAGCTGCCGATGCATATCGGCATCCTGTGCCAGAACGTCGGCACGGCCAAGGCGGTGCACGATGGCGTGCTGCTCGGGCGGCCGTTGACGGAGCGGGTGGTGACGGTCAGCGGCGATGCCGTGCCACAGCCCGGAAACATGAACGTGCGCCTGGGCACGCCGATGCGCTTCGTGTTCGCCCAGCACGGGCTCGAATCCTTCGAGGGGCTGCACATGATCCATGGTGGTCCGCTGATGGGCGAGCGCCTGCCCAGCGTCGACGTGCCGGTGGTCAAGTCCACGAACGGCATGCTGGCGTTCGGTACCGACCGGATGGCCGACGCCCACCGCCAGCCCGAGCCCTGCATCCGTTGCGGGCATTGCGTCGAGGTATGCCCGGTGCGCCTGGTGCCGAACGATCTGGCCAGCCAGTGCCGGCAGGACCAGTTCGACAAGGCGCAGGGCTACGGCCTGTTCGACTGCATCGAGTGCGGCTGCTGCAGCTACGTCTGTCCCTCGAACATCCCGCTCGTTCAGTACTTCCGGTATGCGAAGGGCGAGGTCGGCAAGATCAACCGCGAGCGCATCTTCGCCGATCTGTCGCGCCAGCGCAGCCAGGCGCGTGACGAGCGCATCGCCCGCGACAAGGCGGAGAAGGCCGCCAGGCGAGCCCGCGCGAAGAGCGGTGCCGCGGAAGACGACGGGGAGGCGTCATCCGCATGAACATGCTGGTCAGTTCCCCGCATATGCACAGCGGCGACTCTGTCCGTGCGACCATGCTCACGGTGATGCTGGCGCTGGCGCCGGCCGTGATCGTCAGCGTCTACCTGTTCGGCTGGCTGGCCGTGCTGGTGATCCTCTCCAGCATCGCCGGCTGCATGCTGCTGGAATGGATCAGCCTGCGACTGATGGGGCGTTCCGCGGCGGCGCTGGGGGACGGCTCGGCGGCGCTGACCGGCCTGTTCATGGCCCTGACCCTGCCCGCCACCACGCCCTGGTGGATGGTGCTGGTCGGCTGCTTCATGGCCATCGTGCTGACCAAGCAGGTCTACGGCGGCCTGGGGTACAACCTGTTCAATCCGGCGCTGGCCGCCCGCGTCGTGCTGCTGATCTCGTTCCCGCTGCAGATGACGACCTGGATCATCCCGATGCATACCGGCACCCCGGTGCTCGATCTGTACAACCTCCAGGACTGCCTGAAGGTCTTCCTGTACGGGGTGCAGTCGGCCGGGCATCCCATCGATGCGGTGTCGATGGCCAGTGCCCTGGGCTACGTGAAGACCGAATGGACGCGCGGCATCAGCGTGGCCGATGCCCTGCGGGGCTACGGCTACAGCTACCTGGACGCATTTTTGGGGCGTGAGCCGGGCAGCCTCGGCGAGACCAGCGCCCTGGCCCTGCTGCTCGGGGGCATCTATCTGCTCGCCCGCCATACCGTGACCTGGCATATCCCGTTCAGCTATCTGGGGACGGTGGCCCTGCTGGCGGCCGTGTTCAGCACGGTCAACCCCCAGCATTTCGCACCGCCGATGTTCCACCTGATGGCGGGCGGCCTGATGCTGTGCGCCTTCTTCATGGCCACCGATCCGGTGTCGTCGCCGGTGACGCCGGCCGGGCGGCTGGTGTTCGGCACCGGCTGCGGCATCCTGACCTGGTCCATCCGCAGCTTCGGCGGCTATCCCGAGGGCGCCATGTTCTCGGTGATCCTGATGAACTGCGCCGTGCCGCTGATCGACCACTATTTCCGGCCGCGCGTCTACGGCCAGGGCCTGTCGAAATGAAGGTGACGCGCGAGCAGTGGCTGATGGTGCTGGCGCTGTTCCTGGTGGCGGCGATCTCCACGGTGCTGCTCGGCCTGGTCGACAACGTGACCCAGGGGCCGATCGCCCAGGCGGAGCAGAACACGCTGTATGCGGCGCTGGCCGAGGTGTTGCCGGCGCACCGCAACGACCCGATCCACGACGTGCTGCACCTGACCGATGCGGCTGCCGGGCCGGTGACCCTGTATCTGGCCCGTGACGGACAGGGCAAGGTCAATGGCGCCGCCTTCGAGGTTGTGGCGCCCGACGGCTATGCCGGCAACATCTTCATCCTGCTCGGGGTGGACCGCGACGGCAGCGTGCACGCCATCCGCGTCACCAGCCATCATGAAACCCCGGGTCTCGGCGACGGCATCGTCAAGAACCACAAGTGGGTTGCGAGCTTCGACGGCCGGAACCTGCAGAACACGAACTGGGCGGTGAAGAAGGACGGCGGCGATATCGATCAGTTCACCGGCGCCACGATCTCGCCGCGGGCGGTGGTCAACGCGGTGAAGCGTGGATTAGAGTTCTACCAGCGGCACCGGGATCAGGTCGTAGCGGCCGATGCCGCCGCACCGGGAGGCGTATGATGGACAAGCAGGATATCTTTGCCGAGGGCTTCTGGCGCAACAACACGATCTTCGCCCAGCTGCTCGGCATGTGCCCGCTGCTCGGCGTCACGACCTCGGCGGAGAACGGCTTCTGGATGGGGGCGGCGACCACCTTCGTGCTGATGGGCTCGAACCTCGTGGTGTCGCTGGTGCGCGGCGTGATCCCCAAGAACGTGCGCATCCCGGCCTATATCACCATCATCGCCGCCTTCGTCACCGTGGTCGACATGACGATGGATGCCTACATGCACGGCATGTACCTGATACTCGGCCTGTTCATCCCGCTGATCGTGGTCAACTGCTCGGTGCTCGGGCGTGCCGAGGCCTTCGCCAGCAAGAACAGCATCTCGGATTCCGTCGTCGACGGCCTGGCCGTCGGCCTCGGTTTCACGCTGGCCCTGCTGGTGCTGGGCGGGGTGCGCGAGGTGATCGGCCAGGGCACGCTGTTCGGCACGCCGCTGTTCGGGGCGCATTACCCGGATTTCCTGATGTTCATCCTGCCGCCGGGGGCCTTCATCGCGCTGGGTTTCATCCTGGTCGGCGTGCGCCTGATCAACCGCTGGCTGCAGCGACGGGCGGCTGCCGGGGCCGTGACGCAGAGCCTGCAGCAGGTGGCGGAGGTGTAAGGCGATGCCGTATCTGCATGTGCACACCAATGTCGGGATCGGGGATGCGGACGGCCTGCTGAAGGAACTGTCGGGTCTGACCGCCGAGGCCCTGGGCAAGCCCGAGGGCTACGTCATGGTGCAATGCTCGGGCGGCCAGGCCATGCTGTTTGCCGGGAGCGCCGCGCCGCTGGCCTTCGTGGAGCTCAAGAGCCTCGGCCTCGGCAGCAGCCAGACGGCCGCCCTGTCGGCGCGCATCTGCGATCTGCTGCAAATGCGGCTGGCCATCGATCCGGCACGGATCTATATCGAGTTCGCCGCGCCCGAGCGCGCCATGTGGGGCTGGGACAGGGGCACGTTCTAGCTGTCCTCAGGCCGGACTCTGCTCCGGCACCAGGCATGGGGCATGGAACAGGTGCCCGCGCCACATGCCGGGCAGCGTGCGTGCCAGCACCAGCATCCAGAAACCGGCCAGCTGCACGATCAGCAGGGCCGCGAACAGGCGCAGGGGCCCGGCCCCGGTGTAGGCGGCCAGTTTGACCGTGGCCATGGCGAACACCCCGACCGGGAAGGTGAAACCCCACCAGCCCATATTGAACGGCAGGCCGAGACGCGCCGTGCGCAGCGTGATCAGCCAGGCCGTGACCCACCACCACAGCCCGTAGGCCCAGAACAGGAAGCCGAGCACGATGCCGGCCGGCTTCGCCAGCGCAGCCAGGGACGCGAGCGGCGTGCCGGCGAAGGCGGCGGGCGCGGCCTCGCCCAGCACCACCAGGGCCAGGGCACCCGTGCCGATCGGCCCGAGCGTCAGCCACGAGGAGACGGCCATCTCGCGCGGAGGCAGGCTGTGGCAGGCCATGCGCAGGAACAGGATCACCAGGATGCCCATGGCCAGCGGCACCGACAGCGACCACAGGATGCCGCTGACGGCGATCATCACGCGTGCGGTCTCGGGCGGCAGGTGGGGCGCCAGAAAGCCGCCGCTGCTCGCCGTCACCTCACAGGCCACGATGGGCAGCAGCCAGACGGCCGTCATGCCCTCGAGCTTGTGCTGCTGACGTGTGAACATGCGGTAGGGCACCAACAGGCCGATGCCGGCGGCCAGGGCCGCATCCATCCACCACAGGCCCTGGGCCAGTGCATACGGATGGTGCAGGCCGGAGAACTCGGGCAGGCCATTGATGATGGGCACCAGCGCCATCGGGATGGCGCCGAGGAACATCGACTGCACAGGATGATCGAGCATCGGGCCGACGGAGGAGGGGAAGGCCGTCAGGCGCCCGATGAACAGCGCGGCAAACATCAGGAACAGCACGACATCGAGCCACCACAGGCCCTGGGCCAGCAGGTGCTGGGCGGCGAAAGGGTAGGGAAACACGGCGATCAGCAGGCTCAGGATGCCCGTGCCCATGTTCATCGTGAACCAGTTCGGCGTGAACTGGCGTATCAGTTCGCGCGGGTGATCCGGACGGATCAGGGGTTTCGCAGCCATGGTGACCTCCGTGAGCGGGAATGGCGGCATCGTAGCGGGGTCTATAGATCATTAATAATGATCATTTATGATGTTATATATTCATATTAATGATATATTAGCGGCATGAGACTGCATCCGGACCAGATCCTCAGCTTCGTTGAACTGGTACGCCAGGGCAGCATCGGCGGCGCCGCGAAGGCCAGGCATCTGACGCAGCCCGCGGTATCCAATCAACTGCGCCAACTGCAGCAGGATATCGGGGAGGAGCTGTACCGGCGCCAGGGACGCGGCGTGGCCCTGACCGCCACCGGCGAGGCCTTCTATGCCCATGCCCTGGCTGTCGAACAGGCACTGCAGGCCGCCGCCACCTTCGCCGAGGGGCTGCACGGTCTGCAGACCGGCCGCGTGCGGGTGGCCTCCAGCCAGACCATCGCCGGTTCGCTGTTGCCGGCCGTGCTCGCCGCCTTCCAGCAGCAGCATCCCGGCATCGAGGTGCATGTGGGAACCAGCAACAGCCGCCAGGTGATCAATAGCCTGGGCGATTACGATATCGGTCTGGTGGAAAGCCCCTTGCCACGCCAGATCCCGGACACCTACCGGGCCGAGCCGATCGGACAGGACGAGGTGGTGCTGGTCATGCCGGCGGGACATCGGCTGGCCCGACGCGATTCGGTGCCGTTGTCCATGCTGCGGGATCAGCCCCTGATCTGGCGCGAGCCGGGCTCCGGTACCAGCGAGGTGGTCGAGGATGCCTTTCGCCGGGCCGGAATCGTGGTGTCGCGGCACCTGTCCCTGGGCGGCGTGGCCGCGGTGCTGGAAGCGGTGCGCCAGGGCCTGGGACTGGGCTTCGCCTCCCATCTGACGCTGAAGCGGGCGGATGCCGTGCTGGTCGCCCGCCCGCTGTCGCCGAGGTTGTTGCGGCCGTTCACGATGCTGGTGGCGGCGCATCCCAGCCCTGCCGCCCGGGCCTTCGCCGACTTCCTGGCTGCACACCTGCCCGCTCCGCCGGCATAGGTCGGTACGTTTTGCGTTGAAGGCCCGGCTTTCCGGGCGACCGCTATCCGGCCGCTTTCAATGCCTCGGCGCGCGCGGCCCGTGCCTGTGCTTCCTGCGCCGCGGCATCGGCGTCCCAGGCATCCTTATCGATCCCCCAGTGGCCCAGGGCCTCGCCGACCATGGACGACAAGGCCTCGAGATGCGCAGGCGCCGCGTTCAGGGCCGGGACATAGTGGAATTCGCCGCCGCCGGCCTGTGTGAACACATGGCGGTTCTCGACGGCGATCTCGTCCAGGGTTTCCAGGCAGTCCGCCGCGAACCCGGGACAGACGACGTGCACGTTCTTCAGGCCCTCGGCGCCCCATGCGGCCAGCGTTTCGCTGGTGTACGGGCGCAGCCATTCCTCCCGTCCGAACAGGGACTGGAAGGCGAGCTTCCATTCCCCGTCCTGCAGGCCGAGTCGTTCGGCCACCAGGCGGGCGGTCTTGTGGCACAGGCAGTGGTAGGGATCGCCGGCCAGGAAATAGCGGCGGGGGATGCCGTGGAAGGAGAAGAGCAGTCGCTCGGGCCGGCCGTGCTGCTGCCAGTGGTCGCGGATGGAGGCGGCCAGCGCCGCGATGTAGCCGGGATGATCGTGATAGCTGTTGATGGTGCGGATCTCCGGCATCCAGCGCCAGCGCGTCAGCTCGAGCCACACGGCATCCAGTGCCGAGCCGGTGGAGGTGGCCGAGTACTGGGGGTACAGCGGCAGCACCACCATGCGCCGGCAACCGCGCGCCTCCAGCCTGGCCATGGCCTCGGCCACGGAGGGGTGCCCGTAGCGCATGGCCAGTTCCACGTGTACCGGGTTGCCGTAGCGCCCCGCCAGCCGTTCGGCCAGGCCGGCGGCGATGTCCCGGCTGTGGGTCAACAGCGGAGAGCCCGCGTCGGTCCAGATACGGCGATAGGCGGCAGCGGAGCGGGGTGGCCGGATGTTCAGGATCACCCCGTTCAGGACCAGCCACCACAGCCAGCGCGGCTGTTCGACGATGCGGGGATCGGACAGGAATTGTTTCAGGTAGCGCCTGAGCGCCGGCGTGGTCGGCGCCTCCGGCGTACCCAGGTTCAGCAGCAGCACGCCGACCGCGGGAATCTGCTGATGGTCAAATGCCGGTTGGCCATGGTACTGCATGCCTGCTCCTTCCCGTGGGATGGCCGTATCATGCCATATCCGTCACCATATCCCAGTGCCGGCCCGGTTGGACACGGGGGCCGTTTGCGGCATGATTGCTCCCCCGGATGCGGGCCCCCTTGTCCGAAGCGTCATTCCCCAAGGAGTCCACGATGGCCCTGATGATCACCGACGAGTGCATCAATTGCGGCGTATGCGAGCCCGAATGCCCGAATGAGGCGATTTTCGAGGGCGACGAGATCTACGAGATCGATCCGAACAAGTGCACCGAATGCGTCGGCCACTTCGAGGAATCCCAATGCCAGCTGGTCTGTCCGGTGGATTGCATCCCGAACGATCCGGATGTCGTGGAAACCCGGGAGCAGCTGCAGGAGAAATACCTGAAACTGACCGGCAAGGCCTGACGATGCCGGGCAGCGGCAGCCCGCGCCTGTTCGTGGTCTCCGGTCCCTCCGGCAGCGGCAAGACCAGCCTGTGCCGGGCCTGGATGGAGCATTGCCCACGACTGCGTCTTAGCGTGTCCAGCACCACCCGCCCGCCGCGTCCCGGGGAGGTGGACGGTCGCGATTATCATTTCCTGAGCCCGGACGAATTCGAACGGCAGCTGGCCGACGGCGCGTTCCTGGAATCGGCGCTGGTGCACGGCAACCGCTACGGGACCCGCAAGGCCGACGTGGAGCGGATGCTGGCCGGGGGGTTCGACGTGCTGCTGGAGATCGATTGGCAGGGGGCGCAGCAGGTGGCTGCCAAACTGCCGGAGGCGTTCCGCATCTTCATCATGCCGCCGTCGCTCGACGAGCTTCGCCGGCGCCTGACCGCGCGTGGCCAGGATAGCGCCGAGGTGGTGGCGCGCCGCCTGGCAGCGGCCGAGAGCGAGATGGCGCATGCCGGCGAGGCGCATGAACGGATCGTCAATGATGATTTCCCTCAGGCCCTGCAGCGCCTGCTGGACCTGTACCACGGCGCCTGATTGCCTTTTGGCAGGCTGCCGCTATCCTTAAGCTTTGCTACCCCTTATCAGCTGAAGACCGGAGGTTGACGTCGGATGGCCCGTGTCACTGTAGAAGATTGCATTCGTTATTACCCGAACCGTTTCGAGATGGTCGTGCTGGCAACCCGCCGTGCCCGGCAACTTCTGAACGCCATGTCGCATTCCGTCGATGGCGAGATCCATAAGCCGGCGGTCCAGTCGCTGAAGGAGATCGGCGATGGACAGGTGACATGGGAGAGCGTCTTCGAGGCCGATCGCATCGAGCGTGAGCGTCAGCTCGCGGCCCAGGCGGCCGAAGCGGCCCAACAGCGCCTGGAAGACGACGAGATCTGACCTCCCGATTGCGGTTGCCTGGCGTCCTGACCCTTTTTCCTTTCTGAGGGGATGCACCCGTGAGCCGCATCTTTGAAATCACCGAGCGCGTCCGCGCCTATGCGCCGAAGGCCGATCTCGACCTGATCAACCGCGCCTACGTGTTCGCCGCGCATGCGCACGGGGACCAGGTGCGGCGTTCCGGCGAGCCCTATGTCACGCATCCGCTAGCCGTGGCCAACATCCTGGCCAGCCTGAAGCTGGACGAGGCCAGTATCGTCACGGCGCTGCTGCACGATACGGTCGAGGATACCCACGTCACGCTGGCCGATGTCGAGCACCGCTTCGGTGCCGAGATCGCCCGCCTGGTCGACGGGGTCACCAAGATCGGCCAGATCCGCTTCCGATCCTCCGAGCACAAGCAGGCGGAGAACTTCCGCAAGATGATCCTGGCCACGGCCCAGGACCTGCGCGTGCTGCTAATCAAGCTGGCCGACCGCCTGCACAATATGCGCACGCTGAACTTCCTGCCCGAGAACAAGCGCATCGGCATCGCCCAGGAGACCATGCAGCTGTATGCGCCGCTGGCGCACCGGCTCGGTATCCACTGGATCAAGCAGGAGATGGAGGACCTATCCTTCGCCCAGCTCGATCCGGGCGCCTTCCACGACCTGATCGCCCAGATGAAGGACCATATCGAGGGCCTGCAGCAGGTGCAGCGGCGGCTGGAAACCATCATCCAGCAGGCCCTGGACCGCAAGGGCGTCAAGGCGCAGGTGCAGGGTCGCATGAAGCATCTGTACAGCGTGCATGAGAAGATGCAGCGCAAGCATATCGACTTCAGCGACATCTACGACCTCGTGGCCTTCCGCGTCATCGTTGACGATACGGCGGCCTGCTACCAGACGCTGGGCATCATCCACAGCCTGTACCGGCCCGTTCCCGGCCGGTTCAAGGACTACATCGCGCTGCCCAAACCGAACGGCTACCAGTCGCTGCATACCTCGGTGATCGGTCCGGAGAATTTCCGCATCGAGGTGCAGATCCGTACCGCATCGATGCATCGCTTCGCCGAGGACGGGATCGCCGCCCACTGGCGCTACAAGGGAGAGGGCCAGGACGGCGGGGACGATGATCGCAGCTTCCAGTGGCTGAAACAGCTGACCGAACTGATCCAGGAGGTCGAGAATCCGGGCGAGTTCCTCGAGAACGTGCGCCTCGACCTGTTCGTGCAGGAGGTCTACGTGTTCAGCCGCGATGGCGACATCTTCGCGCTGCCCAGAGGGGCCAGGCCGCTGGACTTCGCCTATGCGGTGCATACCGATGTCGGCAACCACTGCATCGGCGTGCGCATCAACGGCGAGATCGCCGATTTCCAGACACGCCTGCACAACGGCGACCAGATCGAGATCATGACCAGCCCGGACCAGACGCCGAGCCGGCAGTGGCTTCAGTACGTCCGCACCCCGCGTGCCCGCCAGAGCATCCGCCAGTGGTTCCGGCGCCAGGAGCGCAACACCAGCATCCGCATGGGCGAGCAGATCATCCGCGAGGCCATGGGCAAGGCCGAGATCAAGCCCGAGGTTCTGGAACGGCTGGAATGTGCGGACGTGGACGGCCTGAAGGAGGGCCTGGGCCGCGGCGATATCCCGCTGGACCAGTTCCTGGCAGCGGTCGAGCGGGAGCAGGCGGGTCCGCTGAACATCAAGGGTATGGCCAAGGCGATGATGGTACCGGCCGAATGCTGCCATCCGATTCCCGGCGATCCGGTGCTGGGGCAGTTCCGGGCCGGCAAGGGCCTGATGCTGCACCACCGGAAGTGTCCGGAGGTCAAGCATGCGGACTCCAGCTGGCTGGACGTCAGCTGGGCACCGCAGAAGGGACAGTCGTATCCGACCGGAATCGAGGTGATCACCCGCAACGAGCGGGGCATGCTGGCCAGGGTGTCCAGCTGCATGGCCGAAACCAATGCCAATATCGAGGATCTGAAGATCCACCAGCGCGGCGGCTCGGTCACCGAACTGCTGTTCCTGATCGATGTCGAGGACCGTATCCACCTGGCCTCGGTGCTGCGGGCGATCAAGGCCCTGGACGGCGTGGTGCGCGTCGGGCGCAAGAACCGCGTGGGCCTGGAGAAGCCGCATATGACGCGCTCGTTCGGTGAGGCCTTCCGTGATATGGTGTTCCGCCGCAAGAAGGTCAAGGTGGAGGCCAAAGGGGAGGCCGAAGGGGAGAGATCATGAGCCAGATCAAGCCGGTGCATTCCGACCAGGCCCCGAAGGCGGTGGGCCCCTATAGCCAGGCCATGCGCGACGGCCAGCTGCTTTATCTGTCGGGCCAGATCGGCCTGGACCCCGTCTCCGGGTCGCTGGTGGGGGATGCGGTGGAGGCGCAGGCCCGGCAGGTGATGCAGAACCTGTCCGCGGTGCTGAAGGCGGGAGGTTCATCCACGGACGGGATCATCAAGGCCAACATCTACCTGGTGGACATGGCGGATTTTCCCAAGATCAACACCATCTACGCCGAATGGCTGGGCGAACACCGCCCGGCACGCGCCACCGTGGCCGTAGCGGCGCTGCCGCTCGGCGCCAAGGTGGAGATCGACCTCGTCGCACGCGTCCACGCGTAAGGGCCCGGCCGCAAGGCCGGCATACGGGCCATCAGACATGCCATCCGCGTATCCGCTTCATCTCATCGATCATGTCCTGCTGCTGGCACAAAGCTATGCCCGGCTCACCGGCCGCCAACTGATGCAGGCGACGGATGCCGACGAACTGGCGCGGCGCCTCTGGGAGGCACCGTTCGCACTGGTCTCCCACGGCACCGAGGCGGATCCCGTGTTCAATTACGCGAACCTGACGGCCCTGAGTCTGTTCGAGACGGACTGGGATGACTTCACGCATCTGCCTTCGCGCCTTTCCGCCGAGCCAGTGAACCGCCGGGCACGGGAGGCGCTGTTGCAGCGTGTCTCCGAGCAGGGCTACATCGACGACTATTCGGGCGTGCGCATTTCCGCCACCGGCAGGCGTTTTGTCATCCGCGGGGCCGTGGTCTGGAACGTGATCGACCGGCAGGGGGTCTACCATGGCCAGGCGGCGATGTTCGCGCACTGGGGAGACCCCTGAGAAGATGCGGCAACGGCTGTGCCCATTATTGTCTAAAATCCAAGCAAGTTGATACGTTCACCGATCCGGGCCCTGCGGCCCGGGAGCGAGGGAGGGCAGGCAAGGGGATGAGCGGCTCTGCAGTGGCGGCGCACCGTACTGATACCGGGATGGTCGGCACCATCACCGAGGTGCAGGGCCCTGTGGTGGTCATCGCCTGCGCACAACTGCCGCCGCTGAGACAAGCGCTGTATGCCGAAATTGACGGAAACCGCTATCTCTTCGAGGTGCATCAGCACCTGGATGAGCGGCACGTACGGGCCATCACGCTGCACCGTGCCGCCGGACTGGCCCGGGGAACGGCCGTATACGATACCGGCGCGCCGCTGCATGTGCCGGTGGCCCCCGGTTGCCTGGGCAGGGTGCTGAACGTGTTCGGCGAGCCGCTGGACGACGGCGAGCCGCTGCCGGCAGAGGCATACTGCAACATCCATGGCCAGTCGATGGCACTGTCCGAATCCCGGGGTACCGGCGAGGTGCTGGAAACCGGCATCAAGGTCATCGACCTGCTTTGTCCTTTCGTGCGCGGCGGCAAGACGGGTCTGTTCGGCGGCGCCGGCGTGGGCAAAACCGTGTTGATCATGGAGTTCATGCATGCCGTGGCCGCCATCCATCAGGGCGTGTCGGTGTTCGCGGGTGTGGGCGAGCGTATCCGCGAGGGCCACGAGCTGTGGCATGAGCTGCGCCAGACCGAGGTGATGCCGCGATCGCTTCTGGTGTTCGGGGAGATGGACGAGTCGCCGGGGGTGCGCTTCCGCGTCGGCCTGAGCGCCCTGACCTATGCCGAGTACCTGCGCGACACCCTGCACAAGGAGGTGTTGCTGCTGATGGACAACGTGTTCCGCTTCGTGCAGGCGGGTAGCGAGATCTCGACCCTGCTCGGGCGCATGCCGGCCACGGTGGGCTACCAGCCGACACTGGCGACCGAGGTGGCGGAGATGCAGGACCGCATCAGCTCGACGACCAGGGGGGCCATCACCGGCGTGCAGGCCGTCTACGTGCCGGCCGACGACATGACCGACCCGGCCGTCAGCACCATCCTCGGACACCTCGACACCAAGATCATCCTGGCGCGTGCCCAGGCCAGCCGCGGCATCTATCCGGCCGTCGATCCGCTGCGTTCGGCCAGCAAGCTGATGGACCGGCATGTGCTCGGGGAACGGCATTACGGCGTAGCCGAGGGCGTACGCGAACATCTGGCCCGCTACGCCGAACTGGAGGACATCATCGCCATGCTGGGTATGGAGGAGCTGTCAGTGGCTGACCAGTTGATCGTCAAGCGCGCGCGCAAGCTGCAGCGCTATCTGAGCCAGCCGTTCTTCGTCACCGCCACCCATTCCGGCATCCCGGGGGTTTCGGTGCCACTGGCCGATACGCTGACCGATTGCGAAGCCTTCCTGCAGGGGCGCTACGACGAAACGGCCGAGGAGGCGTGCTATATGCGCGGTACGATGGCCGGCGGCAGCCAGTGAGCACCTTCGTCCTGAATCTGCATGCAGCCACCGGCAGCGAACGTTTTGGGGATGTCCGTTCCTTCATCGGCGAGGACGCCTCCGGAAGCTTCGGCCTCATGGCCGGCCATGCCCGCTTCATGACCTCCCTGGTCTTCGGCCTGGCGAGGTTTGCCGATGCCTCGGGCCATTGGCGATTCCTGGCCATGCCCGGAGGCCTGCTGTATTTCAACGACAACGAGCTGACTGTCAGCACCCGGCATTACCTGATCGATGCCGACTATGCGCGCATCAGTTCGGCCATCGGCGAACAGCTGCTGGCCGAGGAGGAGATGCTGCTCGACGTCAAGCAAAGCCTCAGGCGCATGGAGGAGGAGATGTTGCGGCGGCTGTGGGAGATGCGCCGGGGCGGGGGCGGCCTGTGAACGATCGCCGCAAGCTCAGGAAGGAGGTCGAACTGCAGGCTGAAAGGATGAAGCAGGCCGAACACGAACGGCATACCCTGCTGGCGCAGACCACCTATCTGGGCACGCTGGGCCTGGTGCTGGTGCTGCCGATCATCGTCGGCGCCTATCTCGGCGACTGGCTGGACAGCCGCCTGCCCGGCTATTCCGTGAACTGGACGACCAGCCTGATCGTGGTCGGCGTGTTCATCGGCGGCATCAATGCCTGGCTGTTGATCCGGGGCAGTGAATAGCCATGCATGGCGCCCAGCCCCTGCAGCGTGCCGGCCTTGATCTCGGATGGCTGATGATCAGCGATACCGTGATCACCACCTGGGGCATCATGCTGGCCCTGGGACTCTTGGCATGGCTGGCCTGCCGGCGGCTGCAGGAACAACCGGGGTCGTTGCAGGCAGCACTCGAGGGTATTGTCCTCGTGATCGAGGACGCCATCCGGGCCGTGCTGCCGCAATACACGCGCCAGGTCATGCCATTCATCGCCACCCTGTGGCTGTTCCTCGTCGTGGCCAACCTCGTCGGCCTGATCCCGGGCATGCATTCCCCGACGAGCGACCTGTCGGCCACCTCCGGCCTGGCCATCCTGGTGTTCCTGTCCGTCCACTGGTTCGGCATCCGTACCCAGGGGGTGAAGAGCTATCTGCGCCATTACCTGAGTCCCAGTCCGCTGATGCTGCCGTTTCACCTGATCAGCGAGGTCAGCCGCACCGTGGCCTTGGCCGTGCGCCTGTTCGGCAACATGATGAGCCTGGAGATGGCTGCGCTGCTGGTGCTGCTCATCGCCGGGTTCCTGGCACCGATCCCGATCCTGATGCTGCACATCGTCGAGGCGCTGGTGCAGGCCTATATCTTCGGCATGCTGGCCCTGATCTATGTGGCCGGCGGCATCCAGTCCCAACAACTGATCGAGATAAAGAAGGAGTGAGCCATGACTGATCTTCACTGGTTTTTGCTGGCCTCCACGGTGGCTGCCGTACTCGGCATCGCCATCGGGGTGCTCGGCCCGGCCCAGGCGATGGGCAGGGCCATCAGCCAGTCGCTGGATGCGCTGGCCAGGCAGCCCGAGGCGGAAAAGACGATCACGCGTACGCTGTTCATCGGCCTGGCCATGATCGAGTCACTGGCCATCTATGTGCTGGTGATCGTGCTCATCGTGCTGTTCCGCAACCCCCTGCTGGCCTATTTCGTCAAATGAAGGCGAGGATGGCATCCGGTGACGGAGGCGCGGCATGGAGCTGAACTGGACCACCTTTGTCCTCGAGATCGTCAATTTCCTGGTCCTGGTCTGGATCCTGAAGCGATTTTTCTACAGGCCGATCCAGCAGGTGATCTCCCGGCGGCGCAGTGCCATCGAGAAGGAGTTGGCCGATGCCAGGGCGATGCGCACCGAGGCCGAATCGGTCGGGGAGCGCTACACGCATCGCCTGGGCGACTGGGAGAAGGAGCGCGAGGCAGCGCGCCAGGCCTTGCACGGGGAGATCGAAGCGGAACGGGCCAAGCTCAAGGAGGTACTGGCGGCCGAATTGGAGCAGCAGCGGGAAAAGGCGCGGGTGCTCGATGATCGCCGCCTTGGCGAGCTCAAGAAGCAGGCTGAGGCCGATGCGATGCTGCAGGCGGGACGCTTTCTCGGACGCATGCTGGAAGGCCTGGCCGGCCCCGAGCTGGAGGCGCGGATCGTCGCCATGGTGCAGCAGCAACTGCCGGCCCTGACGGAGGATCAGGTCCGGGAGCTGGAACAGGCCTGGTCGTCCAACCGCGAGGCCATCGTCGTGCAAAGCGCCTTCGCATTGGCTGCCGAGACCAAGCAGGCCTTGCAGCAGGACTTTGCCGAGCTTCTGGGGTCGACGGATATGGCATGGCAGTTCCAGGTGAATCCGGATCTTGTCGCGGGACTGCATATCAGTTTTGGCGCCTGGACCCTGGCGGCCAACCTGCGCGACGAGATGCGCTTTTTCACGGATGGCGATCGTGGACAGGCCTGAAACGGACGCGCAAACAGGGGTGGGTACCCAGCCGGATGACTGGTTGCAGGCGTACCGCTTCGGCCTGCGTATCGGCGAACGGGGCAGCGTGGTATCGGTGGGCGATGGCATCGCCTGGGTGCGTGGACTACCTGACGCGGCCATGGATGAAATCCTCGATTTCGCCGACGGCAGCCGGGGCATGGTATTCCATCTGAGCGAGGAAATGCTCGGCGCCATCCTGCTGCACCAGACGGAGACCCTGACAGCGGGCACGGAGGTGCACCTGGGCCGCCGCAGCCTCAGCATCCCGGTTGGCGATGCCTTGCTCGGGCGTGTCGTCGATCCCCTCGGCAACCCGCTGGACGACCTGCCTGCACCCGAATGCGGCGCCCGGCAGCCGCTGGAGATCCTGTCCCCGCCCATCACCGCCAGGGAGTTCGTGCACGATCCGCTGTACACGGGGATCAAGATCATCGACTGCATGGTGCCGATCGGCAAAGGCCAGCGGCAGCTGATCATCGGCGACCGCGGGATGGGAAGAAGCGCGCTGGCCATCGATGCCGTGATCCACCAGCGCGGCAGGAATGTCGATTGCGTCTATGTGCTGGTGGGGCAGAAGCGCTCCACTGTGGTCAGTACGCTGGAAACCCTGCGCCGGTTCGAAGCCATGGATTACACCACCGTGGTGGTCGGTGAGGCCAGCGCCCTGCCTGGTCTGCAGTATCTGGCTCCGTTCGCCGGCTGTGCCATCGCCGAGGCCAGAATGAACCGCGGCCGGGATACCCTGGTGGTATACGATGATCTCAGTACCCATGCGCGCAGTTACCGCGAGTTGTCGCTGCTGTTGCGCCGACCGCCGGGGCGTGAGGCCTATCCCGGCGATATCTTTTACCTGCATGCCAGGCTCCTGGAGCGTGCCACCTGCCTGAATGCGGCGCACGGCGGAGGCAGCATGACGGCGCTACCCATCGTCGAGACGCAGCAGGGCGATATCGCCACCTACATCCCGACCAACCTGATCTCCATTACGGACGGACAGCTCTATCTGGACCAGTCGTTGTTCGACGAGGGGATGCGGCCCGCCATCGACGTGGCGAGATCGGTCTCGCGCATCGGCGGCAAGGCCCAGCATCCGCGTATCCAGCAGGAGGCGGGACGCATGAAGCTGGATTACCTGCAATTCCTGGAACTGGAGATTTTCACGCGTTTCGGGGCAAGGCTTGAGGCCTCGATGGAGGAAAGGATCCGACGCGGCCGCATCCTTCGCGAGCTTTTGAAGCAGGACCGCCTCAGACCATTGTCCGAGTTGTTTCAGATGGCCTGGTTGGTGGCCTTCAACGAGGGCCTGTTCGACAAGACCGCTTCCGCGGAGGTTCCGGCGAGGCTCACAACCCTCGCGTCCCAAGTGGATGGCAGTGGCTTGGGGCTGGAAGAGCCCAGGGAGCAGTGGGTGCGTCAGCTCGAGTCCTGGCTCGGGCCGATGGCCGGGGACGATGAATGAGCAAGCGCCATGAGGCCGACCGGCACCTGCAGGCGCTTGGCGATATCAGGCATATCATGGGCAGCATGAAGATGCTGGCACTTCTGGAGACGCGCAAGCTGACGCGATTCCTGGCCACGCAGCAGCAGGTGGTGCGGGATATCGAGGCCATGGCCGCCGATTTCCGGAGTTTTTATGCCATCAGCCCGGTGCTTTCGGACAACGCCCGCCATGTTTATCTGCTGCTGGGTTCGGAACGGGGTTTCTGCGGGGATTTCAACGAGACGCTGCTGCATGCCCTGGACGACCGGATAGGCTTGGACGGTGTCGAAGACCCCTTGCTCGTTGCTGTCGGTCGAAAACTGGATGTCAGGCTGGACGGCGATGCACGCCTGGTTGCCTTGGTCGACGGTGCCAGCGTGGCCGAGGAAGTGGAGGCGGTGCTGGGACGGCTTGTCCATGAACTGGACCTGATGCAGGAACGCTATGGACCTTTCCGCTTGACGGTGATCTCCCATGCCATCGACAGCGGCCAACCGCAGGCGGTGTCGATTCTGCCGCCGTTCCAGCAGGATGTGCCTGTCCCGACTTCAGGCTATGCACCGCAACTGAACCTCTCTCCGGAAGCCTTCTTCGCCGACATGCTCGACCAGTATCTGTTCGCCGTGCTGTATGCCCTGGTCTATGCCGCATTGATGGCTGAAAGCCGCCGGCGCATGCAGCATCTGGAGGGCGCAATCAGCCGCCTCGATGAGCAGGTGTCCGCCTTAACCCTGAGGCGCAATGCCCTGCGTCAGGAGGAGATCACGGAAGAGATCGAGGTTATCCTGCTCAGCGCCAAGGCGGTGCAGCAGGGGTAAACGACGGGAGCCGCCCGAATCCGGACGACTCCCGTCAGATTGCATGGGGCTCAATCGATCGATGCGACAAAGCCGTAGAAGGACGAAACGCTGAAGAACGCGATGATGGCGGCAATGATCGCGATGACGAGTTCTTTCATGCCATTGTTGTTGTTCATGACAACCTCCTTGGCCGAGGCCTGGCCCCGACCGACGAGATCATCATAGATGACGTGGGAAGAACGGATGTAATGGGGGTCACGCCGGATCTGGCAGGTGCTGATGCCCGGATATCCGTGTCGGGTGGTGTCTGCCGGCCCGTATGCTGTCGCTCGTTGTTGCCGCTTCCTGGGCTTGGTGCTGGTCAGAAGCCTCAGCTACCGTATTTGTTCGAGAATTTATGGATCACATGCTCGGTCAGCAGCCATTCCGTACCCCATACCACGAGCAGGACCGCCAGGATGATCAGGATGACCTTGATAAACGGTTGCATGAATACTCCTTCCCTCCATTCCCTCATCTGTATGATCCACAAATGCCGGCCGATATCCAGGCCTTGCTCGCACAATGTTTCGGGCTACGGGAAGGCGATGCGATCGCCCGGGCAGCGTCCCCGTTTGCCGATCGAGGTCGATCGCTCGGCTTAGGCTTCGCTTGGCTCTTCGATGGCGGTCATGGGGGAGGGGCTGGCCGGCTGGCTCACGCTTGTGCGGTTTCTGCCGCCGCGCTTTGCCTGGTAAAGCGCGGCATCGGCATCCCCGAACAGGCGAGTAAGCGATGACTCAGGATCCATATCGGCATCCCCGAACGTGGATGCCCCCAGGCTGATCGTCACCGAAACGCCGCCACATGCAGCGGCGAAGACGGCGGATTCGACCGCCATGCGAAGCGACTCGGCCGCCGCCAACGCCCCGGCGCCATCGGTACCGGGCAGCAGGATGCAGAATTCTTCGCCGCCATAGCGGCCGAAAACATCCTGTTTGCGTAGGCGCGACGTCAGGAGCCGCGTGAGTTCGATCAGGACATCGTCGCCGACAAGATGGCCATAACGGTCGTTGATGCGCTTGAAATGATCCACGTCGAGCATGATCAGGGCCAGTGGGAGTTCATGGCGCCGGGAAAAGGACAGTTCCTGGGCTGCCTGGTCCATGAATGCGCGGCGATTCAGGGTTCGCGTCAGGGGATCGGTGAGCGCCAGATGCTGGATTTCCCGGTCGGCACGCTCCTTGGTCATCAGGATGAAGCCGAGCGATCCCAGCGTGATCGTGCCCATGACGGAGATGTAGGCGGCGAGCTGGATCGGATTGGGCATGAACGGGGAGCGCACGCCGGCAAACTCGATGTGGCCGAAATGCGCTGCGAGTCCACGCAGAACCATGATGGGCAGCATGATCGTCGTGGAGATGAACAGTAACCGCCAGGCGTAGCCGCTTCGTGAAGTGCGGTCGCCGTACAGGACGGCGGAAAGCATCAGGAATTGCGATCCGAAGATGATGCTGCTTGTGAACAGGTGGCCGCGCAGGTCGTTCGTTGGAATGATCGAAAAGGCCAGCAGCGTTGCCAGGACGGGAAGGATGCATTGCCCACGGGGCCAATTGAGCCCACGGTATGTGTAGACCGCCGCGAGTTCCAGCGACACCGATGCGGAAAACAGCGTGTTCGCGGCAATGATCGAGACCGCGTTCGGAATGGCCCCGCGCCCGCCGATGCATGCCCAGCCGATCGAGACAAGGGCCATGGCGGCTCCCCAAAGGCGCAATCCCTCACGCTCTAGTCGAGGTGATACCGCGAACAGGCCGATGGCCATCAGGGCCGATATCAGCACCAGTGAAACGATGAGGGTGTGGTTGTTCAGCATCATGGGAGTGTCGGAAGCCACCTCCTGGGCCTTATGAGTTGGGTAGCAGTCATCATCGCGAAAGGGGCAACCATGGTCGCGCAGATCATCAGAGCATTCAACCATGGCTTGCGCCGTGGCAGAGGAATGCTTGAGCCGTGGCGGGGGAATTATTCCGGCTCAGCTTGCGTTTGCAGCCGCGATAAACGTCTATAATGGCTATCCTGTGACCGGTGGCTATGTTCCGCTATTCCGGTCATCACCGATGCATCCCGATGAGGAGGTCGACGGTGTTCTGGGAAAAGAAGCTCCATGAATTTGCCGCTTCCATGCAGGCCAAGAATGTGCCGGTCAGGCTCCGCCTCTGGAACGGTTCGGAAATCGATCTTGGAAAGAGCCCGCGCGTGACCATTTCCACGCCGTCGCTGACCGGCCTGCGCCACTTGCTCAGCCCCAGCCTGGACCGGCTGGGGTATGCCTATGTCGAAGGCAAGCTGGACGTGGATGGGCCGGTGATGGATGTCATCGATGTGGCGGCGAGGCTGTCATCCCATGCGCATGCCGACCGGCTGTCGCGAAGCAGCCTGAAGCCGGCCCGGCACAGCCGCAAACAGGACGCCGAAGCCATCACCTACCATTACGATGTTTCCAACGATTTCTATGCCTTGTGGCTGGACCGCAACATGGTCTATTCCTGCGGATATTTCAGGACGGTGGATGATAGCCTCGATACAGCCCAGGAGCAGAAGATGGATCACATCCTGCGCAAGCTGCGCCTGAGGCCGGGCGATCGCCTGCTCGACATCGGCTGCGGATGGGGCGCACTGGTGATGCGGGCTGCAGAGAAATTCGGCGCCAGGGCGGTTGGGGTCACCCTGTCGCAGAACCAGTGTGAGTTGGCCAACGCGCTGATTCACGAGCGTGGGCTGCAGGATCGATGCGAGGTGCGCATCGAGGACTACCGTGACGTTGGCGGCCGTTTCGATCGCATTGCCAGCGTCGGCATGTTCGAGCATGTCGGGCTGAATAAGCTGCGCACCTATTTCGACAAGGTCGACAGTCTGCTGGAACCGGACGGGGTGGCGTTGATTCATGGCATTACCTCCACGGACCCGGATTCCGCCGAAACCCCGTGGGGAGGCGGGGACTTCATCGACCGCTATGTGTTTCCGAACGGCGAACTGCCCCATCTCAGCCTGGTGCTGAAGGAGATGGCGGCGGCCGGGCTGGAGGCGGTGGATGTCGAGAGTCTGCGCCGTCATTACGCGATGACGCTCAAGCTCTGGGCCGCCCGCTTCGATGAAGCCCGGGATAACATCAGGAAGCTCGTCGACGAAAAAACCTACCGCATCTGGCGCGTGTATCTGGCCGGCTGCGCCTACGGGTTTCTGCAAAACTGGATCTCGGTGCACCAGATCCTGGTGACCCATGACCGGGGGGCACAGGCCATGCCCCTGACCCGTGACTATATGTACGCGCCGTGAGCATCAGGTCTATGCTATGGAAGCGAGGGCGAAGATCATGCATCACCGATTCGAGCCGCACGGAAGCATCGACGTGTTCATGCAGGAATGGCTGCAATGGAAGCAGGAACATCAGCAATGGCTGCACGATATCGCTGCATGGGACAAGGAGCTGAGGCAACTGATGCTGCTGATCTATGAGCTGGACAAGGCCTTGCCCTATGAGCGGCGACGCCTCGTCCAGCATCAGGAGGCCGTCGAGTCCCATCAGAGACTGCTGGAGTCTCATGAGAAGACCTTGCATGCACACAGGAAAGACCTGGCGAAAAGCCAGGGAGCAGAGCCCGGTGCCGAATCGCTTCCCAAGGTGACCGATACGCATGCCCGGCACCGGAGCCATCACACGCGTGTGCGCGATTCGCACCTGGCGCTGCGTCAGCGCCATCTGCAGGCCATGAATCAGGTCGAGGACATCATGAACGAGTTCCGAAAACGTGCCGGCTGAGGGCTTCAGCCCTTAGTTTTACACTCCTTTACGCACGTTGCCCTGCATTTACGAACGGACTGCTATGCTGGATCGAGGACATGCGGATTCGTTGGTGATGGTGACTGAGAGATCGGTGTAAGGAGACCCCAACCATGTCGATAAGGCGCAAACTCCCGTTCCGTTCACACAGGATGCCGGCCATGCGCTTGTTGGCGCTGGCGGCGAGTCTGGCGCTCGGCGCATGTGCCACGGAGCCGGCTCGGGTCGTCGAGTCGCCCCCGCCGCAGCCGGCACCGATGCCGTCGACGCAGGTCTACTTCTATCCCAAGGCCGGGCAGAGCCCTGAGCAGCAGGACCGCGATCGGTATGAATGCTATCTGTGGGCCATGAAGCAGACCGGTTTCGACCCGAGCCAGCCCGACCTGGCGCCCCATCAGCGGGTCAAGGTCACGCCGGTGCCGGCGCCAGGGCATGACACCGCGATCGGGGCACTGGCCGGTGCCGCGATCGGGGCTGCCATTTCCGAGGACGACGATCAGGCCGGAGGGGCCGTTCTCGGCGCCATCACCGGTGCCGCGATCGGGGCTGCATCCGATTCGGCCCGGCAGCAGCAGGCCCAACAGTTACAGGAAAGCTATGACCGCGCGGATGCCGACAAGATAGCCCGGATCGAACGGCAGGCTCAGGAATACCGCCGTGCCATGGCGGCCTGCCTCGAGGGCCGCGGGTATGCGGTCCGCGAATGAACAAGGCCAATGGGGGTTGTATCATGAAGTTGTTGCATTCAGTGATGCTCGGTTCGATGTTGGTGATGCTGATGTCGGTATCGGTGACCTCCGTATGGGCCGAAGACGGACACAGGCATGGCGACAGAAACGACGGCATGGTTGCCCAAAGACATGATCGCGGTGACCGGGGGGTTGAACGGAGAGATGGCCGCGACCGGGGCGTTCGCCGCGATGATGGCCGCAGTCGAGTCATTGAGCGGCGGGACGGCCGCGACCGGGGCGTTCGTCGCGATGACGGTCGCAGCCATCCACACGGATTCATTCTGGACCAGCGCTATCATCACGATCGTTACTATCCGCCGCGCGGTTATGTCCAGCGGGAGCTACCGCGTGGCTATATGATGTTCCGCCATCATGGAGACCGTTATTTCTACAGGCACGGTATCTGGTATCGCAGTTCAGGTCTGGGGTTTATCGTCGTCACACCTCCGTTCGGCATCGTGGTTCCGGTTTTGCCGCCTTATTACACGACGGTATGGATAGGGGGCATTCCCTACTATTATGCGAATGGCGTGTATTACGTGTGGCAACCGGTCCAGCAGGGATATGTGATCACCCAGCCGCCTGCCGCGTCGTCCGATGCGGTCCCCCAGCCTCAGCAGGGCCCGGACCAGTTCTATGTTTATCCGAAAAAAGGGCAGAGTGCGGACCAGCAGGCGAAGGATCGCTATGAATGCCATCGCTGGGCTGTGGACCAGAGCGGCTTCGATCCGAGCCAGCCGGCAGGGAACCTCTCGGACACGCAGCTCATCACGAAGCGGGGAGATTACCGCCGTGCCATCGAGGCGTGCCTCGATGCCCGCGGATACAGCGTGAAATAGCCGGGACGGCCAGGACGCACATTTTGCCAATGGTGATAATATGTATTATTTCAAATAATTATAAGTATTAACTCATGTAATAGTTTAATTCATGACTCATGGGGATGGTGAGCATGGTAGCGCAAACGGGTGCCGCCAGCAGAAGGGCATGGGGCAGAAAGATCACTTGACCCCGGTACCCGCAAAGGCTTGAGTGGACGCATGCAGCCACTTTCCCACGGGGAGCGTGCAACGGGGGCAGCACGCGGGATCGCCCAGTACTTCGCGCAGGTACGGGTGCGCTCGGAGCAGCTGTGCGAACATCTGCCGGCGGATGATTTCGGCCTGCAGGCCATGCCTGAGACCAGTCCGCTGAAATGGCATCTGGCCCATGTATCCTGGTTCTTCGAGACCTTCGTCCTGAAGGAATTCGATGCGCGTTACCGGCCTTTCGATCCGGCCTTCGAGATGCTGTTCAATTCCTATTACAATGGCGTCGGCCGACCGTTTCCCCGCCCGAATCGCCATCTGCTTTCCCGGCCGACGCTGGATACGGTGTACGCCTACCGCCGGCATGTGGATGGAGCCATGCAGTCGATGCTGGACGGGGGCGGCCTGCCCGAAGCACTGTTGCGGCGCACCGTCACCGGGTTGCACCATGAAATGCAGCATCAGGAGCTGATGTTGACCGACCTGAAATACAACCTGGCATGCAATCCCCTGTATCCGGCGTATCGCGACGCGGAGCTGCCGACCGTTGTATCGGCGCAACCGCTGCGCTTCGTCGGATTCGAAGGCGGGCTCGTCGATATCGGTGCATCAGGGGAAGAGCCCTTCAGTTTCGACAACGAGCATCCGCGACACCGCTACTGGCTGGAACCGTACGCCCTGGCCAACCGGCCGGTGACCAACGGCGAATACCTGGCCTTCATCGAGGATGGCGGCTATGGCAATCCGTTGCTATGGCTTTCCGACGGCTGGGCCTCTGTGCAGAAGGAGTGCTGGACGCATCCGATGTACTGGCGACGCATCGACGGGGGCTGGTACGAGTTCACATTGCATGGTCTGCAGCCGCTGGCTGCCGATCGGCCGGCGGCCCACCTGAGTTACTATGAGGCCGATGCCTTCGCCCGCTGGGCCGGGGGCCGCCTGCCCACGGAGCAGGAGTGGGAGCATGCGGCGGCTTCCCGATCCGCAGACGAGGGACAGTTTTGCCATCCGGAGGATTGTCTGCACCCGGGTCCGGGCTGCGAGCAGGACGGTATCTGGGGAATGTACGGCGGGGTCTGGGAGTGGACCGCCTCTCCCTATGTCGCCTATCCAGGCTATCGTCCGGCATCCGGCGCGATCGGCGAATACAATGGCAAGTTCATGTGCAATCAGCAGGTGCTTCGCGGCGGATCCTGCGCCACGCCACCGGGGCATGTGCGGGCCAGCTACCGCAATTTCTTCTATGCGCCCGACCGCTGGCAGTTCAGCGGCCTGCGTCTGGCCCGTGACGACGCCGGGCGGGACTGGCGATGAGCATGCCGTCCGTATGCCTCGCCCGGCAGGAAGACAGGCTGACCGTGCACCACCTGCCATCCTCGCCGGTTGATGAGCTCGCCGAGCTCGCCGATGGGCTTTCGGCCGGACAGCCCTCGATCTCGCCGCGCTTCTTCTACGACCAGCGGGGGTCCGAGCTGTTCGAATGCATCACGCGCACGCCCGAATACTACCCGACCCGTACCGAAGCACGGATCTTTACCGACCACCTGACCGAGATGCTGGCGGCGACCGATTGCACGCTGCTACTGGAGCCGGGAAGCGGCAATTGTGCCAAGGCCGAACGTTTCTTCGGGGATGGCGGTATCTCGCATTACGTGCCCATCGAGTTCTCGGCCGATTTTCTGCTGGAGGCCTGCCTCGGATTGGGGCGGCGCTACCCATCGCTGAACATCCATGCGATCTGTGCCGATTTCACCCGTTGCGACCACCTTCCGGGCGGGATCCCGGAACAGGGGCGCATGCTGTTCTTTCCCGGCTCGACCATCGGCAATTTTGATCCGGACGAGGCCGTGGAGCTGCTTGGACGGTTCCGGACCATGGTCGGGGAGGGGGGGCACGCGCTGATCGGGGTCGATCTGCAGAAGGATCCCGCCGTGCTCAACGCCGCCTACAACGACGGTGCCGGGCTGACGGCCGCGTTCAACCTGAATGCCCTGTACCACCTGAACACGCGCCTGAACTGCGATTTTACCTTGGTCGATTTCGCACACCGCGCCTTCTACAACGAGGACCTGGGGCGAGTGGAGATGCATCTCGATTGCCTGCGCGACACGGTGGTGCGCCTCGGCGATCGCCAATTCACCCTTCGGGCCGGGCAGAGCATCCATACCGAGAATTCGTGGAAATACACCCCGGACGGGTTCCGCCGCCTGGCTGCACAGGCTGGTTTCGTAGCGGTCGATGTCTGGACCGATCCCCGCCAATGGTTTTCGGTGCACCTTCTGCGGGCCGGTGCGGGAGGCTGATGTGCGCCTGGAAGGATCATGCCATTGCGGCCGGGTGCGCTTCACGCTGCATTCGGCCCATCCCTATCCCTTCAATCTCTGTTATTGCTCGATCTGCCGCAAAACGGCCGGCGGCGGGGGCTATGCCATCAATCTCGGTGGTGATTTCACCAGCATGCGTGTCGAGGGTGAGGAGCATGTCAGCATCTACCAGGTCAGGATCACGGACCCCGAAACGGGTGGGGTTTCGACCAGCCCGGCAAAGCGTCATTTCTGCCGTTACTGCGGCAGTGCCCTGTGGCTATGGAATCCGCGATGGCCGGAACTGGTGCACCCATTCGCCTCGGCCATCGACAGTGCGCTGCCCCAGGCGCCGGAACGCACGCACCTGATGCTGGGCTCGAAGGCCGGGTGGGTGCCGGTACTGGCTGGTCCGAGGGATAAGCTGTTCGACGCGTATCCCCAGGAGTCGATCGCGGACTGGCACCGCCGGCTGGGCCTGGAGGATGCGGACGATTGATCGCCGGCACCGGATCCCTCGTTCATGGCTCAGGCAGGGGCTTGCGCCGGTGCCACAATACTCTATCGTGCATCGACATCGCACGCGTACAAGGAGGTCGTATGTTCACCCGAGTCACCGCCTACCTGAGCATGGCAGCAGGGCTGTGCCTGGCCGTTGCCATGCTTCCCGCACCCGCTTCGGCCGATCCGCTGGCGGACAGTGTCCAGCACGGCAAGCAGCTGTTCACGTCGGCGCATTTCGACGGCAATGGACGCACCTGCAATACCTGTCACCGGGGGGAAGGCCGCACGGCGGGCATGCTGCCCAATGGCAAGCCTATCCCGAGCCTCGGTAACGCCGCCGCGATCTTCCCGCGCTACAACAAGCGGGCGGGCAAGGTCATCACGCTGCAGCAGCAGGTGCACAGCTGCATCCTGAATGCCCTGCAGGGCAAGCCCCCGGCCTACGACAGCCAGGACATGACGGACCTCGTCAGCTACCTGACCTCGCTGTCCGAGGGCAAGTCCATCGCCATGGGCAGCGCCCCGCGCTAACGGGAGCGGCCTATCCTCATTCATCGCGGCGCATAGCAACCGACATGGACGTCAACGGCATCATCCGCGGCATCAGCATCTGGGCCATCCCGGTGGTGTTCGCCGTGGTCCTGCATGAGGTTTCCCATGGCTGGGTGGCCAATAAGCTGGGCGACGATACCGCCAAGTGGATGGGCCGGCTGACGCTGAACCCGCTGAAGCACATCGATCCGCTCGGCACCGTAATCATTCCCTTGCTGCTGCTGGTCCTGGGTTCGCCATTCCTGTTCGGCTACGCCAAGCCGGTGCCGATCGACTACCGCAAGCTCGGGAATCCCAAACGGGACATGATATGGGTGGCGGCGGCCGGCCCCGTCACCAATCTGTTGCTGGCGCTATTCAGCGCCGTCCTGCTCTATGCGGCGGCCCGCCTGCCCGCGTCCGCCGACTGGGTGGCGCATCCGCTGGCGCTGATGTGCCAGGCCTCGATCCTGATCAACATGGTGCTGTGCGTCTTCAACCTGCTGCCGCTGCCGCCGCTGGACGGCGGGCGCGTGGCCGTGGGCCTGCTGCCGGGACGGGCCGCCTACCAGCTGTCGCGCATCGAGCCCTATGGGTTCCTGATCATCGTCGTGCTGTTGATGACCGGGCTGTTGCAGCAATTGATCGGGCCGCTGGTGATGGGCGGCTCCCAGCTGCTGATCGGCTGGGCCCTGTCGGCCTGAGGCCTAGCGTCGCAGGCTGGAGAGCACGATATGCTGGGGCTTGCTGCCATCGCCCAGGGTGATCCGGCCGCCCGGCTTGCCGTTGATGTCGATCTCGAGCTTGTCGCCCGCATGATAGGGCATGTCCGCACCCATCGGTAAGTCCAGTTCGAAGTGGCGGCTGTTGTCGGCAACGCCGTCCGCCATCGTCTCTCCCTTCCACAATGCCGACACGTCGGTGCCCTTCGGTGCCTCGCCAACCAGGGGCATCATGGTGATCGGTGCGGCCTGGGCCTGGGCGGTCAGCATCCACAGTGCGCCGAGCCCTGCCAGATAGATGGTCCGTTTCATATGCTCCTCCCTCGGGTCGTAGCCCTATCATACGTTTGCCCGGAAGTGCATGGCCATAGCCGGAAGGGGTAAAACGGTGATCGGGGCAGGGGAGCCAATGCGCGCCGGGCATGTTGCCATTTGCAGGCTATTTGTGTAGAAAGCGCGCCACTTCACACACCGCCTGTCAACGATTGTGCCTTCGGGCCGGGGCGGTGGAGGACACAACAATCGGAGGACATATGTCTCAGTTTACCATGAAGAACCTGCTTGAGGCGGGTGTGCATTTCGGGCACCAGACCCGTCGCTGGAACCCCAAGATGGCGCCGTACATCTTCGGCAGCCGCAATGGCATCCACATCATCGACCTGCAGAAGACGCTGCGCATGGCCAACGAAACCTACCAGTTCATGCGTGAGCTGGCGGCCGCGGGCGGCCGCGTGCTGTTCGTGGGCACCAAGCGCCAGGCGGCCGACGCCATCCGCGAGGAGGCGCTGCGCTGCGGCCAGTTTTACGTGAACCACCGCTGGCTGGGCGGCATGCTGACCAACTTCTCCACCATCCAGCAGTCGGTGCGCAAGATGAAGGATCTGCAGCGCCAGAAGGAAGAGGGCGTGTTCGACCTGCTGACCAAGAAGGAAGGCCTGCGCCTGCAGAACGAGCTGGACAAGCTCGAGCGTTCGCTCGGCGGTATCAAGGACATGGTCGGCCTTCCTGACTGCCTGTTCGTCATCGATGTGCGCAAGGAAGAGCTGGCGGTCAAGGAGGCCAAGAAGCTCGGCATCCCGGTGGTGGCCGTCGTGGATACCAACTGCGATCCGTCCTACATCGATTACATCATCCCCGGCAACGACGACGCGATCCGTGCCGTGCGCCTGTTCACCAGCAAGCTGGCCGATGCGATCCTGGAGGGTGCGGAGTCCTGGCAGGTGGAAAGCAGTGAAGACGCCGACTTCAAGCCCGAGGCAGCCGAGGCCGGGGGCGAAGCTGCCGAAGGGGCCGAAGCGGGCGAGGTCGACGGCGAGGCCCCGGTGAAAACCGAGAACGTCGAGCTGCTGGACGAGGATGTCGAGGCGAAGGCCTGAGCCTGAGCCACAGACGCTAGTAAACGATTACGGAGGAATGGATGTCGATTACCGCTGCTGATGTGAAACGGCTACGCGAGATTTCGGGTGCCGGTATGATGGATTGCAAGAAGGCGCTGGCCGAGACGGACGGCGATATGGATGCCGCCGTCGATTTCCTGCGCAAGAAGGGTCTGTCCGCCGCTGCCAAGAAGTCCGGGCGCGTGGCGGCTGAAGGCATGGTGCTGGCCATCAGCTCCGGGGATGCCGGCGTGGTCATCGAGGTCAACTCCGAGACGGATTTTGTCAGTAAGAACGATAAGTTCCAGGCCTTTGTGCAGGAATTGGCTGAGACTATTGCGCGCCAAAATCCGGCGGATGTGGAGGCGCTGAAGGCCCTGGAATTCGCGCCGGGGCAGACGGTTGAGCAGGCCCTGTCGCAGCTGATCGCCACGATCGGCGAGAATATGTCCATCCGCCGCTTTGTGCGGCACCAGGTGGCCGGCGGCACGGTGGCGGCCTATGTGCACGGCGCCGGCAAGATCGGCGTGCTGCTCGGCGTTTCGGGTGGCGCCTCCGAGGCCCTGCAGCAGATGGCGCGCAACATCGCCATGCATGTGGCGGCCTCCAATCCCCAGTACATCGGACGCAGCGACGTGTCCGCGGAAGCGGTGGAGCGCGAGAAGGCGGTGCTGGCCGAGCGGGCGGCGGCCAGCGGCAAGCCGGCCAACATCGTCGAGAAGATCGTTGAGGGGCAGCTGAACAAGTTCTATGCCGAGGTCTGCCTGCTGGAACAGGGCTTCGTCATGGATCCGGACGTGACCGTGGGCAAGGCGCTGGCCGCCGTGCAGCCGGATGCGACCGTGGTGTCGATGACCCGTTTCCAGCTCGGTGAAGGCATCGAGAAGCAGGAATCGGATTTCGCTGCCGAGGTGGCTGCCCAGGTCCATGGCTGATACATCCTCAGGGCAAGCGTCCCAGGCTTCGCAAGGCACCGGCCCGTACCGGCGGGTGCTCCTGAAGCTGTCGGGCGAGGTCCTGATGGGATCCACCGGTTACGGCATCGATGCCCAGACGGTGGAGCGGTTGGCGTCCGAGCTGATCGAGGTCAGGCGCAGCGGTGTGGAGCTGGCCGTGGTCATCGGCGGCGGCAACATCTTCCGCGGCATGAAGGGCACGGCATCCGGCATGGACCGCGCCAGCGCCGATTACATGGGCATGCTGGCCACGGTGATGAACGCCATCGCCCTTCAGGACGCCATCGAACGCCAGGGTGCGATCGTTCGCGTGGTGTCGGCCCTGCATGTGCGGGAGGTGGCCGAGCCCTATATCCGCCGTCGCGCCGTCCGTCATCTGGAGAAGGGACGTATCGTCATCTTCGCGGCCGGGACCGGCAATCCCTATTTCACGACCGACACGGCGGCCAGCCTGCGTGCCATGGAGGTGCAGGCCGATGTGGTGTTCAAGGGAACCAAGGTGGATGGCGTCTATACCGCCGATCCGGCCAAGGATCCGTCGGCCCAGCGTTATAGCGAACTGAGCTTTACCGAGGCCATCAACCGCCAGCTGGCCGTCATGGATTCGACGGCGCTGTCGTTGTGCCGGGACAACCATATGCCGATCGTCGTGTTCAATGTGACCCAGCCCGGAGAACTGCTGCGCCTGGCGCGCGGTGAGGCGGTCGGCACCAAGGTGTGGGAAGGGGGCAAGCCATGATCCATTCGCTCGAAGAACGCATGAAGAAGACCATCGCCGCCCTGAAGACGGAACTGGCGACGGTGCGTACCGGTCGCGCCAGCGTGTCGCTGCTCGATCACGTGAGCGTCGACTATTACGGCTCGGACATGCCGCTGAACCAGGTGGCGACGCTCAGTGTGCCGGAGCCGCGCATGATCATGATCGCGCCCTGGGAGAAGAACATGATTCCGGTGATCGAGAAGGCCATCCTGAGCTCGGACCTGGGGCTCAACCCCTCCAACGACGGCGCGGCGATCCGGGTCGTGCTGCCCGAACTGACGGAGGAGCGCCGGCGGGAATTCGTCAAGCAGGTGCGTCAGTACGGCGAGAAGGCGAAGGTGGCGGTCCGCAACATCCGTCGTGACGCCAACGACGACGTGAAGCGCCAGACCAAGGATGAGGGGATTTCCGAGGACGACAGCAAGCGTCTGATGGAGCAGATCCAGAAGGTGACGGATCGCTATATCCACGACATCGATCAGGTCGTTGAGCATAAAGAAAAAGATCTCTTGACCGTCTGATGTCATCTCCCGAGGTCCAGATGCCGGGCCGCGTGCCGAAACACGTGGCTATCATCATGGATGGCAACGGCCGCTGGGCCAAACGGCAGGGTCTGCCGCGGCTCGAAGGGCATCGCCGCGGGACGCAGGTCGTGCGTGACGTCGTTTCCTGGGCCGCCGATGCCGGCGTGCGTCAGATCTCCCTGTATGCGTTTTCCACCGAGAACTGGTCGCGTCCGAAGCCGGAGGTGCGTGGACTGATGGGCCTGCTTCGCGAACTCGTGGTCACCCAATTGCCGGTTCTGCAGCAGAACAACGTGCGCCTTCTGACGCTGGGCGATACCGGCGCGTTGCCGTTTGCACTGCGCCGGGCACTTGGCCGGGTGTGCGAGATGACCGCGGGCAACACGCGCATCGATATGATCCTGTGCCTGAACTACGGCGGCCAGCAGGAGATCGTGCAGGGCGTGAAGGACTATGCCCGCTGGCTGCTGGCGCAGCCCGAGCCGCTTGAGCGTCTGCAGGCGTTGACGCCCCAGGGGCTTCGCGACCACATGTGGCGGCGTGATCTGCTGCCGGTCGACCTGTTGATCCGGACCGGGGGAGAACGTCGCATCTCGAACTTTCATTTGTGGGACGTCGCCTATGCGGAGCTGTATTTCTGCGACGATTTCTGGCCGGACTTCAGCGAGCAGCGCTTCAGGGAGGCGCTTGCCGATTACGCCTCGCGCGAACGCCGTTATGGACGCACCAGCGAGCAGGTGTCGCGCTGATGACCGAGCTGGGTAAGCGGGTGCTGACGGCGGCGGTGTTGCTGCCGCTGGTTGTCGTATGGCTGTTCTGGGTGCCGTCGCCCTGGTTCGACTGGCTGCTGGGCGTATTCGCCACGGTGGCCACCGTCGAGCTGTTGCTGCTGGTGAACATGCCGGCGGCATGGGCCTTCGCCATCGTGGCGGCCCTGGTGTGGGGGATGCTGGTCGCGGGCGGTGATCCGCTGCTTGCCGTGTTCCTGCTGATGCTGGCATGGACGATGGCCTTCCTGGTCTATGGACGCTTCGCCAAGGCGAACCCGCCCCGCGATTTTGCTGCCCTGGCCCACGCCCAGTGGATGATGCTGTGGCTGCTGTTCTTCGTCTGGGGCGTCAAGCGCCTGCATGCGGCGGATGGCGGCATCGCGTTCATTGCCGGCGCCTGTGTCGGCATCTGGGCCTCGGACATCGCGGCCTACTTCGTCGGCCGCCGTTTCGGGCGGACCAAGCTCTGTCCGGCGATCAGCCCGGGCAAAACCGTCGAGGGGTTGCTCGCGGCCGTTGCGGCCGGGGTGACGGTCGCGGCGGTGATCTGGCATGAGGCCATTGCCATGCCAGTGGCCGAGGCCATCGCCATCGCGATCGTCCTGGTCTTTGCAGGGGTCATGGGGGATCTGGCGGAATCGGCGCTGAAGCGCGCCGTCGGAGCCAAGGACAGCGGCCGTATGCTGCCGGGTCACGGCGGGCTGCTGGATCGCGTGGATGCCCTGTTGCCGGCGTTGCCGGCGGCAGGTCTGCTGTGGCTGGCGCTGCGGTGAGCATGATGCGCATGACCCTGCTTGGCGCCACCGGCTCGATCGGCGCCAGTGCCGTGGATGTGATGCGTCGACATCCGGAACGCTTCGCGGCGCACGCCCTGGTCGGTTACCGCAATGTCGAGCGCATGCGCGAGATCGCGCTGCAGCTGTCCCCCGAGCGGGTGGTGATGACCGATGCGGAGGCGGCCGCACAGCTGCGGGAGCGGCTGCCGCCGTCGATGCGCGTGGATGCCGGCATGGAGGCCGCCGAGGCCGCCGCCAGCGATCCGGATGTGGACATGGTGCTGGCGGCGATGGTCGGCTCGGTGGGCCTGCCGGCGGCCCTGGCCGCGGTGCGTGCCGGCAAGCGCGTGGGACTGGCGAACAAGGAATGCCTGGTGACGGCCGGGCACATTTTCATGGATGCCGCCAGGGCTTCGGGTGCCGTCGTGGTGCCGGTGGATTCGGAGCATGCGGCGGTGCATCAATGCCTGGTCGGCCATGATGCCGGGTCCGTGAGCCGGATCATCCTGACTGCATCCGGCGGCCCGTTTCGCGAGCGTGACCCGGCGTCCCTGCGTGATGTGACGCCGGAGGAGGCGATCGCGCATCCGAATTGGGATATGGGAGCCAAGATCAGCGTCGATTCGGCGACGATGATGAACAAGGCGCTGGAACTGATCGAGGCCCGGTGGCTATTCGACATGCCGGCGGATAAGCTGTCGGCCATCATTCATCCCCAGAGCATCGTGCACGCCCTTGTTGAGTACCGTGACGGCTCGGTGCTGGCCCAGTTGGCGTGGCCGGATATGCGGGCCCCGGTCGCCTATGCCATGCAGGCGGAACCCCGGCTGGCCACGGGCATCCCGATGCTGGATCTGGCTGAGAGCGGCCGCCTCGATTTCCAGGCGGTGGACGAGGCCCGGTTCCCGGCCATGCGTCTGGTGAGGCATGTCATGCAGGGCGACGACAGCTTGGCCGTCGCCATGAATGCGGCCAATGAGGTCGCCAACGAGGCCTTCCGTCAGCGCCGGATCGCCTTCACGGATATCGTGCCGCTGGTCGAGCGGGTGCTCGAGCGCACGCACGGCCATTCCGTGACGGAGCTCGATGAAGTATGGTCCGTCGATGCCGAGGCGCGCCGCATGGCCGAGGACGCCATCCGCAATGACGCATGACATGGAAGGGAGCGACATTTGCTTGAACTGATGAATACCCTGCATACGACGCTGGCATTTATCGTGGCGATCGCCTTGCTGGTGTTCGTGCACGAATTCGGGCACTTCATCGTGGCGCGCCGGCTCGGCATCCGTGTCGAGAAGTTCTCCATCGGCTTTGGTCCGGCCCTGTTGTCCTGGCACAGCCGGGACCGGGAGGTCGAATACGTGATCGCGGCGATCCCGCTCGGCGGTTATGTGAAGATGCTGGGGGAGAATCCGGGCGAACACGATGACGAGGCCAGGATGGACCTGACGCCGGAGGAGCGGCAGCGCGCCTTCGACGTGCAGCCCGTATGGAAGCGGGCCAGCGTGGCGGTGGCCGGGCCCCTGTTCAATTTCCTGTTCGCGATCCTGGCCTTCATGGTGGTCGGCTGGGTGGGGCAGTACGTGACGCCGCCGGTGATCGGCGTGGTGTCACCGGCCTCGGTGGCCGAACAGGCGGGGATCATCCCCGGTGACAAGGTCATTTCCGTCGACGGCCATGATGTCCATTCATGGACCCAGCTCGAGGAACGCCTGAAGGATGCGGTCAATGCGGATGCGCGCCTGGGCATCGAGCGTGGGGGTACCGCGACCCAGGTGTCGGTGCACGTGCCGGCGACCTCCAAGGAACCCTTGCTCGTCAACGTTTCCGAATCCCTGGTCGGCATCAGTCCGGGCATGCGCGTGATGGTCGATTCGGTGCTTCCCGACTCGCCCTCGGCCAAGGCCGGGCTGCGCTCCGGCGACCTGATCAGCCAGGTCGATGGCGCGGCCGTGCAGACCGTCAGGGACTTTGTCGATGCCGTTCGCAGCCATGGCGGCAAGCGCATGGTGCTGAACATCGAACGCAAGGGCATCAGCCTGATCGTGCCCATCGTTCCGGAAACCACGTCGGACGGCATCGGCCGGATCGGAGCCAGGATGGCGGCCGAACCGTTGCGCCCCCCGGTGCTGTACCGGATGGGGCCGATCGAAGGCGTGCGTTACGGCTTCGTCCGCACATGGGACATGACCGTGCTGACGCTCGATGTCCTGGGCAAGATGCTGACCGCGTCGATCTCGCCGGAGAACCTGGGCGGCCCGATCGCCATCGCCCAGCTGGCGGGCCGCACGGCGGAACTCGGCTTTGCGTCGTTCTGTGCCTTCCTGGCCCTGATCTCGGTCAATCTCGGCGTGCTGAACCTGATGCCGATCCCGATTCTGGATGGGGGGCATCTGGCTTATCTGGCCGTGGAGAAGCTGCGCGGACGTCCGCTGTCGCTGAAGGTCATGGAACGCACCCAGATGGTGGGCCTGGCACTGATCGTCATGTTGATGATCTTTGCGTTTTATAACGATTTATCACATTTGTTTCGGGGTTAGTTGGCATGGGAAATCATTTTCTGCAGCGCATCATTCTGGGCCTGCTCGTGTTCGCCTTTGCATGCGCCGGCCTGGTCGGCGAGGCCATGGCTGAAGGTGCTCCCGCCACAACCCAGCCACGCGTAATGGGCATCGATGTGGTCGGCAACCGCTTCATCGAGACGGATACGGTGCTGGCGGAGATCCAGACCCGCGTCGGGGACGTGCTGAGCCGCAAGCAGATCGGCCGGGATGTGCGCGCCCTGTTCGATACCGGGTACTTCTCCGATGTCAGCGTGGAGGGCATCCGCAACGCCCAGGGGGTTCGCCTGGTCTTCCACGTCGTCGAGAACCCGGTCATCGGCAAGGTGACCTTCAAGGGCAACCACGAAATCGAGGACAAGATCCTGCAATTCAAGCTGAAGATCCAGCCCGGACGCGTGCTCAGCGACGCCATCAAGCGCCACGACATCAATGAGATCCGGCGCATGTACCTGAAGAAGGGCTACTACCAGGTCGGCGTCAAGATCCAGACCACGAAGCGCTCCGACGGGCGGGTGGATGTGCTGATCCTGATCGACGAGGGGCAGATCACGCGTATCGCCCGCATCCTGTTCGTCGGCAACCACGCGTTCTCGGATGCCGACCTGCGCGATCAGCTGGCGTCGCAGCAGAGCGGCTTCATCTCCTACTTCACCGACCGCGACGTGTTCCAGCAGGATCGCGTGGGCGCGGACGCCCAGTTGCTGATGCAGTATTACCAGGATCATGGCTACCTCGATTCCAAGGTCGAGTCGACGCTGGTGTCGCTGTCGGTCGACAAGAAGTCGTTCTACCTGACGTTCAACGTCTACGAGGGTCCGCAGTACCGGATCAGCAAGGTCGACCTGCAGGGTGACATGGTGCCGAGCCGCAAGGCACTGGCCTCGGCCGTGACCCTGAAGGCGGGCGAGATCTATTCGCTGCAGAAGCTGCGCGAGACCATCCAGGCGATCACGGAGAAGGTCGGCGACGAAGGCTATGCCTTCGCCACGGTGACGCCGTTGTTCCATCGCGATCTGGGAAGCAACACCGTGGCCATCACCCTCGATGTCGAGAAGGGGCGCGAGGTCTACATCGAGCGTATCAACATCACCGGCAACCAGAAGACCGAGGACCACGTGATCCGCCGCGAGCTCAGGCAGGCGGAGGCCTCGCGTTACTCGGCCACGAAGGTCAAGCGCAGCAAGGAGCGCCTGCATCGTCTCAACTACTTCAATGATGTGCGAGTGACCATGCCGCGTGCCGGCTCGGACGACCGCGTCAACATGGACGTCAATGTCGATGAGAAGAAGACCGGCTCGTTCTCCATCGGCGCCGGCTATTCGCAGCTGGAGAAGGTGATCTTCACGGCCAAGATGCAGGAGAACAACTTCCTGGGCAAGGGCTATAGCACCAACATCAGCGCCGATATCGGCGCCGTGACGCAGAACTTCAACACCAGCATCACCGACCCCTATTTCCTGGGCAAGGACGTGAGCGTCACGGTCAACGCCTTCAAGACGCAGACCAAGCTGACCCAGGTGCAGACAGCCCAGTATGTCCAGGACAACTACGGTGCCGGGCTCAGCATCGGGGTGCCGCTGAGCGAGAACCTGACCTACGGCATCGGCTACCAGTATTCGCGGAACAGCATTTCGAACGTGGCCGCGGGCAGCACGCTGCTGCTGCTGGCCCAGCAGGGCGTGCATATCACGGGAGAGCTGAGCCAGAGCCTCACCTGGGATACGCGCGACTCGGTCATGGTCCCGCACAAGGGCCATAATGAGCGATTGCAGTTCAACTATGCGGGCCTGGGAGGCAACGAGCGCTTCTACGAGGTATCGGCATCGACGAAGCTGTACCTGCCCGTGACCGACGACGTAGTCATCAGTCCGTCGATGCAGGGCGCCTATATCCACGGCGTGGGCGGGCGGCAGGTGCCGATCTGGCGGCGCTATTCACTCGGCGGCCTGGGCACGGTGCGCGGCTTCGATTACTACGGTATCTCGCTGCGGGACCCGGCGACCCAGGAGGCCATCGGTGCGGACAAGATGGCCACGGCATCGCTGGACCTGTATTTTCCGATTCCGTACATGCAGACCAAGGGATTCCGCGGCGACCTGTTCATCGATGCCGGCGACGCCTGGGGCGCCATCAACACGACGGTCGGGGCCCAGACATTGAATGTTGCAGCGCCGTTCTCCTTCAATAGAGTGCGAGCATCCGCAGGCTTTGAGTTGCAGTGGCTGTCGCCGATCGGTCCCCTGGGCCTGGTCTGGGGCTTCCCGATCCGTACCCTGCCGGGAGACGTGACGCGTTCGTTTGAGTTTGCGCTCGGTAGCCAGTTTTAGTTAGTCTGTTCGATCATTCGGGGGAATATTCATATGCAGATGCGATTCGTTCGGAAGGGCTTGCCGCTTGTCGCGGCGCTGATGTTGATGGCCAGCCCGGCGCATGCCAGGGACATGAAGTTCGGGCATGTGGACTTCAAGGGTGCGGTGGAGAATACGGTGGCCTACCAGAAGGGCATGCAGCGCCTCGAGGCCCTGAAGGCAAAGCGTGAAAAGGAACTGAATGCCTTGCAGGATAAGATCTCGGCCAAGGAGAAGGCGCTGCTCGGCCAATCGATGGCCATGTCGCCCGATGCACTGGAGCAGAAGCAGCAGGAGCTGAAGGATCTGCGCAAGGATTTTTCGCGCAAGCAGCAGGATGCGCAGGAAGAGCTGCTCAACGAGAAGAACCGTCTGGACCAGAGCCTGGTCTCCGATTTCTATAACGTGGTGCAGGCCTACGGCAAGCAGAACCACTACGATTACATCTTCATGTCCAAGTCTGCGGTGATCTACGCGAATCCCGACCTCGACATCACGCCCGAGATCACCAAGCTGCTCGACAAAAAGAAGTAGGGATGCAATCCATCGACGCAGTCTCCCTTGAGGAGGTTGCCCGGGTCGTTTCGGGACGGCTGGAAAGCGAAGACATGCATGCGTCGCGCCGGGTGACAGGCGTCAATACGCTGGATATGGCCACAGCGGACCAGGCCTCCTTCCTTTCGAATTCCGCCTACAAGCATCTGCTTGCGCAGACGCGCGCCGCCGTGGTGCTGATGGGGGAAGCGGAGCGGACTCCTGCTCCCTGTCCCGTCATCCGCGTCAGGGATCCGCACCTGGCCTTCGCGCTGCTGCAGCGGCTGTTCCATCCCGATAGCCCGACGCAGGGTCAACGCCATCCCTCGGCCGCGGTCGATCCCTCGGCGCGCATCGCCGCGGATGTCGATATCGGCGCACAGGTCGCCGTGGCCGCCGGTGCCGTCATCGGGGCCGGCTCGCGCATCGATGCCGGGTGCGTGATCGGAAGCGGTGTGCACATCGGAAGCGGCTGCCATCTGCATGCGCGCGTGACGGTTGCCGACGGTTGCGTGCTGGGCGATCGCGTGGTGCTGCAAAGCGGTGCGGTCATCGGTTCCGACGGCTTCGGCTTCGCCTGGGATGGCAGGCAGCACCTGAAGATCCCGCAGGTGGGCCGCGTCGTGATCGGGGACGACGTCGAGATCGGCGCCAACACCTGCATCGATCGCGGTGCCATCCAGGACACCGTGATCGAGCCTGGCGTCAAGCTCGACAACCTGATCCAGATTGGCCACAACGTCCGCATCGGTGCCTTTACGGTCATGGCCAGTCAGGTCGGCATATCCGGATCGACGGTGGTTGGCAAAGGTTGCCAGATCGGAGGGCAGGCTGGCGCAGCCGGACATGTCGAGATCGGCGACGGTTGCCGTATCGCCGCACAGTCCGGTGTGATCGGCAACCTGGCCGCCAAGGGAACCTATGCCGGTTTCCCGGCCATGCCCCACCGGGAATGGCTAAAGATTTCGGCCCTGCTCACCCGATTGCCCGCCATCTGGGAGGCGGTGCGACATCTGGGGCGTCCCGAGGCCGGGGAAGGAAAAAAGAATGGATGACCACAGTGGAGAACAAGGGATGTCTGCAATCATGAATATCGACGAGATCATGCGCCATCTGCCGCATCGCTACCCGTTGCTGCTGATCGACCGGGTGCTGGGTTTCGAGAAGGACGTGTCCATCCGGGCCATGAAGAACGTGTCGATCAACGAGCCGCAGTTCAACGGCCATTTCCCCGGCCATCCCGTGATGCCGGGCGTGCTGCTGGTGGAGGCCATGGCCCAGGCCGGCGGCATCCTGGCCTTCCAGTCGGCCGACCCGGAACGCGAGTACCTGGTCTATTTCACCGGCATCGACGAGGTGCGCTTCCGCCGTCCCGTGCGCCCGGGCGATCAGGTGATCTTCGAGCTGACCTGCCTGCGTCGCCGCGGGCATATGTGGAAATTCAAGGGCGAGGCCTTCGTGGACGGCGACCTGGTGTGCGGCGGCACCCTGATGGCGACGCTGATGCCGAAGGACGAGGCATGAGCGAATCGCGGATCCATCCCTCGGCGGTGATCGATCCGGCCGCCCGTATCGGGGATGGGGTGCGCATCGGTCCGTTCTGCGTGATCGGTCCGAACGCGCGCATCGGCGATGGTTGCGAGCTGCTGTCGCACGTCGTCGTCGAGGGCTATACCACCATCGGCGAGCGCAACCGCATCTTCCCGTTCGCCAGCATCGGACACCAGCCCCAGGACCTGAAATACCACGGTGAGGCCTCGGAGGTCATCATCGGGGACGACAACACCATCCGCGAGGGCGTGACCATCAATCCGGGCACGGAAGGCGGCGGCATGCTGACGAAAATCGGCAGCCACAACCTGCTGATGGCCTACAGCCATGTCGCCCATGACTGTCTGCTCGGCAATCAGGTGATCCTCGCCAACGGCGCCACGCTGGCCGGGCATGTCGAGATCGAGGATGGCGTGATTCTGGGCGGACACGCGGCCGTGCTGCAGTTCGTGCGCATCGGCCGCTACGCCATGATCGGCGGCACCGCCGGCATCACCAAGGACGTGCCGCCATTCTGCCTGACATCCGGCGGCTACCGCCCCGGGCTTGCCGGCCTGAATCTGGTCGGCCTGCGGCGCCGCCAGTTCTCCAACGATCAGATCAAGGACCTGAAATCCATTTACCGCCTTCTGTTCCAGGCCTCCGGATCGATGGAGGACAGGCTCGAAGAGGCCGGGCGCATCGCCGGTGAGGATGCCCAGGCGATGCACCTGCTGCAGTTCGTGCGGTCGGCCAAGCGCGGGATATTGCTGCATCGCCGCGATTCGCGCGCATCCGAATAGCCATGGCGTCGACCCATCCGGACCTGCACGGGACCCCGGATAGCCTCGGCCTGGTGGCCGGGTACGGCGATTTCCCGCTGGAATTGATCCGCGCCTTCAAACAGGCTGGCCTCGCCGTGCATGCCGTGGCGGTCCATGAGGAAACATCGCAGGAGATCGAGGATCTCGTCGATTCGGTCTGCTGGCTGCACGTGGGGCAGGTCGGGGGCATGATCCGCGCCTTCAAGCGGGCCGGCGTGAGCCAGGTGGTGATGGCCGGCAAGGTGCGCAAGCTTCACCTGTTCCGGAATTTCCGGCCGGACCTGACCGCGATCACGACCTTGATGAAACTGAAGGACAAGCGAGACGACACGATCATGCTCGCCATCGTCGACCTGCTCGCCAAGGAAGGCATGGCCGTCATCCCCCAGACCCGCTATGCGCAGTCGATGCTCGCCGGCAGCGGGCACCTGTTCGGCCCGAGGCCGGACAAGGGATCGCTTCAGGATGCCGCTTTCGGGTTTGTCCAGGCCAAGGGCATCGCAGCCCTGGACATCGGTCAGACCGTGGCGGTGCGGGACCAGGCCGTGCTTGCCGTCGAGGCGATCGAGGGCACGGATGCCGCCATCCGCCGCGGCGGCGAACTCGGCGGCGACAAGGTGACCGTCGTCAAGGTGGCCAAGCCGAACCAGGATCAGCGCTTCGACGTGCCGGTTATCGGGCCGGATACCCTGGAGACGATGGCGGCGAGCGGTTGCCGCTGCCTCGCCGTCGAGGCCGGACAGACCCTGCTGCTGCAGCGGGAGCGCCTGACCGAGCTGGCCCGCAGGCACGGTATCACCGTGGTCGGCATGCAGGCGCCCGATACCGGCGCCTAACCTTGCGGATACTCATCTCGGCCGGTGAGGCCTCCGGAGACATGCACGCGGCCTCCGTTGTCCGTGCCCTGAGCGGACGCTTCGCCGGCAGCGACATCCACGGTATCGCCGGCCCGGCCATGGCGGCGGCCGGCTGCAGACTCCTGTATCCGATGTCGGAGCTCAATGTGATGGGTATCGGCGACGTGGTTCGCGCCTGGCCGCGAATCCGGCGCCTGGAGCAGGGCGTACTCGCCTGGGCCGGAGCCGAACGACCGGACGCGGCGGTGCTGGTGGATTTTCCCGGCTTTCACATGCGCCTGGGCACGAAGCTGCGCCGGCTGGGTATTCCCGTGATCCAGTACATCGCGCCGAAGCTCTGGGCCTGGGGGGGCTGGCGTGCGCGGCGTCTGCGCCACGCCCAGGACGGCCTGGCATGCATCTTTCCGTTCGAACCCGAGTGGTTCGGCGAGCGGGGCATTCCCGGGCGCTACGTCGGCAACCCCAGTGCGCATGCCTGCCGGGGTGGATGGAGCGCCCCGGAGCTCAGGCAACGGCTGGGGCTGCCAACTGATACGCCTCTGGTGGCGCTGTTGCCCGGGAGCCGGCCCGGAGAGCTCACGCGGCATGTGCCGGTGCTGGCTGCTGCCTGGACATCGGTAGCGGCCCAGCGGCCGGATGTGCACGCCGTGGTGCCGGTGTTGCCGGATGTGGACATGGCCTTGCTGGCGCCGCTGTTGCAGGGCGAGCGGGTGCACAGCATCGGGCGCCTCAGCGAAGGCTATGCCCTGCGCGCGGATGCGGCGGTGGCCGTGTCCGGAACGGCAACGCTGGAGCTGGCGCTGTGGAACGTGCCTTCGATCCTGGTCTACCGCGGTGCCCCGATGATGATGGCACTGGCCCGCCGGCTGGTGCACCTGCCGCACGCGGGGCTTGCCAACATCCTGCTGGGCGAGGAAGCGATGCCCGAGCTGATCCAGGAGGCGTGCACCGAGCAGGCCATTGCCGGGCGGCTGCTGGAGCTTCTGGATGCGTCGGGAAAGGCGGCGAGCCGGCAGCGCCAGCGCTTCGCCGAACTGCAGGCCATGCTCGGTGACCGCGATCCGGCCATCGGCGTGGCGGACATGGTCGAGCGGATGGCCTCGGCGCATGGCGTTCAGGGCGGACGCGTTCCTTGACCTGAAGGGGTGGATATTCATAATGCCGGCCCTATCCGCGGCGGATGCTTCGTGTGATGCCGTGGCAGGAGGTCGGATGGCCCGGCAATGGGTGATCGTGTTGCAGGATGTGCCGGATTCGGGCATCCGCTGGGACGGTGTGATCCCGGCTGCTGCGATGCAGGATCCCTCCCTGGGCGAGGTCGCGCCGCTGGAAGCGATGCGCACCGATCTGCAATGGAAGGGCGAGCTTGCCCGCAAGGGTGATGTATATCGCCTGCGCGGCCACTGGCATTTCCGGGTGACGCGGCAATGCAGCCGGTGCAACGAGCCGTTCGAGACGGACATGGACGGGGACACGGATGGTGATCTCCGTCTCGGAACCGGTGCCCGGGATGAGGATGCTTCGTCCCTGTTGCCGCCGCCGGGGGAATTGAACCTGGTGGACGTGCTGCGCGAGGATATCTGGCTGGCCTGGCCCCAGGATGTGGTCTGCCGCGAGGATTGCCGGGGGCTATGCCCGGTTTGCGGCTGCAACCGCAACAAGGATCGTTGCCGGTGCCATGAAACGGACCAGGACCATCCGTTTGCGGCATTGGGCAAGATAAGGTTCGATTGATCGCAGGCCAGGCCTGGGATCGGGAAAGTGTTGAGATGCCGGCATGATGCCGGCGAAGGAGTGATCAATGGCGGTTCCAAAGAGAAAGACGAGTCAGTCCCGACGCAATATGCGGCGTGCCCATGACGGCTTGGCGGCCTCGGCCATGAGCGAGTGCCCGAACTGCGGCGATATCATGCGCCCGCACCATGCCTGCCCGCATTGCGGTTACTACAAGGGTCGCGAGGTTGTGGCGAAAGGCGAAGTATAGTTCGTCGTTTGCACGAAACCGATCGCATGTCCGGTCCATCCGACCCGATGCAATCATGTGAGGTTGCCGAGAATCCTGAGCCCCGGCCTTCCGGCCGGGTGATCCGCGTGCTGGCCGACGGTCATGGCGGCGATCACGGTGCGGCCATGATCGTGGAAGCGATGGCCGGAATCCTGGCAGGCCGCGGCGATATCCGCGCCGACGGCATGCAGCTCGGGATCTGCGGGCGGCCCGAAGAGATCACGCCCCTGTTGGCGCATCGCGGCATCGCCGGACAGGTCGAGATCGTCGCGGCCAATGACGTCATCGAGATGCACGAATCTCCGTCCTCGGTGCTGCGCCGGAAGAAGGATTCATCGATCCATGTCGGTGCCCGCATGGTGCGTGACGGCACCTGGGACGCCTTCGTCAGCGCCGGCAACACCGGTGCCCTGATGGCGGTTTCGCGCATGCTCCTGAAGACCTTGCCCAGCGTCGACCGGCCGGCCATCGCGTCGCTGATCCCGTCCGTCGGAGGCGGCGCCACGCTGTTCCTCGACGTGGGGGCGAATGTCGACTGCACCTCCGATCACCTGATGCAGTTTGCCGTGATGGGATCCTGCTACATGCAGGCTGCACACGGCATCGACGCACCGCGTGTCGGTCTGCTCAATATCGGCACCGAGGACATCAAGGGCACGGATGTGGTCAAGCTGACGGCCACGACGCTGCGCGAGTCCTCGCTCAATTTCATCGGTTTCGTCGAGGGTACGGACCTGTTTTCGGATGCCGTGGACGTGGTGGTCTGCGACGGTTTCGTCGGCAATGTGGCCCTGAAGACCATGGAAGGTACGGCGAAGTACCTGATCCGCCAGTTGCGCGAGTCGCTGACCTCGACCGTGATGGCCAAGGCCGGGGCCATGCTTGCCCGCAGTGCCCTGAACAGGATGAAGGAACGCACCAACCCCAGTGCCTACAACGGGGCGCCGCTGCTGGGCCTGAACGGCATCGTGGTCAAGAGCCATGGCTCGGCCGATGCGCACGCCTATGCCTGCGCCCTGGATGCCGCCCGCCGGGAGGTTGAGGCAGGCCTGATCGATCGCATCGCGATGTCGATGCAGGATATGTGAGACGATGGCGCAGCACGTGCATATCGCCGGCGTCGGCGGCTATCTGCCGGAACGGGTGCTGACCAACAAGGAACTGGAATCCTTGGTCGATACCACCGACGCCTGGATCCACGAGCGCACCGGGATCCGCCAGCGCCACGTCATCGCCCCCGAACAACAGACGTCGGACCTGGCCGCGGCTGCAGCCGAACGGGCCCTGGCCGATGCCGGCATCGGCATCGACGACATCGACGCCCTGGTCGTGGCCACCACCACGCCCGACATGATCTTCCCGTCCACGGCCAGTATCGTGCAGTACAAGCTGGGAGGCAGCGGTTTCCCCGCCTGGGATATCCAGGCGGTCTGCTCCGGGTTCGTCTACGGGCTGGCGCAGCTGGACGGCATGATGCGCGCCGGCATGTTCCGACGGGTATTACTCATCGGTGCCGAGTCCATGTCCCGCATCCTCGACTGGTCGGACCGCTCGACCTGCGTGCTGTTCGGTGACGGCGCCGGCGCCGTCGTGCTCGAGGCCCGGGATCAGGAAGGCGGCGTGATCGGTTCCGTGCTGCGTGCGGACGGGGCGCACCGGCACCTGCTGATGGCCGAGCACGGCGAGCGCAGCAATTCGCCCGACAAGCCGCATCTGCATGTCGATGCGGCCGGGGTGGCCGCCATCGAGATGCGCGGCAATGAGGTGTTCCGCATGGCCGTGACCATGCTCGGCCGGGTCGTGGACGAGGTGCTGGAGGCGCACGGCCTCGCACAGGCGGACATCGACTGGCTGGTGCCGCACCAGGCCAACGCCCGGATCATCACGGCCACGGCCAGGAAGCTGGGGCTGTCGATGGATCATGTGGCGCTGACGGTGGCCCGGCATGCCAACACCTCGGCGGCCAGCGTGCCGCTGGCGCTGGATGCGCTGTACCGCGAGGGCCGGCTGGAAGCAGGGCAGCTGTTGCTGCTCGAGGCCTTCGGCGCCGGCTTCGTCTGGGGCGCCAACCTGGTGCGCTGGTCCAGGCCGTAGCACCGATACACCGAGCGAGGGATCATGAATTCGACACTGGCTTTCCTTTTCCCGGGACAGGGATCGCAATCCAAGGGCATGCTCGATGCCTATGCCGGGACGCATGCCGCCATCGTCTCGGCGACGCTGAACGAGGCATCCGAGGCCCTGGGCTACGATATGGCGGCCCTGATCCGCGATGATGCCGATGAGAAGCTGAATCTGACCGAATACACGCAACCGGCCCTGTTGACTGCGTCCGTGGCCATCCTGCGTGTCTGGCGCGCGGATGGCGGAGCCGAGGCCGCGCAGGTTGCCGGGCATTCGCTGGGCGAGTATTCGGCACTGGTGGCGGCCGCCAGCCTGGACTTTGCCGATGCGGTGCGGCTGGTGGCATTCCGCGGACAGGCCATGAGCGAGGCCGTGCCGGCCGATGTCGGCCTGATGGCCGCCATCCTCGGGCTCGACGACGCGGTCGTGGCCGATATCTGCGCACAGGCGTCGACGGACGATGAGAAGGCATGGGCAGCCAACCTGAACTGTCCGGGTCAGCTGGTGATCGCCGGCCATCGTCCGGCGGTGGAGCGGGCCATGGCGGCGGCGGCCCAGGCCGGTGCCAAGCGGACGATGCCGCTCGCGGTCAGCGCCCCGTCGCATACGCCGCTGATGCGGCCTGCGGCCGAGCGCATGCGCGAACGCCTGCAGCAGGTGACGCTTCGCGACCCGGACCGCCCGGTATGGAGCAATGCCCGGGCCATGCCGCTTGATCAGGCCGCGGAAATCCGCGAAGCTCTGATCGACCAGTTGGTGATGCCGGTCCGCTGGACCGAGACCATCCAGGGCATGCGTGGGCGCGGCATCGTGCACGGCGTGGAGATGGGGCCGGGCAAGGTGCTGGCCGGTCTTGTCAGGCGCATCGAGCGCGACATCGATGTCGGCACCACCGCGGCACCGGATCAGCTGGCCAAGAGCCTGGCCGGTCTCGGCGAGGGAGGGGAGCAATGAGCGATACACCAGTGGCGCTGGTCACCGGCGCCAGCCGGGGCATCGGGTATACCATCGCCGAGGCCTTTGCCGAGGCCGGCTACAGCCTTTCCATCTGCGGTACGAAAGAGGATACGGTGCGCGCTGCGGGCGAGCGCCTGAGCGCCGCCCACGGCGTGGAGGTTCTGGCCCGGGCCGTGGACGTCTCGCAACAGGATCAGGTGCAGGCCCTGGTCACGGACACCGCCGCACACTTCGGTCGTCTCGACGTGCTGGTCAACAATGCAGGCATCACGCGCGACACGCTGACCATGCGCATGAAGGGCGAGGACTGGCAGCAGGTCATCGACACCAACCTGTCCTCGGTGTTCTACGCCGCCCAGGCCGCCCTGAAGCCGATGATGAAGGCGAGGTTCGGCCGCATCATCAACCTGTCGTCCGTGGTGGCCTCGATGGGCAATCCCGGCCAGGCCAATTACTGTGCCAGCAAGGGCGGCATCGACGCCCTGACCCGCTCGCTGGCGCGCGAAATCGGTTCGCGCGGCATCACCGTCAACGCGGTGGCGCCCGGTTTCATCGACACGGACATGACCGCCGAGCTCGGCGATGAAGCGAAGAAGCGCCTGGTCGAACAGATTCCGCTGGGACGCCTGGGTACGCCGCGCGATATCGCCGACGCCGTGCTGTTCCTGGCCGGCGATCGGGCCGCTTACATCACCGGTCAGGTGCTGCATGTGAACGGCGGCATGTATATGTAGTTTGATGCCGGTCACAACCCGAGAGGGCTGCATCGGTGCAATGTGAGGTTTCAGGCTTGTGCGGCCCTGTGACCTGTGATAGAAGCCGCGCTAATTTGTTTCGGGAGGACTACCCATGTCTGCAGAAATTGAAGCGAAAGTGATCAAGATCGTCGCCGACCAGTTGAACGTCGACGAAAGCGAAATCAATTCCGATTCCTCGTTTGTGGATGACCTCGGCGCCGATTCCTTGGACACCGTTGAGCTGGTCATGGCCTTCGAGGAGGAGTTCGGCATCGAGATCCCGGATGAGGATGCTGAAAAGATCCAGACCGTACAGAACGCTATCGACTATATCGCTTCCAAAGCGGAGTAATTCATGAACCGCCGCGTCGTCGTCACCGGCATCGGTCTGGTGACTCCGCTGGGCACCGGCACCGAGCCGACCTGGCGGAACCTGGTGGCGGGCAGATCGGGGATACGCCGTATCACCCGCTTCGATGCCGAAGCCACCGCCATGCCATGCACCATTGCCGGTGAGGTGCCTGATTTTGACGTCGATCCCTACGTCAACAAGAAGGATGCCCGAAAGATGGATACGTTCATCCAGTACGGCATCGCGGCCTCCGCCATGGCGCTCGAGCAGTCCGGACTGGAGATCACCGAGGCCAATGCGGAGCGTGTCGGTGTGATCATCGGCTCCGGCATCGGCGGCCTGCCGTCGATCGAGAAGACCATGCAATCCTATATGGAAGGCGGGGTGCGCAAGATCTCGCCGTTCTTCATACCCCAGACGATCATCAACATGATCTCCGGCTGGGTGTCGATGCTGACCGGTGCCAAGGGGCCGAACTCGGCCACGGTGACGGCCTGCGCCACCGGCACGCACGCCATCGGCGATGCCTTCGCCGTCATCGCGCGTGGCGACGCCGATGCGATGCTGGCCGGCGGCTCGGAATCCTGCATCTGTGAGCTGGGTATCGGTGGCTTCTGTGCCTCCCGCGCCCTGTCGACGCGCAACGACGAGCCGGAGCGGGCCTCCCGGCCCTGGGATGCCGGTCGCGATGGTTTCGTGATGGGCGAGGGTGCCGGCGTGCTGATGCTGGAATCCCTCGACACCGCCAAGGCGCGTGGCGCCACGATCCTGGCCGAGGTGGTCGGTTACGGCATGTCCGGCGATGCCTATCATATGACGGCACCGGCCCCGGGCGGCGAGGGCGGAGCCCGCTGCATGAAGGCGGCTCTGGCGTCGGCCGGGATCGCCCCGGACCAGGTGGACTACATCAATGCCCACGGCACGTCGACGCCGGCGGGCGACGTGGCGGAAACCCAGGGCATCAAGTCGGTGTTCGGCGATCACGCCAGCTCCCTGATGGTGTCCTCGACCAAATCGATGACCGGTCACCTGCTCGGGGCGGCGGGCGGTATCGAGGCCGCGTTCACAGCCCTGGCCGTGCATCATGGGGTGGTGCCGCCGACGATCAACCTGGACGATCCGGACCCGGAATGCGATCTGGATTACGTGCCTCATACGGCACGCGAAGCGGATATCCGCGTGGCCATCTCGAACTCGTTCGGTTTTGGCGGCACCAACGCCTCGCTGGTGATGCGGAAGTTTGACTGAGCCTTCGGGCCGATCCATCTGATTCCCGTACAGCATGTCCAGGGGCGCAGCCTCGGCTGGCCTGCCGCTGCGCCCGATGCCCATGACCTGTTGCGCCGGTTTCCGGCCAGCGTTTGTGCCGTCCTCGAGGATCCTTCCGGCGCCGGGCGCCAGTTCCTTGCCTCCGCCCGGGGCCGTTCGCGGACGCTCGCCACGATCGGGGATGGCGAGGCCTTCCTGGCTGCGTGGCGGCACGACCTGTCGGCAGGGTTTGCAGGGCATCCGCTGCCCGGCATCCGCTGTCTGTTCTATGCCGCCTACGAAGCGGGGGGGCTGAGCGAACGCCTGCCCCGGGCCAAAACGCCCCTGCGCGGGCCGGTCATGTGGACGCACTTCCCGGACTGGTCGATCTGCATCGATCGCGAGGCCGGCCAGCTGCACATGAGCACCGTGCTCGGCGAGGTGCAGCTGGATGCGCTGCAGGCGATGGTCGAGAAGGCTGTCGCGGCGGATACACGGACCCCAGCCGCATCCATCGCCGACGTGCGCGCCACATCGCCGCAGGATTACCGGGAAGCCGTCGAACGGGTCAAGGCCTATATCCGTGCCGGCGACGTGTTCCAGGCCAATATCGCGCGCTTCTGGCAAGGGGCGTTGGCGGAAGATTCCCTGGCCGATCTGTATGCCCGGCTGCGCCAGGTCAATCCGGCTCCCTTTTCCTGTTTCGTACGCATCGGTGAACCGGAACCCTTCTACGTGGTGTCGGCCTCGCCCGAGCGCCTGTTTCGCCTGTCGCCGGAGGGCCGCGTGGACACGCGTCCCATCGCCGGTACGCGCAGGCGCGGCGACGGGAACGGGGATGCCTTGCTGGCCAGCGAGCTGATGCTGTCCGAGAAGGAGCGGGCCGAGCACATCATGCTCGTCGACCTGGAACGCAACGATCTGGGGCGGGTATGCGTGCCGGGCAGCGTGGTGGTCGACGAGTGCATGGGGCTGGAGCGCTATGCCACGGTGCAGCACATCGTGTCGAATGTGCAGGGACGGCTGGCCCCGGGCCTGGATGTCGTCGATGTGTTCCGGGCGATGTTTCCGGGAGGCACCATCACCGGTTGCCCGAAGCTGCGATGCATGGAGATCATCCACGAGCTGGAGCCACAGGCGCGCGGGGCCTACACCGGCGGCGTCGGCCATGTCGGATGGGACGGCAGTGCGGACATGAACATCCTGATCCGGAGCTTCTGGTGGCATCGTGGCGAACTGGGATGGGCAGCCGGAGCCGGCATCGTCGCCGATTCCGAGGCCGATGCCGAGCTCAGGGAAACCGGCTACAAGGCCGAAGGGCTGCTGCGCGCGTTCCGGCATGGGCCCGCGCCCGCCGACGGGCAAGCGGCCGTGGCGCCCGGGCAGGGATCACCGTAGGCTCGGCATCGGTCATGCCGGACAAGGAGAGGACATGAAGAGCGGCGATACGCGCGGGCCGAACCGCTTCCTGCGTTTCCTGAACCGTCTGTACTGCCGTCTCTGGCAGCGCTTGCCACGCAGGCAACGTTTCCGCCTCCCGGACGGCCCGGTGATCCTGGTCGGCAATCATCTGGCCGGCGTTGATCCCTTGCTGATCCAGGCGGCGGTCGACCGGCCCCTGTGCTTTCTGATGTCGCGCGAATACTACAGCGGCATGACCGGCCTGCGCTGGTTCTTCGACATGGTGGGGGCGATCCCGGTCAATCCCGGCGGAGCCAACCGCCACGCCCTGCAGGCGGTGATCAAGGCCGTGCGGGGCGGGCAGGCCGTTTGCCTGTTTCCGGAAGGGGCGGCGAATCCCCCCATCCCCCTGCAGCGGATATTACCGGGAACGGTCGTTCTGGCGCAGGAAACGGGTGCCCTCGTGGTGCCGTTCCGCATCAGCGGGGTATGGCCCTTCGATCACCGACACGTATGGCGTCCGTTCCTGCGCCGCGGCAGGGCCAGGATACGTATCGGCGATCCGATGACGCTGGCCACCGGTACGGGCGGACGCGAGGAGATGCGGCGGCATACGGAGGCCGTGCGGCAGGCGATCCGTCGCCTGCGTTTCAGCGGGGGCTTATAGCGGGGCTATAGCGGCGGCAACGCAACAGCCAGCAGAGGCTATTCACGTCCCATGCGCATGACGAAATCCTCGGGATAGGTCGCATGCGACAGCGCTTCCTCATATTCGACCTGGTCGCCCAGCACCAGCTGCTGCAGATGCTGATCGAAGCTCTGGCTGCCGTAGAGCGTGCTCCCTTCCTCCATGGCCTTGGGAATCTCCTGCCAGCGGTCGGGATCCAGGATGAAGTGCTTGACCACGGAATTGCGGATCATGATCTCCAGCGCCACGATGCGTCCCTTGCCGCTTTTCATCGGCAGCAGCTTCTGCACGACGATGGCACGCAGGTTCTCCGACAGCCGTTCGCGGATGGCGGGCTGTTCGTCCAGGGCGAACGAGGACATGATGCGCTGCATGGTGCCGATGGCGGTGGTGGCGTGCACCGTCGCCATCACCAGGTGTCCTGTTTCGGAAGCCTGCAGCGCAAGCTGGATCACCTGCCTGTCCCGCGCCTCGCCGGCCACGATGATATCCGGGGATTCGCGCAGGGCATCGTTCAGGCCCTGGGGGTAGTCCAAGACGTCACGACCGAGTTCCCGCTGGCATACGGTACCCTTGAGCTGCGAGCTGTAGCGGTACTCGATCGGATCCTCGAGGGTGACCACATGCACGGGCCGATTCGTGATGACATGGTTGAGCATGGCGGCCATGGTCGTGCTCTTGCCGGAACCCGTGGCGCCGGCCATCAGCACCAGGCCGTTGCGGTAGCCTGAGATTTCACGCACCACCGGCGGCAGGTGAAGCTCGTCGAAGCCGGGAATGACCTGGGGGATGATGCGGGCCACCAGGCCGAAATTATTGTTGGTCCTGAGGACGTGGATGCGGAAATGCGCGACGTTCTCCAGGGAGTAGTGCAGGTCGAGGCTGTGCAGGTCCTCTGTGGACACGTGCGAATGCAGGCCCCGCGTCACGTGCGCGATCATCTCCTTCATCTGGTCGCGGGTCGGTTCGGCCATCTTGTCCGGCGACACGGTGACAATGGAACCGTTGATGCGCATGCGGATGCGGTCACCCGTGCGGATGATCAGGTCCGAGGCCTTGTACTTGTGCGAGGCCAGCAGCAGGTCGTCGATGAGATGCCATTCCGCCATGGTCAGATCTTCAGGTCGGACAGGTCGCCGCCGCCGCTCAGGGCATCGATATCGGAGGTATGGTCCCCGCCTTCCAGGCGGGACATCTTGATCCTCAGGCGCAGGTCGTTGACCGAGTCGGCATGCGACAGGGCCTCCTGTTCGGTGATCCGCCCTTCCTTCCACAGTTCGAGCAGGGCCTGGTCGAAGGTCTGCATGCCGTAATTCTTGCCGCTGGCCATGGCCTCCTTGATCTCGCTGATCTCCCATTTCGAGATCAGGTCCGAGATGCGCGGCGTATTGATCAGGATCTCGATCGCCGGCGTGCGTGCATCCTCGACGGTCTTGACCAGGCGCTGGGACAGGATGGCACGCAGGTTCAGTGCCAGGTTGAGCCGGACCTGCGGATGCACCTCCTCGGGGAAGAAGTTCATGATGCGGTCCAGGGCCTGGTTCGCATTGTTCGCGTGCAGGGTGGCCATGCACAGGTGGCCCGTCTCCGAGAAGGTGATGGCGTGTTCCATGGTCTCGCGGTCGCGGATCTCACCGATCAGGATCACGTCCGGCGCCTGGCGCAGCGTGTTCTTCAGGGCGTCCTTGTACTCGAGCGTGTCGGTACCGACCTCGCGCTGGGTGATCACGGATTTCTTGTGCTGGTGCACGAATTCGATGGGGTCCTCGATGCTGATGATATGGCCCGCCTCGTTGGTGTTGCGGTGGTCGATCATCGCCGCCAGCGAGGTGGACTTGCCGCTGCCGGTGGCGCCGACCATGATCACGAGGCCGCGCTTGCTCAACGAGATATCCTTGAAGATGGGCGGCAGGCCCAGCTCATCGAGCGTCGGCACCGTGGTCTTGATCTGGCGAATCACCATGCCGACGCTGCCGCGCTGGCGGAAGATGTTGACGCGGAAGCGGCCGAGGTCGGGGTAGGAGAGCGCCAGGTTCATCTCCAAGGTCGCCGCAAAGGCGGCGCGCTGTTTCTCGCTCATGGCCGAGTTGGCCAACTGCTCGCAATGCACGTTGTTCAGCGGCTCCTGCTTCAGCGGGTGGACCACGCCGTTGATGCGATAGGCTGGCGGCATGCCAGCCGTGATGTACAGGTCAGATGCATCCTTCTTGACCATCACCATCAGCAGCTGCTTGATCGATAGCCTTTGCCCCGGCTCATTCGCACTCATCTGTCCCCCCTTGGACCTCTAGAATTATCCGTGGCGCCTCTAAATGGCGCCGCCGCCGAACAACTTCTTGTTGTTGGCGACCTCCAATGCCGCCTGTTGGGTGATTTTGCGGCCTTTGACCAGTTCCTGCAAATGCGTGTCCAGCGTCTGCATGCCTTCCCGCATCGAGGTCTGCATCACCGAGACCATCTGCGGTACCTTGTTCTCGCGGATCAGGTTACGGATGGCCGGTGTACCCAGCATGATTTCCTGTGCCGCCACGCGCCCGGCCCCGTCGGCCGTCTTGATCAGGGTCTGCGAGATCACGGCGCGCAGCGATTCGGACAGCATGGAACGGACCATGTCCTTTTCGGCGGCCGGGAATACGTCGATGATACGGTCGATGGTCTTGGGCGCCGATGAGGTATGCAGGGTGCCGAACACCATATGGCCGGTCTCGGCCGCGGTCAGGGCCAGACGGATGGTCTCAAGATCGCGCAACTCGCCGACCAGGATCACGTCCGGATCCTCGCGCAGGGCGCTGCGCAGGGCATTGGAGAAGGAGTGGGTGTGCGGCCCGAGCTCGCGCTGCGACACCAGGCTTCCCTTGGACTTGTGCACGAACTCGATCGGATCCTCGATGGTCAGGATATGGCCGCGTTCATTCTGGTTTCGATGGTCGACCATGGCCGCCAGGGTCGTGGACTTACCGGAACCGGTCGGGCCGGTCACCAGGCAGATGCCGCGCGGCGTCATCGCGATGTCCTTGAAGATTTCCGGGCTCTTCAGCTGCTCGAGGGTGAAGACCTCGTTGGGAATGACACGGAAGGCGGCGCTCATGCCCCGGTTCTGCGCGAAGGTGTTGACGCGGAATCGGGCGATGTCGCCGAGGGAGAACGAGAAGTCGAGTTCCATGTGCTCCTCGAACACCTTGCGCTGCGTGTCATTCATGATGTCGTACAGCATGGCCTGGACCTCGCGCGCCTGCAGTGCCGGCATCTTGATGCGGGTCATGTCGCCATGGATGCGGATCAGCGGTGGCTCGCCGGAGGAGATGTGCAGGTCCGAGGCATTGTTCTTGACGGTAAATGCGAGCAGTTCCGAAACATCCATGGGTTCCCCTCCAGGCGATATTGGCGATGTGTGTCAGAGCATAGGAGGCAGGCTACGCTGTAGCAAGCCGCCGCTCATGATCCTCAGGGCGATGCAGGCTGGAAGCGCTTGCGCATGCCCGGCGTCATATGCAGATGGCCGTCGGCATCGACGACCAGGCCTTCCATGCCGAGCTTGGCGATCAGCGGCAGGCCGGCCGGCCCGAGCACGAACAGGGCCGTGCTCCAGGCGTCGGACAGGATGCCGGAAGGCGCCACGATGGTGGCGCTCTGCACGCCACGGGCAGGCCAACCGGTCGCCGGGTTCAGGATATGATGGTATCGCTTACCCTTATACATGAAGAAATGCTCGTAATCACCTGAAGTAGAAATGCTTTCTCCGCTCTTAAGGTCGATCGCACCCAGGATGCCGCCGGGACGTCTCGGGTGCTTGATGCCGATGTGCCAGGGCCGGTCCCCATGGCTGCCGATGACATGCAGGTTGCCGCCGGCGTTGATGATGGCGTTGCGAATGCCGTGTTCCTGCAGGATACGGATGCCCTGGTCGATGGCATAGCCCTTGGCGATCCCCCCGAAATCCAGCTGGCATGCCGCCGAGCTGCGCACCCAGCCGGTGGTGGTGTGGGAAAGGCAGTGGGCGTTGGCCATGGCCTTGTCGACGGCCTGGGGGCTCGGCGGGGCGGTCGGCGGCGGCTGGATCGAGAAGCCCCACAGGATATCCAGCGCCCCCAGCGCCGGATCGAAGGCGCCGTGGCTTTGTCTGAACACCAGCATCGATGTCTCCAGGACCCGCTCGGCGTCCGGGCCCAGCCGCGTCGGCGTGCCGGGGATGGATCCGTTGAAATCCTTGACGCTGTTGGCGTGCGTGCCGTAGATCGTCAATGCATCGGCCAGCCTTTGCATGGCATCGGCGGCCGCGTGGACGGCGGCCGCCGCCTGGGCCTTGTCGGCATCGATGACGGTGAACGTGACGATGGTGCCCATCATGAACCGGGATTCCTTGTAGATGGGCGGTCCCGACTGGCACGAGGTCAGCATCAGCAGCAGCGCAACACACCAGATCCGGACGGGCATCGGGCCATTGTGGCCGCCGGGCTTTCCCTGACAAGCGAAAGCTTTGCGGCAAGCCCCAGCATGCATGGGGTTGCACCGCTTCGGATAAATGCAGATAATACATTCGCATATCACGATGAGAGGTGCGCATGTCGCTGAGCCTGACCGAGTCTGCAGCCAATAAGATCCAAGCCCTGCTTGCCAACGAGGACAACAGCGGCCTGCATCTGCGGATCTTCGTGTCCGGCGGTGGATGCTCGGGCTTCCAGTACGGCTTTACCTTCGATGATGCGGTGGGCGAGAACGATCAGGTGATCGAGAGCCGCGCCGTCAAGCTGCTGGTCGATCCGATGAGCCTGGACCTGCTGAAGGGCGCGGAGGTCGATTACCAGGAAAGCATCCAGGGCGCCTCGTTCGTGATCCGCAATCCCAATGCGGCGTCGACCTGCGGCTGCGGCAAGTCCTTCACCCCGTCCGATTCGGGCGGCGGTTGCGCCAACGCCGGCTACTGATCGATGCCGGTTTTCCCCGAGACGCGTTCCCCGACGGCCTCCCGCTGATCTGCCATGACGAACCTTGCGCTGCAGGTCGAGGGCCTGGCCAAGGTCTATGACAACGGAAAGACGGCACTGCATGGCGTGGACCTGGCGGTGCCGGCGGGAAGCTTCTATGCCCTGCTGGGCCCCAACGGTGCCGGCAAGAGCACACTGATCAACATCCTGGCCGATATCGTGCGGCCGAGCGCCGGCCGGGCTCAACTCCTGGGGCATGACGTATTCGCCGAACGTTCGTGGTGCAAGCGCCGCATGGGGATCGTGCCCCAGGAGGCGGCCTTCGATCCGTTCTTCACGCCCCGCGAGGTGTTGCGCCTGACCAGCGGCATGTACGGCAAACGCCCGGATGACGCATGGATTGACGAATTGCTGTTGCGCCTGGAACTGACCGAGCATGCCGGCAAGAACACGCGCCAGCTGTCCGGCGGCATGCGTCGCCGGCTGCTGGTGGCCCAGGCCCTGGTGCACCGGCCGCAGCTGGTGGTGCTGGACGAACCGACGGCCGGCGTCGATGTCGAGCTGCGCCAGCGACTGTGGGCGTTCATGCGCGAACTGAACAGCCAGGGCACGACCATCCTGTTGACCACCCATTACCTCGAGGAGGCGGAAGAGCTGTGCGACCGGGTGGCCATCATCCATCACGGCAGGGTCATCGCCGACCGGCCGATGCGTGCACTGATGCACGAGGTGGCCGGCTCCTACCTGTGGCTGCGCTACGCCCCGGAACACCGACCCGATGCCGACGACCTGGCGTCGCTCGAATCCTTCCATCCACGCCTGGTGGATGACGGCATCTGCCTTACCCTGCAGCACGTGGACGCCACGAATACGACCTTCCATGCCGCATACTCGGCGGCCGTGGAGCGGCTGGGGGCGCCGCTCGACGCCAATGTGCGCCAGGAGGACCTGGAGGATGTGTTCCTGCGTCTGACCCGGGAGGACAGGGCGTGAGCCAGGCCAACATCTACGGTGCGCGCACGCTGTTCATGCGCGAGGTCCGGCGCTTTTTGAAGGTCAAGATGCAGACCATCGTGGCGCCGGCGCTGACGGCGCTGCTGTATCTGGTGGTGTTCCGCTACGCCATGGGCGACCGCCATGTGCCGGGCCTGGGCATCGAGTATTTCACCTTCCTGGTGCCCGGACTGGCCATGATGTCGATGCTGCAGAACGCCTTCGCCAACACCTCCAGCTCCATCGTCACCAGCAAGGTCATGAACGTGCATATCTACCTGTTGATGGCGCCGTTGTCCGCCGCCGAGGTCGTCGCCGCCTTCCTGGCGGCGGCCGTGATGCGCTCGCTGGTCGTGGCCACGGTGTTTCTCGGGGTGCTGCTGCCGTTCGTGCATTTCCCGGCCTTCCATCCGCTGCTGGTCCTCTATTACGGGCTGTGCGGCAGCGTCATCATGGGCTCGCTCGGCCTGATCGGCGGCATCTGGTCCCGCAAGTTCGACGACATCGCCCTGATCAGCAACTTCGTGATCCTGCCGCTGACCTTCCTGTCCGGCGTGTTCTACACCTCCGGGCAGCTGCCGGCGTTCTGGCGCCATCTGAACGAGGCCAATCCGTTCTTCTACCTGATCGACGGCTTCCGCTTCGGTTTCCTGGGCGTCGGCGACACCGATCCCTGGCACACCGTCTGGGTGGTCGGCCTGACCAGCCTGGGCTGCGCCCTGTTGTGCTGGCAGGTCTGGCGCACGGGCTGGCGCCTGAAGGAATAGCATGGGCACGAAGCATCGCAGTACCCAATGGTACCAGCGCCACGTCAACGACGGCTTCGTCAAGCGCGCGCAGCGGGAAGGCAAGCGTTCGCGCGCGGCCTTCAAGCTGACCGAGATCCTCGACAAGCATCAGCTGCGTCTGCGCCCGGATGCGGCCGTGGTCGATCTCGGCTGCGCCCCCGGCTCGTGGGCATCCGAGATGGCCGCGCGCCTCGGCGACGCGGGCCTGCTCGTCGGCATCGACCTGCTGCCGGTGACCCCGGTGCCCGGCGCCACGCTGCTTCAGGGCGACTTCGACACCCCCGAGGGTCTGGCGGCGATCGAGACGGCGCTGGCCGGGCGTCCGTTGTCGCTGGTGCTGTCCGACATGGCGCCGGAGATGAGCGGCAACAAGGTCGTGGACCAGGCCAGGATGATGCACCTGAACGACATGACCCTGGATTTCGCCGTCAATCACCTGAAGGAGGGGGGGCATCTGCTGCTCAAGACCTTCATGGGCAGCGGCTATGATGCCTTCCGCCGCGAGCTGACGGGATGGTTCAGGACGGTCAAGGCCATCAAGCCGCAGGCCAGTCGTAAGGACTCGTCCGAGATGTTCCTGCTGGCCATGGAATTCCGGCGCTGATCCGTGCGCCTGTTCGCCTCCCTGGCCATCCCGGACGAGGTCCGCGAGGAGCTGCATGCCTGGTGGGAGGCGGCTAATGCCGGTTTTTCTCCGGCCGAATGGCGCGATGTGCCGCCGCGCAACTGGCATCTGACCCTGGCCTTCTACGGCGACGTCGACGGGCGTGAAACGGATGATCTCGCCGAGGCCCTGGGCGAATGCGCCCGTAGCCACGCGCCGCTGACGCTCCGGACCCGGGGCTTCGGGGCGTTTCCCAACCCGATGCGACCGCGTGTGCTGTGGGCCGGCATCGAGGACGAGCCGGGATCAGAGGGATCGCTGATCCGGCTTGCCCGTTGTTGCCGCCTTGCCGGTCGTGCTACGGTTCGCAAACGCTCTGCCAGGGATGAGCCTTTCCGTGGGCACGTGACGCTGGCCCGGGCCTCGCAATCGGCGTTGCCGATCGGGGTCGAGGCCATGCAGGCCATGCCGGAGGTGCCATTCATGTCATGGACGGTCGGGACGTTGCTCCTGATGCAGTCCATACTCCGTCCTGAAGGGGCACAGTACCGAATCCTGGAAGCGTTTCCATTGGGGGAATAGACATGTCGGAAAAAGCAAAGGCTCTGGAAACCGCGCTGTCGCAGATCGAGCGGCAGTTTGGCAAGGGGACGATCATGCGGCTCGGCCAGGAGAGCCGGGTGCCGGTGGAGGTCATCTCGACCGGCAGCCTGGCGCTGGATGCGGCCCTCGGTGTCGGCGGCTATCCGCGCGGGCGGGTGATCGAGATCTACGGGCCGGAATCGTCGGGCAAGACCACGCTGGCGCTGCATGCCGTGGCCGAGGCGCAGCGCATGGGTGGTACCTGTGCCTTCGTCGATGCCGAACATGCGCTGGATGTGAACTATGCCGAGAAGCTCGGCGTCAACATCGAGGAACTGCTGATCTCGCAGCCGGATTCGGGGGAGCAGGCCCTGGAGATCGTGGACATGCTGACCCGTTCCGGCGCCATCGACCTGATCGTCGTCGATTCCGTGGCGGCCCTGACGCCGAAGGCCGAGCTCGAAGGCGACATGGGCGATTCGCACATGGGCCTGCAGGCGCGGCTGATGAGCCAGGCGCTGCGCAAGCTGACCTCGTCGATCTCGCGCTCCAAGACCATGGTCATCTTCATCAACCAGATCCGCATGAAGATCGGCGTGATGTTCGGCAACCCCGAAACGACGACCGGCGGCAACGCCCTGAAGTTCTACGCCTCGGTGCGCCTGGACGTGCGCCGCACGGGTGCGGTGAAGAAGGGCGATGAGGTCATCGGCAACGAGACTCGGGTCAAGGTGGTCAAGAACAAGGTGTCGCCGCCGTTCAAGAGTGCCGAATTCACGATCATGTACGGCGAGGGGGTGTCGCACGCCGGCGAGGTGCTGGATCTGGGCGTCAACTACGACCTGGTCAAGAAGAGCGGGGCCTGGTATGCCGTCGGCAACGAGCGCATCGGCCAGGGCCGGGACAATGCCATCGAGTACCTGAAGCAGCATCCGGACATGATGGCCGACCTCGAGGCCCAGGTGCGCGGCAAGCTCGGCATCCCGGTAGCGAAGGCCGCAACCGCCGCCGAATAGGCGTGGCGGCCCACCGGCCACGGCCGAACGCCTACAGCACGGCGCTGCGCTGGCTGGCCAGGCGGGAATACTGTGAAACGGAGCTCAGGATGAAGCTCGCCGAAAAAGGCTTTCCTTCCAGTGAGATAGATTCGTCCGTTCATCGTCTTGTCGAACATGGATTATTGAGTGAATCGCGCTTCGCCGAGGCCTTCCTGCGTTCGCGCCTGCGCCGCGGAGAGACGCCGTGGCTGGCGATGCAGAAGGCCAGGATGCGCGGCGTGGACGAACAGGTGCTGGTGCAGGCGGCCGACGACGCCATGCAGGATTTCGATGCCGATGCGGCATGTGCGGCCTGGCTGGCCAGGCGCGATCCCGGGGGACTGCGTTTCTCCGAGCCCAGACGCTGGCAGCGCGAGGCGCGTTTTTTGAGGCAAAAGGGGTATGATTCCGCTACGATCCTGCGCGCGTTGCAACGCCGGAATGTGGAGGACTAGGTGAAGGCTTCTGAAATACGTGCGCGTTTCCTGGACTACTTCGCGCGGAACGGACATGAGGTCGTGCCGTCGAGCGGGCTGGTGCCGCACGGCGACCCGACCCTGATGTTCACCAATGCCGGCATGGTACAGTTCAAGCAGGTCTTCCTCGGCAACGAGACCCGGCCCTACGTGCGCGCCGCCTCCAGCCAGAAGTGCGTGCGCGCCGGCGGCAAGCACAACGACCTCGAGAATGTCGGGCACACGGCGCGCCACCACACCTTCTTCGAGATGCTCGGCAACTTCTCCTTCGGCGACTACTTCAAGCACGAGGCCATCCATTTCGCCTGGGAATTCCTGACCAAGGAACTGGGCCTGGATCCGGCGCGGCTGTTCGTGACCGTGTTCGAGGACGACGATGAGGCCGCCGACATCTGGCTGAAGGAGATCGGCGTGCCGGAGGCACGGTTCGCACGCATCGGCGCCAAGGACAACTTCTGGTCCATGGGCGACACGGGTCCGTGCGGCCCGTGCACCGAGATCTTCTACGACCACGGGCCGGGGATTCCCGGCGGGCCGCCGGGATCGGCGGACGAGGACGGAGACCGTTTCATCGAGATCTGGAACCTGGTGTTCATGCAGTATGATCGCGATGAGGCCGGGGAGCTGACGCCGCTGCCGCATCCCTGCGTCGATACCGGCATGGGCCTGGAGCGTGTGGCCGCCGTCATGCAGGGGGTGCACAACAACTACGACATCGATCTGTTCCAGCGCCTGATCCAGGCCGCATCCGAGCTGACCGGCGTGACCTACGGTGCCGACGAGCAGACCACGGCCAGCCTGCGCGTGATCGCCGACCACCTGCGCTCGGTCTCGTTCCTGATCGCCGACGGCGTGCTGCCGTCGAACGAGGGCCGGGGCTTCGTGCTCAGGCGCATCCTGCGCCGGGCCTGCCGGCACGGCCGCCTGCTCGGCATGCACGAGGCCTTCATCCACCGCCTGGTGCCGAGTCTGGTCGAGGTCATGGGCGGACACTTCCGCGAGCTGCAGGAGAGCCAGGCCAACATCGAGCAGGTGATCCGCATCGAGGAGGAGCGCTTCATCAAGACCCTCGATCACGGCCTGAAGCTGGTCGAGGATGCCGCGGCCGAGGCCGGAAGCGGCGGCACCATCCCGGGCAGGACGCTGTTCACGCTGTACGACACCTACGGCTTTCCGCTCGACCTGACCGCCGACATCCTGAAGGGCCGGGACGTCGGCCTGGACATGGAGGGCTTTACGGCCTGCATGGAGGAGCAGCGCCAGCGCGCCCGGGCGGCCTGGTCCGGCTCCGGCGAGCAATCGGTGCCCAAGGCCCTGTTCGACATCCGTGAACAGCATGGCCCGACCGAATTCCTCGGCTACCACACGCTGGAGGCGGAAGGGGTGCTGACCGGCATCCTCGATGGTGAGGCGCTGGTCGATGCCCTGAAACAGGGACAAAAGGGCTGGCTGGTCGCCAACCAGACGCCGTTCTATGCCGAATCCGGCGGCCAGGTGGGCGACACCGGCGTCGTGCGCACGGACGACGGCGTGTTCCGTGTCGAGGACACCCGGAAGCTGCTGGCCGACCTGCACGTGCACATCGGCGTCGTCGAAGCGGGCGAGATCCGCAGCGGCATCACGGCCCATTTCACCGTCGATGCGGATCGCCGGCTTGCCATCCGCCGCAACCACACGGCCACGCACCTGCTGCACGCGGTGCTGCGCCAGGTGCTGGGCGACCACGTGAAGCAGGCGGGTTCCCTGGTCAATGCCGAGCGGCTGCGTTTCGATTTCTCGCATTTCAAGCCCGTGGACGAAGACGAACGGCGCCAGATCGAGGCGCGCGTCAATAGCGCCATCTGGACCAACGACGCGGTTGCCACGCGCGTGATGAGCCAGGAAGCGGCCCTGGATAGCGGCGCCATGGCGTTATTCGGCGAGAAATACGGCGATGAGGTGCGGGTGGTGCAGGCCGGATTCTCCACCGAACTGTGCGGCGGCACGCACGTGGGGCATACCGGGGATATCGGGCTGTTCCGCATCACCACCGAGACCGGTATCGCCGCCGGGGTGCGACGCATCGAGGCGGTCACCGGACAGGCTGCTTACCGGAGCTTCCTGGCCGACAGCGACGCGCTTGCGGCAACGGCCGGATACCTGAAGGTACGCCCTCAGGAGACCGCGGAAGCGGCGGCGCAGCTGCAGGCGAAGCTCAAGGAGGCCGAGCGCCAGCTCGCCTCGCTGCAGGCGAAGCAGGCCTCCGGGCTGCTGGACGATATCGTGGACAAGGCCGTGGACGTCCATGGCGTCAGCCTGGTCGCAGCCGAGCTGCCGGAATCCGTGGCGGATCTGCGCGATGCCATGGACAAGGCCAAGGCCAAGCTCAAGAGCGGCGTCATCGTGTTCGGGGTGCGGCGGGGCAGCGACAAGGTGCAGCTGATCGCCGGCGTCACGCCCGACCTGCTGGATCGCTTCCATGCCGGCAACCTGATCCGCGAGGTCGCGGCGACCTGCGGTGGCAAGGGGGGCGGCAAGCCGGACATGGCCCAGGCCGGCGGTACCGTGCCCGGCAAACTCAAAGAAGCGCTGGAGCGCGTCCCCGTTCTGCTGCAGGGCTGAACGCCGCGCCATGGCTGTCTATGCGGTGGGCGATATCCAGGGCTGTTTCGACCCCCTCAGAAGGCTGTTGGACACGATCACGTTCGATCCGGTCGCCGACCGGCTGTGGTGCACCGGCGACCTGGTCAACCGGGGCCCGGATTCGCTGGCCGTGCTGCGCTTCATGCATGGCCTTGGCGACAGCTGCACATCGGTACTCGGCAACCACGACCTGCATCTGCTGACCCTGGCCGCCGGGGGAGCCCTGTATCGGCGGGACACCATCCAGGACATCCTGGATGCCCCGGATGCCGCCGAGCTGTTGGACTGGCTGCGCCGGCGCCCCCTGATCCATGACGACGAGGCCCTGGGCAGTGCGTTGGTGCACGCGGGGCTGCACCCGGCATGGGATATGGATACGGCGATGCAACGCGCCGGGCGCGTCCAGGCACGCCTGCAACGCGATGACTGGGCCGATTTCTGCCTGCAGCTGCACCACGATGCCTATCCGCCCCGTCAGCCGGAGGTTTCCGAAGGCCTGGATGCCGATCTGTTCACGGTGGCCGTGCTGACCCGTACCCGCTATTGCACCGCCGACGGGCTGTTCGACTGGGGAAACCGGGCCGGGCCGGCGCAGGGGCCAGGGCAGCAGCCATGGTTCGGCTTTGCCGATGCGCCGTGGCGGCGACAGCGGCGCATCGTCTACGGACACTGGGCGGCCATGGGCCTGGTCGCCGACCAGCCGCACGTGCTGGGGCTCGACACCGGTTGCGTCTGGGGCGGGGCACTGTCCGTCGCCCGGATCGATGACGTTTGGCCGCCCGACGTGACCCAGACCGCATGCCCGGCCTACCAGCAGCACGGCTGACGCAACGCTGCCCGGACGCTTGCCTGTGCTACAGTGAGGTTAGCGGCCTCGTCCGGTGCCGCGATATGAACCGAATCGGAGGATGCGTCACCTCATGAATGCGGATTCGGTCCTGTACATCATGTTCCTGATCTTCTTCGGTGCGGCGGTGGTGGCTACCCTGGCCATGATGGCGCGCCAGGCGATGCTGGTCAGCTACATCGTGCTCGGCATCGCCCTGGGTCCGGCCATGCTCGGCTGGGTCGGTGATGCCCAGCTGATCCGCCAGTTCTCGGACATCGGCATCCTGTTCCTGCTGTTCCTGCTCGGGCTGAATCTGCCGCCGCAGAAGCTGGTCGGTCTGGTGCGTGAAACCACCATCGTCACGCTCGTCAGCGCGGCCGTGCTGGCCGGCATCGGGATGCTGCTGTCGCATGCGTTCGGCTACGCCTGGTTCGAGTCCGTGGTCATCGGGGCCGCCCTGATGTTCTCGAGCACGATCATCGGCATCAAGCTGCTGCCGACCACGGTGCTGCATCACCGGCACACCGGCGAGATCATCATCAGCATCCTGCTGCTGCAGGACCTGCTGGCCATCTTCGTACTGCTGCTGATCCGTCCGCCTGCCGTGGACGGTTCCTTGCCCTGGATGGCCTTCGTGCGGCCGCTCGTCAGCTTTCCAGCCCTGCTGCTGATGGCCTGGGTGCTGGAAAGGCAGGTGATCATCCGCCTGCTGCGTCGCTTCGATACCATCCAGGAATACATGTTCCTGCTGGCCATCGGCTGGTGCCTCGGCATGGCGGAGCTGGCCCATGCGCTGGGCCTGTCGCGGGAGATCGGCGCCTTCGTCGCCGGCGTGGCCATGGCCAACAGCCCGGTGGCCCAGTTCATCGCCGAACAGCTGAAGATCTTGCGCGATTTCTTCCTGGTCATCTTCTTCTTCTCGGTCGGGGCCGGCTTCCATCCCGAGACGCTGCACGGGGTATGGCTGCCGGCTGTGCTGCTGGCCGTGATCGCACTGACGCTGAAGCCGTTGCTGTATGCCTTGCTGATGCGCCGGGAAGGGGAGGCCAGGCCGATCGCCACCGAGGTCGGCGTGCGCCTGGGTCAGATGAGCGAGTTCTCCATCCTGATCGCTATCCTGGCCATGGACATGCACCGCATCAGCGCCAATGCCGCCACCCTGATCCAGCTGGCGACGATCCTGACGTTCATCATCTCGCCCTACGTGACCATGATGCGCTACCCCACACCCGTGGCCATCTCCGACCGCCTGCGCCGGGATTAACGCAGCTTGCGTCCTTAGGCCTTGTCCTTCGCCGCGCGGATGGACGCGAACACGCCCAGTGGTTCGTCGGGGATGCCCGCAGCCGCCGCATAGGCGGTACGGAACGGTGCCGACAGCGGGCGCAGGAAGGGGTTGGTGGCCAGCTCCTCGCCGACGGTCGAGGGGACGGTCGGCTTGTCCTCCGTGCGCATGCGCGTGTCCCGGGTGATGCGTTCGCTCAGGTCTTGATTGTCGGGGTCGACGGTGCGCGCGAAGCGCAGATTGCCCAGCGTGTATTCATGGGCGCAGTAGACCTTCGTCGCGGCCGGCAGGCGGGCGAGCTTCTGCAGGCTGTCCCACATCTGCGCGGGACTTCCCTCGAACAGGCGGCCGCAACCGGCGCCGAACAGGGTGTCGCCGCAGAACAGCGCATCGCCGAGCACGTAGGCGATATGCCCGAGGGTATGGCCGGGCACGTTCAGCACTGCTACCGGCAAATCGCCGAGGGTGAAGCCGGAATCCTCATCGACCATGACATCGATGCCGGGGATGCGCGCCGCATCGTGCCTCGCGCCGACGATGCGGCAGCCGTAACGCTGCTTCAGCTCCAGGTTGGCGCCGGTGTGATCCCAGTGGTGGTGGGTGTTCAGGATATGGGTCGGCGTCAGCCCGAGCTCGTCGCAGGCCGTTGCGACCGGGACGGCCTCGGCCGGATCGACGACGCCAACGACACGTCGGTCTTGCGATGCGATCAGGTAGATATAATTATCGTTGAGTGCCGGGAGCTGATGCACGGTGAAGCCGTCATGACGGTAGGACCACATGGGCATACATTAGCATGTCCGGTCGGGGAGGGAATATGGCTACGGAGGGCTCAACGCGGGCGGTGTTGACGGCGGTGGCGTCCAACAGTCTGGTCACAGTGGCGAAATTTGTCGGATTCGCCTTTTCCGGCTCCAGCGCCCTGCTGGCCGAGGCCGTGCACTCCCTGGCCGATACGGCCAACCAGTCGCTGCTGTTCGTCGGGCTGCGCCGCTCGGTCCGCCAGGCCGACGCGCAGCATCATTTCGGCTACGGCCAGGAACGCTATTTCTGGAACCTGGTCTCCGCCGTCACCATCTTCTTCATCGGTTGCGTCTATACGGTCATGCACGCCATCGATCAGTTGCAGTCCGAGCACACACCGACCATCAGCTGGCTGGCCTTCGCCATCGTCGGCCTGGCCTTTGTCGCCGAGGGCTACTCCCTGCTCGTGGCCCTGAACGAATTCAACGCCCAGCGCAAACGGGCGGGCCTCGGCTTCTTCGCCTTCATCGCCGAGACGCGCGATCCCACGACGCTGGCCGTCCTGGTCGAGGATACGGTGGCGGTGTTCGGGCTGCTGCTGGCGCTGGCCGGCATGGCGCTGGCGGTGTGGACCGGTTCGGAGCTGTTCGATGCGGCGGCGGCCATGCTGATCGGTCTGCTGATGGGCGGCCTGGCCCTGCTACTGGCCGGCCTGAACAAGCGCTTCCTGATCGACACGTCCGACCCGCACCTCGACGACACGGCACGTGCGCTGTGGGGCGCGGATGCCCGCATAGCCCATGTGGAACGGGTCAACAGCATCGTGCTGTCGCCGGAGGAAACGCTGTTGATGGCCGAGGTGCAGGTGCGCGAACAGGCGGTATTCGCCGGCATGAACGCGGCCCAGGTCGAGGGGGCGGTGCGCATGTTGCGTCACCTGCACGAACTCAGGCGGGGCATGGAGGGCGAGGTCAGGAAGTCCGTGCCGCGCGCCCGCCACATCTTCATCGAGTTCGTGGGCATCGCGGACCGGAAAGACCATGATCAAAACAGGGTGGCAACTCCGGGGTAGTTGTCTACACTCGGAATCTACCCGGCATAGAGACGTAAAGGAGCTGAATCATGAGTGTACTGGTAGGCAAGGCCGCCCCCGATTTCACCGCGGCCGCGGTC